>NZ_CP121666.1:6668125-7291250 GCF_029714325.1 Bradyrhizobium sp. CB1717
GCCCAAGAAATAGCCGGCCTGCGCGCGAGCGGTTTTGTCGCAGCCATCCTGCGGGCAATGCCCGCCGCAATCGTGCGAATTCAGAACGGCCCACTCCAACAAGTTTGCGGCGCATGATATTTGCAGACGATCTCTTCGATCGATTGGCAATGATCAATGCAGGCTGCCACGGAGATACGGCAACGGGGCACACGCCGACAGGAACTGACTTACTCCTTCGGCCCATTCCGACTGGTTCCCAGCCGCCAGCTCCTCCTGCTCGACGGGCGCCCCGTCAAACTGGGCGGACGCGCATTCGAGCTGTTGCAGCTGCTAGTGCAGCGCCGCGGTGAGTTGGTCAGCAAGAATGAGCTGATGGCGGCGGCCTGGCCGGGCACCTTCCTCCACGACAGCAATCTCAAGGTCAACATGTGGAGCTTGCGGCGTTCGCTGGCGGATACCCAGATCGAGCCCGTCTACATCGCGACCGTGGCGCGCCGCGGGTACAAGTTCATTGCGGACGTGCAAATCAGCATCGGCGAGGTCGAGGACGATCCGTCGCTCGCCGAACCGGTCCCCCTGTCCAGGCCGCCATTGCTGCGCGGCATCGTCGGTCGCGAGGCGGACATCGTCGAAATCGCCGATCTGCTGGCCGACAACAGGCACGTGACCCTGGCCGGCGCGGGAGGCATCGGCAAGACGACGGTCGCCGTGGCTGTCGCCCAGGCGTTTGCGCCGCGGTGCCGCGACGGCGTCTGCTTCGTCGATCTCGCGACGATCTCCGATCCGACGCTGTTCGGCACGGCGCTGGTGACGGCACTGGGCATCAGAGGCAATACGGACAACGGTCTGGCTGCCGCCCTCGATTATCTGAGGCCGCGGCAGATGCTGCTCATCCTCGACAATTGCGAGCATGTGCTGCCCGCCGCCACGATCTTCGCCGGCAAGTTCCTGACGGACACATCGCCGTCCAGGCTGCTGGCGACGAGCCGCGAAGCGCTCGGCACCGTCACCGAGCACGTCGTACGGCTTGGCTCGCTGGCCTCGCCGAAGTCTGGCCTCGACCTGTCGGTCGATCAGGCCGTCAAGTTTCCAGCGGTGCAGCTGTTCGTCCGCCGCGCCGCCGAATGGTCGGGCTACCAGTTCGTCGATGACGATTGCGAGGCGGTCGCCTCGATCTGCCATTCGCTTGACGGCCTTCCGCTGGCCATCGAGCTGGCAGCAGCCCAGATCGGCAGGTTTAATCCTCGCGAATTGGTGACGCTGCTCGACCAGAACCTGGGCTTTCGCGCGCCCAGCGCCGAGAGCGCGCCGCCGCGCCACGAGACCCTGATGGCGACGATCGACTGGAGCTTCCGGCTGCTGTCGCAGAAGGAGGCCAGACTGTTCGGCCTGCTGTCGGTGTTCAGCGACGCCTTTGACGCCGAGGATGCGGTTTTCGTCGCAGAAGCGGCAGGGCTCACGCCGGTCGACGTCGTCACCGGCCTCGGCAGCCTCGTCGCCAAATCGCTTCTGAGTGCGCAGGCCCGCGGAGCGCACCTTCGCTACCGGCTGCTCGACAGCACACGCCGCTATGCGGCCGAGCGGCGCCAGGCCGATCCCGCCTGCGGCCAGGCGCTGCGCCACCACGCGCAGCACGTGCTTGCGCTGTTCGAGCAGTCCGAGGAGGAATGGAACTGGCGCGAGCCGGCCGATTGGACCCAGCGCTACCTCGGCCGCATTGCCGATCTGAGAGCGGCGCTGTCGTGGGCCTTCGGCGAGGACGGCGATGCTGTCCTCGGCATCAGGCTCGCAGTTGCGGCGATCACCTTGTGGTCGGAAACCTCCATCCTGTCGGAAGCGCAGGCGCGGCTGGAGGACGCGCTCGCCTTGGCCAAGACCGTCGCGTGCGACGATCTATCGAAGGCAAAGCTCGCCTGCGCCCTTGGATGGAGCCTGTTCTACGCCCGCAAGATGTCGAACGAGAACGAGGTTGCCTGGCTCGATGCGATCGCCTTTGCAAGGCGCGCCGGCAGTATCGAGTATCAGCAGCGAGCGCTGGTGGGTTTTGCCTTTTACCTGTTGCAGATCGGTCAGGTCCCGCGCGCCACAACCTATCTCGAGGAGGCCACCGCGCTCGCCGACAGTGACCGCGGCCGCGACCTGACGGCGACGTCCGAAGCCGATCGGGCATTGGCCTGGGCCCGCGCCTTCGCCGGCGAGTTGAGCAAGAGCCGCCCGGTTCTGGATCGCCTCGCGGCGACCTATTCGCTGGCCGAGGGCCGTTCGCGCAAGGATGCGAATGAGGTCTACCGATTCATCACCGTCCGCTTCAACCTGCCCTTCGTGGCGTGGATGCAAGGGCAGGCCGACCACGCGGCAAGGCTCGCTCGTGATGCGGTCGACGCCGCGGACCGCGGCGGCCATTGGGTGTCGCAGTCGAACGCACTCGGGCTCGCCGCACTTCCGGTTGCACTGGAAACCGGCAATCTGGATGCGCTCGAGAGTTACACGATGCGGCTGCGTCGCAACCTCGAACGCGAGCGCATCTCGCGCTGGGTTCCGGTCGAGCGCTATTTCTCCGCCTGCCTTCGCGAGCTACGTGGCGATCCGCGCGCGGTTCAGGATATCCGAGCCGCAATCGACGAACTGATCGAATGTCGCTTCCTGATGCGGATCGGCAGCTATCTCGCGGTCCTCGCCCGCGCCTATCTGCGGCAGGGGCGGATCGCAGATGCGCGCGAAGCCATCACGCGTGCGATCGACCATCAGGAACGTCAGGGCGAGCGCTGGTGCCGGTCGGAACTGCAGCGGGTCGACGCAGCGGTCCTGCTCCACGCCGGCGAGCCGCTGCGCGCCGAGCAGCGGCTCCAGCAGGCGCTTACCGAAGCGCGCGCCATAGGCGCGATGACATTCCAGCTGCGGATCGCCACCGATCTCGCAGCACACTGGATCGCGACCGGCCGCAGGGCGAAGGCCATCCGACTGCTCGCCCCGATTTATGACGCGTTCACCGAGGGCTTCGAAACGCCGGATCTCGTTGCGGCCGAGCGCCTGCTGCAGCGCAGGCAGCCAACGGCGAACGGCTGCGGCCATTATCGCCAGCCGGAGCCGATGCACGCCCGCGGTGCATAGCTGGCCTACCGCCGCGCCCACCGCGCGCGCTTTACGCCTCTCCGATTTCCTGATCCTCTCTCCCCAACCAGCCGGATCAACCGGCCTCGCCTGAGGAGAGAGACGCCATGAAGCTCGGCACTGCGATTGCGGAAATCATGCGGCGCGAGGGGATCGAGATCCTTTGCGGCTATCCGGTCAATCACCTGATCGAGCATGCGGCCAAGGCCGAGATCCGTCCCGTCATGGTGCGGCAGGAGCGCGTCGGCATCCACATGGCTGACGCAATCTCGCGGGTGACCTCGGGACGCAGCATCGGCGCGTTCTGCATGCAGCACGGACCCGGCGCCGAGAATGCGATGGGCGGCGTCGCCCAGTGCTTCGGCGAATCCGTGCCCGTGCTGGTGCTGCCGATGGGCTATCAGCGCCGGCTCGCGCATATCGAGCCGAACTTCAATTCCAGCGAGGCGATGAAGCCGTTCGCGAAATCCACCGAGCCGATCATCCTGGCCGCGGAGGTCGTCAACATCTTCCGCCGGGCCTTCACCAAGCTGAAGAACGGCCGCGGCGGGCCCGTGATCGTCGAGATCCCCTCCGACATGTGGAATGAGGAGGTGCCGGAGCCGCTGAACTACACGCCGGTTCTGCGCACCCGCTACGGCGCCGATCCCGTGCATGTGAAAGAGGCAGCAAGCCTGCTCGTGAGTGCGAAGCGGCCGGTCATCTATGCGGGCCAGGGCGTGCATTACGCGCAGGCCTGGCCGCAGCTGAAACGCCTCGCCGAGCGTCTCGCTATCCCCGTCACCACCAGCCTCGGGGGCAAATCGGCGTTTCCGGAAACGCATCCGCTCTCGCTCGGCTCCGGCGGGCTCGCGGTGCCGCGCGCAGTCCCGAAATTCCTCGCCGAGGCCGACGTCATCTTCGGCATCGGCTGCTCCTTCACCGAGACAAATTTCGGCATCGCGATGCCCAAGGGCAAGACCATCATCCATTCGACGCTCGATCCGAACCATCTCAACAAGGATGTCGAAGCCGGCATCGGCCTCGTCGGCGATGCCGGCCTCGTGCTCGATGCGTTGCTGGAGGAGATCGGCACGACCGTCACCAGGGATCGCGACGCCTCGGCGGTCGCGGCCGAGATCGCGGCCTCGCACAAGGAGTGGCTGGCGAAATGGATGCCAAAACTCACCAGCAACGATGCACCCTTGAGCCCCTATCGCGTGCTGTGGGACTTGCAGCACACCGTCGACATCAAGAACACCATCATCACACACGATGCCGGCAGCCCACGCGACCAGCTCTCGCCGTTCTGGAAGGCGGTCGAGCCCCTCACCTATCTCGGCTGGGGCAAGACAACGCAACTCGGCTACGGCCTCGGGCTCGCAATGGGTGCCAAGCTGGCAAAGCCCGACAAGCTTTGCATCAATGTCTGGGGCGATGCGGCCATTGGTTTTACCGGCATGGATTTCGAGACCGCGGTGCGCGAGCGCATCCCGATCATGTCGATCCTGCTCAACAATTTCTCGATGGCGATCGAACTGAAGGTGATGCCGATCTCGACCGAAAAATATCGCTCGACCGACATTTCGGGCGACTATGCCGCGATGGCGCGCGCCTTCGGCGGCTATGGCGAGCGGGTCACGCGGCCCGAGGACATCATCCCCGCAATCAGGCGCGGCATCCAGAAGACCGAGGAAGGCGTGCCGGTGCTCTTGGAGTTCATCACCAGCAAGGAGACCGAGGTATCGCGGCCGGGCACGTGAGCGGGCAGCTCTCGGCGGCAAGGCTTGCTGTCGCTGGCGCTGGCTCCCGCCGCAGAAGGTGTGATAATCCGGCCCGGTGCCGCGCCCCGTCGCGGCATTTAGCCGGATTGCGAATGACCGACCCCTCCCACGATGCCGCCGACGAACTCGCAGCCGAGAACGCGCGGCTACGCAGCGCACTCGCGATTGCGCGCGATCGTGAGAATGCCAGCGCGGAGATCCTGCGCACCATCGCGGCCTCACCATCGGATGCCCGGCCGGTCTTCGCGGCGATCGCGTCCAGCTCGAAGCGCCTGCTCGGCGGCTTCTCCGCCACCGTGCTGCAGTTCATCGGCGACGAATTGCATCTCGTGGCCTACACGCCGACCAGTCCTGAAGCTGACGAGGGGCTCAAGGGATCGTTCCCGCGCAAGATCGCGGACTTTCCGACCTTCGCCCTGGTTCGCAATGGCGAGACGATCCAGTTTCCCGACAGCGAGGCCGACGATGTCCCGGAGCTGAACAGGAATCTTGCGCGGCTGCGCGGCTTCCGCAGCGTGCTGTTCATGCCGCTGATGAACCGGGGCACGCCGGTCGGCATGATCAGCGTCACGCGCGCCGAGCCGGGCGCATTCGCAACCGATCTTGTGCAGCTGCTCCAGACCTTTGCCGACCAGGCCGTGATCGCGATCGAGAATGCGCGGCTGTTCAACGAGACGCGCGAGGCGCTGGAGCGCCAGACCGCCACGGCCGACATCCTGAAGGTGATGGCCGCCTCGCCGTCGGACGTGCAGCCGGTGTTCGACGCGATCGCCGCCAATGCCAACCGGCTGATCGGCGGCTTCTCCACCGCGGTGCTGCGCTACAACGACGGCGCCGCGCATCTTGCGGCCTTCACGCCGACCGATCCGGCCGGTGATCGCGTGCTCCAGGCCTCGTTCCCCGTCCCCTTCGCGCAGTTCCCGCCCTACCGGCTCGTGGCCAACGGAGCCGCGGCGCAATTGCCCGACACCGAGCTTGAGCCCGCCGCGCGCGACATCGCGCGCGCCCGCGGCTATCGCAGCATGCTGTTCGCGCCCCTGATGAGCGAGGGCGAAGCCATCGGCATCATCATCGCCACGCGCCGCGCGACCGGCGCGTTCGCCGAACATCATGTGCGGCTGCTGCAGACCTTCGCCGACCAGGCGGTGATTGCGATCAAGAATGTCAGCCTGTTCAACGCCACAAGGGAAGCGCTGGAGCGGCAGACTGCGACCGCCGACATCCTGAAGGTGATCGCGGCTTCGCCGGCCGATGTCACCCCGGTGTTCCAGGCGATCTCCGACAGTGCCAAGGCGCTGATCGGCGGGCATTCCTCCACTGTCACCCGCGTCATCGACGGCATGCTGCATCTGGCCGCCTTCACCACCGACAATGAAGCCGGCAATGCGGACCTGCTCAGCTCCTTCCCGGCGCCGCTGTCCTCGTCGGGCATTCACAGCCGGGTGGCGACGAGCGGAGAATATGCCTTCCGCAGCGACATGCAGAACGAGCCTGATCTGACCGACGCCATGAAGGAGCTGGCGCGGACCCGCGGCTATCGCAGCATTCTCGTGGTGCCGATGCTGCGCGACGGCGTCGCGATCGGCACCATCGCGGTGACGCGGCCGGTGGCCGGTCAGTTCCCGGACAAGGCGATCAACCTGCTCAAGACCTTCGCCGATCAGGCCGTGATCGCCATAGAGAACACGCGCCTGTTCAACGAGGTGCAGGACCGCACGCGTGAGCTCGCCAGATCGCTCGATGATCTCAGGGCCGCGCAGGACCGACTGATCCAGACCGAGAAGCTGGCCTCGCTCGGCCAGCTCACCGCCGGCATTGCGCATGAGATCAAGAACCCGCTCAACTTCGTCAACAATTTTGCCTCGCTCTCCGCCGAGCTGACGAGCGAGTTGAACGAGGTGCTGGCGCCCGTCCCGCTCGCGGGCGACGTCCGCAGCGAGGTCGCCGAGCTGACGGGACTTCTGAAGGACAATCTGGACAAGGTCGTGCAACACGGCAGGCGCGCCGATTCAATCGTCAAGAACATGCTGCTGCATTCGCGCGAGGGCGGCGGCGAGCACCGCTTGAGCGACATCAACGCGCTGGTCGAGGAGAGCCTCAATCTTGCCTACCACGGCGCCCGCGCCGAAACACCGCAGTTCGACGTGACGCTGAAGCACGAGCTCGATCCCGCGGCCGGCCAAGCCGAAGTGTTTCCGCAGGAGATCACGCGGGTACTGCTGAACCTGATCTCGAACGGATTTTACGCGGTGACCAGGCGCAAGGCGGAGGACGGCGGCGCGGGGTACGAGCCGATGGTGACCGCCACGACGCGCGATCGCGGCGACAGCATCGAGATCCGAATCCGCGACAACGGCACCGGCATTCCGGACGAGGTGAAGGAGAAGATGTTCAATCCCTTCTTCACCACCAAGCCGGCCGGCGAAGGCACCGGCCTCGGGCTGTCGATGAGCCATGATATCGTGGTCAAGCAGCACGGCGGCACGATCGACGTCGCGACCGAACCGGGCAAGTTCACGGAGTTCACGATTCTGCTGCCGCGGAAGAGCGGCTTCCCGGACAAGGACGGACGGTAGCTTCGTTCACAAGGTGCTCTCATGTATCTGACCCGGCTCATTCGGCGACAATCGCTCTCGCTGTCCGGCGTCGGCCTCATGCTGGGCGCGCTGTTCTTCGCGGCCGCTCTGACGCCGACGCTGGTGCCGCGAAGCTATCTCACGCAAGGCGCCCTTGCCGGCGCCTGCTTTGCGATCGGTTACCTCGCCGGCAACCTTTGGCGCTGGCTGTGGCATTATCTCGAGCTGCCCGAGCCCTCGACGCGCCTGCGCTCGCGTGCCAATGCGCTGGTCGCGGCCGGCTGCCTGATCGTCGTCGTCATCTATCTGTGGCGCGCCGCCGAATGGCAGAACTCGATCCGCACTGTGATGAAGATGGCGCCGGTCGAAACCGCGCATCCCTTCAAGGTCTGCGCCATCGCCATCGTCACGTTCGCCGCATTGCTGCTGCTGGGGCGGCTGTTCGCGCTTGTGTCGCGATTCCTCATCTGGCACGCGAAGCGCATCATTCCACGCAAGATCGCGAACGTCATTGGCATCGCGGCTGCCGGCCTGCTGTTCTGGTCGATCGCCAGTAACGTCCTGATCAGCACGGCATTTCGTGCACTTGATTCGTCCTTCCGTGAACTCGACGCCCTGCACGAGCCAGAACGGCCGCAGCCGACCGCGCCGGATCGCACGGGAAGTCCGGCGTCGCTGGTGAAATGGACGGAGCTCGGGCGTACGGGCCGCCGGTTCATTGCCTCGGGTCCGACCGCAGCGGACATCAGCGCCATCACGGGCCGGGCCGCACATGACCCCGTGCGCGTCTATGTGGGCCTCGCCGGCGGAGGCACGGCGCAGGCGCGTGCAAGGCTTGCGCTGGACGAGCTCAAGCGCCAGCACGGCTTTGAACGCAAGATCCTGATCGTGATCACGCCGACCGGCACCGGCTGGATCGATCCGTCCGCGATGGATACGGTCGAATATCTCCACCACGGCGATGTCGCGAGCGTCGCGATGCAATATTCCTATCTCAACAGCCCGCTGTCGCTGCTGTTTCAGCCCGAATACGGCGCAGAGGCCGCGCGCGCCCTGTTCGCGGAAATCTACGGCTACTGGACAAGCTTGCCGAAGGACAAGCGGCCGAAGCTGTATCTTCACGGGCTCAGCCTCGGCGCCATGAACTCGGAAAAATCCGCGGAGCTGTTCGAGACGATCGGTGATCCCATTGCCGGCGCGCTATGGAGCGGGCCACCATTCGAGAGCCGCATCTGGCGCTCGGTCACCGCGAACCGCAACGCTGGCTCGCCGGCGTGGCTTCCGGAATTCCGCGACAGCCGCTTCGTGCGCTTCATGAACCAGAACGGGCCGACGGTGCCGCCAGATACGCCCTGGGGCCCGATGCGCGTCGTCTACCTGCAATATGCCAGCGACGCGATCACGTTCTTCGCCTATCGCGATGCCTTTCAGGCCCCGGCCTGGATGAGCGCGCCGCGCGGACCGGATGTCTCACCGGAGCTGCGCTGGTATCCGATCGTGACGATGCTGCAGCTCGCCCTCGACATGGCGGTCGCGACCCATACCCCGATGGGCTTTGGCCATGTCTACGCGCCCGAGCATTACGTCGATGCCTGGGTCGCGGTCACCGATATCAGTGATTGGTCTGCCGATGCACTGGCGCGGCTGAAAAGCCATCTTGCAGCGAGAGAGCGCGGCAGGAGGCCGCTGACCCTGCCGGCGAAGATCCCTACGCCGATCGCGGCGGCTAACTCTACTCCGCCATCTCCACCTGCGGCGTGACGGAGGGGCCGGCCAGCGGCCGCTCCTCCATCATGATCAGGCAGAGTGCGGCGCCGGTCATCAGCGCGGTGGCGGCGCCGAAGACGTAGCGGAATGCGTGCCGCATGTCCTCGGTGGGGATCGCTGGGATGCTGCCCGCGACATGATGTTCGCCGGCGAGCGGAATGTCGGCGCCGAGCGCGATCAGCAGGATCGCCGCGAAGGCCGCGACCGTGAACGAGGACATCAGCGAGCGGAAGAAGTTCAGCGCGCCGGTGATGGTCCCGACTTGCGGACGCGGGACCGAATTCTGCAGCGAGACCACGCAGACCGGGAACGTCGTGCCGAGGCCGAGCGCGAACGCGGCCATTAGCGTCAGCAGCCCCCAGAGCGGTAAGGTGGTGAACGTGAGGCCGAGGCCGCACAGCGCGGCCCAGGACGTGCCGACGATGGCGACGCGCTTGTAGTGCTTGGCACGCGCCATGGTGCGGCCGGCGATCGCCGCACCGCAGGTCGAGACCGCCGCGAGCGGAATCAGCGCAAGCCCCGCCTCGCTGGCGCTGAGATGGTAGACCGACTCGTAATAGAGCGGGAGCTGCACGGTGAGGCCCGTGATCGCACCGAGCGCGCAGCCGCCGGCGGTCAGGCCGAACGGCGCGACCTTTCCGCCGAGCATCGGCAGCGGCAGGAACGGCTCGTCCGCGCGCCGGGCGTGCCAGACGAAGGTGACGGCGAGCGCGACGGCACCGCCCACCATCGCGAGCACGGTCGGCGACAGCCAGGGATAGCGCGTGCCGCCCCAGGTCAGCACCAGCATGAAGACCACGGCGGAGGCCATCAGCAGCACGCCGCCGAGCCAATCGACCTTGCGCTTGCGGTGGAACACTGGGATCTTCTTCATCTTCGGCAGCAGCAGCGCGAGTGCGGCGGCCGTGAGCGGCAGGTTGATCCAGAAGATCATCGACCAGTGCAGGTGCTCGGCAAACACGCCGCCGATGACCGGGCCCAAAATGCCGCCGACCATCCAGACGCTGGAGAAATAGGCCTGGTACTGGCCGCGCTCGCGCGGGCTCACGACGTCGGAGATCACGGTCTGCACGACAGGCATGATGCCACCGCCGCCGAGCCCCTGGAGGCCGCGCGCGAGGATCAGCATCGGCATGTTGGGCGCGATTGCGCACAGGATCGAGCCAGTCACGAACAGGCTCAGCGAGGTGATGATCATGGCCTTGCGGCCGTAGATGTCGCTGAGCGTGCCGAACACCGGCGCGACCGCGGTCGAGGCGAGCAGATAGGCCGTGATCACCCAGGACAGGTTCGAGACGTCCTGGAACTGGCGTCCGATGGTCGGCAGCGCGGTCGCGACGATGGTCTGGTCGAGGGCTGCCAGGAACATCGTCAGCATCAGGCTGATGACGATGGTGCGGACCTCGTCGGAGCTCAGCGGCGCCGGCGGCGCGATGGACGGTGCGTCATCGACGCTGATGACCTCGCTCGGAAGGTGGGACAGCTCTTCGGCGATGTCGTCGGGCAACGCCTGGATGTCGGCAGAACTGCTCTGCCGGTCGAACTTGTTCATCTCGATCGGACGCATGGGGCGGCGCAACGCCGCGCAGGATTCGTTCTATGCAGCCCAATGTAGACAGCAAAGTTCTTCCCAGGCAGGCACCGCGGCGCATGGGTGCATCCCACCCCCGGGTCATCCCGAACACGTGATCGGCGGCGCGCGGCCGCTCAGTCCTTCGGGCGTCGCTTCAGGCGTGCCCGCTTCGGCAGCACGGCCGGCCATTGCACGATGTGGTCCTCGAGCTCCTCGTCCGGGACCTCCTCCTCGCTGCCCTCGACCCGGCCGCGCACGGAGACGCCGGCTTCATGAACGGTGTTGGGATCGCCTGACACCAGCGGGTGCCACCAATAAAGGTCGCGTCCCTCGGCGACGAGCTTGTAGCCGCAGCTCGGCGGCAGCCAGTTCAGGGTGCGGACATTGGCCGGGGTCAGGCGGACGCAGTCGGGAACCTTGTCGGAACGATTCGGGTAGTCCTTGCAGGCGCAGGTCGTCCCATCGAGCAGCTTGCAGCCGATATGGGTGAAATAGATCTGGCCGGTGTCCTCGTCCTCCAGCTTGTTCAGGCAGCAGCGGCCGCAGCCGTCGCACAGGCTTTCCCATTCCTCCCCAGACATCTGTTCCAACGTCTTGGTTTTCCAGAAGAATCCTTCCTGTCCGGAAGGTCGTTTGGGAGCTGCGGTCATGCGCCTCAACAAGATTCGAAAGAGCTACGGCTAACGCCATCTAGGGCGGGCGGACGTGAGGGTGCAAGCAGACGCCCTTCGAGGCCCGTAATGAACCGGGGTCAATTAGGCCTGTTGTTCAAAATCGCGAGCCTGACCATTGGTTTATGGGTCCTGCTCGGCTAGAAGGAACAGCAAGTCCCCAGAGGACGCGAACCGGGCGCCTTGGGTTTGCCGCAACATTCCCTCAAGACGTCTCGATGCCGCCCCCGGCCGGGTGCTTGAACGCTTTCGAACCAAGCCTCAAGGGTTCTAGGTGCGCCAGATCATACCACCGCATTGGAAGCAGAAGGTCCGGAATTTCTTCCTGGACCTCGATGCGCGCATCGACTCCTCCCTGTTCTCCTCGGCCAAGGGCATCCGCGAGCTCTACGAGCGCTACTCGACCTTCATGGACCGCTTCTATGTCGGGCGGTGGAAGCGCTGGGTGTTCATTGAGCCGCTGTCGGAGGGCGCAACGCTCGGGCTCGGCGGCCTCGTCGTGATGCTCACGCTCGCCATCCCCGCCTTCCGCGAGACCGCGGACGAGGACTGGCTGAAGAAGTCTGATCTGGCGGTGAGCTTCCTCGACCGCTACGGCAACCCGATCGGCAGCCGCGGCATCAAGCACAACGACTCCATCCCGCTGGAAGACTTTCCGGACGTCCTGATCAAGGCGACGCTGGCGACCGAAGACCGCCGCTTCTACGAGCATTTCGGCATCGACATCGCCGGCACCGCGCGCGCGCTCGTCACCAACGCGCAAGCCGGCGGCGTCCGCCAGGGCGGCTCCTCGATCACCCAGCAGCTCGCTAAGAACCTGTTCCTGAGCAACGAGCGCACCATCGAGCGCAAGGTCAACGAGGCCTTCCTCGCGATCTGGCTGGAATGGCGCCTGACCAAGAACGAGATCCTCAAGCTCTATCTCGACCGCGCCTATATGGGCGGCGGCACTTTTGGCGTCGACGGCGCGGCGCACTTCTACTTCAACAAGTCGGCGCGCGACGTGACGCTTTCGGAGGCGGCGATGCTCGCCGGCCTGTTCAAGGCGCCGACGAAGTACGCACCCCACATCAACCTGCCCGCCGCCCGCGCGCGAGCCAACGTCGTGCTCGACAACCTCGTCGATGCCGGCTTCATGACCGAGGGCCAGGTGTTCGGCGCCCGCCGCAACCCGGCCTTCGCCGTCGACCGCCGCGACGAGGCTTCGCCGAACTACTACCTCGACTACGCCTTCGACGAGATGCGCAAGCTGGTCGATACCTTCCCGAAATCCTACGTCGAGCGCGTCTTCGTGGTACGCCTCGCCATCGACGCCAACGTGCAGAAGGCGGCCGAAGACGCCATCGAGAACCAGCTGCGCCAGTTCGGCCGCGATTATCACGCAACGCAGGCGGCGACCGTCGTCGCCGACCTCGACGGCGGCATCCGCGCCATGGTCGGCGGGCGCGACTACGGCGCCAGCCAGTTCAACCGCGCCACCGACGCCTATCGCCAGCCCGGCTCGTCGTTCAAGCCTTACGTCTACACCACCGCCCTCCTCAACGGCTTCACGCCGAACTCGGTCGTGGTCGACGGCCCGGTCTGCATCGGCAATTGGTGCCCGCAGAACTATGGCCATTCCTATTCCGGATCGGTGACGCTGACGCAGGCGATCACACGCTCGATCAACGTCGTGCCGGTGAAGCTGTCGATCGCGATCGGCCAGAAGGAGCAGCCAAAGGCGCCGAACCCGGCCAAGATCGGCCGCGCCAAGATCGTCGAGGTCGCGCGCCGCTTCGGCCTCAAGGCGCCGCTGCCCGACACGCCGTCGCTGCCGATCGGCTCGGACGAAGTCACCGTGCTCGAGCATGCCGTCGCCTACGCGACCTTCCCGAACCGCGGCAAGTCGGTGACGCCGCATTCGGTGCTGGAGGTGCGCACCGGCGCCGGCGATCTGGTCTGGCGCTGGGACCGTGACGGTCCGAAGCCGAAGCAGGCCATTCCGCCGAACATCGCCGCAGACATGGCGGGCATGATGAGCCACGTCGTCAGCGAAGGCACCGCGCGCCGCGCAGCCCTCGACGGCATTCCGACCGCGGGCAAGACCGGCACGACCAATGCGTATCGCGACGCCTGGTTCGTCGGCTACACCGGCAATTTCACCTGCGCGGTCTGGTACGGCAATGACGACTACTCGCCGACCAACCGCATGACCGGCGGCTCGCTGCCGGCGCAGACCTGGCACGACATCATGGTCGCCGCGCATCAGGGCGTCGAGGTCCGGGAGATCCCCGGCATCGGCATGGGCCAGAAGCTGCCGCCTCAGCCGAAGGACGCGAACGCGCAGGCCAGCGCGGCGCCGAAGGTGCTGGAGACCAAGCCCGGTCCGCCGCCCGTGCTGACCAAGCGCGGCGCCGATATTCTGGTGCGCGTCGAGAAGCTGCTCGATGACGCGGCGAAGACCGCGAACAAATCGGCGGCCGACGACAGCAAGCCGGCCAAGCCGTCCGCAGCATCGAGCGCACTCGCCTTCCCGCAGAATTACGCGGAAGAGAATGCGAACACATCCGCCCCGCGCAAGAACTGATCGAAACCCGTGCGGCTGATCCTGATCACATTGACGGCCCTTCTGCTCGCGACCGTGGTCGGCGTCGGCGCCACCTGGATGACGACGACGCGCGGCACCGAGATCGGCGCGCTCACCATCGGCGCCTGGACCGCGCGCCCGCGCACCGGCACCGCCGACGTCGATCCCTATTCGCGCGCCACCATCGTGCGCAACGGCGAGCTACCGATCGGCACCGGCGACGGCGTCGCCTTCACCGCGACCACTGATGACAAGAAGAAGGCGCTCGACGGCCGCTGCGACGTCGTCGTGTCAGGCGTGACGCCGCCGGCGCGGTTCTGGACGCTGACGCTGTACGACCGCAAGGGTCATCTCGTCGCCAACTCGCTTGCCCGCTACGGCTTCACCAGCCAGGAGATCGTGCGGTCGTCCGACGGCACGTTCGAGATCCGCATCGCCTCGCGCTCGCGCGCCGGCAACTGGCTGCCGACCGGCGGCATCGAGCGCTACGCGCTGATGCTGCGCCTCTACGACACACCTGTCGGGGTCGCGACGCGCACCCAGCGCGATGCGCCGATGCCCACGATCTCGACGGTGGGCTGCTCATGATCCGCCTCGCCTTCACCATCGTTGCCGGCGTGGTGCTGGGCCTCGTGGTCCATCTCGTCAGCGTGCTGGCGCTGCCGCGGATCGCGACGCAGGACGCCTATTCGCGGCTGACGCCGATGACCAAGCTCAACGGCGTGACGCAACTGCCGCTCGCCGATCCGCAGACCTCGCCGATGCCGTTCATGGACCCGGCCTTTGCGCTGGCGATCTGCCGCTACGACCTCTCGGGCGGTCCGATCAAGCTGACCGTGCCGGTGAGCCAGGCCTACACCTCGGTGTCGTTCTACACCCGCAACGAGATCGCCTATTACGCCATCAACGACCGCTCGGCGGGCCGCAAGGTGATCGAGCTCGACCTGATGACGGAAGCGCAGCACAACGAGCTGCCGGAGGACGAAGAGGTCACCGCGGCCGACCGCCTGATCATCGACTCCCCCAGCACCACCGGCCTGATCGTGATGAAGGCGCTGGCCCCCGAGCCCGGCCTGATGCCGCAGGCGCAAGCGACGCTTCAAGCTGCGACCTGCGGCCCGCAGACCGAGCCGCCGGCGAAGGCCGAGGCCCCGCGCGGACGGCGCTGAGCGGGCCGTTTCGGCGGTGCCAAACAAAAAGTTGCGAAAACAACCCCATGCACAGTAGCGGGGGTATTGAAATCACTAGACTATCTCTCTTCGGTCGGGTGCACCCATTTGTAAGCCGTGATGCTTTGCGTGGTCGTCAGCTTGATCATGTGGTCAGGCGGCGCGGAGCGTCCCGTCGACGTGACCGACACTTGAGAGACGCTTCCAGTTTCCAGATCGGCGTAGCCTTGGAACAAGTCGCTTGCCCATGCCGTTTCCTCAACTGAGAGGAAACCCAGATGAAAACAGCAACGCTTACTTTAGCGATCTTACTGGCCTGCTCGACCGGCTATGCCTCGGCCCACAGCGCCAAACGCCATCACCACCACGGCTGGTTCAATTCAATGAACATGATGCACGGCCCCGGCCGGACCGCGGCCAGGTCCGACCCGAATGGGACGGCCGGCGGACCGACGAGCGTCAGTGGCACCGGCCCGTCAAAGTTCGGGGGACAGATCCCCGGAGCCAGCGGCGCGGCCCGACAATAGTTCTGCGAATTGCAGTCTCAAGATACGCTCGGGCTTGTCCCGGGCATATGCCGGACGTTTGAACGTCACCGTTCACCGATCCGCGAACCATCAGGCATGTGGCCCTATTGGCAACCTACGAGCACGTTTGACCCGTCGGGCAAAACAGGGGCATACTGGCATCATCGAGAGTTCGTCACACCCGCGCGGAGCCGTCCGTCGCGGGTGTTTTCGTTTAGGAGCGATGCGTTCACGATCGTTGCTTCTTCGCATGAGGCAACCTTGCCCACAGCAGCGCCAGCGGCCCCACCGCGATCCCTGCCGCAAGAACGACGAACGCCAGCAGCCAGCCGCTTGCGCTCTGCGGGCCGCCGGCGATGTCGAGCGCGGCGCCTGTGCCCCACGCACCCATCGCCGAGAGGCCGAAGCCGACCGTCGAATGCAAGGCAAGGGTCGCGCCGCGATGCTCGGATGCCGCCGCGGCCGACATGCCGGCGGTCAGTGCGCCTGAATCGGCCGGCACGGTTAGGCCGTAGAGAAGCAGCAGCAGTGCGAGCAGCCAGGCCGGAGCGCTCGCGTTGAGCCCGATCGCCAGCGCCACGCAGGCCGATGCGATCATCACAAACGTGATCGCGCGGTGGCGGCCGAATTTCAGCGCGGCCTCGTTGCCAAGGATGCTGGCGGGCATCGAGATCACCGCGAAGCAGAAGCTCAGCACGACGGGGCTCAGCCACGACGGCGCGCCTTGATGCGCGACGACGAAGGTCCAGAACCCCACGAGCCAGGTGCGGATGCCGTAGAGCTCGAAGCAATGCGCGCCATAGCCGAGGATGTAGCCGAGCGCCTCGCGGTTGCCGAAGACGGGCGCGAAGTTCAGCAGCCGCCCGGCCTTCGGCGCTGGCTGCCGCGCATCGATCAGGAGACACGCGACCACCATTGCGATCGGGCCGCAGCCGGTGACAAGGAAAGCGGACCGCCATCCCCAACGGTCGGCAATCAGTTGCGCGACGAGGAACGAGAGGCCGACACCGACCGAGAAGCTCGAGGTGTACAGCGTGACCGCCCGCGAGGTGTCGCCCGGGGGAAGCCGGTCGGTCAGCGCCTTCAGGCCCGGCATGTAGGCGCCGGCAAATCCAAGCCCCGCAAGCGACCAGATCGCGGTCCCCGACCAAAACCCTTGCGCGAAGATGCCGAAAGCAGCAGTGGCGAGCCCGCTGACGATCGAGCCCCAGAGCAGGACGAGGCGCGCATCGATGCGGTCGGTCAAGGTCGTCAGCACGGGCACGGCGAGCATGTAGCCGAACGCGTAGCCGCTCGCCATCAAACCGCCTTCGGCGGCCGAGAGACCCCACGCCGGCATCAGATGCTGCGCCAGGTTTGCGGACAGCGTCACATGCGGCAGCAGATTGCCGACCTGGCCGATGCACATCACCGCAATCAGGGACCGACCGCTCAGCCTAGGAATTTTGTTCTCCCACCTTGAGGGGCGTCGATGTTGCCTGCTCGTTGCGTAACAGCAAGAGCGCAAAGAAGGCCGAGAGCGAAACGAGCGCGCTGATCCACAGCGCGCTGCTGCCGATGTGCTCTACCATCAGCCCCAGCGCGAGCGGCGCGGCGGCACCCGTCACCCTGGAAGGCAACGAGATCATGCCGACGCGCCTGCCGAAACCGGCCGGCCCGGTCGAGCCCAGGTAGGCCCGCGTAGCACCCTGCCCCGTTCGCTCCAGACCTGACGTCGTTCGTCTTAGTGGATGATCTGGCCGAGGAAATCCCTCGCCCGGTCCGTCCTCGGCGCGCGGAAGAAGGTCTCGGGATCAGCCTCCTCGACGATCGCGCCGCGATCCATGAACACCACCCGGTCCGCGATCTCGCGGGCAAAGCCCATCTCGTGCGTGACGCAGACCATGGTCATGCCGTCCCGCGCGAGCTCCACCATGGTGTCGAGCACTTCCTTGACCATCTCAGGGTCGAGCGCAGAGGTCGGCTCGTCGAACAGCATGATCTTCGGCTGCATGCACAGCGCCCGTGCGATGGCGACGCGCTGCTGCTGGCCGCCGGAGAGCTGCCCCGGATACTTGTTTGCCTGGTCGTGGATGCGCACCTTGCGGAGCAGACCGATCGCCCGCTCATGCGCCTCGGCGCGCGACAGGCCTCGCACCTTCATCGGTGCCAGCATGCAATTCTCGACGACCGAGAGGTGTGGAAACAGGTTGAAGCTCTGGAACACCATGCCGACCTCGCGGCGGACGCCGTTGATGTCGTCCATCCGGCCGGTCAGCTCGACGCCATCGACGACGATCCGCCCCGCATCGTGCTTCTCGATGTGGTTGATGCAGCGGATCAGCGTCGACTTGCCGGAGCCCGAGGGACCGCACAGCACGATCTTCTCGCCGGCCGCGACGGTGAGGTTGACGTCATTCAGGGCCGTGAAATGGCCGAACCGCTTCACCAGGTTCTCCACGGTGACGATCGACGCAGGCGCTCCCGTGTTGTTCCCCGCAGCAAGCTGAAGCATCTTTCCTCTCCAAAGAACAGGATGAACCGCTAGCGGCCTGCAATCGCATATCGCCTGCGCAGGGACGCCACGCATTGCGATGCCGCCGAGCTGATTGCGAGGTAGACCACCGCGATGACCAGATACATCTCGACCAGACGGCCATTGAGCTGCGCGAGCTTCGAGGCTGCGCCGAGCAGATCGGTGAGCGACAGGACGTAGACCAGCGAGGTGTCCTGGAACAGGATGATGGTCTGGCTCAGGATGATGGGGCTCGCGACGCGGAGCACCTGCGGCAGGATCACGGAGCGATAGGTGTCGAAGGTGGACAGTGCCAGCGCCTGACACGCCTCGAACTGTCCCTTGTTCACCGCCCGCAATCCGACGCGGATGATCTCCGAATAGTAGGCGGCCTCGAACAGGCCGAAGGTGATGAACGCCGTCCAGGTCGCGCCGATCGGAACCGGCCGCCCGTTGCCGCCGAGATGGCCAAGCACGATCGGCACCAGGAAGAAGAACCAGAACAGAACCAGGATCAGCGGGATCGAGCGCATCAGGGCGACATAGCCACGCACGAGCTTGCCGAGCACGGGCACCTCGAAATGCTGCACCAGCGCCAGGCAGGTGCCGAGGATCAGGCCGACCACGAAAGCAACGGCGGTCAGCGCCAGCGAAAACAGCAGGCCCGACCAGAGGTATGGCCACGCCTGAAGCACAACGGAGAAATCGAGGCTGCTCATTTCACGACCTCCATCGCGTCGGGCAACGAGCCGACCTGTTGGGCGGCGTGCGTCGCGGCGGGCTTGGCCGCGTCCTCCGCACGTCCCGTGCCCGGAATGCGCACGGCCCTGTCGATCAGGGCCATCCCCTGATAGGCGATGAGCGCCAGCGCGAGGTAGACAAGCGTTGCGGCGCCGAAAGCGGTGAAAGTCTGGAACGTCGCTTCGCTGATCTGGCGGGCCTGCGCCGTCAGCTCCATCAGCCCGATGGTGAGCGCGACCGAGGTGTTCTTGTAGATGCCCATGACCTCGCTGGTCAGGCTCGGGATGATCAGGCGCAGCGCCTGCGGCACGATGACATGGCGATAGGTCAGATAGCCGCTGAGCCCGAGCGCGCTTGCCGCCTCGACCTGCCCTTTCGGCAGGGCCTCGATCCCGGCACGAACCTGTTCGGCGATCCGGGCAGCGGTGTAGAGACCGAGGCACACCAGTGCCGGAAAGAACGATCCCCACGGCGGCGGAATCTGCTTGATGGCGTTTCCGAGCGAGATGGGAAGAATCTCCGGCAGGACGAAATACCAGAGAAACATCTGCACCAGTACCGGGATGTTGCGGAAGATCTCCACATAGAGGCGCGCAAGCGCCGCGACGGCGCGGTTCTGCACGGTGCGGCCGATGCCGACGATGACCCCGACCGCAAAAGCAATCCACCAGCCGAAGAATGCCAGCGCCAGGGTCCAGCCGAGGCCCGACACAAGCCAGTCGATATAGCGCTGGCCATCCGCCGTCTGTTCAAGAAGCACTGCAAACATGGCGAACCTCAGGGCTCGGTTTGCGGGACACTCTCCGCCTTGCCGCTACTAGTCGACCGCGTCGCTGGGATGCGCGATCCGTTCCGTCAGTTCGACCGTCAGCGGGAACGCCAAGTTCTCATTCTTGGGCGGAATTGGCCTCGTGAACCATTTGGCGTAGGTCTTCTCGAACTGGCCCGACGCCATCTGCTTCGACAGCACGTCATCGACGAGCGCCTTGAAGCCGGTATCGCCCTTCGTGAACATCAGGCCATAATAGATCTTGGCGTAGCCCTCGGGGAGAAATATCAGCGCGTCCGGGTTCGGAGCTGCGGCCTTGAGGCCGGCGAGCAGAATATCGTCTTCCATGAAGGCGGCCGCGCGGCCGGTGTTCAGCATCAGGAAGGATTCGGCGTGGTCCTTGGCCTGGACGATGTTGAAGCCGAGCTGCTCCTTCGCATTCACGCCCTGCGCGAAGCCGACGGCATTGGAGCCCTGGGTGACGACGACGGTCTTGCCCTTGAGATCGCCGGCCGTCTTCAGGCCGCTGTCCGCCTTGACCAGCCAGCGCGGCTGACTGACGAAGGTGGCGACCGAGAACGAGACCTGCTCCTGCCGCTTCCTGTCGTTCGCCGTGCCGCCGCACTCGATATCGACGGTGCCGCTCTGGATCAGCGGAATGCGGTTGGACGAGTTCACCGGAACGTAATTGACCTTGAGACTGGGCAGGCCGGTCTCCGCCTTGATGCGTTCGACGATGGCCGCGCACAAATCGAGCGAGAAGCCGATCGGCTTCTGGTCGGGACCGAGATAGGAGAACGGTATCGAGGCCTCGCGGTGGCCGATGGTGATGGCGCCGTTCGATTTGATCCTGGCGAGTGTGGGACTGTCGGCGGCAGCCGCGGGTCCACTGATGACGCCGAGCACCGCGAGGCTGGACAGAATGCTCAAGACACGCGCAGACTTCGTCATGTACATCTCCCCTGATGAGCGGCCTATGCGGCCCTCGATGATGGCTTCACGCCGCGCCGCTGGATGATCTCGATCAGGCGGTCGACATCGGCAATCGTGTTGAACATCCCGAACGAGACGCGAATGCCGTCCCGCTCCGGCGACACGCGGATCCCGTTCTCCTCGAAATGGCCGAGCCATTCGGCGGCGGGCAGCGCGATGACGTAGATGTGCGGCGCGCGATGCTGCCGCGCGCGAGGGCCGACCAGACGAACGTCCAGCACGTCGAGCCGGGCGATGAGATGGTCGCCGAGATCGAAGCAGTGGTTCTGGATGTTCTCAACGCCCAGCGCCTCGATCATGTCGAGCGAGGCACCGAGCGCATGGATCGCCGGAAGATTGAAATTGCCGAGCTCGAAGCGGCGCGCGCTCGGGGCAGGCTCGAGCCTGTCGGGCTGCGCGATGAGATCGGCCGGAACTTCCGCAAGGCTCGCGGCTGCAAGATAAGCAGGCTCGAGCTCGGCCCTCGACTTGTCCCAATAGAGCAGGCCCAGCCCTTGCGGCACCAGCAGCCCCTTGTGACTGCCCGAACCGATGAAGGTCGCACGCATCGCTTTCGCGTCGATCGGCACGACGCCGATCGCCTGCATCACGTCGACGACGAAATAGAGTCCCTTCTCCGCGCAGAGGGCGCCGATGCTTTCGACGTCGAAACGGTGGCCGGCATGGAATGTCACCTGTGACATCGAGATCGCCCGCGTATTCGCGTCGATGTAGGGACGAAGGCTGTCGGCCGTCACGATCTCCGTCATCGGCACGAACTCGACCGTGACGCCCTTGCGCCGCAGGTTGAGGAATGCGTAGGCGTTGTTCGGATGATCGCCGTGGATCATCAGCACCTTGTCGCCGGCGCGCAGCGGCAGCGCGTTCGCGGCGATGTTCATGCTTTCCGAGGTGTTCTTGGTGAAGGCGATCTCGTCGGCCGATGCACCGAGAAACCGCGCCAGCTTCTCGCGGGTCTGCTCGACGCGATCGAGCCAGACTTTCTTGGGGCCGGCGGTCTCGAGACCTTCGCTCAGGAAACGATCGATCGCTGCCTTGACGGGACGCGCAAGCGGCGTCTGGAAGCCGGAGTCGAGATAAGTGATCCGCTCGGCAGCCGGAAACTCCTTCCGCACGGCTTCAACGTCGTAATGGCCTGACATCCCGATCTCCTGAGTCCGCGGCGGTTCGCACTGCACAAATCCTGTTCACCGCCCCGCAACGCCAACGATATGGGCAAAGCCATAAACGCGCCTAGAGTAATTTTCATATTTCAGTAGTTTTCATTCCGAAAAATGATAATTATTTGAAATCCTTGAATGGAGGGAGGGCGAATGCAGCAGCCGAGTACCGACGGGCCAATGGACCGTGCCTTCGCGGTCATTGGCTATGTTGCGAGCCAGACCAGAGCAGCCTCGGTCGCGGAGATCGCCGGCGCGCTGTCGCTGCCGCTGCCGACCGCGCACCGGCTGATCGGAAATCTTGAGCAGCGCGGGCTGCTTCAGAAAGCCGTGGGAACGAAGCGCTACGTGGTCGGCAACCAACTGGTCACGCTGTCGGCCAAGGTGATCGGCGCAGCTTTCCGGACCGCGCGCCGGCATGCGGTGCTCCGGGCCGTTGCGGCTGAAATCGGCGAGCAATGCGAGATCGGCGTGGTGCGGGACAATGTCGTTGCCTACGTCGACAGCGTCCGCGTATCGCAACCGCAGGGGCTCCAGTTCAATCCGGGAGAAGCGGCGCCGCTCCACTGCACGTCGACCGGCAAGATCTACATGAGCCGCCTGCCGGAGCGGGCGCGAGAAAAACTGTGCCGCGCACTCGCACTCACCAAATACACCGAGACGACCATCGTCGATGTCGAGAGCCTGATGAAGGTGCTCGACGAGACGCGCAGGCGCGGCTGGGCCAAGACCAATGAAGAATATGTGCGGGGCGTGGTCGGCTGCGCCGTTCCGATCCTCTCGCCGGATCGCGAGCTGATCGCGTGCCTGGGTGTGTCCGTTCCCGTGGCACGCGTGAGCTTCACCGAGCTGGACCGGTTCATAGCGCCGCTACAGAAGGCCGCGGCGCTGCTGTCGGAGACGATCCTCGGTGATGACGAGGACGCCGCAGGCGACGCATCCTGATCGGTAACGCCCGGTCCAGTCCGGCTTCGTTCTCGATCAGCTCTTCGTGCTCGCGGTCTTGTCGAGCGCGGCCCGCAAGCCATTGGCGAGCTTGATCGCGTCGTCGTTGGCCCAGAAATGCATGAAGAAGAGACGCGGCTGTTCGTCCAGCATGTGACTGTGCAGCGCGGTCACGGCGATGCCGTGCGACCGCAGCGCCTTGATCACCGGGTTCACCTCGTCGCCGGTCAGCACGAAGTCGCCGGTGATGGCCGCCTTGCCCGCGCCGGTCGGCTGGAAGTTGATGGCGGTCGCAACGCCCATCGGTCCGACCGGGCTCAGCTGCATGCCCTGCTCGGTGACTGGATCGCGGCGCGGCACGTTGAACTGGTAGACGCCGCCATTGGCCTGTCCCTTGACGCCGATGATCTGGTCGAGCTGCGCAGTGTCGAGATCGACGGCCGGCGGCGGGGCCGTGGGAGCCGGCACCGAGAGCGGCGTCTTGCTTTCGGCGAGCGCCTCCTTGAGGGCGGTTGCGATCCTCACGGGATCGCCGTGACCGGCCACGTGCATGTAGAACGTCGCGGGGCTCGCGCCGAGCAGATGATTGTGCACGGCCGTGATCTCCAGCCCGTTCGCGATCATCTTCAGCATGACCGGGTTGATCTCGGACTCGAGCAGCACCAGATCGCCCATCGCCATGACGCCGCCATGGGCGGGCTTGAACGCAACCCAGCCGCCGAGCGCCAGCGCCGGCTTGATGGTCACGCCATCGAGCGTCACCGTGAGGTCGGTGCGCGGAAAGCCGTAGCGATGCACGTCGCCGGTCACGGCCGGCTTGCGGCCCAGAGCATCATCAACCTTCTGCCAGTCGACATCCTGCGCGCGGGCAGTCGCGATGAAACAGGCGCCGATAACCATCAGCGCCGAGATTGTCTTGCGCATTGATCTGCTCCCATTGGCTTGAACTCGGGCTCGAATTCGGTTTCCGGAGCCGCCTGCGGCTCAGTTCCGCTCCTTGATCTGGCCGCTGCTGTCGACAACGAGCCGCACCGGCTTGCCGTTCTTGATCGCCATGGCGGTCGTTCCCTCTGCGGTCGATTTGATGTCGCTGACCTCGGTGTAGCCAGCCGCCTTGATCCTGGCGACGAGCTCGTCCTGGGTCAGCGCGCGTACGGCAGACGCGCCGCCAATCAGCGCTGGAATGAGGAGAGCGTGAAGGATTGTCCGTGTGCGCATGGTCGTTCTCCTGTGTCCCCGCCCCAGGTGAAGCCCGTTTCGCAAGGTTACGCATCGACAAGGCCGGCGCGCCGCGCCGGAACGATGAGCCGAAATGATGTGTCGGATGATATCGGGGTGTCAGATGACATGCGGCGTCCTTGGTGAAGATCAGGACGCGATTCTTGAGCATGTCGCCTCACGGGGAGATCGCACATCCCCGACACGCCGAGTAGAAGCCGGGGTGGCAGAGCTGTCAACTCACCGCTCCCCAAGGGTTCTCACAAAGAATTTTACGCCTCGTTTGGAACCACGCCGACCACTCTTGAAACCTGAAGGCCATCTCACGTAAGCTGGCTTCACGGGGACAATGCAGACTCCCCTTGAGACTCCGGTCCAAGCTCTGCGCAGCACGCAAATTCGTGGAGCTTGCGCATGGACACCGAACGTCACTCCTCTCCCCGCCAGACCCTAGCAATCCTCTCACGCGGCGACGCGGCCGCGCGTCGCGAGGCCACGGCCCAGAACAGCCGCTTCGTCCGCGTCTTCGAAGCGCTCGCCGCCGTCGGCATCGAAGCCGCGCCGGTGATCTACGACGAAAGCGTCGCGGGCGCCGTCCGCGATCAATTGCTCGCAGTTGACGGCGTGCTGGTGTGGGTCGATCCGATCCACCAGGGCAAGACGCGCGCCGAGCTCGACGCCCTGCTGCGCGACGTCGCAGCGCAAGGGCCATGGGTGAGCGCGCATCCCGAAATCATCCTCAAGATGGGCGTCAAGGAGGTGCTCTACCGGACGCGTCATCTCGGCTGGGGCGCGGACACGCATCGCTACGACACCGCGGCAAGCTTCCGCAGCCAGTTTCCGCCGCGCCTTCGGACCGAAGGTCCGCGCGTGCTGAAGCAGAACCGCGGCAATGGCGGCCAGGGCGTCTGGAAGGTGGAGGCGCTGCCCGACACGGACGGCATGGTTCGCGTGCTCCATGCGCAGCGCGGCAGTCTCCCTGAGGACATGCCGCTCGATGCCCTGTTCGCGCGGTGCGAGCCTTATTTCGGCTGGGGCGGCTGCATCATCGACCAGGCGTTTCAGCCGCGCCTGCCCGACGGCATGATCCGCTGCTACATGAGCGGCGCCAGAGTCGCAGGCTTCGGGCATCAGAAGATCAAGGCCCTGATCCCGCCGCCGCCGGAGGGACCGGACTCGCCTGAAGCGCAGCCGGGTCCGCGGATCATGCATGGTCCCGACGCGCCGCAATTCCAGGCGCTGCGGCGAGCAATGGAGGACGAATGGACGCCGCAGATGATGGCGACACTCGGAATCGATGAGCTGTCATTGCCGGTCATCTGGGACGCGGACTTTTTGTACGGGCCGAAAGATGCGGCCGGGGCCGACACCTACGTGCTGTGCGAGATCAACGCGAGCTCGTGCTTTGCGATCCCCGAGGAGGCACCGGCGGCGATCGCGCGGACGGTGAAGCAGCGCATGCTCCGGACTGCAGGCGTGCATTCCGGCACATAGCGAGCGGGATAGCGGGCAAGCTCCCTCACCTCAGATCTTCGGGAGCTTCGCCCGCTCCACCACGCCAGTCCATTTGACGATCTCGGTCTCGATCAGTGCCTTCATCTCCGCGGGCGTGCTGCCGCGGACCTCACCGCCGACGGCCGTCTCCAGGCGCTGCTTGATCTCGGGATCCTTGAGCACCTCGAGCGTCGCCGCATTGAGCGCGGCGACGATCGCGGGCGGCGTGCCCTTCGGCGCCAGGAGGCCGGCCCAGGTGCGCACGTCGTAGCCCTTGATGCCGGCTTCCTGAACCGTGGGGACCTCGGGCAACAAGGCGGTGCGCGTCGGCGAGGTCACCGCGAGGCCGCGGATCGCGCCACTCTGGATCTGCGGCGCCAGCAGGACCGGCGTGCCGACGATGACCGGAACCTCGCCGCCGAGCAGCGCGGTGATGGATTGCGAATCGCCGCGATACGGCACGTGCACGATCTCGACGCCGGCCGCCGCGTTCAGCAGTTCTCCCGCAAGATGATGCGTAGAGCCGAAGCCGACCGATCCGAAGCTAAGCGCGCCGGGCTTCTCCTTCGCGATCGCGATGAGGTCGCCGAGTGATTTTGCGGGATGATCGTTGCGCACGGCAATGACGAGCGCGTAGTACACCAGCGTCGAGATCATGTCGAAACTCTCGGCCGGCTGATAGGCGAGGCTCTTGTAGGTCGCCGCCGAAATCGCATGCGCGCCGGTGACGAGGCCGAGCGTGTAGCCGTCGGGCGCAGCCTTTGCGATCGCGTCCGCCGCGATGTTGCCGCCGGCGCCGGGCTTGGCCTCGACGATGATCGGCTGCCCGAGCTTCTTCGAGAGCCCGTCGGCGATGATGCGCGACAGCGTGTCGGCCGCACCGCCCGCGGCAAATCCGTGCAGCAGCCGGATCGGGCGCGACGGATAAGTGTCCGCCGCCGCAAGAGTGGTTGCGAGACAATTGCCCAGCAGAAAAATGGCCGCAGCAAGCCGCTTCATCCAGAGCATGGATGCTTCTCCCCTTTGATTGTTGTTTCGTTGGCCGCGCGTGCGGCGATCGTCCGTTCGAACTCAAATCCGCTAGCGCGCGAACTCCGTACATTCCGGCGATGGCGCCATGCCCCAGACATCGCGCGGCAGGCCGACCCAGACCTTTGGTCGCTGCGGACGATCGCGGTGCCACGGGCGCGGCTCGAAATAGCCGAGCGCTTCGTCGATCATGCGGTCGAGATCGCAGAACAGCTCGACCAGATGGCCGTCGGGATTGCGGTGATAGATCGCCGTGTTGTGGCCGGGGCCGTGACGCACGGGTCCCCAGAGCACGGGCAGCTTGTGCCGCGCGAGATGGTCGCAGGCGCGATGCATGTGTTCGGGGCCCCGCAGCTCGAAGGCGAAGTGATGCAGGCTGCGCACGGGCGCCCGGGCGAAGTTGAGCGTGTGGTGCTCGAAGCCGCTGCGCATGAAGACGAAGCGATCCTCGATCCAGTCGGAGACCCGCAGGCCCATCACGTTCGCGTAGAAGTCCGAAGCGGCTTGCGGATCGGGCGTGCGCAGCGCGACATGGCCCAGCTTGGCGACAGCGAGCCCGCCGATCCGCTCCTGCGCGGGCGTCGGCGTCCAGCCCTGGATCAGTTCGAAGCGCGTTCCTTCAGGATCGCTGAAGGACAGCAGACGGGACACGCCAGGCAGGGGATCGCTGTGGAGCTCGGGCCGTAAGTCCGCCTGTTTCAGCGCGGCGCCCAGCGCCTCGATCTGGACATCGGGGGATATCTCGAAGGCGATGCTCTTCAAGGCGGCGTCGCCGGGCTCGATCACCAGCGAGAGCTGTTCGGAATCGTTGGCGAGGAACAGGCGGCCGCCGTCGCAGGCGACGAGGCCGAGACCGATCACGCCGCGGTAGTAGTCGAGCAGCCGCCCCGGATCGGGCGAGGTGAAGGTCGCGTGCCGCAGGCGGGTGAAGCGTGCAATGGGTGCTTGTGTCATTATGCGGTCCACCCCCTCATGGCGTCATGATGATCTTGCCGAGCGCGGAGCCCTGCTCCAGCAGCGTATGCGCTTTCCTGACCTCGTCGAGCTTCAGCACCGCCGAGATCGCCGGCTTGATCGCATTTTGGCTCAGCGCCTCGATCACGCTGCGCATCAGGGCGCGGCGGCCGTCGCGATCGTGGTCGTAGATGTGGAAGGAGAAGCAGCGCACGGCCGGACAGATGTCGAGATGGTTGCGCATCGCCGCCATCAAATTCTCTTCCGGCAATCCGGCGAAGGCGTTGTAGGACAGCAGCGTGCCCCATTTGCCGAGCGCGCCGAGATAGGCGGTGAATTCGGGCCCGCAGACGTGATCGAGCACGAGGCCGACGCCGTCGCCCTTCGTCAGCTCGCGCGTCCGTGCCACGACATCCTCACTGCGGTAGAAGATGACATGATCGGCGCCGTTCGCCTTCGCGAACGCGGCCTTCTCCTCGGTCGAGACCGTGCCGATCACGGTCATCCCGGCGAGCTTCGCCAGTTGCACCAGCGCGGTGCCGACGCCGCCGGCCGCGCCAATCACCAGCGCGCTCGCGGGCGCGCGCGGATGGCGGCACTCGTGCAGCAGCGCGTAGGCCACCTGGTAGTTCGACAGGCACACGGCGGCTTGCAGATCGACATGGTCGGGCAGTGCGTGAACGGCATCCGCGGGCGCGACCACATAATCGGCGTAGCAGCCGCCGCGCTGGGACAGATCGCGCGCGCTCAGCAGCACCTTCTGGCCGACGGCAAATCCCTCGACGCCGGACCCGAGCGCGGAAATGCGGCCGGCGACATCGTTGCCCGGATTGGCCGGTAGCGGCGGCATCCATTTGTAGACGCCGCGCCGGATCAGCACGTCGGGCTGCCCGACCCCGAACGCCTCGGCCCGGATCTGCACCTGACCGGGACCCGGCGCGGGCACCGGAAGCTCGACCACCTCAAGCGCATCCGGCCCGCCCGGCTGACGCACCAGCACCGCCCTCATCTCTTCACGCTCCCCAGACCTCTTCAAACCGTCATTTTCGAAAATCATACCGTTTACGAAAATTATTGCAAGATGGTCGTTGGCGCGGCATCTTGAGGCATCGATTCATTGGCAGGCCCATGCCCGACAGCGCCATTCGCCCCCGCAAGGAATTCGGCAAGACCATTGCCGCCGATATCACCCATCGGCTGCGCGAGGAGATCATTGCCTGCGGCCTCGCGCCGGGCGAGCCGCTGCGCTTCGACGTGCTGCGCGAGCGCTTCGGTGCAAGCTTTACGACGCTGCGCGAGGCGCTGACGGCCCTCGCCGCGGAAGGACTGGTCGACGCGCAGGAGCAGCGTGGATTTCGCGTGGCGCCGGTCAGCCGCCAGGATCTGGTGGAGGTCACCGATGCCCGCGTGCTGATCGAGGTGGAATTGATCCGCCGCTCGATCGAGCGCGGCGACGATGACTGGGAAATCGCCGTGATCTCGACGCTGCACCGCCTGAAGCGGATCGAGCAGCGCGATCCCGAGCATCCCTTGCGCGATCCCGAATGGAAGATCGCCCATCGCCAGTTCCACCAGGCGCTGGTGTCCGCCTGCGGCTCGGCGACGCTGCTCGCCATTCGCGCCGAGCTGTTCGACCGCGCCGAGCGCTATCGGCACCTGTCCGCCAATTTCCGGCCGCGTCCGCGCGACAAGGCCGGCGAGCACCAGGCGATCATGCAAGCCGCGATCTCGCGCAATGCCGATCTGGCCGTGCAGCTGATCGAGGCGCATATCCGCTCGACGTCCGATAACGTCGCGACCTACGCGGGCCATCTGCTCGACACCGAATAGCGCAATTTTCGCACACGGCGGCCTTGCGCCCGGGCTTATTTTCGAAAATAATACACCTCATCGAAAATCGAAACCCTTGGGGCGAAACCATGAAGCTGCTGTCGTTCTTGGACGGAAACCGGGAAAGCTGGGGCGCCGTTGTCGAAAACGGCGTGGTCGATCTCGGCCGCGCCCTGCCCCAGTACCCGACCCTCGCCGACTTCCTCGGCAGCGACGACTATGCGCGCCGCGAGGCGATCGTCGCCGAACACAAGCCCACGCTGGCGCTCGGCGACATCAAATACCTTCCCGTGATCCCGCGCCCGGAGAAGATCGTCTGCGCCGTGCGCAACTATCTCGACCACCACAACGAGGCGGTGGCGTTCGGCATGAAGCGCGAGATCACGGAGTTTCCGCCGATCTTCCTACGGGTCTGGCGCTCGCAGGTCGCACACAACGCGCCGGTGATCCGGCCGAGGGTCTCGGACAATTTCGACTGGGAGGGCGAGCTCGCCGTAGTCATCGGCAAGGGCGGCCGCCACATCAGCCAGACTGACGCCTGGAATCACGTCGCGGGCTACTCGATCTACAACGACGTCAGCGTGCGCGACTGGCAGCGCCACGCCCAGCAGATCGCTTCGGGCAAGAACTTCGTCGGCACGGGCCCGTTCGGACCGTGGCTGGTCACGCCGGACGAGATCGGCGATCCCACCAAGCTGAAGCTGGAGACCCGCGTCAACGGCGCGACCGTGCAGTCCTCCGACACCTCGATGCTGATCTTCTCGATCCCGAGGCTGATCGAATATTGCTCGACCATCTTCGACCTCGTGCCCGGCGACGTCATCGCCACCGGCACGCCCGCCGGCGTCGGCTTCACCCGCAAGCCGCCGATCTTCCTCAAGCCGGGCGATGTGGTCGAGGTCGAGATCGAGAACATCGGCGTGCTCAGTAATCCCGTCGTGGACGAGGCGTAAGGCCCGGCATGTCCCACGACATTCGCAAGACCGCGCTCAGCGTCGAGACCGTCTGGCATGAGCGCGGCCCGCGGCTGGAGAAGCCGCTGCTGGTCGGGACGGCCATCGCAGTCGTCCGCAATCCCTTCGCCGGTCGCTATGAGCCCGACTTGATGCCGTTCCAGGCCTCCTTGCGTGAGCTCGGGCGCAAGCTCGCAACCGGGCTGATCGCGCAGCTTGGCGGCGCCGAGCGCGTCGAGGCCTATGGCAAGGGCATCATCGTCGGCGAGGACGGCGAGATCGAGCACGGCGCCGTCTGGCACGAGGCCGGCGGCCACGGCATGCGCGAGGTGCTGGGACAGCCCAAAGGACAGCCGAAGGCGATCGTGCCGGCGGCGAAGACCATCGGCGGGCCCGGCACGCGCCTGATGGTGCCGCTCGGTCATATCCACGCTGCCTATGTCCGCAGCCATTTCGGCACCGCGGAGATGACGCTCTGGGATGCGCCACGGCGCGACGAGATCGCCTTCGGTCTCGTGATGGCAACCGGCGGCCGCCCCCACGCGCGCATCGGCGGCCTCAAGGCATCGGAGATCTCGGTACACGACGGGCAGCGCTGACGCGCCGCGCGCTCAATGCGCGCCGCAGCGGCAGCGCTCGTAGTCGGCGGGATCGTGGCTGTTGACGATCCTCACGCGGTTGCCGTGGTTCAGCTTCAGCGCACGCAGCCGCGCCTGGTTGGCGACCCGCTTGTCCCGGTCCATGTCGCCGCAGCGCTGGAAATAGCCGAGCATCAGGGGCACACGCGGCGATGCATCGAGCTGGGCGTGATGGAAATAGCTGTCGCCGGCATGCAGCAGCCATGTGTCGCCCGAGCGCACCGCGATGCCGCAATGGCCGAGCGTGTGGCCGGCGAGCGGGATCATCAGCACGTCCGTTTCGGTGTCGCCGAGCGCGCGCACACCCTTGAAGCCGAACCAGTCCTCGCCGTCGTCGCCATAGAAGGCCCAACGCGGTCCATGGCTCCACTGCCCCGTGACGTAGCGCTCTTCGGGCGGTGCCGGCTTGCGCAGCACCGCCATGTCGTATTCGGCGCGATGGACGTGGATCGCGGCATGGGGAAAGTCGGGCACGCCGCCGGCGTGATCGCGGTCGAGATGGGTCAGCAGCACGTGACGCACGTCCTTGGGTGAATAGCCGAGCGCCTTCACCTGCTGCACGGCCGTCTCTGCGGGATCGAGCTTCGGCGCGGTCTGCCGCAGCCATCGCCGGCCCAGCCGGCCGGGCGCTGCGATATCGCCAAGGCCAATGCCAGTATCGACCAGGGCGAGGCCGTCATTGGTCTCGACCAGCAGGCAATGGCAGACCAGGCGGGCGCGCTGGAACAGGCTGCCGGTGCCGTTCACCAGGCGGCGGCCGATCGGGCACATCGTGCCGGTGTTGAGATGGTGGATTTTCATGGATGACCTCGCCTGTCGTGACAGGAGCGTTCTTGTCATCGCGGCCGCCATAGGTAAAATATCGAATATTGATATTATCTCTAGGATTATCCTATGGACATCCGCGAGCTTCGCTACTTCGCCGCCGTCTACCGCGAGCGCAATCTGACCGCGGCGGCGCGCGCCTGCTTCGTGTCGCAGCCGTCGATCTCGACCGCGATCACCCATCTGGAGGCCGAGCTCGGCACCACACTGTTCATCCGGCACAAGAAGGGCGTTGCGCCGACCGCGTCGGCCGAGCAGTTTCACACCGTCGCCCGCCGCATCATCGACGAGGCCGATGCCGCGCGCAGCCTGTTCAGGAAGCCCGCGACCAAGACCACGGTGACCTTGGGCCTGATGCGCACGCTCGACGTGCCCCGGACGATCGCGCTCTTGAAGCCGCTGACGGCGCGCAGCGATGTCGCACTTCGCCTCGTCGGCAGCGACGAGCGCGCCGACGCGCGGATCATCGCCAAGACCATGCTGCGCGACGACGAGCATTTCGTCGCGCTGTGGAGCGAGCGCTATGTCGCCGCGCTGCCGCCGTCGCATCCGCTGACGCTGAAGGACAAGCTCCGCGCCGCCGATCTCGCCGAGGTGCCCCTGATCGACCGCTGCCATTGCGAGCAGAGCGCATTCTTCGGCCGCAATGCACAGCGGCGCCAGACCGCGGCGATTGCGCAGTCGGAGGACTGGGCGATGGCGCTGGTCGCCGCCGGCGTCGGCATCGCCATCGTCCCGGAAGGCGTCGCGAAGAGCAATCCCGATGTCGCGGTGCGCGAGATCGAGGTCAAGGTCAAACGCGAGGTCGGGCTCGCCTATCGCGCATCGGCGCCGCTGGCAGATGCGCTGAAGGATTTTGTCGGGAAGCTTCAGAAGCAGCGGCGATAGCGAGAGCCGACCGGACAACGGCCCGGCGCGCGCGAACGGCTCAGCCCTTCGAGACGACCGCGCGGCCGTAAGGCGGCTGGCTCATGACCGGCGGATTGGCGGTCTGGGCGGCGAGCTCGCCGATCAGGCGGTCGGCATCGGCGGCCATGCCGTCGGGCGCCTGGATCACCAGACGCTCCAGCGCCCAGCGGTAGGAGGAGACGCGCTGCTCCAGGCATTGCTGCACCCACTGCACGATCAGCGAGTTCTCCTGCATGCGCGCGACCGCATCGTCCCTCTCTCGTGGCGAGAGCGCGGAGACGCGCGCCATGGTGGCATCGCGCTTCCTGTCGAGATCGATGACGCGGATCGCGCTGGCGAAGAACGGCTCGAAACGGGTGATGTCGTTGCGGACGTCCTCGATCAGCTGCGCATAGCGCGAGGAGTGCGAGCGGTGCGGCTCGTCGATCAACGTTCGGCCGTACATGGTGCGGTCGAACACGATCTTCTGCCGCCACGGTGAGGGCAGCGGCTTGTAGTCGCCGAACACGCTCTTCCAGGCCGGGCGCGACAGCGGCGGCTCGATCATGGGATAGGCGAGGTCGCGAAGCTGGCGTTCCTCGTCGGTGAGCTGGAATTGCGAGGGCCCCAGGCCGACGCTGCCGGTAGCCTCGGCGCCCAGCCAGCGATGCATGTCGTCGCTGCGCATGTCGGCGCGGGTGCGGCCGAAATCGCCGCCGCTGCAGGCGCCCAACGTCGCGCCGAGCAGCGCGAGCAGGACGGCCGATACGAAAGGCCGGATATGGCGGATGGGGTCCGGCATTGCAAAAGCCTGACCGTCAGCGACGGCGACGACGGCGCCCCGGCGCTGTGCCCTGCTCCGGCCCGCGATCGCCGCTGGTTTCGTCGCTCTCGCGCTCGATGCGGATCACCGGGAGAATCAGAATCGTTCCCATGTCCGCGTGCGGTGTGACGTCCCCCGACGAGCCTACCCGGCGACCGGCCGGAAATTCGATGATGGTCCCCATGTCAGCTCTCTCAATTGCCGCGCGATCAAATACGCCCCTGCAACATGGCAGTCATTAAGATCAGCTCATGGTTAACGGGGTGTAAACATGCCCTTTGGACCGTAACTGCACGGGCGGGCCGCGCCGTCCCGTTGCGGCACGAGAAGGCCTCAAATTTAAGGGCCGGCTTCACGCCTCGTTTTCCTTAACGAGCCTTTAAAGGAACCTGCGCTAGGCTCGCCCCAAGTATCTTCTCCGAGTTGCGTACGCCTCCATGACCAAGTCGCTGTTTCCCGGATTCGACGGGCTGATGAGCCTCTCCCGTCGCGAAGGCGTCGATGTTCGGCCGACGCTGCTGCGCGTGCTGACCGACCTCTACGTCCAGACGCGCGTTCACAGCGATGACGAGCAGCGCCAGTTCATCGAGCTTGCGACGCGGCTGATCGACCAGGTCGACGACGCGACCCGCGCGGCTATCAAGGCCAAGCTCGCGGTCTATCCGCAGACGCCGGTCCCGGTCCTGCAGAAGCTCGGGCTGGTCGCCGCCCAGGAAGGTCGCAGGATTCCGCTGGCGCGCGAAATCCCCGCGCCCGTGCCGGCCCCCGCCGCGGTGCGCGCCCCGACCGAGGCCGAGCAGCGCATGGCCGCGAACATGGCGATGCAGCCGAAGGACGCCGCCGAGATCCACGACATGTTCTTCCGCGCCTCCGCCTCCGAACGCGCGCTGATCCTGCACAATCTGGCGCAGACGCCGCTGAAGGCCGCGCCGCGGATTCCGACCGTGCGCGCCAAGCGCGCGTTCCAGATCCTGGAGATGGCGGCGATCGCGGGCGACGTCGAGAGCTTCACCCTGGAGCTCGGCGACAGCCTGATCCTGCCCTCGCGGGTCGCCGCGCAGATCGTCGACGATGCCGGCGGCGAAGCGCTCGCGGTCGCCGCGCGCGCGCTCGACATGCCGAGCCCGAACTTCCAGCGCATCCTGCTGTTCTTCAAGCCGGAGATCGGCAATTCCGTGAACGAGGTGTACCGGCTGTCGCGGCTCTACGACCGCCTCGACGACCGCTCGGCGCTGGTGATGCTGGCGGCCTGGCGCGGCTCGACGCTCGCGGTCACGCGGGCAAAATACCAGTCATCGCTGCACGACGGCGAACGCCAGCGCGCCCGTGCCGGCGCAAGCCAGACGCGGCCGGGCGTGCAGCCGGGATCCGCGCCCGCGGTGCGGGCGGGCACCGGCGGCTCGTCGGAGCGCTGAATTTCCCGCGCTTGCCCTTTGGAGAGTGACGCAGCGTGTTGGGCACGCAGCCCGCACCGAACTCGTCATTGCGAGCGCAGCGAAGCAATCCAGAGTCCCTCCGCGGAAAGATTCTGGATTGCTTCGCTGCGCTCGCAATGACGGTTGGCGCTACGCCTTCGCCAATTCCAGAAAGTGCCGCCCGCCGCGGTCCTCCGTCTCGACGATCCAGGCATCCGGATCGAAGCGGAGCTCCTTGGTCAGGCGCTCCTCAATCGTGTGCTCCGGCTGCGGCTGCGGCGCAACCGGCACGAAGAAGCGGTCGACCGGACGTCCGTCGTCGTAAGAGGTCTGCGGCGCCGGCACGTATAGCATCGCATGGCCGTCGAGCAGCGACACCTTCACGAACACCGCGCCCGCCTCCTCGGCGCCGCGACGGCGCACCGCGCCGAACACGCCCTCGGTCTGGCAGCGGCGCAAATAGGCCGCGACCCATATGTTGGATTTCAAACGCATGGAAAGGACGATAGGCCAGTGCCGCGATCAGCACCAGCCTTGCGCGCAAGCCTGACGATCATTCGACGGGATGGCCGATCGCGGCGGCGAGCTCGCGCAGCAGGCGGTCGGAGACCTGGCCGGTGACGGGCATCTTGTGCTCGCGCTCGAATTTCTGGATCGCGGACTGGGTTTCGCCACCCATCGTGCCCGTGATCTTCAGATTGCCATAGCCGTATTCGGAGAGCGCGCGCTGCACGCCGGCGATGCGCCGCGCGGCCGGGCTCTGCTGCGGGATCGGCGCCGGCGGACGGATCGCGGACGGCGGCGAGGTCGTCGCCTTGACCAGATTGGTCATGGGATCGTTGCCCGCGCGCGGTGTCGATGCGGTCGCCTCGACCGGTTTCTCCACCGGCTTCTCGGCGGCGCGCTCGGCCGGCTTGGGCTCGACGCGAAACTCGGTGGCCTTGGGTTCGAGCGGCGAGGTATCGGCGCCGACCGGGCGCGGACGCGGCATGGGATTGGACAGCGGCACCGAGGACGGCGCGGGAAGATTGATCACGGTGCCGAACATCGGCGCAGGATGCCGGCCGGTCTGCAGGAACAGCGCATTGGCGACGATCGCACCGATCGCGGCAACGGCAACGAGGCCGGCCAGCGTGTCCTTCGGGCTGTGCAACAGCACGCGCATCACGAGGTTGCGCTCGGTCTCGACATCGATGACCGCAGCCTTAGCCCCGCCCTTGGCACCACGGCGGCGCGGAGCAGCTTCGTCCTTGGCAGACTTCTTAGGCACTTTTCTTCACCGGAGCGGGTTGGTCGTGACGTTGATCGTTGAGTTCTTCGTGAAGTTCTTTGTGAAGTTCTTTGTGAAATTCCTGGCGCGGCACCGGCGTCAAGGTCGTGACCTTGCTCTCGACCGGCTTGGCTTGCGGCGGCGTATAGACGAGCGGCAGCTTGACGGTGACGGCGGTGCCCTCACCTAACCGGCTTTGTACCGTCAATTCGCCGAGATGCAATGCCACGAGACTCTTGACGATGGACAATCCAAGTCCCGTGCCTTCGTGTCGGCGCTGATAGGTCTTGCCGGCCTGGAAGAACGGCGCGCCGATGCGCTTGAGATCGTCGGGCGCGATGCCGACGCCGGTGTCGCTGATGCGCAGCGTGAGCTGCGATCCGGTCACCGCTGCTGATACGGAGACCTGACCGCCGCGTTCGGTGAACTTGACGGCGTTGGCGACGAGGTTGAGCACGATCTGCTTGAAGGCCCTGGGATCGCCGGTCATGACCGGCAGGTCCTGCGGCGCGTCGGTGACGAGGTCGACGCCGTTTTCCCGTGCCTTCAGCGCCAGCAGATTGCAGCAATGCAGCAGCGAGGCGCGCGGCGCGAACGGCTCCGACGCGATCTCGAAATTGCCCGATTCCATCTTGGACATGTCGAGGATGCCGTTGACGACCGACAGAAGATGCTGGCCGGAATCGTTGATGAGCTGGGCATATTCCTTGCGTTGGGCCGCACCCAGCATCAGGGTCTGCTCCTGCGCGATCATCTCCGAGAAACCGATGATCGCATTGAGCGGCGTGCGCAGCTCATGGCTCATGGTGGCGAGGAAGCGCGTCTTGGCGGCATCGGCGGCCTCCGCCGCGCTGCGGGCCTGATCGAGCGCCTGCTCGGAATGCTTGCGATCGGTGACGTCGCGCATCACGGCGACGACCTCGGGCTCGCGCGCGGGATCGCGGTCCCGATCCTGCTCGAGCGGCCGGCAGCGCATCTCGACCCAGATGAAATCGACCTGGCCGCGCTCCGAGCCGGCAGGCTCGCGCCGCAGCCGGAACTCGACGCTGCGCACGTCGCCGCGCGCGGCATCCGACAGCGCGGTGAGATAGGCCGGACGGTCGGCGACATGGACGCGGTCGAACAGGCCGTGGCCGTGCAACTGCGTCACTGATAAGCCGAGCATGGCCTCGGCGGCCGGCGAGATGAACTGCACCGCGCCGTTGCGCTGATGCCGGGAGATGACGTCGCTCATGTTGCGCGCGAGCAGGCGATAACGCTCCTCCTCGCGCGACAACAGCGCGACGCTGGTGCGCGCCAGCGATTCAGCGCCGAAGGCAAGGCCCGCAGCATAGAGAGTGGCCGAGGCGACGCCGAACGCCATCAGCACGCCGCGCTGCGCGGCGCTCGGCTCCTCCACCGGCAGCCAGCCGAGCTGGCTGACCAGGATCAGCATTCCGGCGCAGGACAGCGCGAGCAGCGAGGCGAAGGCCGCGACGCGGCGCGAGGCCGACAGCGCAGCTTCGAGGGGAACCACCACCAGCCAGACCGCGGCAAACGATTCAATGCCGCCGGTGGTGACCGCGACCGCCATGATCAGGCCGGAGAGCGCCAGCGACGACAGCACGTGCGCGCCCTCGTAGCGGCCGGTCCGCGACAGGAACCAGGACAGCATGATGGGCGCGATCAGCCAGGCAAAGGCCGCGACCTCGACCGCGCTCGGCGCGCCACGCATGGCGAGATAGACGGGGAATGCGGCAAACGCTGCCAGGCTGCCCAGCAGCCGCGGCGCCATGAAGGCACGATGGCGCGCTCGCGTCAGCGCATCGTAACGCGCGGAGGGATGCAGCAGCGCATCGAGACAATCGCGGATGATACTCAAAACTGTCACGGGTCTCGCGCTTCGGCTCAATCGTCTTTAGAAGACGCGCCGGAACGCCTCCTTATCGTTGAGCCAACCTGTCAGAGCGACCTTAAACGAGTGCTAAGGCGGCAACGCGCGCAGCCGGACACCGTGTCATCGCGGGGCTTTTTAGACGATTTGACGACGTCTTCGGTGAGGATGGTGAACACAGGGTTTCACCGTCCGCCGCATGGTTTCGAATTGGTGGATACGCGGCCCCGGAAGGGCACGGACCGCAGCATCAATGGAAAATTTACGAGACCGGGGCCTTGCGAAGATTTTCGCGTCAATTTTCCACGAATTAAGCTCAAGGCAATCACTTGCGATTTATCGAGAGTTGCTAGGTCCGACGCGCTCTGCGGACATCGCCGCGGCGGGATCTAACGTACAGGTCGACAAGATGCGCTTTCTGCTCCGCATCACATTCTGGCTCGGGTTGGTGCTGGTGCTCCTGCCACGGGACAAGACGCCCGATTCGGAGAAGCTGCCGCAGATCGGCGCCGCCGATGCGGTGCAGGCTGCGACCGCGGCCGTCTCCGACATGACCCAGTTCTGCAAGCGCCAGCCGGCGGCCTGCGAGGTCGGTGGCCAGGCCGCGACCATCATCGGCCAGCGCGCGCAGGACGGCGCGAAGAAGATCTACCAGATCATCAACGACAAGAAAGAGCAGATCACCAACGACAAGAACGACGGCTCCAAGAACGACCATAAGAAGGCCCCCGACCATACCGGCTCGATCGCAATGGCCGGCGAAGGCGACGCGGCCGCAAGCGAGGCGCCGCGCGACACCCTGACCCAGGACGACCTTGCGCTGGAATGGCGCGGCCCTCAGGCAGCGAATTAGGGCCCAAACCCTATCGATTTCACGGCTTCGCGTCCCTATATTGGCCTTAACGGGAACTGTGGGCCAATATGACGACGATCGACGAAATCAGGGACAATTTCGAGATTCTGGACGAGTGGGACGACCGCTACCGGTACGTCATCGAGCTCGGCCGCACCCTGGAACCGCTGCCGGAGGCCGAGCACTCCGCCGAGAACAAGGTGAATGGCTGCGTCAGCCAGGTCTGGCTGCAGAAGCTGGTCGACCGCAATGGTGGCGCGCCGATCCTGAAATATCGCGGCGACAGCGACGCCCATATCGTGCGCGGGCTGGTCGCGATCGTGCTCGCGCTCTATTCCGGCCGCACGCCGCAGGAAATCCTCGCGACCGACGCGATCGCCGTGTTCAACGAGTTCGGCTTCCGCGATCATCTGACGCCGCAGCGCTCCAACGGCCTGCGCTCGATGGTCGAGCGCATCAAAACGGATGCGAAAGAGGCGCTCGCGGAAGCGTCCTAGACCCTCACCACACAACAGGTGCCGTAGGGTGGGCAAAGCGGAAGCGTGCCCACCATTCGCGTGTGATTGGTGAGAATTCGTGGGCACGGCGCTGCTCGCCTTTGCCCACCCTACGAGATCTCGAGCTGGACTACTTCCCCTTCTTCCGCTGCTGCTGCCCGAGGCCCATCTGCTTGGCCAGCTGCGAGCGCGCCACCGCGTAGTTCGGCGCGACCATGGGATAGTCGGCCGGCAGGCCCCATTTCTCGCGATACTGCTCCGGCGTCATGTTGTACTGCGTGCGCAGATGGCGCTTCAGCGACTTGAAGCGCTTGCCGTCTTCCAGGCAGACGAGATAATCGGGCGCGATCGACTTCTTCAGCGACACAGCCGGCTTTGCCGGCTCGAGCGGCGCCGCCTCGGTGCGGCCCGTCGAGACCCGCACCAGCGCGCCATGCACCTGGCTGATCAGGTTCGGAATCTCGGCGGCCGGCGTCGGATTGTTGCCGAGATAGGCCGACACGATGCTCGCCGTCAGCTCGATGAAATTCTTAGTCCCGGCATCCGACATGGGCTTGCCCCTTCCCTGTTGCGCCGCGCGGGATTGACGACGCCAAAGTATTCCGTGTCAACAATACGTTCGGCGAAAATACGACAACTGGCGAATATGAGCTGACCACTGACGACGTGACGAGAACGGTCGCGCTTTACTTGCGCAGCCCAGACTTGCGTCTCAGGACCGCTGATCGAGATGCGCGCGCAACTCGTCGATCGAGGCAAAGCGCATCATGCCTTCCGGCATCTGCGCCTCGATCGAGCCGTCGGAATAGAGCGAATAGGCCATGCCGTCGACGATACCGGATTTGAGCACCGTCACGGGCGGCTGCTCGGCCGCCGGCTCCGGCTCGGGCGCAGGCGGCGGCGGGGGAGCCTCGGTGAAGATCGAGGGCGAGCGCGGTGGCGGGGGCGGACGGCGTGCGGCGGCCGGCGGTTCCGGCGGGCGCATGCGATCCGGCTTCGGCCAGGCATCGTCGAAGCTCGCAGGCGGGGTGTCCGGCGCGGCAGGTGCTGCGGGTTCCGCAGGCGGTGGCGCGCCCTCGGTGGCCTTGGCCTCCGCGCGCTCGCGCTCCTTGCGTGAGGTCGAGGCGAACATCAGGTTGCGACGGCGCGGCGGTTCCGGCGCCGCAGGAGGCGTCGGGGCGACCGGCTCCGGCGGCGGCTCGGCGCGCGGACGCTCCCGCGCCGGTGCTTCGCCCAGCCATGGCGGCGCCGTTGCCGGCGATGGCGGAGGCTCGCCCCGCATGGCCGGAGCAGGCATCGGCTCGGACGCAGCCGCGCCCGGCACCGCAAGGCCCGGCAGCACGGGCCTGACCCGAACCTCGGACGGTGCGCCGGCGAGCCGACGGGCGATGCCCTTCAGCTCCAGCAGCACCAGGTGCAGGCCGGCCAGTAACATCCCGGAGCAGACGCCGATCGTGCCGGAGATTATGAGAGTGCTGCCGAGGCTGAATTCCCTGACAGTGAAGCCAAACAGGATCGCAAGGAGGCCCGCCACCACGGCGACAATCCCCACGATCAACATTGCCAAGCTCATCGAACTCATCCCCGGCCGCGCATCCACACGCGACACCCGTCACGCCACGATACCGTCATACGGCGTTCCACGCCAACCGTGAATTGTGGTCGGCGTTCCTAAAGAGAAGGAAATCAGGGACTTATTCACATTCCCTTCAGCTACGGCTCGCTACTGTTGGGAAGCTCCCGGTTGCAAGGATTTGCTGCGTCGCATCAGGAATTTAGCCATAATGCCCAATTACTTGGTAATGGAACTGCGCTATAGGGAGACCGGGGAAGTGGCCCACGCGCACCGGCAGGGCCAAGAGGGGATTCCGGGTCACCAATAGCCATGACATCCATCACGACTTCGGCGATCGACACGCCTCTGCGGCGCTCGGTCGAACGGACTTGCGACGATCTCGCCATGCTGGTGCTGGCCGCGGTCGCCGTGATTGCAGGCTTGACCTTCCGCGACTACGGGCTCGGCTGGGACGATTACACCCACGCTGAATATGCCGACCTGTTGCTGCGCATGTTCGGTTCCGGCTTCAAGGACACCGCGGCGCTCTCCTTCGCCAATCTCTACATGTATGGCGGCGGCTTCGACATGGTCGCGGCCCTCTTGCACAAGGTGCTTCCGCTCGAGCTGTTCGAGACGCGCCGCCTGGTCGGCGCGATCGTCGGGGTGGTCGGACTTGCCGTGACCTGGCGGCTCGGCCGCCGCATCGGCGGCCCCCTTGCAGGTCTTGCCGCGCTCCTGCTGCTCGCGCTGTGCCCGATCTTCTACGGCCACATGTTCATGAACCCGAAGGATGCGCCCTTCGCTGTGGCCATGATCATCCTGATGCTGGGCCTGGTCCGGCTCGCTGAGGAATATCCGCAGCCTTCGCCGCGCACGATCCTCATCGTCGGCTTAGGGGCCGGTCTTTCGCTCGGCTGCCGTGTTCTCGGCGGGCTCGCACTGGTCTACGCCATCCTCGGTTTCATCCCGCTGTTCCTGGAGGAACTGCGCACCGAGGGCCTGCGCGAATCGGTCCGCCGCTTCGCCCATGTCGTCTACGTGCTGCTGCCCGGTCTCGTGTTCGGCTATCTCGTGATGGGCCTGATCTGGCCGTGGTCGATCATGGAGCCCGGCAATCCCTTCGAGGCGCTGACCTACTTCTCGCACTTCTTCGAGAAGCCGTGGAAGGAGATGTTCGACGGCGCGATCGTGTCGGTGCCGGACATGCCCTGGTCGTACCTGCCGACGCTGTTCGCGCTGCAGCTGCCCGAAGTGATGCTGGTGCTGATGGGCGGCGCCGTGGTCAGCACCTTCGCGCTGCTGCCGCGCGGCGACGTTCCGGCCCGCCGCAAGACCATCCTGCTGATGCTGACGCTGGCTGCGACCCTGCCGCTCGCGATCGCGATGGTGAAGCGTCCTGCGCTCTACAACGGCATCCGCCATTTCGTCTTCGTGATCCCGCCGATGGCGGTGCTCGGCGGCGTCGCCTTCGCCTGGAGCATGGAGCGCCTGCGCGCCAACCACCGCACCTGGCAGCCGGTCGTGCTCGCGACCTTCTGCTTCGGCCTCGCGCTCTCGCTCGCCGAGATGATCCGGCTGCACCCCTACCAGTACACCCACTTCAACCACATCGCCGGCACCGTGCGCGCCGCAGACGACCGCTTCATGCTGGACTATTGGGGCCTCGCGCTGAAGCAGGCCTCGGACGAGCTGCGCGAGCAGCTGGTCGAGCGGCAGGAAGTTCCACCCGTCAATCGCAAATGGAAGGTCGCCGTGTGCGGTCCGCAGCGTCCGGCGCAGGTCGCGCTCGGACCCGACTTCACCATCGGCTGGGATTCCAATGCGGCCGATTTCGCCATGACGCTCGGCGAGTTCTACTGCAAGGGCCTCACCGCGCCCGTCATGGTCGAGATCAAGCGCGACGACGTGGTGTTCGCCCGCGTCTACGACATCCGCGGCCGCAGCATTTCCAGCCTGCTCTCGATCCCGGCGCCGTAATAATTTTCTCCGAACCGTAGCCCGGATGGAGCGAAGCGAAATCCGGGATCAGGCGTCCCGCATTACGCTTCGCTCCATGCGGGCTACGCTTGGCTGCTGCGATTTGACCGCCTTGCCGCCAGCCTCACCCAAGTCTACGCTCCCTTCCCGCAACAACGAGGTTCGGAGAGAATTGTCATGTCACCAGCAGAAGCCCGCCTGAGGGAAATGCCCTCCAACATGACGGAGGCCGAGTGGCAGCAACGGGTCAACCTCGCCGCCTGCTATCGCCTCGTCGCGCTGTACGGCTGGGACGATCTGGTCGACACCCACATCTCCGCGCGCGTGCCTGGCCCCGACCATCACTTCCTCATCAACCCCTACGGGCTGATGTTCGAGGAGATCACGGCCTCGAGCCTCGTCAAGGTCGATTTGCACGGCAACCAGCTCTCCGAGAGCGAGTACAGCATCAACCCGGCCGGCTTCACCATCCATTCGGCGATCCACGAGGTACGCGAGGACGCGATCTGCGTGCTGCATCTCCACACCCTCGACGGCACCGCGGTGTCGAGCAGCGCGGAAGGGCTGCTGCCGCTGAACCAGACCGCCCAGCTCGTCACCCACGACCTCGCCTATCACGACTATGAAGGCATCGCGCTCGACCACGAAGAGCGGCCGCGGCTGCAGAAGGACCTCGGCGATCACAACCACATGCTCCTGCGCAACCACGGCACGCTGACCGTCGGCCGCTCGGTCGCCTCCGCCTTCGAGCGCATGTACCACCTCGAGCGCGCCTGCTCGATGCAGGTGCGCACGCGCGCGCTGGGCACGCCGGTCTATCCGGTCGAGGAGATCGCGATCGAGAAGAACACCGAGCTGCTCGCCAACCGCGACCGCGCCGAGCTGCGCGCCAACAACCTCGTGTGGCCGCCGCTGCTGCGCAAGCTCGACCGCGTCAATCCCGGCTACCGCTCTTGAGATTTTCCGGATTTGGTGTAGGGTAGCGCTCAACGAACCTCTACGCCTTTTGGAATGAAACGCCGCCCAATTCCGGGCGGCGTTTTTATTTGGCGGCGGTCGCCACGTTCGTCATTGCGAGGAGCGAAGCGACGAAGCAATCCAGACTGTTTCCGCGGATACATTTCTGGATTGCTTCGCTTCGCTCGCAATGACGAGGACAGGTCTCGTAGGGTGGGCAAAGGCGCGCAGCGCCGTGCCCACGATCTTGCAACTCATTTGGGAAGTGGTGGGCACGCTGCGCTTTGCCCACCCTACGGCACCGTGCGTTATTTCACCTCCGCCAACGCTGCGAGAATGCGAGCCCAGGAGCGGATGCCCTTCTGGAAGCTGCGGAGGTCGTACTTCTCGTTCGGCGAGTGGATGTTGTCGTCGTCGAGGCCGAAGCCGACCAGCAGCGAGTCGAGGCCAAGCGTACGCTTGAAGTCGGCGACGATCGGGATCGAGGCGCCCGAGCCCATCAGCACGGTCTCCTTGCCCCATTCCTCGCTGAGCGCCTTGCTGGCGGCGGCGAGCGGCTTCATGTTCCAGTCGAGCGCAACCGCGGGCGCGGCGGAGTGGTCGCCGAACTCGACCTTGCAGTCGCCGGGAAGGCGCGCCGTCACGTAGTCGCGGAAGGCCTTGCGGATCTTTGCGGGATCCTGCCCCTCGACCAGGCGGAACGAGACCTTGGCGGAAGCATGCGAGGGGATCACCGTCTTGGAGCCCTCGCCGATATAGCCGCCCCAGATGCCGTTGACGTCGCAGGTCGGACGCGAGGAGGCCTGCTCGATCAGCAGACGGCCCTTCTCGCCGGCGGGGATCGACAGCCCGATCGGCTTCAAGAACATTTCCGGCGTCAGGTTGAGCTTCTTCCACTGCTCCAGGATATCGGGCGGCAGATCCTTCACCCCGTCATAGAAGCCGGGAATGGTGATGCGGTTGTCGTCGTCGAACAGGCCGCCGAGAATCTTGGTGAGCACCCGGATCGGATTCATCGCGCTGCCGCCGAACACGCCGGAATGCAGATCGCGGTTGGCGGCGGTGATCTTCAGCTCTTCATAGAGCAGGCCGCGTAGCGAGGTCGTGATCGCGGGCGTGTTGCGGTCCCACATTCCGGTGTCGCAGACCAGCACGTAGTCGGCCTTGAACTCGTCCTTGTTGGCCTCGATGAAGGGCACGAAATTCTTCGAGCCGACCTCCTCCTCGCCTTCGATCAGGAAGGTGACGTCGATCGGCAGCGATCCCGTCACCTTCTTCCAGGCGCGGCAGGCTTCGACGAAGGTCATGACCTGGCCCTTGTCGTCCTCGGCGCCGCGCGCGACGATGATCTTGCGGCCGTCGGCGTGGTCGGTGACCACGGGCTCGAACGGCGGACGGTTCCAGAGATTTTCCGGATCGACCGGCTGCACATCGTAATGGCCGTAGAAGATCACATGCGGCCGTCCGCCCGCCTTGGTCTTGCCGACGATAGCGGGATGGCCGGCAGTGGGGCGCACTTCGGTGGCGACGCCGAGGCTGGCGATATCCTTGGCGAGATGCTCAGCCGCCGCCTTGCAATCGGCCGCAAAGGCCGGATCCGCGGAGATCGACTTGATCCGCAACAGCGAGAACAGACGCTCCAGGCTGTTGTCAAAATCCTTGTCGATGTGGTCGAGCACGGATTGAAGCTGCGCATTGGCCATGGTCGGATTCCTGACTATTGAGTCTTAAGACGGCTTCTCAAGATTGTTGGGTTTTAGCCCCGTCGCAGGCTCGGAGCCAGCGGCAACGGGCGGATGCCGCATGTGCCATGCGAGGCTCCCGGCAAGAATGGCCGTGGCGGCGAGGTTGTTGCCCCAGGCCTGGATGACATTGGGAAACCACGGCAGCGCCAGCAGCATGAGGGTGCCGGCCGCGCCCAGCGCGAGCCAGGTTCCCAGCCGCACATTCGCCCGCACGTCGAAGGCGGCACGATGCATCAACACCGTCATCGGGAAGAACAGCCACATGAAGTAGTATTGCCGCGCCAGCGGCGAAGCCACCGTCATCAGGCAGAACAGGATGCCGAGCTCCTCGGCATCCGAGCGCGCCGTTCGCCGTCGTCGCGGCGGCATGACCGCAACGAAGCCGAGCCCGAGCAGGGCTGAGACAGCCAGCACGATCAAGTTCGCCGTTTTGTAATCAACGTCGATGACATTCATCGTGCGCGGCGGCTTGTTCGGATCCTCCTGATTATAGTTGATCGGGCGGACCAGGCGATGCGTCATGGCAATGAGCGACTGGTTGACCCACGACCAGTTCTGCTCGTCGCGCTGGCCAAAGCCCTTTTCCGAGCTCGACCCGACCATGCCTTGATACCAGGTCTTGAGTTCGGCCGCGTTGCTCTCGAAACCGCGGATCGGGGCCGGCACGACATAGAGAAGGATGCCGGTGAAGGCGACCGTCGCGGCGACGGCGGCCCACTTCCTCCGCCACATCAGATAGGGCAGCACCGCGATCGGAAACACCTTGATGGCGGTGGCGAGCGCGAACATGAAGCCTGCGAGCCACGCTCGCTGATGCTGCAGGCTCCAGAAACCGTAGAGCATCATCGCCAGCAGCAGAAGGTTCGGCTGACCGAGGTCGAACATGTCGAACACGAAGGTCACCGTAACGAAAGCCGGCAGTGCCTCGAGCCAAGGGCCAGCCGTGCGGCCCGAGCCGGTCATCGCTTGGGACAATGTCCCGGTGTACCACCACGCCAGCGCATTCAGGATCGACAGCACGATGTAGAGCGGGATCTTGCCGAACCAGCTAGGGATCGCGAGCAGGATCGCGGGAAGCGGCGGATAGATGAATTCAAAATACGAGTGGATGTCGGCGGGATAGAGCGGCCCGCCGTGCAGAACCTGCTGCCCGGCCCAGTACCACAGCCCGTAGTCCTTGGTCTTGCCGTGGCCGAAGATCTCCGGAACGAGAACGTCGGCAGTCAGGATGACACAGCAGAGTAGGAAAAGCAGGTCCAGCGGCGCACGCAGCGACAGGCGTCTCGGCGCATCAGGCTTGGGGAATGGGTCGGTCAAGGTCACACTACGGTCCGGTCCGGCGAAGGCATAGGACGAAGCAGACCGCGGAAGGCTTGGAGAGCCCCCTCACCTGAAATTGTGCTCGCCGTGAAGCGACCGCGCTCGACCGCGAATGGCTTCTAATCGGGCTTCTTGCCTATCTCCGCAGCAACCCGCCGAGCGCACCGCGGACCAGGGTGCGGCCGATCGAGCCGCCGACCTGGCCGCCGATCGACTTGCCGACATTGGCGGCCAGCCCGCCGATCACCTGGTTCGTCACCGATCGCGTCACGTCGCGCGCGATGACCTGGCCGGTCGAGAGGCGGCCGCGCTTGACATTGGTACCGAAGATGGTGCCGACGATCGAGCCGATCTGGCCGAGGATGCCGCCACCGCTTTCGCCGGCCGGACCGTCGGCCGTGGCCGCGGTGCCGGCGATGCGCTTCTGAAGCATCTCATAGGCAGATTCAGCATCGACGGCGGTGTCATATTTGCCCTTCACCGGGCTTGCATCCATGATCGCCTTGCGCTCTTCCGGCGTGATCGGCCCGATCCGGGCCGACGGCGGCCGGATCATCACCCGCTCGACCATGGTCGGCGTGCCGTTGCCTTCGAGGAAGGACACCAGCGCCTCGCCCTTGCCGAGCTCCGTGATCACCTTGGCGGTGTCGAGCTTCGGGTTGGGACGGAAGGTCTGGGCCGCCGCCGCGACCGCCTTCTGGTCGCGCGGGGTGAAGGCGCGCAGCGCGTGCTGCACGCGGTTACCCAGCTGGCCGAGCACGCGGTCCGGCACGTCGACCGGGTTCTGCGTCACGAAGTAGACGCCGACGCCCTTGGAGCGGATCAAGCGCACCACCTGCTCGATCTTGTCCATCAGCGCCTTGGGCGCGTCGTTGAACAACAGATGCGCCTCGTCGAAGAAGAACACCAGCTTCGGCTTCGGCAGGTCGCCGGCCTCGGGCAGCTCCTCGAACAGCTCCGACAGCATCCACAACAGGAATGTCGCGTAAAGCCGCGGGCTCTGCAGCAGCTTGTCGGCGACCAGGATGTTGACCATGCCGCGACCGTCGCGATCGGTCTTCATGAAATCCTTCAGCGCCAGCGCCGGCTCACCGAAGAACTTGGTGGCGCCCTGGTTCTCCAGCACCAGGAGCTGGCGCTGAATGGTGCCGACGGTCGCCTTGGTGACGTTGCCGAAGCCCTGCGCCTCCTTCTTGATGTCGGCGAGCGGGCTCTCCTCGGCATCCGCCCCCTTCTTCCCGCTATCGGGCACGATGGCATCGAGCAGCGCGCGCAGATCCTTCATGTCGATGAGGGTCAGCCCATTGTCGTCGGCGACGCGGAAGGCGACGTTGAGCACGCCTTCCTGCACATCGTTGAGGTCGAGCATGCGCGCGAGCAGGAGCGGCCCCATCTCGGTGACGGTCGCCCGCACCGGGTGGCCCTGCTCGCCGAACACGTCCCAGAACACCGTCGAGAACTGATCGGGCTGGAATTTCAGCCCCATCTCGGAGGCGCGCTTGACGATGAAGTCCTTGGCCTCGCCGACCTCGGAGATGCCGGAGAGGTCGCCCTTGATGTCGGCCGCGAAGACCGGGACACCGGCGCGCGCAAATCCTTCCGCCATGACCTGCAGCGACACCGTCTTGCCGGTTCCGGTTGCGCCGGTGACAAGGCCATGGCGATTGGCGAGCGCCAGCGTCAGCCATGCCTGCTCGTCTCCCTTGCCGACGAAGATCTTGTCGTCAGTGTCGCCGAGCTTGCTGTCCTGTGCCGTCATTATTCTCTCTGATCTCTCTGCGGTGTTTCGCGTATCGAAACCCAAATCCGCCAGTTCCCTAGTTTAACGCATGTCGCGCGCCGATTAAAACCGTTCAACGCGGCCTGAGCATGCGACATTGTCGGAAACTAGCGGGCGACATCAGCCGAAAGTTGGAACGAGGCGTTCGCACCGCGGTAATTTCTTGCTGATTCCATCTCCGCTCTTGCATCGCTGCAACACTTTTCACGCGTTCGGGAGTGAATCGGATCGTTGGTCGCGTTCATCGCTTGTATTTCACATCGCACCGGCTCAAGATCATTTTCGAAAACAATACTCCGGCATGTGAACCGGCTGAGGGGCAGGCCATATGGACGAGCTGATCGGACGGCTGGCGGCAAACGCCAGCATAGATAGTGCTGTCGCCGAAAAGACCGTCGGCATTATCCTGGGCTTTCTCCGCAACGAAGGCCCTTCCGAGAACGTCGAAGCCCTGATCAATGAGATTCCCGGAGCGGAAGCGGCGATCGAGGCCTCCAGAAGCGGCGGCGGACTGTCGCGGCTGATGGGCGGCGGCCTGATGGCCGTCGGCACGCGCCTGATGGGGCTGGGCCTCGGCATGTCCGAGATTCAGTCCATTGCCCGTGAACTTTTCCGCTACGGCCGAGACAAAATCGGAGCGGATCAGATGGGCAAGATCATCGCGGGGACGCCGGGCCTCAGCCAGTTCGCCTGAGCGACGCTTTTCATATCGAGCATCATGACATATCCGATCTCCGAGATTGAGGGCCTGCCCTCCTTTGCCGCCAACAAGCTGAAGGCGCAGGGCATCCGCACCACCGCCGCGCTGCTCGAGGCCGCATCGACCGTGAAGGGCCGCAAGGCGCTGTCCGCCAAGACCGGCATCAGCGAGCAGCTGCTGCTGGAATGGGCCAACGTCTCCGACTACATGCGTATCCCCGGCATGGGCCGGGCCAAGGTCGGCCTGGTCCGCGCCGCCGGCGTCACCACCGTGCGCGAGCTTTCCTATCGAAATCCGGCAAGGCTCGCGCAAAGCATGCGCGAGGCCAACGAGAAGAAGAAGCTCGTCCGCATCCTGCCATCGGAGAAGTCGGTCGGCGACATCATCGCCAAGGCCAAGAAGCTGTCGCCGAAGATCACGTATTAGGCTGCGGATCAAGCTGGAGAGGTGGGGTACCACTGCTCCCAGATCGTCATTGCGAGCGCAGCGAAGCAATCCAGAATCTTTCCGCAGTAACGGCCTGGATTGCTTCGCTGCGCTCGCAATGACGGAGTGTGGGCGAGAACGTCGCTTCCTCTCGGCCGTCTGTGCGCATCGGAATGGCCGCGAATCGCTCCCAATCCCGGCTTGACTCCCCCTTCCCGACAGCGCAATGCCACGCGCATGAATGCCTCGCCCTCCCCATCCGTCCCGCCGGCCGGCTCGGCCGGGCTTGATGCGCTGCGGACGCTCGTGGGCCGGCCGATCCCGGCGGTGATGGGCGTGCTCAACGTCACGCCGGATTCCTTCTCCGACGGCGGCCAGTTCATCGCGCCCGAGCAGGCACTCGTGCGGGCGCGGGCGATGATCGAGGCTGGCGTCGACATCATCGATATCGGCGCCGAATCCACCCGGCCCTACACCGGCGCCAAGGCCGTCACGGCCGAGGACGAGCTTGCCCGGCTGAAACCGGTGCTGCCAGGCGTCGTCGCGCTCGGCGTGCCCGTGTCGATCGACAGCATGAAGGCGGAGGTGGTGAAATTCGCGCTCGACCAGGGCGCGGTGATCGCCAACGACGTCTGGGGCCTGCAACGCGACGCCGACATGGCGCCGCTGATCGCCGCAAAAGGCGTCCCCGTCATCGTCATGCACAACCGCGACAGCGTCGATCCCGCCATCGACATCGTCGCGGACATGAAGGCATTCTTCCTGCGCTCGCTGGACATCGCCGCAAAAGCCGGCATCGCGCGCGAGAGCATCGTGCTTGATCCCGGCATCGGCTTTGGCAAGACCGCCGAGCAGAGCATGATCGCGCTCGCCCGGCTGCGCGAGCTCGACAGGTTCGGCCTGCCGATCCTGGTCGGTGCCTCGCGAAAGCGCTTCATCGCCTCGGTGTCGCCGTCGGAGCCGAAAGAGCGCCTCCCCGGCTCGATCGCCGCGCACCTGATCGCCGCGCAGCGCGGCGCCAAAATCATCCGGACCCACGATGTCGCCGAGACCTTGCAGGCCCTGCGGGTGGCACACGCAATCGAGAGCAAGCAATGACCGATACGATCTTCGTGACCGGCCTGTCGATCCATGCCCGCCATGGCGTGATGGATCACGAAACCGAAGTCGGCCAGCGCTTCGTCATCGATCTCGAACTCTACACCGACCTGTCCGAGCCTGCGCGCACCGACCGGCTCGCCGACACGGTGTCCTACGCCGAAGTCGTGTCGACCACGACGGCGGCGTTCAAGAACACCAATTACAAGCTGCTGGAAGGCGCGGCCGGCGCGGTTGCGGATGCCATCCTGTCGCACTTCCCGCGCATCCGTGCGGTGAAGATCACCGTACACAAGCCGCACGCGCCGATCGCGGCGATCTTCGATGACGTCGGCATCATGCTGACGCGCTCGCGGCATCCCTGATGGCAAGCGTGCTGATCGCACTCGGCGGCAATGTCGGCGATGTCCGCGCGACGTTCCAAAAGGCGATCGCGCACATCTGCGGCATGGCGCAAGCTGCGGTGATCGCGCGCTCTTCGGACTATGCGACGCCGCCCTGGGGCGACGAGGACCAGGCCCCCTTCATCAATGCCTGCGTCGAGATCGAGACCAGCCTCGATCCGCATGCGCTGTTGTTCGTGCTGCAGAAGGTCGAGCAGAAATTCGGCCGCACGCGGGACAAGGAACGACGCTGGGGCCCGCGTACGCTCGATCTCGACATGATCGCCTACGACGATATGTCCTTGCAGAAGCCCGACCTGACGCTGCCGCATCCACGCCTGTTCGAGCGCGCCTTCGTGCTGGTGCCGCTGGCCGAAATCGCGCCGGACCGCGTGATCTCGGGCATTCGTGTGCGTGACGGGCTTGCCAGCGTCTCGACGCAAGGCATTGAGCGGCTTCCGGATACCGGTTAACCAAAAACAACCGTTTGCAGGGACGATCCGCCGTGGCAATTTCGCCTGCGAATAACAAGATTTTCGGGAGCCCCTCGCCGCATGACCTCCGTGACTGACGACCTGCCGCTGGCGGCGGATTTTCCCAAGGCCACCGTCGAAGACTGGCGCAAGCTGGTCGACGGCGTGCTGAAGGGCGCGCCGTTCGAGAAGCTGGTCGGCAGGACCTATGACGGAATCAAGATCGATCCGCTCTATCCGCGCGCCAGGGGTGTGGCGCCCGTGGTGGGCCGGCCGGCGGCAGCGCCTTGGCAGATCGTGCAGCGGATCGACCATCCCGACGCGGCGCTCGCGAATGCGCAGGCCTTGCAGGATCTGGAGAACGGCGCCACCGGGCTCGCGCTGGTGTTCGCCGGCGCCAACGGCGCCCATGGTTTCGGCCTGGAACCGACGGCCGATGCGGTCGCAAAGGTCTTGAAGGATGTCCATCTCGATGCCGGCATCGGCATCGAGCTTGAGATTGGTCCGCAATCGCGGATGGCCGCGATCCATGTCGCGGAATATGTGAAGAGCGCTGGTCTCGATCCCGCGGCCTGCAACATCCGCTTCGGCCTCGACCCGCTCGCGGCCGGCGCGGTGTGGGGCCACAGCCCTTATACGTGGGAGGAGATCGTTCCCGCCGTCACCGGTGCCGTCAAGGGCTTCGCCGGGCTCGGCTTCAAGGGGCCATTCGCATCCGCCGACGGACGCGTGATCCACGATGCCGGCGGATCGGAAGTGCAGGAGCTCGCTTTCGTGCTCGCCTGCGGGGTTGCTTATCTGCGCGCGATCGAAGCTGCCGGTGTCCCGCTCGAGCAGGCGCAGGGCATGATCTATGCGCGGCTTGCCGCGGATGCCGACCAGTTCCTGACCATGGCAAAATTCCGCGCGCTGCGGCTGTTGTGGGCGCGCATCGAGACCGCGTGCGGGCTGACGCCAAAGCCGCTGTTCATTGCCACGGATACGGCCTGGCGCATGCTGACGCAGCGCGACCCCTACGTGAACATGCTGCGCGCGACCATGGCGACGTTCGCGGCGGGACTCGCCGGCGCCAATGCGATCACCGTGCTGCCGCACACGCTGGCACTCGGGCTGCCCGATCCGTTCGCGCGCCGCGTTGCGCGCAACACGCAACTCCTGCTGCTGGAGGAGAGCAATCTCGCCAAGGTCAGCGATCCCGCGGCCGGCGCCGGCGGCATCGAGACGCTGACGGCGCAGCTGTGCGAAGCGGCCTGGGCGCTGTTCCAGGAGAGCGAAAAAGCCGGCGGCGCCTTCGCCGCGCTCCAGCAGGGCCTGTTCCAGAGCAAGGTCGCGGCCGCACGAAAGGCGCGCGATGCCAACATCGCCAAGCGCCGCGACGTTCTGACCGGCGCCAGCGAGTTTCCGAACTTGCAGGAGAGCGAAACCGCGGTGCTGAAGGCAACGCCTGTTACGCTCGCGCCTTACGGGGAACAGAAATACAAGTTCGATGCGCTGCCGCCGATCCGGCTGGCGGCGCCGTTCGAGGCGCTGCGCGACAAATCCGATGCAGCGCTGAAGGCGCAGGGGGCGCGGCCAAAGGTGTTTTTGGCTAATCTCGGCACGCCCGCCGATTTCACGGCGCGCGCGACCTTTGCGAAAAGCTTCTTCGAGGCCGGCGGCATCCAATCCGTCGAGAGCGAGGGTTTTGCCGATCCGGCCAAGCTGGCCGCCGCCTTCAAGGCCTCCGGCGCTGCGCTTGCCTGCCTTTGTTCCAGCGACAAGGTCTATGCGGAACACGCCGAAGCTGCGGCGAAGGCCCTGCAATCGGCCGGCGGGCGACATATCTATCTGGCAGGCCGCCCGACTGATGCCGAGGCGGGCTTACGGGCCGCCGGCGTCACGGGTTTTGTCTTCGCCGGGGGTGATGCGGTTGCAACGCTGCAAGACGCCTATCGACGGATGGAAATGGCATGACCGAGACCAGCAAACCCGTTCTCACCGGTGGTTGCCAATGCGGCGCGGTGCGCTTTGCGCTGACGGCGTCGCCGAACAAGATTTCGATCTGCCACTGCCGGATGTGCCAGAAGGCCAGCGGCGCGCCCTTTGCCTCCTTCGCCGACATCGAGAAGACGGACTTTGCCTGGACCAAAGGCACGCCATCGGCGTTCCAATCCTCGTCGATCGCGATGCGCGATTTCTGCGCCGCCTGCGGCACGCCCCTGAGCTTCCGCCGCATCGATGGCCCGCGCATCGAGATCATGACCGGCGCCTTCGACCGGCCGGACCACGTGGTGCCGACACGGCAATATGGCACCGAATCCCGCCTCGGCTGGGTGGTCGGCATCGCCAACCTGCCGAGCCAGACCACGCAGCAGAATTACGGACCGGAGAAGATGGCGACCATCGTCAGCCATCAGCATCCGGATCATGATTGAGCGCCTATGATATGGTTGAAGCCATGAGCCGCATTCCCAATTTCGCCGATGTCGCCTTCGAGCGTAGCGCCACCGCCGCGCCGTCAGGCAGCGCCGAGCCGTGGCTGACGCCCGAGGGCATTCTGGTGAAGCCCGCCTATAGCGAGGCCGATCTCGCCGGGCTCGATTTCCTCGAGACCTATCCGGGCATCGCGCCCTATCTGCGCGGCCCCTACCCGACCATGTATGTCAACCAGCCCTGGACCGTCAGGCAATATGCCGGCTTCTCCACGGCGGAGGATTCCAACGCGTTCTACCGCCGCAACCTGGCTGCAGGACAGAAAGGCCTCTCGGTCGCCTTCGATCTCGCCACCCATCGCGGCTATGACAGCGACCATCCGCGCGTCGGCGGCGACGTCGGCATGGCCGGCGTGGCCATCGATTCCATCTACGACATGCGCACGCTGTTCGCGGGGATTCCGCTCGACCAGATGAGCGTGTCCATGACCATGAACGGCGCGGTGCTGCCGATCCTCGCGCTCTACGTCGCCGCCGCCGAGGAACAGGGCGTGCCGCCGGAGAAGCTCTCAGGCACCATTCAGAACGACATTCTGAAAGAGTTCATGGTGCGCAACACCTATATCTATCCGCCCGCGCCTTCGATGCGGATCATCTCGGACATCTTCGCCTATACCTCGCAAAAGATGCCGAAATACAATTCGATCTCGATCTCCGGCTATCACATGCAGGAAGCCGGCGCGACGCAGGATCTCGAGCTTGCTTATACGCTCGCCGACGGCGTCGAATATCTTCGCGCCGGTCTCGCCGCGGGCTTAGATGTCGACCGTTTCGCACCGCGGCTGTCGTTCTTCTGGGCGATCGGCATGAACTTCTTCATGGAAGTCGCCAAACTGCGCGCGGCACGGCTGCTCTGGGCGAAGCTGCTGAAGCCGTTCAATCCTAGGGATCCGCGCTCGCTGTCGCTGCGCACGCACAGCCAGACCTCGGGCTGGTCGCTGACCGCGCAGGACGTCTTCAACAACGTGATGCGCACGACCGTGGAGGCGATGGCGGCGACGCAAGGCCACACCCAGTCGCTGCACACCAACGCGCTCGACGAGGCGCTGGCGCTGCCGACCGATTTCTCTGCGCGCATCGCCCGCAACACTCAGCTGTTCCTGCAGCAGGAGAGCGGCACCACCCGCATCATCGATCCCTGGGGCGGCTCGTATTACGTCGAGCGGCTCACGCGCGATCTCGCGGCCAAGGCGTGGGGCCACATCCAGGAGGTCGAGGAGCTCGGCGGCATGGCGAAGGCGATCGAGGCCGGCGTGCCCAAGCTGCGCATCGAGGAGGCCTCGGCCAAGACCCAGGCCCGCATCGATGCCGGCAAGCAGGCGGTGATCGGCGTCAACAAGTACAAGCCGACCGACGAAGTCCCGATCGAGATTTTGAAGGTCGACAACACCAACGTTCGGCGCTTGCAGATCGACAAGCTGACGCGGTTGAAGTCCGAGCGCAGCCAGAAGGACGTCGATGCCGCGCTCGCCGCACTGACGCGGTCGGCCGGCGAAGGCAACGGCAATTTGCTCGCGCTCGCCATCGACGCAGCGCGCGCCAAGGCAACCGTCGGCGAAATCTCTGACGCAATGGAGAAAGTGTTCGGCCGCCACCGCGCCGAGATCAAATCCATCACCGGCGTCTACAAGCGGGAGGCGTCCAGCATGGGCAACCAGGTCGAGAAGGTTCAGGCGCTGATCGACGCCTTCGAGGAGGCCGAGGGCCGCCGCCCCCGCATCCTGGTCGCCAAGATCGGCCAGGACGGCCACGACCGCGGCCAGAAGGTGATCGCCTCGGCGTTTGCCGATATCGGCTTCGACGTCGACATCGGGCCGCTGTTCGCAACCGCCGACGAGGCCGCGCGCCAGGCGGTCGAGAACGACGTGCACATCCTCGGCGTCTCCTCGCTGGCCGCCGCCCACCTCACAGCCGTGCCCGAATTGAAGGCCGCGCTGAAGAAGCAGGGCCGCGACGACATCATGATCATCGTCGGCGGCGTGGTGCCGCCGCAGGATTACGATGCGCTCTATGCGGCCGGCGCCGAAGCGATCTTCCCGCCGGGCACGGTGATCGCGGATGCAGCCGAGGAGCTGATCCGCAAGCTGAATGCCCGGCTCGGCCATAGCGAGGCGGCGGAGTAAATGCTAGACTGGCCGCGTAACTGGCCAGATTGTATCATGACACGTGACGAGATCGTCGCTGCGATACGCAAGAACGCCGATGCCATCAAAGGCAAGGGCGTGTCAAAGCTTGCCGTATTGGGTTTGCGCGCCAATGAGGATTACCGCCCGGACGATGACATCGACGTCCTTGTCGAGGTCGAACCGGAGACATCTTTCTCGCTGCTCAACCTGATCGATGTCGAGCAGATCATCGAGGATGCGACTGGCTTGCAGACGCAGGCGACCGTCCGGCACTCCATTTCACCTCGCTTTGTGGAGCGCATTGCGGGCGACATTTTCGAAATATTCTGACGCCCACGCAGGAACACTTCCCTTGAAATTCATCACCAGCTTGAGCGTTGCGATGGCGCTTATCGCAACGTGCGCAACAACGGCTTTCGCAGCCGACCCCAAGCCCGACGCCGTCGTCAAGACCAAGAGCATCGAGGCGCGAATCTTCCTTGACGAGAAGATCAAGGCGGATGCGGCGCTGGCCGCGGATTGCCTGACCGAGGGCAAGAAGTGGCTCGACAAGAACGCAGCGGAAGCCGCCGCCGCGCGCAAGCAGGACCCGCAATTCTTCAAGGACGGCGGCTGGGATTTCGAGCGCAAATACAGCATTCGTTCCGTCGTGGCCGACCGCTATGTCAGCGTCTTGCGCAACGACTACATGGACACCCACGGCGCCCACCCCAATTCGGACGTGAACACGATCCTGTGGGACAAGACGGTGAACAAGCGCATCTCGATCCGCCCGTTCTTCACCGAGACCGCCGATGGCGGTCCCACCATGAAGGCGCTGGTCAAGGCCGTGATCGCCTCGCTCAAGGCAGAGAAGAAGAAGCGCGATACCAGCGAGACCGCGACGGAGGAGTGGTTCAAGGGCGTCGAGCCGACCCTGCTCAAGATCGGTGCGGTGACGCTCGCCCCGTCAACCGAAGCAGGCAAGAGCTCCGGGCTCACCTTCCACTATCCGCCTTACGCGGTCGGCCCCTACGCCGAGGGCGAATATGTCGCGTTCGTGCCGTGGGAGACGCTGAAGCCTTACCTCACCGCGGAAGGCGCGCGCCTCTTCGGCGGCGCGCGACCCAAAGGTGACGCGGAGGCGCAGTGAACGGGCGCTAATCGTGTTGCGGGCGGACCCGAGCCAGTGTCCGCGCGAGTGAATTCGTCCAATCAGGGATCCAGGAGGCAAACAGGGCCTGCCAGCGATCGGCGTCCGTAGGTTCGGTATCGAGGGCGACCGACCATTCGATGAGGGTGCGGTCGCCCTCGATGATCGGGCGCAGATGCATCGTGCCCTGGTAGCGCGTCGGCGCCGCGCTCCGACTCCCGTCGTCTTGCGGATACGGCAGCGCTTCCAGACCGGCATAGGTCAGGATGTGCTGCCGGTCCGAGTGTTCGACCAGGCGCTGGCGAATCCAGTTTCCAAGATAACAGAAGCGTCTGATGGCGCCGACTTCATCGCCGCGCTTGTCGTCTTCGATCACGCTCTCGCTCACCCCGTCGATATAAGCGGGATAGTTGTTGAAATCGCGGATCAGCGACCAGACGGTGTCCAGTGGATGGTCCAGCACGGCGCTGTAATAGGCTTGGGTCATCGGAGGTTGCCCTTGGTTCGGTGATGCGCCCATTGATCGCGATCCGCGCGGGTAAACCCACCCGATTTCCGACTGCTCAGCCGGCGGGCATCCGGGTTTCGCACAGCACATTGGTCTCACTGGTAGCGCTACCTTGCAGCCTCGCTGCAAAGCCGACTAGAATGCCGCCATTGACAAGAGCGCCCGGTGTTACGGGCGCCGCTGGGAGGCATTCATGTCCAAGATTTCGCGCCGCACGTTTGCGGCTTCGACCGCCGCCGTTGCGGCATCCGCCGCATTCGGCTTCAAGCCCGCACTCGCGCAAGCCTATCCGGCCCGGCCGGTCACCGTGATCGTGCCCTGGGGCGCGGGCGGCGGTACCGATGCGACGGCGCGCATTGTCGCAGCTCTGCTGGAAAAGGACCTCGGCCAGCCCTTCAACGTGGTCAACCGCACCGGCGGCTCCGGCGTGGTCGGCCACAGCGCGATCGCGACCGCGCAGCCCGACGGCTACACCATCGGCATGCTCACCGTCGAAATCTCGATGATGCATTGGCAGGGCCTCACCGAGCTGACGCCGAAGAGCTACACGCCGCTGGCGCTGATGAATGAGGATCCGCCCGGCATCCAGGTCTCCTCCTCCTCGCCCTACAAGACGGTGAAGGAGCTCGCGGAGGCGATCAAGGCGGCGCCTCCCGGCAAGTTCAAGGCTTCGGGCACCGGTCAGGGCGGCATCTGGCACCTGGCGCTGGTCGGCTGGATGCAGGCCATGGGCCTGCCCGCCAACCAGGTCGCCTGGGTGCCCTCGAACGGCGCGGCTCCTGCGATGCAGGATCTCGCCGCCGGCGGCCTCGACCTCACCACCTGCTCGGTGCCGGAAGCGCGCGCCATCATCGAGGCCGGCAAGGCCAGGAGCCTCGCCATCATGGCGCCCGCGCGCAACCCGATCTTCAAGGACGTGCCGACGCTGAAGGAGGCGATGGGCATCGACTACGCCACCGGGGCCTGGCGCGGCATCGGCGCGCCGAAGAACCTGCCGCCGGAGATCGCCACCAAGCTCACCGCGGCGCTGAAAAAGGTCTACGACTCCGCCGAGTTCAAGGACTTCATGAGCAATCGCGGCTTCGGCACCGTGTGGGGCGATGCGGCCCATTTCGCCGGCTTCATGGACAAGGGCGATGCCCAGATGGGCGAGGCGATGAAGGCGGCCGGCCTGAGCAAGGCGTGATTGTTCACCTTTCCCCGCCTGCGGGGAGAGGTCGGATCGCATCGCAGATGCGATCCGGGTGAGGGGGAGTCTCCACGAGTTCAGCTCTCACCGTTCGCGCGGAAAGTCCCCTCACCCCACCCCTCTCCCCGTAAGAACGGGGGGAGGGAGAAGAAAGCCCACAGGACCCTCGCCATGCGTCTTCCCGACTCCGTCACGGGATCGTTTCTCGTCGTGCTCGGCGCGGCTGCCGCCTATGGCGGCTACATCCTGCCGCCGGTGCCGGGGCAGCCGGTCGGCCCCAACGTGTTTCCGCTGGTGATCGGCACGGGCCTCGCGCTGTGCGGGCTCGCGATCGTGTTCGGCATCGGCCATTCCTTCGAAGAGGAGGAAGAGCTCATCCCGTTCGAGGACGGCCAGGCAGCTGCCCCGCCGCCGCAAGGAAAACTCCAGGGCAAGCTCTACGGCCTGCGCGCCTTGCTGCCGCCGGCGCTGCTGCTGTTCTACGTCTTTGCCGCCGACCGGCTCGGCTTCATCATCACCGCGGCGATCATGGTCTACGTCACCTCGACCGCGCTCGGCGCCAAGTGGAAGCTGGCGCTGCCGCTCGCCGCGCTGTCGCCCTTCGCCATCCACCTCATCTTCGGCAAGCTATTGCGCGTGCCGCTGCCCGCCGGCCTGTTGCCGACGCCCTGGTAATCCCATGCTCAAGACCCTGATTGATGCCTTCGCGCTGATCTCCACCTGGGAGGTCATCATCGCGATGTTCGCAGCCTCCGTGTACGGCCTCGTCATCGGCTCGCTGCCGGGCCTGTCGGCGACGATGGCGACCGCCCTGCTCGTCCCCGTCACCTTCTACCTGTCGCCGATCGCGGCGATCGCGACCATCGTGGCGGCGTCTTCGATGGCGATCTTCTCCGGCGACATTCCCGGCGCGCTGTTGCGCATTCCCGGCACGCCAGCCTCCGCGGCCTATGCGGATGAGGCCTATGCCATGACCCGCAAGGGCCAGGCCGAGCTTGCGCTCGGTGCCGGCGTCTGGTTCTCCGCGGTCGGCGGCATCGCCGGCGTACTGTCGCTGATGATCCTGGCGCCGCCGCTCGCCGAGATCGCGCTGTCGTTCTCGACCTTCGAATATTTCTGGCTGGCGCTGCTCGGCCTGATGTGCGCCACGCTGGTGGCGCGCTCCTCGCCGGTGAAGGCGATCGCCGGCATGTTCATCGGCCTGCTCGTCTCCTGCATCGGCATCGAGAATCCCGGCGGCATCCCGCGCTTCACATTTGGCATTACGGACCTGTTCGGCGGCATCGAGCCGATCCCGGCCCTCGTCGGCGTGTTCGCGGTGGCGCAGGTGATGCGCGCGATGCTGACGCCGGAACCACCGCCGCTGCCGCGCCGAAAATTCGGAAGCATCATGGCCGGCCAGTGGTTGCTGACGAAGAAGTATCACTGGCAGATGACGCGCGGGAACATCGTCGGCATCATCATCGGCGTGCTGCCCGGCGCCGGCGCCGACATGGCGGCCTGGGTCTCCTACGCGATGTCGAAGCGCTTCTCCAAGGAGAAGGAAAAGTTCGGCACCGGCCATGTCGAGGGCCTGGTCGAGGCCGGCGCCAGCAACAATGCCAGCATCGCCTCCGGCTGGGTACCCTCGCTGCTGTTCGGCATCCCCGGCGACACCATCGCCGCGATCGCGATCGGCGTGCTCTACATGAAGGGCCTCAATCCGGGCCCGACGCTGTTCACCGAGAAGGCGTCGAGCATGTACGCGATCTACCTCATGTTCATCATCGCGAACATCCTGATGATCCCGCTCGGCATCGCGATGATCCGCGTCGCCGCCTACATCCTGCTGGCGCCGCGCTCGACCGTGATGCCGATCATCATGCTGTGCTGCGCGGTCGGCTCGTTCGCGATCGGCAACAACATGTTCGGCGTCGTCACGGTCGCCGCCTTCGGGGTGATCGGCTACGTCATGGAGGCGAACGGCTATCCCGTCGCCGCGATGGTGCTCGGCATCGTCATGGGCACCATGGTCGAGCAGGCCTTCGTGACCTCGCTGATCAAGTCCGACGGCAGCATCCTGCCGTTCTTCGAGCGCCCGGTCGCCGCCATCCTCGCCGCCATGGCGATCGGCGCCCTGCTCTGGCCGGTGATGGTGTGGGTGTGGCGGAAGGTGAAACCGATGCAGACGGCCGCGGCGACATCCCGGTGATATCGGGCGGGCGGCCCTCGCCTGCCTCCCCTCGGCGTTGTAAAGCAGGGCATGACTGAGAAGAAGGCCTCGCTCGACATCAAAACCCTCGCCCGCGACCTGCGCGCCGGCAGCCGCGCGGCGCTCGCGCGGGCCATCACGCTGGTGGAGAGCCGGCGCGCCGACCATCAGGCGCTGGCGCGGGAGCTGGTGCAGAAGCTTCTGCCGGACACCGGCAAGGCGTTTCGCGTCGGCATCACCGGCTCGCCCGGCGTCGGCAAATCCACCACCATCGATGCGCTCGGGACCTATCTGATCGAACAGGGCCACAAGGTCGCGGTGCTCGCGGTCGATCCGTCCTCGGCGCGCAGCGGTGGCTCGATCCTCGGCGACAAGACACGGATGGCGCGCCTCGCGGCCTCCGCCGACGCCTTCATTCGCCCCTCGCCGTCCTCGGGCACGCTCGGCGGCGTCGCCGCCAAGACGCGCGAGGCGATGCTCTTGTGCGAGGCGGCCGGCTTCGGCGTCGTGCTGGTCGAGACCGTCGGCATCGGCCAGTCCGAGACCGCGGTCTGCGACATGACCGATTTCTTCCTCGCACTCATGCTGCCGGGCGGTGGCGACGAGCTGCAGGGCATCAAAAAGGGCCTGGTCGAGCTCGCCGACATGATCGCGATCAACAAGGCCGACGGCGACAACCTCAAGCGCGCCAAGATCACCGCTGCCGATTATCGCGGCGCGCTGCATATCTTGGCGCCGCGATCCGAGCATTGGCATCCGCCGGTCGAGACCTATTCGGCCCTGACCGGCGACGGTATCGCAAAGATCTGGCAGAAGGTTCTGGATCACCGCAAGGCGATGAATGCGTCCGGCGATTTCGCCGCGCGGCGGCGCGAGCAGCAGGTGAAGTGGATGTGGTCGATGCTGGAGCAGCGCATGCTGGCGCGGCTGCGCAGCGAGGCCTCGGTGCGGACCAAGGTTCGCAAGATCGAGGCCGAAGTCGCCGAAGGCCATCTCACGCCGGGGCTCGCCGCCGAGCAGATCCTGGAGTTGCTGCAATGAGCGACAAGCTCCGCATTCTCCTCACCGGGTTCGGACCGTTTCCCGGCGCCTCCTATAATCCGACCCAGCCGCTGGTGGCACGGCTGACGCAACTGCGCCGGCCGGCGCTCGATAATGTCGCGATCGCCAGCCACATCTTCCCCGTCACCTATGCTGCGGTCGACCGGCAATTGCCCGAGGTGCTCGCCGCGCAAATGCCCGACGCGCTCCTGATGTTCGGTCTCGCCGCCCGCACGCCGTACCTGCGCATCGAGACCCGGGCGCGCAACGCGGTCACCATGCTCTGGCCCGATGCCGCCAACACCCGCTCCAGCAAGCGCGGCATCGCCGGCCATTCCGACGCGATGATGTTCGGCCCGCACACGGCACGGCTGCTGCGCGCCGCGCGCCTCACCGGCATCGACGCGCGCGCCTCGCGCGATGCCGGCGCCTATCTCTGCAACTATCTGAGCTGGCGCGCGATCGAGAACGTCAGGGCGGGCGGACCGAAGCTTGCGGCGTTCATCCATATTCCCCTGCTGGCACGCAGCGGCGCGGTGCGGCGCAAGGGTGCGCCGCGCATCACGCTGGACGAGCTGGTGGATGCGGGGGAAGCGATGCTGATGGAGATGGTGGGATTGGCAAGGAAGGCGCGGAACACGCCGGTTTCGTAGGGTGGCAAAGGCGCGTAGCGCCGTGCCCACCATGCTTCCGCATCGATGGTGAAAATGGTGGGCACGCTGCGCTTTGCCCACCCTACGGCTGCGTAAACATTTAACCCTACCGCGAACAATCCCCACGGCCCCGGCCGCCCTGCGCTACCTAACCGCTGCGGACCCCCGCGTCCGCCGGAGGACGCATCATGGACCTCAATCGCCGTCACCTCATCGGGGCTTCGACCGCTGGCATCGCCGGCGCGCTGGCCATGCCGGCCGACGCCGCACGCGCAGCGCCGCTGACGTCGCTGCTCGGCCGCGATGCCACCCAATATGGCGTGCGGCCCGGCAGCAGCGAGGACCAGACCCGCCCGCTGCAGCGCGCGATCGACGAGGCCGCGCGGGCGCAAATTCCGCTTGCCTTGCCTCCCGGCGTCTACCGCAGCGGATTGCTGCGGCTGCCGAATGGCGCGCAACTGATCGGCGTGCGCGGCGCGACCAAACTCGTCTTCACCGGCGGCGCCTCGGCGATCCAGAGCGACGGCTCCGATGCGATCGGCCTCACCGGCATCACCTTCGACGGCGCCGGCATTCCGCTGCCGACGCGACGCGGCCTAATCCATGCGCTCGGCGGGCGCGATGTGCGCATCGCCGATTGCGAGATCACGAACTCGGGCGGCAGCGGCATCTGGCTCGAGCAGGTCGCCGGCGACATCTCCGGCAACATCTTCACAAATATTGCGGTGACCGCGGTGGTCTCCTTCGACGCCAGGGGCCTCAGCGTCTCGCGCAACACGATTCTCGACACCAATGACAACGGCATCGAGATCCTGCGTACCTCGATCGGCGACGACGGCACGCTGGTGGCCGACAACCGCATCGAGAACATCAAGGCCGGGCCCGGCGGCTCCGGGCAGTACGGCAATGCCATCAACGCCTTCCGCGCCGGCAATGTGATCGTGCGCGGCAACCGCATCAGGAACTGCGACTATTCCGCGGTGCGCGGCAATTCGGCCTCCAACATCCACATATCAGGCAACAGCGTCAGCAACGTGCGCGAGGTCGCGCTGTATTCCGAGTTCGCGTTCGAGGCCGCCGTGATCGCCAACAACACAGTCGACGGCGCCGCGGTCGGCGTCTCCGTCTGCAATTTCAACGAGGGCGGCCGCATCGCGGTGGTCCAGGGCAACATCATCCGCAATCTGATCCCGAAGCGCCCCATCGGCACCGCGCCGGATGACGATGCCGGCGTCGGCATCTACATCGAGGCTGATACCTCGGTGACCGGCAACGTGATCGAGAACGCGCCGTCCTACGGCATCGTCGCCGGCTGGGGCAAATATCTGCGCGACGTCGCGATCACGGGCAATGTGATCCGCAAGGCGCTGGCCGGCGTCGGCGTCTCCGTGGTGCCCGGCGCCGGCACCGCGCTCGTCAACAACAACATGATCTCGGAAACCCCGCGCGGCGCCGTGGTCGGCCTCGACCACGCGCGCGCGGTGACGGCGGACCTGTCGGCCGACGGCGCCCAGCGGTTTGCGCAGGTGGTGATCGGCGGGAACGCGGTGCGGCGGTAGGTGCGCCGCCACAGCCGGGCCGTTCATCCTTCGAGGCTCTCCAAGGGACGCGCTGCGTCCCATGCCTCGCGCCTCAGGATGACGGAATAGCCTGAGGTTGTTTCACAAAAACTTGACAACCAAAACGCTGCCGTCATCCTGAGGTGCGAGCCGTACGGTGCGCAGCGCCGTACGGGGAGCCTCGAAGGATGATGTTGTGGGCGTCTATGTCTACATGCTGAGATGCGCGGACGGCTCTTTCTACATTGGCAGCGCCACCGGCGAGGACACGTCCAAGCGGGTCGACGAGCATAATGCCGGTGCTTATCCTGGATATACCTATTCGAGGCGCCCCGTCGTCCTGGTTTGGTCCGAGTACTTCGATCGCATCACGGACGGCATCGCTGCCGAGCGGCAGCTCAAGGGCTGGAGTCGTGCCAAGAAGGAAGCGCTTATTCGTTCGGACTGGAAGTCGGTAAGCCAGCTTGCGCGACGGCGCGCGGGACAGCCCAAGCCGAACAAATAGCGCGGCGCGGCCACAGCCGGGCCGTTCATCCTTCGAGGCTTGCCGTAGGACGCGTTGCGTCCCATGGCTCGCGCCTCAGGATGACGGGGTGGGAGAAGGCGCGGCCGCCATCGAGTGATCCGCTAGAACGCGTTCCTGAGCAGCGGGTACTTCGCCTCGATGCCGTCGAGGCTGAGGGTGAATTCGACGACGCGCTCGGGGGCTGCGACGATTTCGGCGGCCGGCGGAGCGAACTGTGGCAGGAGGGTTGCCATTGCAGCAGGCGTCGCGACCGGCGGCTTCACCGCGGGCGCTGTGGGTGACGCCATTGCGGCAGGCGCGGCAACCGGTGGCCACACCGCAGGCGTGGTGCGCGGGGCCATCGCAGCGGGCAGAGCCACCGGCGGCCTCACAACGGGTGCGGTTGACGCCGCCCTCGCAGCGGGAGCCCTGAGCGGCGACAGCGCGGCAGGCGCGGTGAACGAGGCTATCGCCACGGGCGCAGCCAGCGGCACAAGCGGGGCTTCGGGGACTTCGGCGAGAACATCCGGCTTGGGATCGAGCCTGACCGGCTCGGCGGTCTCGGGGGTGATGTGGACGGTCTTTGGCTGCACGGTCTTGGGCTGCACGGTCTTGGGCTGCACGGTCTGCGCCTGCTGATCGCGCGGAAACACGCGAGGCATCGTCGCCGGCGACCAGCCGAATGCGGAGGTGACGCTCGCGGCTGCCGCAGCGACGTCCCCGCCGGTGGCGATGGCGCGCCAGGTCTGGACGGCGCGCTTGGCTTCCTGGATGTTCTCGAGAAAGGCGAGCTCGGAGTGATAGCGGCGCCAGCGGCCGGTCTCGAACGTCTCGGAGAGATGTTCCAACCGCTGTTCGGCGAGAGTGCACCAGCGCGCCGCAACTTCGCGACTGCAAGCCTCCGCGCGGAAGGGCGCGTAACCAGACTCTTGGCGATGTGTCATGAACCAGCCCGTTGGGAGAAAACACGGACGCGGGGGACGCAACGCACACGAATCAATTTAGACGCGACATGAATATTTTGTGGAAAAGTTTTGACTTGTCCAGCAACGACGCGCCGTCCGTCATGAAAGACCGTAGTCGCGCGGAGAATTGCTGTGATTTCGAGTCAAGCTTCGCACAAGCATGACGGACGTGCGCGGCACTTGATCGACGCTGGCGCTCGGCGCCACCGTGATCGCTCAACCGGAAGCTGATTCCGAATATCGCTTCAAGGAATCGGATGCAAAAAAAGAAAAGACCCGTCCGGGGGGACAACCGGACGGGTCGAGCCATATGGGCGCTTGGGGTGGATGGGCGCTCGCGCCTGATATGACTGATGGGGAGGGATGACCGCTCCCACATAATTTGGTCGTGCTAGCGGGCTGAACGTTCAAATTCGGCGTTTGATTTTTTAGCCTTCGGCGTGCGCGCAAAGTTGTCGCAGAAGCTATCGCGTCGCCGGCCTATCCGCCTGAGAAATCGCGGCTTTATCGCCTGCGCTCGACAGCGAGGGTTGCTCGATCGCGCGGATCCCCGGCTCATCGCGACGCTTGTCGGCATCTTCACGTTTTGTTGTACCGGACGCAGCCGCAACCGGCGTCGCACTGTTGGCGGGAATGGCCATCACCGCGGCAAACGCGTCGGCTTCGCCGTCGCCGAACAGATCATCACGTCCGGGTGAGCCGAGATCGCGCGCGGTCTTCGCAAGCGTCATGCGCAGCGCTTCCGGCTTGAGTGCGTAGTTGCGCTCGAGCAGCAGTGCCGCGACGCCGGAGACATAGGCGGCCGAGAACGAGGTTCCCGACGTCATCTGGTATTTGCCCTCGGGCGCCGGCAGGAAGATGTCGACGCCGGGCGCAGCCAGCGCGATGTAATTGCCGCGGTTGGAGGCCGAGAACAGCTTGTCCTGCTGATCGGTCGCGCTGACCGCGATCACGTTGGGGTTGGCGGCGGGATAGAGCGGGGGCGATTTCGCGCCGGCATTGCCGGCCGCCGCGATCAGCACGAGGCCGCGCGCCGCGGTCGCCGCGATGGCGCGCTCGATCACAGCGTCCTTGGGACCTGCAAAGCTCATATTGACGATCTGCGCGCCGTGTTCTGCGGCATAATTCAGCGAACGCAGGATGATATAGGACGAGCTCTCGGCGCCGCCCGTGGTGCCGCCGAAGGCGCGGATGGCGATGATGCGCGCCTCGGGCGCACTGCCCATCAGCTTGGCATGCGCCACGATGGCGCCCGCAATGCCGGTGCCGTGAACATGCGGGCCCTCGGCGCTGCCGAGCGCGTCGAAATTATCGGAGATGGAATTGGCGAGCTCGGGGTGCTTGGCATCGATCCCGGAGTCGATCACCGCAACCGTCACATTGGCGCCATGCGCCAGCGTGTGCGCCTGCGGCAGGCGAAGCTTTGCCAGCGCGTATTGCGCCGGGTCGCCCTCGACCGGCACGGCGGGTTTCTGGTCCTGGAGCGCGTAGCGGAAGTTCGGCTGAACCGAGCGCACACTGCCATCCGCGGCGAATTCGCGCCGCACCGTCTCGGTGGGCCGGCCATCGGTGATGCGGAACAGGCCGAACGTCGCCCCGATCAGCGGAAAATTCTCGGATGCGACGCGCGCGAGGCCGTGGCGACGCGCGAGCTCGTCGGCCTCCGTCACCGACAGGGCGCCGTCAATCTCGGCGACGAATTCGCCGGCGAAGATGCGCTGGTTCACCGCAACCGGCGTGTTGTTGCCGCGTCCCTTGCTGGCAGCCTTCTTGCCCGATTTTCCGTTGCCCTCGCCGCCCGCATTCGGCTGCGCCAGGCATTCGCCGTCGGCATCGCGATAGGGCGCCGTGCAGCTGGAGTAGAGATTAGGCGAATAGCGCGCATAGGGCAGCACCGGCGTCCCGATCCGCGTCGAAGGGATCCGGGCGGTCGTCGTGATCGGGCCCGGGCCGCGGCCGATGCTCACCGCCCGCGCGGCGATGCTGGGAGAGATCGTGGGCGTGCGCGAGGGAACGCTGATGGTGGGCGTGCGCATGATCGCCTGCGCCTGCGCGACCTCGACGCCGAGGCAGGCGGCGAGCAACAGCGCGGCCCCGACCGACGAGGCGTAGGCCGCGGCTCGCAACTTACTCTCGGACTTGCGCGTCATCGGTTCAGAGGCGCCCTACGGCGCCGCAACGGCGAGGTTGACGAACTTCTCGCGCTGCATCCTGGCGAGCAGCGCGGCGAGCTCGTCCTGGCTCATCGCCTTGTCGAACTGGAGGCGGAACATGCCGCCCTTGGCATCGCCGATGATCGACGCCTGGTAGCTGTCGAGCAATGCCGTGATGTCGGCGACACGCGCCTCGGGCGTGAAGCGCACCAGGGCGCGAGCCGGTGCTGAGGATGCACCGAGTTCGCGCGTGATCGGCGCGCCGGTCGACAGCGAGGCGGTCTGGAAGGTCGCGGTCTGGGTCTTCATCAGCACCGCGCCGATGATGCCAGCCTGCAGCAGCAGCGCGATGGCGCCCAGGCTCGCCGACCAGGCCAGCGTCCGCGGCGACAGGCTCGCGAAGAAGGTCGCAATGCGCGCCGACAGCGGCAGCGAACCGACAGCACGCGCCGGCTCGGCATCGATCGCGGTGAACAGCTTCTGCATCGCGCGCGCCGACGGAGCACCCAGGCTCTCGTTCAGATGGATGGTCTCTTCGTACTCGCCGCGGATCGCGGCATACTGCTTGGCGAGCTCCGGATCGCGCGCCAGCGCGTCCTCGACGCGGCGGGCATCGCGCGCGTTCAGCGTGCCGGCGGCGTGCCAGGGCAGCAGCAGTTCAATTTCACTGGGCTCTTGCTCCAGCATCTTCTTGCTCAAAGCCATCATGGCCAGCCTCGCTCAACGCCGGCTGCCTTTAGCAGTTCGGCCAGTTTCTTGCGCGCATAGAACAAGCGCGTCTTCACAGTGTTCTCCGGGATCCCGACGATTTCGGCGACTTCTTCCACGGACTTCTCGTGGTAGTAGACGAGATCGACGATTTCCCGATGTTCCGGCGAGAGGCCCGTCAGGCACTCCCGTAACGCTGCACTGGTATCCTTTTTCTGCACCACCGTTTCCGGATCATCGGACTGGTCCTCGATCGCGTTCGCGGCGTCTTCGTCCAGTTCAAAATCCTTCCTGCGCCGGAGCGCCGAGAGGGCCTTGAATCGGGTGATTGCCAGCAGCCAGGTAGATACGGCGGATCGGCCTTCGAACTTGCCGGCTTGACGCCAGACGTCGAGAAACACCTCGCTGATGAGGTCTTCCGCCGCCTGCTCGTCCCGCACGAGCCTCAGCCCGAACCTGTAGACCCTGACATGGTGCCGCCCGTACAGCACCTGCATGGCGAGCCGGTCGCCCTGAGCGATCCTGGCGATCAGGACCTCGTCCGAAGCCGCCTGTGTCACGCTCAAAGCTCGTCTCGCAAGGTTGGTCGGGTCGATGTGGCGGAGGGTTCGACGGGCGGTGCAAAATTGTTCAACCTACCGCGATCGTACGGGGACCCGTGTGATCTGCCCCACATACATGCGCTTTTCTTGCCCCACCTGCGGCGGGCGCCCGCCTCAATCCAGATCGGTAACATAATACTGAAACACTTTCCTGCGGATTGCCTGCCCGGCACGGGCGGGCCGATCAAGTCCGGTTCCATAGCAGTCCTGCACGACGTATGTCTCACGAACCCCCGCTTTGGCTCGACCGCATCGCAAACGATGCCTAACCGCCGGCAAATTCCCCCGTCCGGCCAAGGTCATCCTGTTCCGCGCTGCACGCTTCGGATTCGATTTCCAAGGATACCAAACCTAAAGGCTTGCCACGTAGATTTTTGGGCTGACATCCACCATTGGCGGGACCATGAACACGGCCGCGACGTCGCTTCCCGAGAGGAATGCCGCTGAGGTCGCGGATTTCGTCCTCACGCCCGTGGCGGCGGCGCCGGAGGTCCGGGCGCGCCGGGCCTGGCAGCGCCGCCAGATGTATATCGGCCAGGTGGCAAGCTACTCGCTCGGCGCCTCCGTCCTGCTGCTCTACGCCTATGACGGCGTGATCTCGATCGACATTGCCTCGCTGTTCTGGGTCGGCGGCCTGCTGATCATCGGCACCTTCACCGTGCTGTCGGAGGCCGGCATCGGCGACAAATTCACCGACCATTATCTCACCGTTTTCCAGATCTCGGCGCATATGGCGCTGCAATTCGTATTCCTGCTGTCGGCCCCGACCATCGGCATCGCCTTCATCAGCGTGCTGTTCCTGATCTTCGCCTTCGGCACGCTGCGCATGGCCTCGACCCAGGCGATGCTGACCTGGGCGCTTGCGACCGTCGGCCTTGCCGCCGTGTTCCTCGCCTCCGACCTGCCGATCGGCATGCCCGTCGCGACGAAGCTCCAGCGGACCGCCTCGATGCTGTGCTTCGTGCTGGTGATCGGCCAGTGCGCCTTCCTCGGGCTGTTCGGCGCCACGCTGCGCAAGATTCTGTATCAGCGCAGCATCGAGCTGAAGGCCGCCTATCAGCGCATCGAGGAACTGGCCGAGCTCGACGAGCTGACCGGCTCCTACAACCGCGGCTGCATCATGCGTCTGCTCGACGCCGAGATCGAAACGTCGCGGCGCGCATCGAGGCCTTGCGCGATCGCGCTGATCGACCTCGACTGGTTCAAGCGCATCAACGACGCCCACGGCCATCCCGTCGGCGACGAGGTGCTGCGCACCTTCGCGATCACGATTTTCGCCAACATCCGTCCGGCCGACAGTTTCGGTCGCTACGGCGGCGAGGAGTTCCTGCTGCTGCTGCCGGATACCGAAGGCGACGCCGCCTCGCGCATGCTCGAGCGCCTGCGCCGCGTCGTCGCCGAGCTCGACTGGAGCGCATTTTCTCCGGGCATGCACGTGACGATTTCAGCGGGCGTCATGACGCTTCGCGACAATGATACTGCCGACACGTTTCTCGCGCGCGCCGACAGCGCGCTTTATTCCGCCAAGGCGCAAGGGCGCAACCGCATCGTAACGAACTGACCAATCCATTTTCTCCCGGGGCGCCAGAGGCTCCACCGGACCGAACGCTCCAGGACAGGGCAATGAGATCCAAATCCGAGAAATCATCCGAGAATTTGCTTGAAGAATTGCAGGCCGCACTCTCGCACGGCACCGTCGCGCGGCGAGTCGAGACATTGCGCCGCGTCACCGATCTCTTCGTGGGCAACGCGGTGGACTATTCCGACGACCACATCCGCGTGTTCGACGACGTGTTCGAATGCCTGATCGAGCAGATCGAGACGTCGGCGAGGGCGCTGCTTGCCGATCGCCTCGCCCCGATCGCGGCCGCGCCGCCGAAGATCATCCGCACGCTGGCGCTCGACGAGGTCATCGAGGTCGCAGGACCCGTGCTGACGAAATCGGAACGGCTGGACGAGGCGACGCTGATCCAGATCGCGCGCACGCGGGGCCAGGCCCATCTGAAGGCGATCTCGCTGCGGCGGGTGCTGTCGGAAGCGCTGACCGACGTGCTGGTGACGCGGGGCAACGAGGACGTCGTGCAATCAACAGTCAGCAATCCGGGCGCGCGGCTCTCCGAGGAAAGTCTCACCGACCTCGTCACGCGCGCCGGGCGCGACGACGGCCTCGCCACCTGCATCGGCCTGCGGCCCAGCCTGCCGCGCCATCACTACCTGAAGCTGGTTGCGAAGGCGTCCCTGAGCGTGCGCAGGAAGCTGGAGGCTGCGCATCCCGAGCTCGCGGACGAGGTGTCGAGCGTGGTGCAGGAGGCGGCTCAGCGGGTCCGCGCCGCCGCCATGACCAGGCAAACGGAAATGGCGCGCGCGCTGGTGAAGTCGCTGCACGAGGACGGCCGCCTCAACGAATTCCAGGTCACCACCTTCGCCGAACAGGGCAAGTTCGACGAGACCAATGCCGGGCTCGCCGCGCTCGCGGGCGTTGCGGTCGAGACCGCCGAGACCATGATGATCGAAAGCCGCACCGAGGGCGTGATGATCCTCGCCAAGGTCGCGGGCATGCAATGGTCGAGCGTGCGCGCGATTATCGCGATGCGCGAGAAACTGTCAGGCGGCGCGACGGCGGACATGCTGGCGCTGCGCGACACCTACGAGGCCCTGCGCAGCTCCACCGCGCAGCAGGTGCTGCGCTTCCACCGCATGCAGGGCGCGACGCCGGCGGCGTGAAGCCGCCGGGTCGGTTCTTGTTTTGACGCGTTTTCTTTACGCGAACCGGTATCCACTTCGCTCGAAAACGCTCTAATACCGCAACACCCTCGATCCCACAGCCGCCCCGATCACGGTCACCACCGCGGTCGCGATCGTGTACCAGGTCGCGACGAACAGCGGTGAATCGTCGGTGCAGTGCGAGGCATAGAGCGTCGCGGCAAGTCCGGCCGAGACCAGGCCGGCGAGTGCACCGGCAAGCGCAGGGCGCGACGGCGCGCCGTGGCGAAGGCCGATCAGCGCCCCCGCAAGCAGCGGCAGCGACATCGCGGGGATCGCCATCAGGCAAGTCCTCGAGTTCTTGCCCATCAGCCGCATCGTCATCGGCATGGCCGGCGCCATCATCGCCTCGCTGCCGATCGCAACTGCAAGCAGGCCGACGGGAAGCAGCAACAGCCAGCCCCAGCCGCGCAGCAGGGCTTCGGGCCGCGACAGATGCAGGCTGACGATGATCGCGGGAATCGCGAGCGACAGCGTCACCGCGAACTTCATGTCGAAGAACGGATTGCCCATCGCGCTCATCACGTCGGCGCGCATACCGAGGAAGGTCGCGAAGATCAGGATCGACAGCGGCGCGGCCACCAGCAGCGCCATCGTCAGCACGGCGCCGACGCGCGGCGCGCGATGGGCGTTGTCGGCCGCAAGCGAGCGAATGAGTTGATCGGTATCCATGACTAGTGGTCCCGCAGTTTGGCAGTCAGTGCGGCAAGGCCGCGATGCAGCGCGACCCGCACGGCACCTTCGCTCATCGAAAACTTCGCCGCCGTGTCCTTGATCGAGGCGGCCTCGACCGCGATCGACTGCAGCACGTCGCGCTGGCGCTGCGGCAGCGCGCCCAGCTGCGCCGCAACCTCGCCCGCGGAAGCCGTCTCCTGCGGCGCCTCGCCCGGCAGCGTCTCGGCGAAATCGTCGATGTTGACGAAGACGCGCCTGCCGCGGCGCCTGAGCGCATCGATCAGCTTGTTGCGGGCGATCGCGAACAGCCAGGGCGCGAAGGGCGCTTCGCTGTCCCAAGTGTGCCGCTTCAGGTGCACCGCCAACAAAATCTCCTGCACGATATCCTCGGCCTGGTCGGGAGGCTGCCCGGCCCGCGCCAGGCCGCGCCTCGCGGCAGCGCGCAGCACCGGCGTGACCGCCTTCAGCAGGCGATGATACGCCGCATCATCGCCTGCCATGGCCGACCGCATCAGGCCGGTCCATTCGTCCTCACGTCCGCGCACGCGCGCCCCTCACCATGCAATTCGGCCGCTCTTTCAATTTGTTACGCCGGCCCCGCGCGATCACGAACTCGTGATCAACCTGGGAACCGGTGCTCCGATGCGGCCGCAAAAACTCGCGACGGCTCATAACACCGATCGGTCCCGTCCGCACCCGGCGGCCGGCCGCGAGGGGACGGCTTGCCCCGCTTTTGCCCAGTGTTGCCCGAAGATTCCCCTTTTCTGCCCCGCTGTCGTCACCTCGCGGCGTCTCTGTTCGGTCCCGGGGAGGGGTGAATTGGGGAGATCGTCACATGATGAATACCAGCGGGCGCGCTGCCCTGATTCTTCTTGCCGGGCTTTTCCTGCTGTTCGGAGGCGCTGCACAGGCGGCGCCAGCCTCGACCACGAGCAGCCAATCGGACAGCGCGGGCAAACAGGCCGACGCGGTCAAGCCGGGCAAGCATCGGCACCAGTCTTCTCGCCGCACCAGCAGCAAGACGGCGCAGAAGTCCTCCGGCGACAAGGCCGACAGCAAGGACACCACGGCCAAGGCCGGCGAGGCCAAGACTGCCGACAAGACTGGCGACAAGGCCGATAGCGGCCTGCCCGCCTGGAGCCGGATGCCGCAGGAGGTCGCCAACGCCAATGCGCAGTTTGCCGCCGCCGATACGCCGCCCGCGGCTGCGGCCTCCGCCATGACCGGCCGCGCCAACGACAACGTCCAGGCGGCGGCCGATAATACCGCGGCCCCGAATGCCGAAAGCCAGATCGTCGCTCCCGACCAGCCGAACGATCTCGACCGCGCCGCGCAACAGGACAACCCACCCGCCCAGAAGGCGGTGCTTGCCGCAACCGAGGCGCAGCCGCGTCCCGCGCCGGTGATGGCCAGCAGCCATCAGAGCTCGGCCTGGGACCAGAGCTCCCTGATCGGCAAGATCTTCATCGGCGTGGGCACGCTGCTGACCTTGGCGTCCGCCGCGCGCATGTTCATGGCCTAAGTTTCCCGGCCTGAGTTTCTGGCCTAAGTTTGCTGGCCTAAGTTTCCCGGCCTGGCCTGGAACGCGCGACTTGCAGCGTGTTCCGGGCCGCCTTGTTCCGAAGGCTTCCTTGGGCTCTTGAAGCCCACCGCGCCAGCAGGCACATTGCCCGCCCAATCAAAAGCGTGGGTGGAGCATGAGCACGTTCGAACACATCATCGTCGAGAGCAAAGGCGCGGTCGGCATCATCAAGCTGAACCGGCCGAAGATGCTCAATGCGCTCTCCTTCGGCGTCTTCCGCGAGATCGCCGCGGCCGTCGACGATCTCGAGGCCGATGATGCCATCGGCTGCATCGTGGTGACCGGCAGCGAGAAGGCCTTTGCCGCCGGCGCCGACATCAAGGAGATGCAGCCGAAGGGCTTCATCGACATGTTCTCCGAAGACTTCGCCGCGATCGGCGGCGACCGCGTCGCGCGCTGCCGCAAGCCGACCATCGCCGCGGTCGCGGGTTACGCGCTCGGCGGCGGCTGCGAGCTCGCCATGATGTGCGACTTCATCATCGCCGCCGACACCGCCAAGTTCGGCCAACCCGAAATCACCCTCGGCACCATTCCCGGCATCGGCGGCACCCAGCGCCTGACCCGCGCCATCGGCAAGTCCAAGGCGATGGACCTCTGCCTCACCGGCCGCATGATGGATGCGGCGGAAGCCGAGCGCAGCGGCCTCGTCAGCCGCATCGTGCCGGCCGACAAGCTGATGGACGAGGTCATGGCCGCCGCCGAGAAGATCGCCTCGATGTCGCGCCCGGCAGCCGCGATGGCCAAGGAAGCGGTCAACCGCGCCTTCGAGACGACGCTTGCCGAGGGCATGAGCGTCGAGCGCAACCTGTTCCACTCGACCTTCGCACTCGAAGACCGCTCCGAGGGCATGGCGGCGTTCATCGAGAAGCGCAAGCCGGTGAACAAGAACCGGTGACGCGAGCGAGCGGTCAGGCTGGTGTAAGCCTCTGGCGTCTTTTCGCAAAAATGCTGTGACGCACCTGCAACAAGCACGGAATAGATGGGAGTTTTCCCCGCGGCAGTTTGCCTGCGCGACCCCGGCTGGTTAAACAGTTAAGAGGCCACCGTCGGCGGGGGCGGACAGCCGGGGTTTAGCGGGATTACATGATTGGGCGTGCCGCCAGAGCTGGTCGCGTGATGACGCGGCGTCGATCGGGCGTGGGTCCTGTGCTTGCGACATGGACCACGCTGGCGCTCTCGTGCGCCCTGCCCTCGGCCGCATCTGCCGAGGCCCTGCCGGAGGCATTGGCAAAAGCCTACCAGACCAACCCACAACTCAATGCCGAGCGTGCGCGCCAGCGCGCGACCGACGAGAACGTACCGCAGGCGCTCGCCGGCTACCGGCCGCAGCTGGTGGCGAGCCTCAGCGCCGGCCTGCAATCGGTGCGCAACCTCTTGCCCAACAACACCATCCAGACCGCCGATCTGAAGCCGTGGATCATCGGCGTCACGGTGACGCAGACCCTGTTCAACGGCTTCCGCACCGCCAACAATGTGCGGGCCGCCGAACTCCAGGTGCAGTCGGGCCGCGAGGCGCTGCGCAATGTCGGTCAGGGCGTGCTGCTCGACGCCGTCACCGCCTATACCAACGTGCTGGCAAACCAGTCGCTGGTCGAGGCGCAGCGCTCCAACGTCGCCTTCCTGCGCGAGACCCTCGCGGTCACCCAGCGCCGCCTCAATGCCGGCGACGTCACGCCGACCGACAGCGCGCAAGCCGAGGCCCGCCTCAACCGCGGTCTCGCCGACCTCAATGCTGCCGAGGTCGCGCTTGCGGTCAGCCAGGCGACCTATGCCCAGGTGATCGGCAACGCGCCGTCGCAGCTCAAGCCCGCCGAGGTCGTCGACCGCTATCTGCCGAAGAGCCGCGAGGATGCGCTCTCGATGGCGATCCGCCAGCATCCGGCGGTGATGGCCGCAGGTTTCGACGTCGACGTCGCCTCCACCAACATCCGCGTCGCCGAGGGCGCGCTGCTGCCGAGCGCCAGCGTCCAGGGCAGCGCCAGCAAGAGCCGCAACAACGACCCGACGCTCGGAACCTTCGCCGAGGACCAGGCCTCGATCGTCGCCAATGTCACCGTGCCGATCTATGACGGCGGCCAGGCCGCCGCGCAGACCCGGCAGGCCAAGGAGGTCACAGCACAGAGCCGGCTTGTGCTCGACCAGGTGCGGAACCAGGCGCGCACGGCGGCCGTCAGCGCCTGGGTCGCCAATGAAGGCGCCAAGATCGCGGTCTCGGCCTCGGAATCCGAGGTGAAGGCGGCAACCGTCGCGCTCCAGGGCGTGCAGCGCGAGGCCGCCGGCGGACAGCGCACGACGGTGGACGTGCTGAACTCGCAGGCCGATCTGATCCAGGCCAAGGCGCGTCTGATCGGCGCACTGCGCGACCGCGTGATCGCCTCCTACACGCTGCTCAGCGCCGTCGGTCATCTCGACGTCAAGACCTTGAGCCTGAACACGCCGGACTATCTGCCCGAAGTGCACTACCAGCAGGTCCGCGACGCCTGGCACGGCCTGCGCACGCCATCGGGGCAGTAGCCTCAGATCTCTTGGGTCGGTGCCGATGAAAAGCCGCCGCATCCATCTCATGGGAGCTTCGGGCTCCGGAGTGACGACGCTCGGTCGCGCGCTGGCGGGCCGGCTGGCGCTGCCGCATCACGACACCGACGATTATTTCTGGCTGCCGACCGTGCCGCCCTACCAGACGACGCGACCCACCGCCGATCGCCTGCGCCTGATGCGCGAGATGTTTCTGCCGCGTCTCGATTGGGTGCTGAGCGGAACCGTCACCGGCTGGGGCAACGAACTCGTCCCGCTCTTCGATCTCGTCGTCTTTGTGATGACGCCGAGCGAGCTTCGCTTGCAGCGCCTACGTGGCCGCGAGGCTGCACATTTCGGGGCTGATGCCGTCGCACGGGGCGGCTGGCGTCATGAGGAGACGGAGTCGTTCGTCGAATGGGCCTCGCGCTACGAAGCCGGCGATCGCGATGGCCGCAGTCTCGCAAAAGATGAGGCTTGGCTCGCGGGGCTAGCCTGTCCCGTCGTGCGCGTCGACGGCTCACGTCTGCTTGCGGACCTTGTCGAGCAGCTATGCAACGAAGCGCAGCTTCGATCCGGCTGATGTGATACCCTCCCGGCACACTGCCAAATAAAACAACCAGGGAGAGAAACCGTGCTCAACCGACGCAGCGTCCTGCTTGCCTCCCTTGCCGCCGGAGTAGCCATGACCAACAGAGCCCACGCCCGCGCGGCGCAGCCCGCGACGCCGGTCAATTTCGACGTCCCCGCGCATGCCTGCGACTGCCACACTCACATTCATGGCGATGTCGAGAAGTTTCCGTTCTTCGCCGGGCGCGTCTACACGCCCGAGCCGGCAAGCCCCGAAGAAATGGCTGCACTGCACAAGGCGCTGCATGTCGAGCGCGTGGTGATCGTCACCCCCAGCGTCTACGGTACCGACAATTCGTCGACCTTGTTCGGCATGAAGGCGCGCGGCGCCAATGCGCGCGGCGTCGCCGTGATCGACGACAAGACGACCGAGGCGCAGCTCGATGCGATGCAGGCGGACGGTTTCCGCGGCATGCGCCTCAATCTCGCAACCGGTGGCGTCAACGACCCCAACGTCGGCAGGTCACGCTTCACCACCGCCGTCGAGCGCATGAGGGCGCGCGGCTGGCACGTGCAGCTCTACACCACGCTTCCCATGATCTCGGCGATCAAGGACCTCGTCGAGACGGCGCCGGTACCTGTCGTGTTCGACCATTTCGGCGGGCTGGAAGCTTCGCTCGGCCTGGAGCAGCCGGGTTTCTCTGATCTCGCTGCGCTGGTGAAATCCGGCAAGGCCTATGTGAAGATCTCCGGCGCCTATCGCTCGTCGAAGCTCGCGCCGGACTATCAGGACATGGTGCCGTTCGCGCAGGCGCTGATCGCGGCCAACCCGGATCGCATCGTCTGGGGCACCGACTGGCCGCATCCGGATTCGAGCCGTGTCGAGGGACGCAAAGCCACCGACATTGCCCCGCTTTACCAGATCGACGACGGGCGCCTGCTCAATCAGCTTCCGGTGTGGGCGCCGGAGGCGGATGTGCGCAAGAAGATCTTGGTCGACAATCCGGCGCGACTCTACGGTTTCTGACGTCAGCGCGCGCGGCGGGAGAAGAAGGAGATCAGCACCGGCAGCGTCACCAGGATCACGACCGGCGCCAGCATCATGCCGGTGACGACGACGACCGCGAGCGGCTTCTGCACCTGGGAGCCGATGCCTTCGGACAGCGCTGCCGGCAGCAGGCCGACGCCCGCGACGACGCAGGTCATCAGCACGGGGCGGAGCTGCAGCTCGCCGGTGCGGATCACTGCGCTCATGCGGTCCATGCCCTCTTCGATGAGCTGGTTGAACTGCGACAGGATGATGATGCCGTCCATCACGGCGATGCCGAACAGCGCGATGAATCCGATCGCCGCGGACACGCTGAACGCAGTGCCGGTGATCAACAGCCCCAGCACGCCGCCGAAGATCGCCATCGGGATCACGCTCATCGCGAGCAGCGTGTCGGTCATCGAGCCGAAATTGAACCAGAGCAGGACACCGATCAGCGCCAGAGAGATCGGGACCACGATCGACAGCCGCCGGATCGCGTCCTGCAGATTGCCGAACTCGCCGACCCATTCCATGTGCGAGCCCGGCGGCAACTGCACCTGGGCGGCGATCTTCTGCTGCGCCTCGCGGATCGCACTGCCGAGGTCGCGCTCGCGCACCGAGAACTTGATCGGCAGATAGCGTTCCTGCTGCTCGCGATAGATGTAGGCGGCACCCGAGACGAGGCTGATGGTGGCGACCTCGCTGAGCGGGATCTGCGTGACGGTGCCGTTCGGCCCGGGCGCGCCGATGCGCAAATTCTGGATCGCCTCGGCACTCCGGCGGAATTCTGGGGCAAGGCGGACGATGATCGGGAAGTGGCGGTCGCTTCCTGGCTCGTACAGATCGCCCGCGGTGTCACCGCCGATCGCGACCTTGATGGTGGCGTTGATGTCGCCGGGCGCGAGCCCGTAGCGCGCCGCCTTGGCGCGGTCGATGTCGATCTGGACGGTCGGCTGGCCAAGCGAGGTGAACACCGCAAGGTCGGTGACGCCCTGCACGGTCGACAGCACCTGCTTGATCTTGTTGGCGGTATCGGTGAGCGCCTGCAGGTCGCTGCCGAACAGCTTGATCGAGTTCTCGCCCTTCACGCCGGAGACGGCTTCGGAGACGTTGTCCTGCAGATATTGCGAGAAGTTGAACTCGACGCCGGGGAAGCGGTCGTCGAGCTGCTTGAGCAGTTCCGCGGTCAGCTCTTCCTTGTCACGCGTGCCGGGCCATTGGCTGACGGGCTTGAGCGGCGCGAAGAATTCGGCATTGAAGAAGCCGGCGGCGTCGGTGCCGTCGTCGGGGCGGCCGTGCTGCGACACCACGGATTCCACCTCGGGCCGGGCCCGGATCACCTTGCGCATCTCGTTGACGTAGCTGTTGCCTTCCTGGAGCGAGATGGTCGGCGGCAGCGTGGCGCGGATCCAGAGATTGCCCTCTTCCAGCTTCGGCAGGAATTCGAGGCCGAGCAGCCGGCCCAGCGCTACCGTCATCACCACGAGACCGATCGCGCCGCCGAGCACGATGCTGCGGTTGGCCACGGCCCAGTTCAGCACCGGCATGTAGAGCCGGTGCAGGATCTGCATCACCTTGGTCTCGGTCTCCTCGACATGCGCGGGCAGGATGATCGCGGACAGCGCAGGCGTAACGGTGAAGGTGGCAAGCAGGCCGCCGGCCAGCGCATAGGCATAGGTGCGCGCCATCGGCCCGAAGATGTTGCCCTCGACGCCGGACAGCGTGAACAGCGGCAGGAAGGCCGCGATGATGATCGCGGCGGCAAAGAAGATCGAGCGCGAGACGTCGGCGGCCGCGCTGAGGATGGCGTGGCTCTTCATGCCGAACAGCGTCTCGTTCGACATGTGCTCGGTTTCCGACATCGGCGTCGTCTGCGTCAGGCGGCGGAAGATCGCCTCCACCATGATGACGGTGGCATCGACGATCAGGCCGAAATCGATCGCGCCGACCGACAGCAGGTTCGCCGATTCCCCGCGCAGCACCAGGATGATCACGGCGAAGAACAGCGCGAACGGAATGGTGGCGCCGACGATCAGCGCGCTGCGGAGGTCACCGAGGAAGATCCATTGCAACAGCACGATCAGCAGGATGCCGACCACCATGTTGTGCAGCACGGTGTGAGTGGTGAGCTCGATCAGGTCGCCGCGATCGTAAATGCGCTCGATGCGCACACCGGGCGGCAGGATGCTGGATTCGTTGATGGTCTGGACGAGCTGGTGGACGCGCTTGATGGTCGGCGAGCTCTGCTCGCCGCGGCGCATCAGGACGATACCCTGCACGATGTCGTCGGAATCATCGAGGCCGGCGATGCCGAGACGGGGCCGTTGCCCCACGGTGACGGTGGCGACGTCCTTGACCAGCACCGGGTTGCCGTTGGTCTGCGAGACCATGGTGTTGGCGAGATCGTCGATCGAGCGGATCAGGCCGACGCCGCGCACCACGGCCGACTGCTGGCCGATATTGACGGTGTTGCCGCCGACATTGACGTTGGAATTGCCGACCGCCTGGAGCAGTTGCGGCAGCGTCAGGCCATTGGCGACCAGCTTGTTGAAATCGACCTGGAGCTCGTAGGTCTTGCTCTTGCCGCCCCATCCGGTGACGTCGATCACGCCGGGCACGGCACGGAAGCGGCGCTGCAGAATCCAGTCCTGGATGGTCTTGAGATCGAGCACGCTGTAGTTCGGCGGGCCGACCAGGCGATAGCGGAAGATTTCGCCGATCGGGCTGAGCGGCGAGATCTGCGGCTGCACGTTGCCCGGCAGCGGCGCAAGCTGCGCCAGGCGGTTCAGGACCTGTTGGAGGGCCTCTTCGTAAGTATAGGCGAAGGAGAATTGGATTTTGACGTCGGAGAGGCCGTAGAGCGAGATGGTGCGGATGGTCGTGATGTTCTTCAGACCGGCAACCTGGGTCTCGATCGGGATCGTAATGTAACGCTCGATTTCTTCGGCCGACAGGCCCGGGCTCTGCGTCACGATATCGACCATCGGCGGGGTCGGATCGGGATAGGCCTCGATGTTGAGCTGGTTGAACGCGATCAGGCCGCCGATCAGCACGGCCACGAACATGCCGACCATCAGGAAGCGCCGGTTGACGGCAAGGGCGACGAGGCGATCCATTCAGGTCTTCAGCTTGTCTTGTTTCTTGGTCGTCGATCAGCTGCCGGACGCCGCGCGGTCGATGAACAGGCTGCCCTTGACGACGATCTGCTCGCCGGGTTTCAGGTTGCTGGTGACCTCGACGAGATTGCCGTTGATGAGGCCGATCTTGATCTCGCGCAGCTCGACCGACTTGTCTTCGCGCGCGACCCAGAGACGGACCTTGTCGGCTTCGTAGATCAGGGCCTGCTTGGGTACCGCCGGTGCGGCACGGTCACCGGCCGAATAGATCGTGACGTTGGCGAACATCTCCGGCTTGAGCAGGCCGTCCTTGTTGTCGATGGTGGCGCGGACCAAGAGGCGACGGGTGGTCGGATCGATCGCCGCGGCCACGTAGTTGATCTTCGCGGTGAGCGGGCGGCCCGGCAGCGCCATCACGTTGACGCTGATGTCCTGGCCGATGCACACCGCGGCCGCATCGCTCTCGCGCACGAAGGCGGTGAGCCAGACCGTCGAGAGATCGCCGATCACGAACACCGGATCGCTGGCGCCGGAATTGACGTACTGGCCCGGGCCGATCTTGCGCTGCACGACCGTGCCGGAGATCGGCGAGTAGATCGTGATCTCCCGATTGATCGTGCCCTTGTCCTGGAACGCCTTGATGGTCTCGTCGGTGAAGCCGAGGATGCGCAGCTTGTTGCGCGCAGCCTCCAGTGCCGTGATCGAGGAGCGCATGTCGTTCTGCGCCTGGACCTGGGTCGCTTCCGCCTGCTGATAGTCCTTCAGCGGGATGGCGTGGCCCTCATAGAGGTCCTTGGCGCGCTTGAACTGGATGTCGGCGAGATCGATCGCAGACTTCGCCTTGTTCTGCGCGGTCATCGCGGCGATGAAATCGTTCTGGGCCTGCACGGTGTCGGCGGCCTCGATTGTGAACAGCGGTTGACCTTGCGTCAGGGTCTCGCCGGGCTTGGCGAGCAGCTTGGTGACCCTGCCCGCATAAGGCGAGAACACCGGCGTCGAGCGATCCTCGTCGACCGCGACCTTGCCCTCGGTAACATATTCGGCCCGGAAGGTCTTGGCCTTGACCGGCTCGATCGTCAGCGTGGCCCACTCGGACGGCGTCGGCGTGAAATTCTGCGCATTCCTGCGCGACTGGCTGGAAATCTCGGAGTGGCTCTTCTCCTTGGCGCCCGCGCGGAGAAAGCCGTAGGCCCCACCGCCGGCAAGAGCTAGTAAAACTACGGATGTGATCACCCGCTGTTTTGTAAGCACCTGCAATCGCTTGGTATTTTCAACTACCATAGGGCCCGGTCTTGTCTGCGACGATGCCGGCAAACGATAGCCTCATCGGTCGCGCTAATAGTGCCGAATTGGGATTTCAAACAACCTAAAAAACGCTTCGCGCCTTTCCGTTTGCGTTAAAATTTTGCGACGCGTCAGCTCCGCGTCAGCTTCGAGCCGGCCACTGTGCCGGATGACTGCCGAGCGGCATCGCCGGACGGCTCCATTGCGCCGGCGTCTTCGACAGCAGTGCGGAATGCTGCACCGCCTTCAACGTGCCGAAGCCAGATGGCACGCGCTCGATGAACGCGGCATGTACAGCTTCCCCCGTAAGATCCGGGGTGTTCAGTCCGCCGTCGAGCCGGCCGAGATTCCACAGCCAGCGGCCGGTCTGCGCCAGCGACACGCGGACGTGCCAGCTGCCGCCTTCGCGCGCTTGGCGTGTCTTGGCCATCATCGCGCCGAACGCCATCAGATAGCCGGTGGCGTGGTCGAGCATCTGTGCCGGCAATTCCTTTGGACCGTCGACGCCGGCGGCCTGTCCCTCGGCATGGTTGAAGCCGGTCGTGGTCTGCACCAGCGAGTCGAAACCGCGCCGCTCGGCCCAGGGGCCGGCATGGCCATAGGCCGACAACGTGACATAGACGATGCCGGGACTGATCGTGGCGACCTCTTCAGGCGCAAAGCCGAGCGCGGCGAGCGCGCGCGGGCGATAGCCTTGCGAGAAGATATCGGCGTCAGTGAGCAGCTCGCGCAATTGCGCCCTGCCCGCCGCGCTCTTGAGCTCGATGAAGGTGGTGAGCTTGCCGCGGCCGGTGTCGATGGTGAGCCAGGGAATGGCGGGCAGCTCGGGCCCTGATACCAAGAGCACATCGGCACCGTGTGCGGCGAGCGTGCGGCCGGCGACGGGGCCCGCGATGACGCGGGAGAGATCGAGCACGCGAATGCCGGCGAGCGGACGATCGCCTTTCGGCCACGGCCTTGGCGGGGCCTCGCCGATCTTCTCGATCGAGAGCAGAGGTAACTCCGCGAGCGCACGCGCCTGCGGCAGCGCCGACCATTCGTCGTGAGAGCGCATCAGCGCGACAACGCCGCCCGCGGCGTAAGCCGCAGTCTCAAAATCCTCGGCCTTCCACCCCATCAGCGCAGCCTGCACCTTCTCGCGCTCCGCTTCGCAGCCGAGCACCTCGCAGACAGCCTCGCGGTGATGCGGGAAATTGGTGTGGCAGCGGACGAAGCGGCCATCGCCCGTCCTGTAGACGCCGGCGATGGCATCCCAGGCCGGTGGCGGCGGCTTGTCGTCGAGGCGCAAATAGCGCTCGGAACGGCATTCGGCGACGGCGTGGCGCAGGTCGACGGTGACGTCCTGCATCTGGCCGCTGCGCAGCCGCCAGATCTCGGCGGCGGCAAGGCCTGCGGCAGCGATCGTGGTTTGGCCGGCAACAGCGACCCGAAAAGAGGACGGGATTTGCGGCTCCTCGCCGGTCAGTTGCACGCGTTCGAGCGCAGCCGCGTCACCACCGGCAGAGGTCCAGATATCCCTAAGAATGTCGGCGGGGCTTTGCATGACCCTTCTCTCCCTTTAGCCTTCAGCACCCTATTAGCACACAAGGAAATGCAATGGCCGCCATCGACCCTCTCACCGCAGGTGCCGTGTTCATCGCAACGGCGGCCACAGACGCGGTGTATGTCATGTTCACCTCGGCCGTGATCGCGCGCAAGCGCATGTCAGCGGCGAACTGGAGCGCCGTCTGGTACATGCTCTCCTCCTACGCCGTGATCAGCTACACCGAGAACCCGTTCTATGTCGCTTTCGCTGCGATCGGCTCATGGGCCGGCGCCTACGCCTCGCTGACCTTCCTGCACCGCCCGCCCGGCGGCCCGCCAGTTGGGGCGTCGCCGGAGTGAGGGGGCCCCGCCTCTCTCCACGTCATTGCGAGGAGCCCTTGCGACGAAGCAATCCAGACTGTTTCCGCAGATGCATTTCTGGATTGCTTCGCTGCGCTCGCAATGACGATGTGGAGGCTTCTGCGGGTCTTCTGAAACAGTTACACTCATTGCACCAACAACAAGGAAAACCAACAATGGATCTCGGTCTCAAAGGCAAGAACGCTATCGTCCTCGGCGGCACGCGCGGCATCGGGCGGGCGATTGCGGCGACGCTGGCCGGTGAAGGAGCCAACGTCGCGGTCTGCGCGCGCAATGCGGATCAGGTCGCGGCAACCGTCGCGGAGTTGAAGGCGAGCGGAATCCGTGCCTCCGGCAGCCCGGTCGATGTGACCGACGGCGCGGCGCTGAAAAGCTGGATCGAGGGTGCCGCAAAAGAGCTCGGCGGCATCGACATGCTGTTCTCCAATGCCGGCGCAATGGCGCAGGGCGGCGATCCCGCGTCCTGGGAGCAGAATTTCCGGCTCGACGTGCTCGGCGCCGTGCATGCGTTCGACGCCGCCCGGCCCTTCCTCGAGACAAGCGGCGCCCGCAGCGGCGATGCGGCCTTCGTGATCATCTCGTCGATCTCCGCGGCGCAGGCGGACACGGCCAGCTCCTACGGGCCGATCAAGGCCGCGCTGATCCACATGGCCAAGGGACTGGCGCGGCAGTATGCGAAGAAGAATATCCGCGTGAACGTCGTGTCGCCCGGCACTGTCTATTTCAAGGGCGGCGTCTGGGAGATGGTCGAGAAGAACATGCCCGAGCGTTACAACGACGCGATGAAGCGCAACCCGACCGGCCGGATGGCGACGCCGCAGGAGATCGCGAGCGCGGCGGTGTTTCTGGCGAGCCCGGTGTCGGGGTTCACGACGGGGTCCAATCTCGTCGTGGATGGCGCGATCTCGAACCGGGTGAATTTTTAAGGGGTACACTGTCATCGCCCGGCTTTGACCGGGCGATCCAGTATTCCAGAGGCGGCTGTGATTGAGCCGAGAGGCCGCAGCGTACTGGATACCCCGCTTTCGCGGGGTATGACGACTGAGAGTGTGGCGCGCGATCGCCTCGACAATCTCGTCATTGCGAGCGCAGCGAGGCAATCCAGATCTTTCGGCGGTGACAGTCTGGATTGCTTCGCTGCGCTCGCAATGACGGCGTGGCGGCATCCCGCGCCAAAACCTCAATGAAAATCCCGCGACGGCGGCAGGATGCGGACGTTGCGGGGGTGGCGGATTTTTTGCGCGGGCATGTCCGCGAGGGCGCGGGGGTCCTCGTTGAGTGGCTCGACCACGGTGGCACCTGACGGCACCGGATGCCTGCTGCTGAGCGCATCGTTGGCGAGGCCGACCAGATCGTGCGAGCGGTCGACCATGCGCTGGGCGATGAGATGCGTCACCTTTTCGGGGCTGCTCTGGATGTAGCCCTGAACCTCGATGAGGCGCGCGCCCATCACCTCTTTGCGGTACTGCTCCATGATCTTTGGCCAGACCACGACATTGGCGATGCCGGTTTCGTCCTCCAGCGTCATGAACACGACACCGCTGGCGCTGCCCGGCCGTTGCCGCACCAGGACCACGCCGGCGCAGCGGACGCGGCGCCGCTCGTTCTCATGGCTGATCTCCTTGCAGGCGACGACGCGCTCGCGGGTAAACATCTCGCGCAAGAATTCCATCGGATGGCCCTTCAGCGACAGCCGGATGGTCTGGTAGTCCGCGACCACCTGCTCGGAGCGCGGCATCACGGGCAGCGGTTGTGCGTGTTCGTCCGGCTGCTCGCGTGCGGTCGCAGCCTCGAACAGCGGCAGCGGCACGTCGTCGGGCAGCCGCCGCACCTGCCACAGCGCCTCGCGGCGGTCGAGCCCGAGCGAGCGGAATGCATCGGCATCGGCCAGCAGGATCAGCGCGCGCTTGGGCAGGCCGGTGTCGCGGGCGAAATCCTCCAGCGAGGTGAAGGGACGGCGGTTGCGGGCCGCGATAATGCGGTCGGCCCAGTCTTCTCTCTTGTCATTCTGGAGCGTCGCGTCAGCGACGAGCTCTGATGCGCAATTGCGCATCTGAGAATCCATTCCGAAAGGCGTATGCGGCTCGATGGATTCCGGGCTCGCGCCTTTCGGCGCGCCCCGGAATGACAGTTGGGAGCGTTTCAGCCGCTCCTCATCCTCATCGAGCCAATGGAAGCCGTCGATCTGGCGGAGGCCGAGGCGCACGGCGCAGTATTTGCCACTTCCCTGCTCCAGCGTGTTCTGCGCAAAGCTGAAGGACACGTCGATGTCACGGACCTCGACACCATTCTTGCGGGCATCGCCGACGATCTGCGCCGGGGCGTAAAATCCCATCGGCTGCGAGTTCAGGAGGCCGCAGCAGAAGGCGTCGGGATGGTAGTACTTCAGCCACGACGAAATGTAGACCAGTTGCGCGAAGCTTGCGGCATGGCTCTCCGGAAAACCGTAGGAGCCAAAACCCTTGATCTGGTCAAAGCAGCTTCTGGCGAAGTTGGGGTCGTAGCCGCGCGCCACCATGTTTCCGATCAGCTTCTCCTCGTATTGACCGATGGTGCCGACATTGCGGAAGGTCGCCATCGAGCGGCGCAGGCCGTTGGCTTCCTCGGACGTAAAATGTGCGGCCTCGATCGCGATCCGCATCGCCTGCTCCTGGAACAGCGGAACGCCGAGCGTCTTGTGCAGCACATTGTAAAGCTCGTCCTTGTCGCCATGATCCGGCGACGGAGACGGATAGCTCACCTTCTCGAGCCCGTTCCGCCGCCGCAGGTAAGGATGCACCATGTCGCCCTGGATCGGCCCGGGACGCACGATCGCAACTTCGATGACGAGATCGTAGAAGGTCCGCGGCTTCAGGCGCGGCAGCATGTTCATCTGGGCGCGGCTCTCGACCTGGAACACGCCGAGCGATTCCCCGGCGCACAGCATGTCGTAAACCCTGGGGTCATCCTGCGGGACACTCGCCAGCACATAACGTTTGCCCTTGTGCTGGTCGATCAAGTCGAAACATTTCCTGATGCAGGTCAGCATACCCAGTGCGAGCACGTCGACCTTCATCATATGAAGCGCATCGACGTCGTCCTTGTCCCATTCGATGAAGGTGCGGTCGTCCATCGCGGCATTGCCGATCGGCACATAGGTGTCGAGCCGGTCCTGGGTCAGCACATAACCGCCGACATGCTGGGAGAGATGGCGCGGGAATTCGATCAATTCGGTCGCAAGCTCGACCGCGAGGTTGATCATCGGGTTTTGCGGATCGAGCCCGGCCTGCCTGACCTGCATGTCGTTGAGGCCCTTGCCCCAGCTGCCCCAGACGGTGTCGGCGAGCGCGGCGGTGACGTCCTCGGTGAGGCCGAGCGCCTTGCCGACGTCGCGGATGGCACTGCGCGGGCGGTAGTGGATGACGGTGGCGATGATCGCGGCGCGGTGGCGGCCATAGCGGCGATAGACATATTGCATCACCTCCTCGCGCCGCGAATGCTCGAAATCGACGTCGATGTCGGGCGGCTCCAGCCGCTCCTTGGAGATGAAGCGCTCGAACAGCAGGTCGACCTTGGTCGGGTCGACCGAGGTGATGCCGAGCACGTAACAGACGGCTGAGTTCGCCGCCGAGCCGCGCCCCTGGCACAGGATGTTCTGGCTGCGCGCGTAGTGGACGATGTCGTGCACGGTGAGGAAATAGTGCGCGTATTTCAGCTCGGCGATGAGCGCGAGCTCTTTCCTCAGGGTGGCGCGCAGCTTGTCGTCGATCTCGCCGCCGAAATACTTTTGCACGCCTGCCCAGGTGAGATCCTCCAGATGTCCTTGCGCGGTCTTGCCCGGCGGCACCGGCTCGTCCGGGTACTGGTATTTGAGCTGGTCGAGCGAGAAGTCGATTGCGTTCGCAAAGCGCATGGTCTCCGCGATGGCGTCGGGAAAATCGCGGAACAGCCGCGACATCTCGCGTGGCGTTTTCAAAAATCGCTCGGCATTGGCCTCGAGCTTCCGCCCGACCGCCTCGATCGTGGTCTTCTCCCGGATGCAGGTCAGCACGTCCTGCAGCGGACGGCGGCCGGGATCGTGATAGAGCACCTCGTTGGTCGCGAGCAGCGGCACCTTTGCTTTGGCCGCCAGATCGTCGAGCCGCGAGAGGCGCCGCCGGTCGTCACCGCGATAGATCAGGCTCGCCGCCAGCCACACGCCCTCGGCGCGGGTGTCTTTAAGTTTTGCGAGGATATCCAAAGCCTGCGCCGGCTCGAAACGATGGGGCAGCGCCAACACCAGGAGCTGGCCTTGCGAAAACTCCAGGAGATCGGCAAACCTCAGATGACACTCGCCCTTCTCGATCCGCGTGATGTCGTCGCCGCGCTTGCCCCGGGTCAGGAGCTGACACAGCCGGCCATAGGCCGCACGATCGCGCGGATAGACCAGGATGTCGGGCGTACCGTCGATGAAGACGATGCGGGCGCCGATCAAAAGCTTCGGCTTGTGCAGCACCTTGTCATTGTCGAGTTCCTTGTAGGCCCGCACCACACCGGCGAGCGTGTTGTGATCGGCAATGCCGATCGCGGGGAGGCCCAGAATGCTCGCCTGATGCACATAGGCGCGCGGATCCGAGCCGCCGCGCAGGAAGGAGAAATTCGTGGTGATGCCGATCTCGGCATAGGCGGGCGTATTCATGCGAAGAGACCGTGAACATACCAGCCGGGAGACGCGGGCTTGCCGTCGCCGTCGAATACCTCCCCCTCGTAGAGACCGTCGCGAAAGATCCAGAAGCGCAGGCCCTCGGCATCCTCGATGCGGAAATAGTCCCGCGTCAGCTGCTTGCCGTCCTGCCGCCACCATTCCATGGCGATGCGCTCGGGCCCTTCCACCCGCACCACCGCGTGCAGCGCACGGCGCCAGGTGAATTGATGCGGCGGGCCATCAGGCACGGTCGCGAACGGCACCTTGATCGGCTCCGGCTTGTCGAACAACCGCAACGGGCGCAGCGGCGGCTCGCTCTCGGTGCGAACAGGCCATTCGGCCTGCATGGCAGACGTGAGATGATGCTGCGCAGGCGCGGCCAGCACCGCGCTTTCGGGGATATGGGTGTCCTGCGGCAGGTGCACGACGACGCGTTTTCCCCCGATGCGCGCGGCGATGCGGTCGATCAAAGCGGCGAGCTCGTCATTGTCGTGGACATGGGCGTCGAGGTCGCGCTGCTCCTGCACAACGATCTCGGTGCGGCTCGCCGACAGCCGCACCATGTCGAAGCCGAAACCGGGATCGAGCGGATCGGCGAGCGCATCGAGGCGCTCGCGGAACAGGCGGTCGACCACCGCGCTACGCGTCACGGGACGCCCGGTCTCGACCATGATCGCGCGCACCACGCCGTCGGTGCGGAAGAAGGCGGCTTCCAGCCGCCGCGCGCCCTTGCCCTGCTTCTCCATGGACGCGATCAACGTGTCCGCAAGCCGCGACAGCGTCATCGCAATCATCGTGTCGGTCGCGATCGGCTCGGCAAAGCGCTTCTCGACGATGTAGTCGGGCAGCGGCTTGCGCGGATTGATCGGCGCATCGCCCTGCCCCAGCGCATGCGCGAGCAGGGTCGAAAACCGCGCACCGAACCGTGCCGTGATCTCGGAGGGGTTGCGCGAGGCGACATCGCCGATGGTCTTCAGCCCGGCGCGGCGCAGGCCGGTGGCGATGGCCTCGCCCGCGCCGAGCGCTGAGACTGGAAATGGACTGATCGCCTCCGCCTCCCCGCCATCGGCCACGATGGTGCCTGTCGCCTGCCGCGTCAGCGTGCGCGCGCAGACCGACGTGCCGGCGATCGCCGCGCTGACGGCAAAGCCCTGACGTGCGAGGGCGCGAACCAGCGTCTGCAACAGGGCCGCCTCGCCGCCGAACAGATGCGCGCAACCGGTGATATCGAGAAACAGCCCGTGCGGCGGATCGAGCGCCACCAGCGGCGTGAAGCGGTCGCACCAGTCGGCGATGTCGCTGAGCGTCTTGGCATCGGCCACGACATCGGCGTCGAACACTTTCAGATCCGGACACATCGCCCGCGCATTGGCCAGGGGCTGGCCGATGTACAGGCCGAGACGCTCGGCGGTTTCGTCGACCGCATGGATCACCAGCGCATTGTTCTCCTTGATGACGACAATGCTCGGCTCATGATTGGCCTTACCCAGCCCGGCGTTGTTGAAGAACCGCTGAATCCGGTCGATGGGCAAGCGCGGCAGCCACAGGCTGAGAATACGTCGAGGGTTCACTGAACTGGCACTCATCACAATTCCATTCCATGATCCACCGGCCGCACGGGCCATGACGATTGCGCAAGAGCTCGGCATCGAAGCGCGGCGCGCCCCAGGCGCTCCAAGGCGCCGCAGGCATTGAAGCTGAGCCCGGCGGCGAATGCGCCGCGCGCAGCATCCATCGCGTCTCCGCGGTCGAAGGCAGCGGCTGCGCGGCCATGCGCAGCATCAGACCGGTGACGCCCGAGCCTTGCGCAGCCAGCGTCAGCTTGCGGCTCGCCACGAGATCGAACTGCCTGACATCGCCCCAGAGCTCGAGCACGACGGCGCCGAGCGCATCGCAGGCGAGCGCATCGGCCGAGGTGCGCAGCGCGCTCTCGACATCGGCGGCGCGCACCATCACCACGCGGCGCGGATCGAGGCCGAGCTCGGATAGCCCGCTCATCGACAGCGCGCCGGTTTCAATCTCCGAAAAATCCTGCCGCACCCACAGCAGCGGCCGGCGCGCCGAGACACGCCCGGCAAGCCCCATGACGAAGCCGGTCGCGGCCGCGCCCTGGCGCCCTTCGCAAAACACCTCATGGATCGCCGCGCGCGCGAGCCCGCCCTTCAACGCGCGATCGATTTCGCCGTGGCCGAGCGCGACGCGGTCTTGCTGATGCACGACCTCCGCCGTCTCGATGCGCTCGATCTGGCCGCGCAAGGTCGCAAGCGCGCTTTTACGGGCGCCGCTCATGCTCGCCGCTCCTCAGGAATTTGATGCCGTGGTCTTCAAAAGAAGAACCAACGGCTGGCTCATTTGTTCATGATATGTTCTAATATAAAGCTAACGGCGGCCGAAGAGTCAATCGAATTGGCGGGCCAGGGATTCATGAGCTGAATCAAAGGGATTCCAGGATGGACGTACAACGCAAGCTGGAGATTCTGGCGGATGCCGCCAAATACGACGCGTCCTGCGCCTCCAGCGGCACCGAGAAGCGGGATTCCAGCGACGGCAAGGGCATGGGCTCGACCGCGCCCGGCATGGGCATCTGCCATTCCTACGCGCCGGACGGACGCTGCATCTCCTTGCTCAAGGTGCTGCTGACCAACGCCTGCAATTACGATTGCCTCTATTGCGTCAACCGCGCCTCCTCCAACGTGCCGCGCGCCCGCTTCACCATCGAGGAGGTGGTCAAGCTGACGCTCGACTTCTACCGGCGCAATTACATCGAGGGCCTGTTCCTCTCTTCCGGCATCATCCGCAGTCCCGACTACACCATGGAGCAGGTGGTCAGCGTCGCGCGAAAGCTGCGCGAGGAGCATCACTTCCGCGGCTATATCCACCTCAAGACCATTCCCGAGGCCGACGACGGCCTGATCGCGGAAGCCGGCAAATATGCCGACCGTCTCTCCATCAATATCGAGATGCCGCAGGAGACGAGCCTTAAGCAATTCGCGCCCGAGAAGGACGTCCGCGCGATCCGCCGCACCATGGGCCGGCTGCGGCTGAAGCTCGACGAAGCCGAGGAAGATCGCAGCGCGAAGACGAAGGCAAAACCGCAGCGCTTCGCGCCGGCAGGACAGAGCACGCAGATGATCGTCGGTGCCGATAGCGCCTCCGATCACACCATTCTCCACACCAGCGCCAATCTCTACAGCTCATACAAATTGAGGCGCGTCTACTACTCCGCCTTCAGCCCGATCCCCGACGCGAGCCGCGCGCTGCCTCTGGTGCAGCCACCGCTGCTGCGCGAGCACCGGCTCTACCAGGCCGACTGGCTGATGCGGTTCTACGGTTTTGACGTCGGCGAGATCGTCGACGACAGCGCCATGCTGCCGCTGGACATCGATCCAAAACTCGCCTGGGCGCTGCGCCATCGCGATCGCTTCCCGCTCGACGTCAACCGCGCCAGCCGCGAGGAGCTGCTGCGCGTGCCGGGCTTCGGCACCAAGGCCGTAGAGCGTATCATCGCGGCACGGCGCACCACCACCATCCGCCTCGCCGATCTCGCGCGGCTGCATGTGCCCCGCACCAAGGCGCTGCCCTTCATCGTCCTCAGCGATCACCGTCCGTCACCGCATCGGCTCGACGCTGCCGGGCTGATCGAGCGGTTCAAGCCGAAAGCAACGCAACTGGGATTTGGCTTCTGATGCAGTACATCACCCTCGACACCGAAACCGATTTCGACGGCTGGCGCCAAGCCGCGCGTACGCTCGTGCTTCATCATGTGGAGCCGCGCGATATCACCTGGGCCGTGCGGGGCGGCGAAGCGGAGTTGTTTGCACCGCCCGCGCCGTCTCCGATCCTTGAGGTGAACGACGGCACCTTCAACGTATCGGCAAAATTCGTCGAGCTGGCGAAGGCCGCGATCCTGCATCGCGATCCCCAACGCTTTGCCATCCTCTATCGCGTGCTGTTCCGGCTGAAGGACAACCACGACCTCATCGAGGTCGCCACCGATCCTGACGTCGCGCAGGTCACGGCGATGGCAAGAGCCGTCCATCGCGACGAGCACAAGATGCATGCCTTCGTGCGCTTCCGCGAGATCGGCCGTGAACGCGCAGCACATTACGTCGCCTGGTTCGAACCGGAGCATCACATCGTCGAGCTCGCAGCCCCGTTCTTCGCCAAGCGCTTTGCCGACATGCCCTGGTCGATCCTGACGCCAAATCTTTGCGCGCATTGGGATGGCCACGCGCTCTCATTCACATCAGGTGTCAGCAAGAGCGAAGCGCCCGGCGAAGACCGGCTGGAGGAAACCTGGCGCCCCTATTATGCCAGCATCTTCAATCCGGCCCGGCTCAAGGTGAAGGCGATGCAGGCCGAGATGCCCAAGAAATACTGGAGGAACCTGCCCGAGGCTTCGATCATTAAGCCCTTGATCGAGGACGCCGAGCGCATGACCGGCGCCATGATCGCCAATGCCGCAACCGATCCGCACAAGCCTCAGAAGCGGCCGGAGGCTCCGATGACACGCAAGACTACTGCCGACGATCTCGAAGCGCTCCGCGAGGAAGCCGCCCATTGCCGCGCCTGCCATCTCTACAAGGACGCGACGCAGACCGTGTTCGGCGAGGGCCCGAAGAACGCCAACATCATGCTGGTCGGCGAGCAGCCCGGCGACAAGGAAGACCTCGCCGGCCACCCCTTCGTCGGCCCGGCCGGCCAGATGCTCGATCGTGCGCTGGAGGAGGCCGGCGTCGACCGCAAGAAGGTCTATGTCACCAACGCCGTGAAGCACTTCAAATTCGTGCCGCGCGGAAAGATCCGGCTGCACCAGAAGCCGAATACGCCGGAGATCCGGGCGTGCCGGCAATGGTATGAGCGGGAAGTTTCGGCAATCCAGCCCGATCTCATCGTCGCGATGGGCGCGACCGCCGCGCAGAGCGTGTTCGGCAAGATCACGCCTATCGGCAAGAACCGCGGCCGGCTGATCGACCTTCCCGATGGCCGCAAGGCGCTGGTGACGGTGCACCCGTCCTATCTGCTGCGGCTGCCCGATCCGGAGGCCAAGGTGCTGGAATATCAGCGCTTTGTCGAAGACCTGAAGATCGCCGCCAGCCTGCAGAGGAAATCCGCGCGCGCCGCCTAAATACTGGCGGGAAAACGCTTTTCAACCAGCGCTTGTCATCCAGGCTTCAAATCCATCGCGGACAATACCCTTACCTGAAAGTTAAGGGGCGTCCACATGACCGATGTAGCATTCGACCGCGCGGTAGCTGATCCCGCGCCGATCCAGCCGGCCTCGCGGCCAAATCTCGACAAGGGCTTCAATCCGCTGACGATGATCCTGTTCTTCGGCATCCTCGCCGCGGGCCTGCTGTTCGTCGCCTACAGCATCTATATCGACGTCAACGCGACCGGCACGCGGGTCACGACCTTCCTGCCCTACATCCTGTTGTTCGTCGCGCTGCTGATCGCGCTCGGCTTCGAATTCGTCAACGGCTTCCACGACACCGCCAACGCGGTGGCGACCGTGATCTACACCCATTCGCTGCCGGCCGAAGTCGCCGTGATGTGGTCGGGCTTCTTCAACTTCCTCGGCGTGCTCCTGTCCTCCGGCGCCGTCGCTTTCGGCATCGTCTCGCTGCTGCCGGTCGAGCTGATCCTCCAGGTCGGCTCCAGCGCCGGCTTCGCCATGGTGTTCGCGCTGCTGATCGCGGCGATCCTGTGGAATCTCGGCACCTGGTTCTTCGGCCTGCCCGCCTCCTCCTCGCACACGCTGATCGGCTCGATCATCGGCGTCGGCATCGCCAACGCCGTCATGCGCGGCCGCGACGGCACCTCGGGCGTGGATTGGACCAAGGCCACCGAGATCGGCTACGCGCTGCTGCTGTCGCCGCTGTTCGGCTTCATCTGCGCCGCCGTGCTGCTGCTGCTGCTCAAGTTCATCGTGCGCAACCCGGCCCTGTACTCTGCGCCCGAGGGCAACAAGGCCCCGCCGCTCTGGATCCGCGGGCTGCTGATCGCCACCTGCACCGGCGTCAGCTTCGCGCACGGCTCGAACGACGGCCAGAAGGGCATGGGCCTGATCATGCTGATCCTGATCGGCACCGTGCCGACCGCCTACGCACTCAACCGCGCGCTGCCGGAATCCCAGGTCGCCCAGTTCCAGAAGACCTCGGAAGCCGCCTCGAAAGTGATCTCGGCGAAAGGCGCCGGCCACAGCATCATCGGCGATCCCCGCCCGGCGGTGACGCAGTACATCACGCTGCGCCACATCAACGAGGGCACCTATCCCTCGCTCGCCGTGCTGGTGAAGGACGTCGGCGACCAGGTTGCCAAGTACGGTTCGCTGAATAAGGTCCCGGCGGAAGCCGTCGGCAACACCCGCAACGACATGTACATGACGTCGGAAGCGATCCGCTTCCTGATGAAGGACAAGGAGAACGATCTCAACAAGGAGGAGATCGCGACCCTCAACGCCTACAAGGGCTCGCTCGATGCCGCCACGAAGTTCATCCCGAACTGGGTGAAGATCGCGGTCGCCATCGCGCTCGGCCTCGGCACCATGATCGGCTGGAAGCGCATCGTGATCACGGTCGGTGAGAAGATCGGCAAGTCCCATCTCACCTATGCGCAGGGCGCCTCGGCCGAGCTCGTGGCCGCCGCCACGATCGGTGCCGCCGACGTGTTCGGCCTGCCGGTCTCGACCACCCACGTGCTGTCCTCGGGCGTCGCGGGGACCATGGCCGCGAACGGTTCGGGCCTGCAATGGTCGACGATCCGCAACCTGCTGATGGCCTGGGTGCTGACGCTGCCCTGCGCGATCATGCTGTCGGCCACGCTCTACGTGATCTTCTCGCGGATCTTCTGAGCCACCGCATCACTCAAGAACAAAGGGCCCGTGCGATGCACGGGCCCTTTTCGTTTGTGCGAAGAAATCGGCCTTACGACGCCGCGAGCTGTTCCTCGACCAGCTTCACCCAGTAGGACGTGCCGAACACGATCGCCTCGTCGTTGAAATTGTAGGCGGGGTGATGCAGGCCGGCGCTGTCGCCGTTGCCGCAGAAGATGAAGGCGCCGGGGCGCGCTTCCAGCATGTAGGCGAAATCCTCGCCGCCCATCAGCGGCGGCATCTCGTGCACGTTGGCATCGCCCGCGACTTGCTTGGCAATGTGCCGCGCCACCTCGGTCTCCGCGGCGTGGTTGTTCACGACGGGATAATTGCGCTTGTAGTGCAGGTCGATCTTGGCGCCGGTGATCTGCGCCACGCCCGCCACCACCTCGTGCACGCGCTTCTCGACCAGCTTGCGTATCTCCGGCGACAGCGTCCGAATGGTGCCCCGCAGTGTCGCCGTCTGTGGAATGACGTTGCGGGCGTTGCCGGCGTGGAATTCGCAGATCGAGATCACGGCCGATTCCAGCGGATCGACGCTGCGCGCCACGATCGACTGCAGCGCCGTGATCACCTGCGCACCGACCAGCACGGAATCGATGCATTTATGCGGACGCGCGGCATGACCGCCGAGGCCCTCGATCATGATGTCGACCTCGTCGGTCGCCGCCATGATCGGGCCCGGCCGGATCGCGAACGAGCCGACCGGAATGCCCGGGCCGTTGTGCATGCCGTAGACCTGCTCGATGCCGAAGCGTTCCATCAGGCCGTCCTTGACCATGGCCGCGCCGCCGGCGCCGCCCTCCTCGGCGGGCTGGAAGATCACGATCGCATCGCCGGCGAAGTTGCGGGTCTCGGCGAGATAGCGGGCCGCCCCGAGCAGCATCGCGGTGTGGCCGTCATGGCCACAGGCGTGCATCTTGCCCGGGTTCTTCGAGGCGTAAGGCAGGTTGGTCTGCTCCTCGACCGGCAGCGCATCCATGTCGGCGCGCAGGCCGATCACCTTGAGCCCCTCGCCGGCCGGCTTGCTGCCCTTGATCACGCCGACCACCCCGGTCTGGCCGAGGCCGGTCACGACCTCGTCGCAGCCGAATTCGCGTAGCCGGTCCGCCACGAATGCTGCGGTGCGGTGGACGTCATACAGCAGTTCGGGATGCTGGTGGATGTCCCGGCGCCAGGCCTGAATATCGGGTTGAAGGTCGGCGACACGGTTCACGATGGGCATGGAGGATCTCAAGCTTTGTTAGGAATACAGGACTGTCTACCATGCAAGCGTCAGTCCACCCAACTCCCCGGGATCGGGGTCTGGCCCTGACGAACAGACATGGCCGGGCTTGTCCCGGTCCGGCGGGTCTGCCTATTAGGACGGAACGTTAAAGTGACCATCCGGGTGGAAGCAGAATGCCGAGACGGCTTGAAGGTGAATTTGACTACATTGTCGTCGGAGCTGGCACGGCCGGCTGCGTCATCGCCAACCGGCTCTCGGCAGATTCCCGCAACCGGGTGCTGATTCTTGAAGCGGGCGGCGACGACAACTGGATCTGGTTCCACATTCCCGTCGGCTACCTCTTCGCGATCGGCAATCCGCGCTCGGACTGGATGTTCAAGACCGAGGCCGAACCGGGCCTGAACGGCCGCGCGCTGGCCTATCCCCGCGGCAAGGTGATCGGCGGCTGCTCGGCGATCAACGCCATGATCTCGATGCGCGGCCAGGCCGCCGACTACGATCACTGGCGTCAGCTCGGCATGACCGGCTGGGGCTATGATGACGTTCTCCCACTGTTCAAGCGGCTGGAAGACCACTTCCTCGGTGCAAGCGAACATCACGGCGCCGGCGGCGGCTGGCGCATCGAGGCGCCGCGGCTGTCCTGGGCCGTTCTCGATGCCGTCGGGGACGCCGCAGAAGAAATGGGCATCAAGCGCATCCCGGATTTCAACACCGGCGACAACGAAGGCACCAGCTATTTCCACGTCAACCAGAAGCGCGGACGGCGCTGGTCCTCGGCGCGCGGCTTCCTCAAGCCCGCGCTGAACCGCCCCAATTTGCGGCTCGAGAAGCACGTGCTGGTCGACCGTCTCATCATCGAGCAGGGCCGCGCCGTCGGCGTGCGCTTCATCCAGAACGGCGAGATCATCGAGGCGCGCGCGAGACGCGAGGTGGTGCTCTCGGCAGGCTCCATCGGCTCGGTGCAGGTGCTGCATCGCTCCGGCATCGGCCCTGCCGACTGGCTGTCGCCGCTCGGCATCGACATCGTCATGGACAAGCCGGGCGTGGGACGCAATCTGCAGGATCATCTGCAGCAGCGCGCGATCTACAAGGTCGAAGGCGTACGCACGCTGAACGAGACCTATTACAATCTGTTCCGCCGCGGCCTGATGGGGCTGGACTACGCCTTCCGCCGCCGCGGTCCCCTCACCATGGCGCCGTCGCAGCTCGGCATCTTCACGCGCTCCGATGCGACGCGCGCCCGTGCCAACATCCAGTTCCACGTGCAGCCATTGTCGCTCGACAAGTTCGGCGATCCCCTGCACCGCTTCCCCGCCGTCACGGTCAGCGCCTGCAATCTGCAGCCGACCTCGCGCGGCACCGTGCGGCTGCGTTCGGCGAGCCCGGACGAGAAGCCGATCATCGCACCGAATTATCTCTCGACGGACGACGACCGCCAGGTCGGCGCCGACGCCATCCGCACCACGCGTCGCCTCATGCAACAGAAGGCGCTCGCAAAATATCGCCCGAGCGAATATCTGCCCGGCCCCTCCGTCGGCGACGACGACGCCTCCCTGGCAAAGGCCGCCGGCGATATCGGCACCACCATCTTCCACCCCGTCGGCACGGCGAAGATGGGCACGGCGAACGATCCGATGGCCGTGGTCGATGAACGCCTGCGCTTCTACGGCCTTGGCAATTTGCGCATCGTCGATGCCTCGATCATGCCGACCATCACCTCGGGCAACACCAACACGCCGACGGCGATGATTGCGGAGAAAGGCGCGACCATGATCCTGGAGGATGCGAAGTAGCATCCGTCCCCATGGTCAGCCAGCGCTTTTCAGTCGGCCCCGCCGGCGCAGAGATCGCCGTGTTGCAATGGGGCGAGAGCGCGAAACCGCCTGCTCTGCTCGTGCACGGCACCGGTTTCGTCGCCGATGTCTGGGACGAGGTCGCGCACGAGCTTGCATCGACCTATACCGTCTATGCACTCGATCGCCGCGGCCACGGCGCTAGCCACAAGCCTGGAGCCTACCACTTCCTGGACTTTGCCGATGACGTCTGTCGGGTCATCGATGCGCTCGGGCTGCGCGACATCTACGGCATCGGCCACAGCGCCGGCGCGACCGATCTTCTGCTGGCGGCAACGCTATTGCCCGGGCGTTTCACACGCCTGTTCGTGATGGAGCCGACCATCATGGACCCGCGCGCGGCACGCTCCGGCGGATTGGACGAAGACTCCCTGTCCCGCGTGCAAGGCGCGCTGCGCCGTCAGGCAGAATTCGACAGCCCCGATGCCGTCTTCAACCGCTACCGCGCGGCACCGGCATTTGCGGATTGGACAGAGGCCTCGCTGCGCGCCTATGTGCAACACGGCTTCGTGCCCCTCGATGATGGCCGTGTACGACTTTCCTGCACGCCCGAGATTGAGTTCGCGATGCTGCGTCCGATCTACGAGGCGATGACGCAGGTTTACGTTGGCGATGCCCGCGGCAATCCGTTTGCCTCGCTCACTGAGATCGATTGCCCCGTGCGCATCACGACCGCCGCGAAGTCGGGGCCGATCTACAAGGAGATGGCGCAGCGCGCTGCGTCGCTGATTCCGCGGGTCAGCACGCTGGTCTTTGAAGACGCCGGACACTGTGTGGCGCAGGAAGTGCCGGCGGCGGTGGTGGAAGCCGTGAAAGAGTTCGCGAAATAGGTCTCGTGCCCCGGACGCAGCGCAGCACGCAGTGGTGCGCTGCTGAGCCGGGGCCCATCTCCCCGCATACCGTGCGGCTTTCTCGGTCCCGGCTCTGCGGAGCAGCGTTACACGCTGCACCGCGTCCGGGCCACGAGACTCTGCCCTCACGAAATCGTCATCGCATCCGGGAATAAGTCCCCCGCTCCCCCAATCACCTCCCCGTAGCCCAATTCCGGGCAGCGTGGAGAGATGCGATGAGCGGACACGATCACGGGGACGACGGCGTCAGCCGACGCAAGGTGCTCGAGTGCATGACCTGGGCCGGCACCGGGGTGCTCTGGACCGTCACGGGCGGCGTGCCGCGCTCGCTCGGTATCATCGATTCCGCGGAGGCCGCGACTGCGGCCGCGCCCGGCATGAGCTTCCTCCAGATCAGCGACAGCCATGTCGGCTTCGACAAGCCGGCCAATCCCAACGCGCTCGGCACGCTGGAGGAGGCCGTGAACAAGATCAACGCGATGCCGGCAAAGCCGGCGTTCATGATCCACACCGGCGACATCACGCATCTGTCGAAAGCCGCCGAGTTCGACAATGCCGAGCGCATCATCTCGCAGACCAAGCTCGACGTGCACTACGTCCCCGGCGAGCACGACTTCATCGATGAGGAGGTGAAACTCTATCGCGAGCGCTACGGTCGCGGCACCAAGGGACACGGCTGGTATTCGTTCGACGCCGGCGGCGTGCACTTCGTCGGCCTCGTCAACGTCGTCGACCTCAAGGCCGGCGGTCTCGGCAATCTCGGCGCCGAGCAGCTCGCCTGGCTCGAGGACGATCTGCGCGGCAAGTCGAAATCGACGCCGATCGTGCTGTTCGCCCACATCCCGCTCTGGACCGTCTATCCCGAATGGGGCTGGGGCACCGAGGACGGCGACCGCGCACTGGAATACGTCAAGGGTTTCGGCTCGGTCACCGTGCTGAACGGGCACATCCACCAGGTGATGCAGAAGGTCGAGGGCAACGTCACCTTCCACACCGCGCGCTCGACCGCCTTCCCGCAGCCGGCGCCGGGAGCCGCGCCCTCGCCCGGCCCGATGAAGGTCGAGGACGCACGGCTCCGCTCCATGCTCGGCGTCGCCAGCATCAACTTCAAGCAGAACGAGCAGCGGCTCGCGATCATCGACACGCCGCTGCAGGGCTAAGGCTGAACGGAAGCTGACAATGAAGACACTCAATCGCCGCGACTTCGGTGTCGACCTCGGTCTCGCTCTGGCCGCGGCCATCCTGTTGCCCGCAACAAAAGCCCGCGCCGACGACATGGACGTGCACATCGACAATTTCGTGTTCCAGCCGGCCGAGCTCAGGATCAAGGCCGGCACCACCGTGACCTGGACCAACCGGGACGACATTCCGCACACCATCGTGTCCGCCGGCAAATTCCGGTCCAAGACCTTGGACACCGACGACAAGTTCTCCTTCACCTTCACCAACGCGGGCGACTACAAATATTTTTGTTCGTTGCACCCGCACATGACGGGGATGATCAAGGTTGAGTAACGTCTTCAACCAAGGCATCAACGTCCTGCCCGGCCGGTGGTCCCACGCCGGCCGGGCTCGTGTGCCCTCAGTCACGGCAAGAGAAGACGCAGAGGCAAAGCGAGGAGCGATGCCCGCCACCGACGATATGCAGAAGGCACGGCGCTTCCGCGAGGCGGCGCTACCCTATCTCGACGACGTCTACACGCTCGCACGCTACCTGCTGCGCGATGCCTCCGACGCCGAGGACGCGGTGCAGGAATGCTATCTGCGCGCCCTGAAGCATTTTGACAGCTACCGCGGGCCGGCGATGAAGCCCTGGCTGTTCGCGATCCTGCGCAATGTCTGCAACGCAGAATACGCGCGCCGCGCGCACCGGCCCAGCGCGATCGAGGACACGCCCGGCGCCGCCGAGCAGACGCCGCTCTGGCAGGAGACCGAGGCGAGCCCCGAGACCGAAGTACTGCGCAGCCGCGATGCCGGCGCGATCCGCAAGCTGATCGACGCACTCGCCGAGCCATTCAAGGAAACCTTCGTGCTGCGTGAGATCAACAACCTGTCCTATCGTGAAATCGCCGAGGCCGTCGGCGTCCCCGTCGGCACCGTGATGTCCCGCCTCGCCCGCGCCCGCGCCATGTTGCGGGCGGCCTGGACGGCGGAAGAGGAGCAAGCGAAATGACCTGCGACGAAGCAAGGATCCTGCTTCACGCGCTGCTCGACAACGAGCTCGACGCCGGCCACGCGCGCGAGGTCGAAGCTCATATCGCGAGCTGTCCGAACTGCGCCGCCGAGCTTGCCGCGCAGCGCGAGATGCGACGCGTGCTCGCCGATACCGATCTGCGCTACACCGCGCCGGCGGACTTGCGCGCCCGCATCGAGGCGGCGCTGCCGCAGCCGCAGCGCCTGCAACCGAGCCGCCGCTCCGTGCTGCGCGGCTTTGCGATGGGCTCGGCGGTCTCCGCGCTCGCCGCCTCCGGCGTCGTCGCCGTGGTGCTGCGCCAGGATGACCAGCAGCGCATCCTGTCGGAGGTCGTATCCGCGCATCTGCGCTCGCTCCAGGCCGGCCACCTCACCGACGTGGTCTCGACCGACCAGCACACCGTCAAGCCCTGGTTCAACGGCAAGCTCGACGTCGCCCCGCCCGTGATCGACCTCACCGCGCAAGGTTTTACGCTGGTCGGCGGCCGGCTCGACTATATCGACGCCCGCGCCATCGGCGCCGTGGTCTACCGGCGCCGGCAACACGTGATCAATTTGTTCGTGTCGCAAACCGCGAGCACCGAGCACCGGCCGCCGAAGACCCAGACCATGCAAGGCTTCAACTGCCGCCGCTGGGGCGGCCGCGGCCTGAACTTCTGGGCCGTCAGCGATCTCGGCGCCGACGAGCTCGCCGAGTTCGTCGACAAGTTCGAGGCGGCGATGAAGGCGAATGTGGAGGGGTAGCGCGTCTGCTCACGCCATCATTCGAGCGGAGGAAACCGCTCGAACACGGGCAGTTCGTGGGCGCGCTCCATCCAGCCGATCCGCTCGGCGACCTGGATGTGCATCGTCGCCGGAACGGCGTCGGGGTCGTCGTAGGTGCCGCTCTGGATGTCGATGACGCCAGGCATCAGGTTCTCGTTGATGTAGAACAGCCCCGTGCCACAATCGGCGCAGAAGTGCCGGCGTCCATGCTCGGAGGAATGATAGATCTTGGGCTGTCCGCGGACGACCTTGACTGCGTCGAGCGAATACATCGCCCAGCCGACCATCGGTGCCCCGGAATGGCGGCGGCAATCGACGCAATGGCAGAGTGCGTGCACCATCGTGTCGCCGCTCACTTCATAGCGAATCGCACCGCAATGACAGCCGCCAGTCACAGGCATGGCTCACTCCTCTCCCGGTCAGGTCAATGCCGGGAAGGTAAGGGCCGATTTGGAGTTTCAGGAGGCGGGCTGCTTCAGCAGGTCGCATGTCGCGACATCAGGCCGCGGCGGAGCCTCAGGCCGACCGCCGCACCGCGTTGTCCACGAGCGTCTTGCCGAGCGACCAGATCGCACCGGGGACCTTGTGGCTGCCGGCAATGACGTCGTCGAACGCCTTCTCGATCCAGCTGCAGTCTTCCTCGGTGATGGTGAGCGGCGGCAGCAGCTTGATGGTGTGGCTGCCGTGGCCGGCGACTTGCGTGAGGATCTTGTGATCCTTGAACAGCGGCACGGTGATGAGCTGGCAGAACAGGCCCTTGTTGGCGGTCTCCAGCACGTTCCACGAAGCCCGCAGGCGCAGCGATTTCGGCGGGCCGAACTCGATGCCGATCATCAGGCCCTTGCCACGGACTTCCTTCAGCAGCTCGTAGCCGGGCACCATGCGCGTCAGCGCCAGGCGCAGCTCGGCGCCGCGCTTGGCGGCCGCATCGATGAGCTTCTCCGATTCCATCACGTCGAGCGTGGCGATGCCCGCGGCCATGGCGAGGTCGTTCTTGGAGAAGGTGGAGCCGTGCACGACCGCGCGGTCCATCTGATTGAAGATCTTGTCGAAGATGCTCTTGCGCGTCAGCACCGCGCCAACCGGCACGTGGCCGCCCGAGAGCGATTTCGACAGCAGCACCATGTCGGGCTCGACGTTCCAGTGCTCGACCGCGAGGAAGCGGCCGGTGCGGCCCATGCCGGTCTGGATCTCGTCGGCGACGAACAGCGTGCCGTATTTCTTGCAGAGCGCGGCGGCGCCGGGCAGGAACTCATCGCTGGGCATGTTGACGCCCTTGCCCTGGATCGGCTCCACGACGAAGGCGGCAACCTCGCGCGAGGCCAGCGCCTTTTCGAGCGCGGCCAGATCGTTGAACGGGACCGGGGTGCAGCCCGGCAACAGCGGCTCGAAACCGGTGCGGAAGTTCGAATCACCGGTCAGCGACAGCGCGCCATAGGTCAGGCCGTGGTAGCCGTGGGCGCAATAGACGATGCCGGGGCGCCCCGTCGCCCCCCGCGCGAACTTGATCGCGGCCTCGACGCATTCCGCGCCGGAATTGGCAAAGAACACCTTGTCGAGATAGGGGACGTATTTCAGCAGGCGCTCGGCCAGCACGCCGGCGAGCGTCGAGACGTCGAACTGGACGAGGTTGGGCAGGTCGGCATCGAGCACGCTCTTGAGCGCCTCGCGCATGACCGGATGATTGCGCCCGATCGCAAACACGCCAAAGCCGGACAACAGGTCTAGGTAGCGCGCACCCTCGCGGTCGTAGAGGTACTGCCCCTGCCCCTTCTGAAAGCCGACATCGTAGCCGATGGTCTTCAGGACCCGGACGAATTGCTCGTTCAGATACCGATTATGCAGGGCGCTGCGCTGGGCCTGCCGGTCCGCGAACAGCTGAGACATGTCTGGATTTGGACTGTGCATCCGCTACATACTTCGGTTGAGGGCCGTCTCGTCAACTGGAAAACGGACCGTTACTGTAAACGGTCTGTGCGGCCTTTTGCCCTTTTTCGGACCATCTTCGCAAGCACAGCTTTTAGATCATGTTGCACTGCCAAGGAACACTCATGCGTTTGGCCCTTTACACCGGAATTATACTGGCTGGCGGTTACGCCTGCCTGACCCCGGCCCTCGCCGCCGATCCCACCGGCGACTGGCGGGTCGCCGACGGCGTCGCCAACATCCGCGTCGCCCAGTGCAATGGCAGCATGTGGGGCGCGGTTTCCTGGGAAAAGAAGCCCGGCGGCCGCGACGAGAACAACCCGGATGTCTCGAAAAAGAACAGGCCGACGCTCGGCATGCCGACCCTGATCGACATGAAGAAGAAGCCCGGCGCCGATCAGTGGGAAGGACAGGTCTATAACGCGCAAGACGGCCAGACCTACAGTGCGACCATCACACCTGTCGGCACCGACCAGCTCGAAATCAAGGGCTGCGTGATGGGCTTCCTCTGTGGTGGCGAGACCTGGACCCGAGTCGGGCCGCCGATCCCCTTGAGCCCCGCCAATGCCATGGCCAAGGGCGCGCCGAAGTCCGCCGGCGCGGCGCCGAAAGCCCAGGGAACACAACAGGGAGCACAACAGGCAGCGCAACAAGCAGCCCAGCCCCCCCAAGCCACGACGGGCGCCACAGCGTCTGCGCCGGCCGCGAAGACCGCCGCGACCAAGCCCGGTCAGAAGGGCGCCGCCGATCCCGTCGGCGACATCTGCCTACTCCCTGACATTGCGGGGCTTGCCCATTAGGGCCGGCTGGAACAGCAGCACCGCGGCGAGCGTCGTCACCAGCGAGAGCGCCAGCAGCTTGCCCATGCTCGACGTGCCGGGATGGCTCGACAGCCACAGGCTGCCGAACGCGGTCGCCGTCGTCAGCGCGCTGAAGAAGATCGCGCGCGTCAGGCTGGTCTGAAGCAGGTTTGTTCTGCCGGAGCGCCAGGCCACGACATAATAGATCTTGAACGCGACGCCGACGCCGAGCAGCAGCGGGAACGCGACGATGTTGGCGAAGTTGAGCGGCAGACCGATCAACACGCAGATTTCGAGCGTCACAGCGCCGGCAACCAGAAGCGGCACCAGCGTCATCAGCACGTCCACGAACCGGCGCAGCGTGATCCACAGCAAGAGGCCGATCACGAGCAGCGCGTAGATGCCGGCGTGGATGAACGCCTTCACCACGGTATCGCCGGACTTCAGGATCGAGACCGGCCCGCCGATCGCGGTCGGCTCGGCCTTGAGCACCGCCGCCGCAAATTTGCGCAGCGTGTCGTTGTCGTTGGGATCGCCCTTGGGCAGCGCCTCGACGCGGATGATGCCGTCCTTGCTCTTCCAGGCGCTGACGAGATCGGGCGGCAGTGAGCTCAAGGTGACGGGGCCTGCCTGCAACGCGTTCCTGAGCTGGTCGAACACGATCTTCATCGGCGTGACGAAGACGTCCTGGGCCTTGTTGCGCGTAGCCTCGTCGCCATTGGCGAGCTTCTCGAGCGCATCGGCGAGCCGGCGCGAGGCGACCGCGCCCGGGCCCTTCGCGTCACCGGCGGTCCGGCGCAGATTGTCGACCGACGATTTCAGCGATTCCACGTTCTCCTGGTCCGTCGGCGCCGCATCGATCTGATCAGGATTGAGCGCGGGGTTCAGCACCTTGGCGCCCTGCGCGATCAGCTTCAGCTTCGGCTGCTGGTCCTGCGGCACGAAGCTGTCGAGCGACATCACCCGGAGCACCTCGGGCACCTTCTCCAGCTTCGCCTGGACCTGTCTTGCCTGCTCCTCCGACGTGGTCATCACGTTGATGGCATTGGCGCCGGTGTTGGGATCCTTGCGCAGGTCGAGGAAGGTCGCGATCGACTCGGCGTGCGGATTGCGCAGGTTCATCGGGTTGAAGTCGAACTTCATGAAGTAGAGCAGCGGCAGGCCGGCGAGCGCGAGCAGCAGCGTGCCCCCGACGACCAGGACGCGATGCTTCTCCAGGAAGTGGTCGAGTGGCGCCAGGAAGGCGTAGCCGACCGGCTCCATCTCGCCGGGCGGGTTCAGAAGCTTCAGCAGCGCCGGCAGAACGGTGATCGAGGAGAGGAAGGCCACCAGCATGCCGACGCCGGCGATCTGTCCCAGCTCCGCGATGCCCTGGTAGTCAGTCGGCATGAAGCAAAGGAAGCCGGCCGCGGTCGCCATCGCCGCGAGCGACAGCGGCACCGCCGAGCGTTTCGCAGCCAGCACCAGCGCACCGGAGAGGTCGTTGTGCTTGTAGCGCTCCGAGCGATAGCGGACGCTGTACTGGATGCCGAAATCGACGCCGAGGCCGACGAACAGCACCGCGAACGCGATCGACAGCAGATTGAATGATCCGACCATCATCAGGCCGGCTGCCGTCGTGATCGCGAGGCCGACGAAGAGATTGACGAACACGGCGAAGATGATCTTCGCCGAATGCAGCGCCAGCCACAGGATCAGCAGCACGACGAGAACGGTGCCGACGCCGTTGACGACGGCGCCTTCCTGAACGGTCGCGTATTCCTCGTTCGCAATCGGGACCGGACCGGTCAGGCGCACCCGCGCCTGGAATTTGGTCGGGAAATCGAGATCGGCGGCCGCCTTGCGGATTGCGTCGGTGGCGTCCTTGCCGGGCTCCAGCGCGTTGTAGTCGAGGATCGGCTTGAACTCGATGAAGGCCCGCTTGTCCGAATCCGACAGCGGCTCGTCGCTGACCAGTTCGCGCCAGGAGAAGCTCGCATTGCCCTTGTTGAGCACGGTCTCGACGGTCTGCGCGATCTGGTTGAAGGGCCGCGCGGTGCCGTCGAGCTTCACCTGCCCCCGCTTGACGCCGGCAAGCCCGGTCTCGAGCGCGCCGGTCAGGCCGCGGATCGAGGGATCGCCCGCCATGATCTCGATCAGGGGCGCTGCGGATTCGAATTGACTGGTCGCCTTGGCAACCTCTTCGGTCGGCAAGAACAACAGGCCATTCCGCTCGAAGAACTCGCCGGTGCCGAGCTGCTGCATCGACACGAAATTGGTCTTGTCGTCTTTCAGCTTCGCGTAGAGCGCATCCGCCGCGGCGGTCGCCATCTCCGGCGTCCTGGCCTCGACGACCGCCAGAATCGTCGCATCGCGGTCGAAGGCGCGGTCGAACTGCTGGTCGCGCTGCCGCCAGTCGAGATTTTTGGCAATCAGCGAATTGATGTCGGTGTTGATGGCGAAATGGCGCGCAGCGTAATAGCCCGCGGCCACCGACAGCAGGAGCCCAAGAACGACGACGAGGGAGGCAAGCCGGGTGCAGGCCCTGACGATGGCAACGACTACGCTTTGCAGCACTTCTTTTCTTTCTGCGGTTAACAGCTTGCCGGAAACGCCCGCTGTTTATCGGAGTTCCCGGGCGAAACCTATTGCTGTTTTGAGTGGTTCTCGCCGCAAGAAGGTTCGAGGTAAACGGCGGAAGACCGTGGCAAAATCATGCGGGGCGGTCGGTATAGCCGTGCAGTTGAGGCGGGAAAGTGACGAAGGGGTGAGCACAAATGTCGCCATTTTGCTCACGGCACTTCCTATACTATGCTACCGCAAAACCCAGCCGGCGGGGAACTATGGTTTCATCTGAGCTTTCCTTTCTGCCGATTTTTTGACACAAAGTGCTGTGCCTCCATGCGCCGGGCCCAGCTGGGGTGGGCGGTTACCGTGTGCGCGAGGCCAATGGTGCGTTTATTGCAACCCATTGGTCAGGTTTGGGTGCCGCTGGGGACAAGGAAGCGGATTGGTGCAACTTGCGTGATGGGCGTCCTATGGAAGTTTATCTGGCGCAGCCGCGCGGCTTCTGTGCGGGTGTGGTGCGTGCAATCGAGATCGTGGAGCGGGCCCTGGAGAAATACGGCCCGCCCGTCTACGTGCGCCACGAGATCGTGCATAACAAATACGTGGTGGAGAGCCTGAAGAACAAAGGCGCCATTTTCGTCGAGGAGCTGTCCGAGGTTCCGCCGAAATCGGTCACGGTCTTCAGCGCCCATGGCGTCGCCCGCAGCGTCGAGGAAGAGGCCGCCGCGCGCGACCTTCCGGTGCTCAATGCCACCTGCCCGCTGGTCACGAAAGTTCACAATCAGGGGAAGCGCTACATCACCAAGGGCCGCACCCTGATCCTGATCGGCCATGCCGGCCACCCCGAAGTCGAGGGCACGATGGGCCAGGTCCCGGGGCCGGTGCTACTTGTCCAAAGCGTTGAAGAGGTTAACGCCCTGACGCTGCCGGCGGATAGCCCAGTGGCCTACATCACCCAGACCACCCTGTCGGTCGACGACACAAGGGACATCATCGCGGCCCTCCAGGCCCGCTTTACAGATATTCAAGGCCCGGATATCCGGGATATCTGCTATGCGACACAGAACCGCCAATCTGCGGTAAGGGACTTGAGCAAGCTGGTCGACGTGATCTTGGTGGTGGGCGCTGCCAACAGCTCGAACTCGAACCGGCTCCGCGAAATCGGCACTGAAGCCGGCGTCGCGAGTTATTTGATTGCCGACGGCAGCGAGCTCAATCCGGAGTGGTTGAAAGATGCCAGGACTGTCGGCGTGACGGCCGGCGCTTCGGCGCCTGAGGTACTCGTGGATGACGTGATCGAAGCGATGCGGCGGATCGGACCGGTCAAGGTCCAGGTGCTCCCCGGTCGCGAGGAAAACATCGAATTCCGGCTTCCGGCCCAACTGGCCGCGAGCTGACCCACCTAGAATTTCAAGCCCAGAAAGAAACGTGTAATGGCAATCCCCTTCTTCAAGGAAATGCGTATCGGCGGCTATTTGCTCAAGCAGAAACTGCTTGGCCGCAAGCGCTACCCGCTCGTGCTGATGCTGGAGCCGCTGTTCCGCTGCAACCTCGCCTGCGTCGGCTGCGGCAAGATCGATTATCCCGATGCGATCCTCAACCGCCGCATGACGGCGCAGGAGTGCTGGGACGCCGCCGACGAGTGCGGCGCGCCGATGGTCGCCATTCCCGGCGGCGAGCCGCTGATCCACAAGGAGATCGGCGAGATCGTGCGCGGCCTCGTCGCGCGCAAGAAGTTCGTCTCGCTCTGCACCAACGCGCTGCTGCTGGAGAAGAAGCTCGATCTGTTCGAGCCCTCGCCGTACCTGTTCTTCTCGGTGCATCTCGACGGCCTGCGCGATCACCACGACAAGGCGGTGTCGCAGAAGGGCGTGTTCGACCGCGCGGTCTCCGCGATCAAGGCGGCCAAGGCGCGCGGCTTCACCGTGAACGTCAACGCCACCATCTTCGACGGCCACCCGGCCGAGGAGATCGCGAAGTTCCTGGATCTCACCGTCGAGCTCGGGGTCGGCGTCTCGATGTCGCCGGGCTACGCCTATGAGCGCGCGCCGGACCAGGAGCACTTCCTCAACCGCACCAAGACCAAGAAGCTGTTCCGCGACGTCTTCGCCATGGGCAAGGGCAAGAAGTGGAATTTCATGCATTCCGGCCTGTTCCTGGACTTCCTCGCCGGCAACCAGGAATACGAGTGCACGCCCTGGGGCATGCCCGCCCGCAACATCTTCGGTTGGCAGAAGCCCTGCTACCTGCTCGGTGAAGGCTACGCAAAAACCTTCAAGGAGCTGATGGACACCACCGACTGGGAGACCTACGGCACCGGCAAGTACGAGAAGTGCGCCGACTGTATGGCCCATTGCGGCTACGAGCCGACCGCGGCAACCGCAGCCCTCAACAACCCGCTGAAGGCGATGTGGGTGTCGCTGCGCGGCATCAAGACCACTGGCCCGATGGTGCCGGAGATCGACATGTCCAAGCAGCGCCCGGCGCAGTACATCTTCTCGGAGCAGGTCCAGAAGAAGCTCTCCGAGATCCGCAAGGACGAAGCTGCCGCAGCGCAGGAGAAGGCTGCACGGAAGGCTTCGACGGCGGCGTAAGCGCGGGCTACGAACATCGAAATGCAAAAGCCCGGTCGCTATCGCGACCGGGCTTTTTCTTTTGTTCGGCGTCGCGTTCGCAGCGTGGGTTGCGGCGAGCAGCGACAACGTCGGGACGACTGAAGTCTCACTTGCAGGGCGGCTCCGCCAAGGGGGGGCCGCCGCATGTTGCTTACGCTCCGATGCTTCCTGGCATGCCCGTCGACGGGCATGCCCCGGCTTACGCATCAGACGTGTTGGCGTCACATCAGAAATGGACCTCGGTGCGCATGCCGAGAACCACGGCATTGTCGGTCTTCACGCCCGCGCCGTTATAGCCGCGCCCGCCGGGATTGATCACATATTGCGCGTCGAACTTGAGGTTCATCCAGCCGGTCGCCTGCCATCCGTACCAGACTTCGAGCGGAACCTCGTTGCCGCCGGCGTTGGGGCCGAAGGCCGCCGAGTTCACGTGGGTCGTGCCCACCGCGAAGCCGACTTCGTCCTGGGGACGCCAGGAGAACGTTCCGGTATGCCGGAAGCCGAGGGCGATCTGGTAGTCCTGGTACGACGTCCGGTGATCGGCAACGGTCGTATTGAGGAAGGTATACCAACCCACCGCACCGGGGCCGTCGACGGTCAGCCGTTGCAGGATCGACTCGTAGACGCCGTAGCGGCCCCTTTGACTTCCGAGATTTTGATCCGGGACGCCTCCAACGCCGGGGATGGTGGACACGATACCGGGAAGGCCACCATCAATGGTCGATGCGCTGTCGTACCAGCCGCCAACTCTCCAGGTCCCGTTCAAGGGACCGGACGGCGCCCACACCAACTCCACCGGGACCAACACGCCGCTGGCGGGGGTCGAGTGAGGGACGCCCGGCAAGAAATAGACGGTCGGATCTGACGTCGTCAGATAATTCGGATTGGCGTCGTAGACGCCGACCGAAATCGTGAATTCCGGCGCGATCTTGTAGTGGACGACGCCGGCCCACTGGCTCACCGGCCAGTTATAGATGTAGCCACCCTGGATGTTGCCGGGCTGGCCGCCGCAGAAGGTCAGGTTGATGAACTCGCACAGGCCGAAGAAGAAGTCGGAGCCGACCGGCAGACGGCCGCCCTTGAGCTCGAGCCGATCATCGAGAAGCTTCTGCGAGTAATAGAGCTGCGTCAGGCGCAGAATATTGCCGCGGCCGAACACTTCGTTGGTCAGCTGCAAGGCGGGAATGCCCGCCTGATCATTCAGGTTGCGGCCGAAGCGATCGACCAGCGTCAGGCCGACGGTGCCGCCCTGGATGCCGGCAAGCTTCCCCATGTCGAGCTTCGCGCCGAACCACAACTGACCGGCGTTCGCCGCTGTGTTCTTGCTTCCGCCCGTAACGTTGCCGACGGATTCGTTACCCAGCGTCAGGCCTAGCTCGATGCCCCGCTCCTTCAGCTGTGTCCTGCCGAGATCGCCGAACAGGTATGGCCTCGTCCAGAAATCATCGGTTTCAGCATAAGGAACGGGCGCGGCTTTCGTCACCATATCCGCCGCATGCACCCCACCGCCCAACAGCGATGACAAAACGATCCCCACACCGCACGCACACGCGGTGTTCACAAACCTGCGCAACATTTCTCTCGTCCTCCCGCCGTCTCAGGCTTTGTCATTCTTGCCTCACGTTCCGGCCAAGCCCTCGAGCCTGGAACGCGCTCCTTCCCCAGCACACACCGTCACAGCCGCGCGCCCACGCAGCCGCCTTGTGTCAACTGGAGCCTGGATCCGTCATGCCTGGTCGCCCGTTCTCGCCGGCAGCGCGTCCACGCCGCGCGGTGCTGCGCCCTGCCGTCCTTCAAGAGTCGATCTCGGCGCCGTGCGGGCAATGCCGGCCAGCGCCATCTGGCGCCGCCGTCGGGCCTGCAGTTGTTGATCCGCCAACACGCCGATCAGAATCACCGTCCCCATCACCGCGAAGTTCAGGGAATTGGGGATGCCCAGGATATTCACGAGGTTCTGCAGCACCTGCAGCAGCGCAGTCCCCAGCACGATGCCGAGGATCGAGCCTTCGCCGCCGCGCAGGCTGCACCCGCCGAGGACGGCAGCCGCGATCGCGTAGAGCTCATAGAAATTGCCGAAGGAGCTCGGAGACACCGAGTTGGTGTAGAACACGAACAGGACTGTTGAAACGCCGGCGAGCAAACCGCTGATGATGTAGGCGGTTGCGATCACGAGATTCGTGTTGATGCCCGAGAAGCGCGCCGCTTCCTCGTTCTTGCCGACGGCATAAAGCCAGCGCCCGTAGACCGAGCGGTGCAGCACCACGCCGAGGACGAGCGCAAGGATGATCAGAAGGATGAAGGTGTTCGGGATGCCCGCCACATTGCCGGAGGCAATGCTGCTCAACGTCGCGGCCTCGTCGCCGTAGCCGAAGCCGCGTGTCGAGTCGGACGTATAGTAGCGGGCGGCGCCGCGATAGATCAGGAGCCCGCACAGCGTCACGATGAAGGGCTGCATCTTCAATCGGGTGACGAGGAACCCCTGAATTGCTCCGAGCACCGTCCCGCCGAGCAAGACGGCCAGCAGCGCCAAGGGCCAGGGAACCTGATAGGTCGTCAGAAGGTCGATGAAGACGACGCCAAGCAGCGCGAACATCGAGCCAAGCGAGAGGTCGATGCCGCCTGTGATGATCACGAGCCCCTCGCCGAGCGCAAACACACCGAAGAGGCCGATCAGGTTGGCCATGTTCAGCAAGTTCACCAGCGACAGGAAGGCCGGATTGATCGCGCCGGTGATGGCGGCAATCACCAGGAGCAGCAGGCCCAGGCCGAGTTCTTTCTTGTTCATGGCGCAGCCGCTTCGACGGTTTCCGGCGCCTGGCCGATTGCAAGCTGCAATACGTTGTATTCGCTGAACTGCGCTCGCTCCAGCACGCCGCTGATGCTGCCTTCATGCATCACCGCGATCCGGTCGGAGACGCCAATGACCTCCTCCATGTCCGAAGAAATCATCACGATCGCGACGCCCTGGTCGGCGAGCTCGCGCATCAGCGCGTAGATCTCGCTCTTGGCGCCGACATCGACGCCACGGGTCGGCTCGTCGAAGAACATCACGCGCGGCTGCATCGAAAGCCACTTGCCCAGCACGACCTTTTGCTGGTTGCCGCCGGAGAGCGTCACGGCCTCCATGTCGATGCTCGGCACCTTGATGGAGAGGCGCCTCACCTGCTCTGTCGCGACCTTGCGCTCGGCCGGGCCGCTGACCAGCCACATCCGCGCATAATTCAGCAGGCTGGCCAGCGTCACGTTCTCCCGGATCGGCAGCTCCAGCACGAGCCCGGATTTCTTGCGGTCCTCCGGCATCAGATAGATGCCTTGCCTGATCGCGTCCCGCGGCGATGCGACATCGATCGCCGCGTTGTCGATCCTGATCTCGCCGCCCAGCAGCGGGTCAATGCCGAAGGCCGCGCGAGCCAGGGAGGTGCGACCGGCGCCCACGAGCCCTGCCAGCCCGAGTATCTCGCCATGCCGCACGGAAAGATCGACCTGCCGGTCGGGAAAGGCCGATGTCACGAGACCGACGATGTCGCAGCCGCCCGGCAGCGGCGGCCGCTTCGGCGGCGTATGCAGCGCTTTCAGGTCGCGACCGATCATCAGCCGGATCATGGCGGCGTGGCTCAGCCGGTCCCGCGCCAGCTCTCCCACCGTGCGCCCGTCGCGGAGCACCACGACGCGGTCGGCACAGGTCATGATCTCGCTGAGCCGGTGAGAGATGTAGATCACCGAGATGCCGTGCGCCTTCAGATCGGCAATCACCTCCAGCAGCCGTTCAGTTTCCGAAATCGTCAGGCTGGAGGTCGGCTCGTCCATGATGATCACGCGGGCGTCGATCGAGAGCGCCTTGGCGATCTCCACCAACTGACGCTCGGCGATCGATAAATTGTCGACCAGCGTGTCCGGGGCGAAATCGGCGCCCAGCCGCTCCAGCAGCGGCGTCACGCGGGCGCGCATCTCCGCATCGTCCACCAGCTTCAGCGGGCCGCCGACAAGTCTCTCGCGTCCGATGAAGACGTTCGCGGCGACGTCGAGATTTTCGAAAAGGTTCAATTCCTGATGCACGAAGGCGATGCCGGCCTGCGTCGCCTCGTTCACCGTCATACGGACGTGCTCGGTGCCGCCGATGCGGATCACGCCCTCGCTCGGCGCAATCACGCCACCCAGCACGCGCATCAGCGTCGATTTGCCGGCGCCGTTCTCGCCGATCAGGCCCAACACTTCGCCGCGGTACACACGCAGGCTGACATCGTCGAGGGCCATGACGCCGGGATAGGACTTGCTGATCCCGGCGAGTTCGAACAGGATTTCCGCCATTCATTTCCTCCCGCACGACGCCCGGCTGTACCAGCCGGGCGTCGAAAGGCGCTGAAAGTCACTTCTTCAGCAGTCCCTTCAGATTTGCGGTGAATTCCGCGACGTTGGACTTGCTGATCACTTGGGTCGGCACGATCAGCTTGCCGTCAGACGGGATCCAGGACTTGTCGCCGTTCAGCGTCTTGATGATGTTGGTGGCGGAGAGATAGCCGAACTCGTACGGCTGCTGCACGACCGTGGATTCGATTGTGCCGTCGGATATTCCCCGCAGCGTGCGCTGGTCCTCGTCGAAGCCGACGATCTTCACCTTGCCGGCCTTGCCCGCCGCCTTGACCGCGTCATAGATCAGCGGTGTCTCGTAGCTCCAAAGACCGGACAAAAGCGCAATGTCGGGATATTTGACGAGCACGTTCTCCATATTCGCCTTGGCCTTGGCGAAGTCCACCTGATCGGTGAACACGTCGACCAGTTCGACCTTGGTGCCGGCGATCGCGTCCTTGATTCCCTGCACCCGCTCGCGGGCGTTGTCCGCGTCCATCGTGCCGACGAACAGCGCGATCTTGCCGCCGTTCGGCAGCGCCTTCTTGATCTCCTCGCCTGCTTGTCGCCCGGCCGCGACGTTGTCGGTGCCGATATAGGCGAGACGATTGCTCTGCGGCGCGTCGCTGTCCGTCGTGATCAATACGGTCTTGGCCGCAACCTTGTTGAGCTGCTCGGTCGCATGCGGCGCATCGTCGACCGAGATGGAGATGCCGGCGACGCCGCGCACCAGCAGGTCGTCCAGCTCGCGCCGCTGGCCCGCCGCCGTCCCTTCGTTGGTGACGATCAATTCGATGTTGTAGTCGGGGTGCTCCTTCTGTGCCTTTTCGAGCCCACGGCCGGCGATGGTCCAGAAGTCGGCCGCAACATTGGTGACCAGCGCGATGGTCTTCTTCTGCTGGGCCTGCGCCACACCCGTTGCCATCCCGAGCGCGGCGGTCGCCAGCAGCGGCACTAGCAATTTCTTCATCGATCGGTTCATTTGCACCTCCCTTTGGTCACCCCGGACGAGGGGCTTCTCGACGCTTTTGCGCCCTATTTTATTTACGCAGCGAAGAAATGTCGCAGAGCAAAAACACCAAAAACAGGATGTACTGGCTCCTTCTTCAAGCGGAAATAGTACATGAGGTATGATATTAGTAAATATGACTCCCAAACGACCTTTTGTGGCTGTGCTTTTCCGATCACACCACCCTTCCGCTCCACATTAATTTCACTTTGTGAATTAAAGAGACAGCATGGTTGACCAAATTGAGCAGCCGAGACGCATTTCCAGCACCGCCCGCGGCTCGAATCGCGGCCGCCTCGTGGAGGTTTTGCGACGCCAGGGACCGTTGCCGCGTGTGGAGCTCGCCCGGAGCACGGGATTGAGCTTCCCCGCCGTGTCCGGCCTGACATCGAGGCTGATCGCGGAAGAGTTGCTGTGCGAGACCGAGACGGCGGCAACCTCATGGTCCGACGACACGGACGAAGACGATGCGGACGGGCTGAACGGCCGCCGCCGTGGCCGGCCCGCCGTGCTGCTGACCCTGAACCCGGAGTTCGGCCGCATCATTGCGGTCTCGCTGCGCATGAATCTGATCGAAACGCTGATCGCGGATTTCAGCGGCTCCAGCCTGGCGCAATCGCGGCTCGAAATCGCGACCCGGGCTCTCGATGCGGGTGCGTTATGCGATCTCGTGATTGCGCAGATCGATGCGATGCTCGAGGCGACGGCCACACCGCGCCATCGCCTGTTGGGAATAGGGATTGCCCTCCAAGGCATCGTGAACGCGGACACCGGTCGGCATCTTTGGAGTCCGGCCCTGTCGATCACCGATGTCGATCTGGTGAAGCCGGTGCGCCAGGCTTTCGACGCCGAAGTCGTGATGGCGAATGACGCTGTCGCGGTTGCCCTCGCCCTCACCGCCGCGGAGCCGTCCCTGGCGCAGGGTCTCTCGGCCACGATCATGGTCGGCCACGGCGTCGGCATGGGCGTCGTTGTCGACGGTGAAGCGCGCTGGGGCGCCGGCGCCGGCAGCGAGATTGGCCATATCAAATTGGGATCGAACGGGCCGCAATGTCGCTGCGGCCAGCGCGGCTGCATCGAGGCCCATCTCGCCGACTATGCGCTCTACCGCGACGCCCGCACCTTTCTCGACTTGCCGCCGGCGGCGGCGCAACAGCCTTCCGAGGCGCAGATGGCCCTGCTGCGCGAGCGAGCGCGGAGCGGCGATCCCCGTCTCGAGCACGTATTCCAGCAGGCAGGTCGCGCGCTTGCCGAGGCGGTCGCGGCAACGATATCCGTGCTGCGCCCACACCATGTGATCCTGGCGGGACCCGGCCTGCAGGCATTTGACATGATGCGCCGCGCCTATGAGGAGCGGCTCGAGCAAGCGGTCTTGCCGTGGCTGCTCAAGTCCACGGCGATCTATCTGCGTCCAAGCGAGTCGGCGGCAATCGTCGAGGGCATGGTGCGACGGACCCTGTGGGTCGTAGACCGAAACCGCATGGAGGCGACCGAGTGAGCATGCACCAAAACGCAAAAGGCCCGGTCGCCAATGATGACCGGGCCTTTTGTTTCATCGCATCAAGAGATCAGGCCGCCTTGGAGACCAAAGCCTCGCTGTCGACGATCTCGGTGCCGATCAGATAGTCACGGCAACCACGCAGTGAGCGCAGCGCGCGGTTGAAGTCGATGCCGGTCGAGACCAGCGCATGCAGCGTCGCCGGGTTGCGCACGATGCCGCGCAGCACGGCTCCGAGGTCGATCTGGCCGTTCGGCTTGATCGCGGCACGGGCGAGCGCGGGCAGCGCGCGGTGGGCGGGATCGCTGATGACGCGGACCGCGGCGAAGGGCAGCCCGGCCTCGGCGGCGTAGGCCGCCGCGATGTGGCTTTCCATATCGACGGCGGAGGCTCCGGTTTCGGAGTGCAACGCCGCCTTGCAGGACCGCTTCGTGACCACCTCCTCGGCGCCGGCGAGGCTGCCGCGCACCACGCGGCGGCGGCCCGAGGTCAGGCGTTCGATCAGGTCGTCGCCGAGCGACAGACCGGCGGCCCAGCGGGTGTCGCCGGACAGCACCTCGGTTGCCAGCACGACGTCGCCGGAGCGCAGCGTCGGGTCGAGCCCGCCGGCCACGCCGAACGAGATCACGCCGCGAATCGTCTCAGGGTCCACCACCGTCAGCAGCGCCCGCAACTGGGTCGGGCTGCTCGACGAACAGATGACCGCCATGCCAGGACCGGCCGCAATTCGGGCCTCCTGCACCAATCCGGTCACGATCAGTATCGGCCGCGGGTCGATGGCATTACCCGCGGTAATATAGTCCCCCGTCCCCAAAGTCACATTCCGACCCCTACCACCCTGCTGTTGGTATTCCGCAAGTTCCGATACCGCGCCAACGCCCACAGCGGAAAGAACTTTGGGTAACCATGATACCGTAGATAGAACACGCGGGGGAAGCCTGTGGCGGTATACCGCTGCTCGTCCCACAGTCCTTTTTCGTTCTGTGTTGCAATCAGGTACTCCACCCCGCGGGCGACGGCCGGGTGATCAACCTCGCCTGCCGCCATCAGGGCAAGCAAGGCCCATGCCGTTTGCGAGGCGGTCGAGGGGGCGGCCTCCCATCCCTTGTAGTCCAGGCGGTAGCTGACAGCGTCCTCGCCCCAGCCGCCGTCGTCGTTCTGGATCGAGGCCAGCCAGTCCGCGGCTTTCCGGATCATGGGGTCATCGTGGCGGACGCCGGCCATGTTGAGGGCGCAGAGCACCGACCAGGTTCCATAGATGAAGTTCATGCCCCAGCGGCCGTACCAGGACCCTTCCGGGTGCTGGGTCTTCCTGAGGTAGGCAACGCCGTCGGCGACGTGCTTGCTGGTCTTCTCGGTCTCGCCGAGCTGGGCCAGCATCGAGATGCAGCGCGCGGTCACGTCCTCGGTCGGCGGATCGAGCAGCGCGCCATGGTCCGAGAACGGGATGTTGTTGAGGTAATATTCGAGGTTGTTGACGTCGAAGGCGGCCCAGCCGCCGTCGTCGCTCTGCATGCCCTCGATCCACTCCCGGCCGCGGGCGATCGCGGCATCATAGCCGGTCGCACCGTGCTCGCGGCGCATGCGGTCCATCGACATCACCACCACGGCGGTGTCGTCGAGGTCGGGGTAATGCGCGTTGTTGTATTGAAAGGCCCAGCCGCCGGGGCGGACGTCGGGCCGCTTCGCCGCCCAGTCGCCCTTCACCTCGAGCTCCTGCCTCGGGATCAGCCAGTCGAGGCCCTGCTTGGCCGCAGGCACCGCCTTGTCGCCGCCGGCTTCCAGCAGCGCGTGCGCGGTCAGCGTCGTGTCCCACACCGGCGAGACGCAGGGCTGGCAATAGGCCTCCTCGCCCTTGATCACGAGCAGCTTGTCGATGCCCCGGCGCGTGATCGCGCGCGGCGGGAAGTTCTCGTCCTTGCCGAGCGCGTCGTACATCATGACGATGTTGGCCATCGGCGGATAGATCGCGCCCATGCCGTCCTCGCCGTTGAGGCGCTCCTCGGTGAAGGCGAGCGCCGCGTCGATCGCGCGCTTGCGTAGGCTCTTCGGAAACAGCGGCTCGATCACGCGCAGGATCGCATCGAGCGAACGGAACAGCAGGAACCAGGCCATGCTCTGATGCGGCGCCTTCGCGGTCATGCCGATCGAGCGCGGATCCTGCAGGAACAATTCGTCGATGCCGACGCCCTTCGGATTCCTCGCGCGCGGCTTCAGCGCGGCGATCACCATCAGCGGCACCATGGTGGTGCGCGCCCAGTAGGAGATCTTGTTGAGATGGAACGGCGACCAGAACGGCAGCAGCACGATCTCGATCGGCAGCACCGGCACCGCGCGCCAGCTCACGACGCCGAAGGTCGCGAGCAGGAAGCGGGTGAAGACGTTGCTGTTGACCGCGCCGCCGCGGGCGTGGATCGCCTCGCGCGCGCGCACCATGTGCGGGGCGTCGACGGAGTCGCCGATCATCTTCAGCGCGAAGTACGCCTTCACGCTGGCGCTCATGTCGAACTCGCCGTCATGCACGAGCGGCCAGCCACCATGGGCGCCCTGCACGCGACGCAGATAATTGCCGATCTTGGCCTCGAGCACGGTGTCGACGGGCTCGGCGAGATAATGGCGCAGCAGGATGTACTCGGCCGGAATCGTGCAGTCGGCCTCGAGCTCGAACACCCAATGGCCGTCGGATTGCTGGAAGCCGAGGACGCCTTGCGTCGCCGACGCAATGCTCGATTCCAAAGCTTCGCGGCTGGTCGCGTTCACGGAATCCATGTCGCTCGATTGCTCCGATAGTCGATTGAAAGTTGACCGGGACATTGCCCGTCAGGGCCGCTTTTCAGGATCCTTTGGCGGCCAGAACCAGATCGGCGGCGCGGTCACCCGACCGGACCGATCCCTCGATGGTTGCCGGCAATCCCGTAGCAGTCCAGTCGCCGGCGAGGAACAGGTTTTTCAGCGCGGTGACCGGCCCCGGACGCAAGGCATTCTGAGCGGGCGTCGCCGCAAATGTGGCACGGCGCTCACGCACGATCTGCCAAGGAGGCAATTCGCCGGAAACCCCGCCGGCCTTGCAGACGTCGCTCCAGATCGCCTGCGCGAGTTCCTCGCGCGGCATGTCGACGAGACGGTCGCCGTTGCTGATGGTCACCGAGAGCCGGTTCGGGAACGCGAACAGCCATTCCACGACGCCGCCGATCACGCCGAGGATCGGCGCCGAGCCCGGCGGCGGCTCAAAACGGAAATGCGCATTCACGATGGCGCGGAATTCGGTCGGCGTCTTCAGGCCCGGCAGCAGGCTCGCGGCCGCGCGCGGCGGCACTGCCATCACGATCACGTCACCTGCACCGAGCTGGATCACATCCTCGCCGCCGAAGTTCAGCGCGGTCACCTTGCCGTCGGTGTTGACGAACGAACGCAGCTCATGGCCGAGCTGAACGGTGTGGCCACGCTCAGCCAAGAACTTCACCGCCGGCTCGATCAGCACGGCGCTGAGACCGTCGCGCGCGATCAGGGGACGGCAGGCCTGCCCGCCCGCAAGCAGCGTCTCGCGCACGATCGCACCGGCAAGCCCGGCCGATCCCTCGGGCGGATCGACGTTGAGCGCCGCGAGCAGCAGCGGCTGCACAAGGCGCTGGTAGAGGATGCCTTCGGTCGGGATGGACTTGCTGACCAGCGTCTCCTCCGACGCCCAGACCAGCGGCGCCAGCTTGAGATAATCGGTGAGGCCGGTGTCGGGCACGCGGCGGCTCTCGTCGAGCACCCAGGTCGGCCATCGGCCATCGCCGAGATCGATCTGCCAGCGCTGCCCGGTCTTGATGTCGACGAACGGAAATTGTGCGCGATCCGGCCCGACGAGTCCCGCCTCGGTGCCGATCGCGCGCGCATAGGCGCGCGCGTGGCTGTTGCCCGACAGCAGCAGATGATTGCCGTTGTCGATGGTGAGGTTGGTGGCGCCGTCGAAATAGGAGCGGCAGCGGCCGCCGGCCTGGTGCGTCGCCTCGTGCACGGCGACCTTGAAGCCGCCATTGGCGAGCCGCACGGCGGCGGTGAGGCCGGAAATTCCAGCGCCGATGATGTGAGCTGTGTTTTGCATCAGATGAAAGCGTAACGGAGCAGGATCAGGATGCGTGTGATCTTCGACACACGCACCGGCTCGCGCGGCGCGTTGAAACCGCGCGCGATCAGGAGGTCCAGAATGGAATGATAGTATTTCGACATGATCCGCGGCGCGCGCACGGCGCGGCGCTTGTTGCGGTTCATGATCTCGTCCGACTTCTCGAAATGCATCTTCGCACGCTGCGTCAACGGCACGCAGACCTTCGGCAGCGCGCGCTCGGCGATCACACGGTTCGGATCATTGGAGGTGATGCCTGCATGCAGCAGCGCCTCGCGCGGCAGATAGAGCCGGCCGAGGCCGGCGTCCTCGTCGATGTCGCGCAGGATGTTGGTCAGCTGCAGCGCGCGGCCGAGATGATGGGCGAGCAGGATGCCGTCTTCCTCCGGCATGCCGAACACCCGCACCGACAGCCGCCCCACGGCGCTGGCGACGCGGTCGCAATAGAGATCCAGCGTCGCCATGTCGGGCGCGCGGATGTCCTGCGGCACGTCCATCTCCATGCCGTCGACGATGGCCAGGAAATCCTCGCGCTTGAGCCCGAAGGTCTTCACCGAGGCGACGTAGTCCTTCAGCCGCGGCGGCGGATTGCCATGGTAGAGCGCGTCGATGTCGTTGCGCCATTGCTGGAGCGCGGCGAGCCGCTCGTCGCGCGGACCGTCGGAATCGGCGATGTCGTCGACCTGGCGGCAGAAGCTGTAGATCTGAAACATCGCTTCGCGCTGGTCGTGCGGCAGGATGCGCATCGCGGCATAGAACGAGCTGCCGGATGCGGTCGAGCCATAACTGGCGCCGGGCGTGGCCGCCTCAAGCGTCATGTGCAGTCCCCGGTCTGGTTATGGCCTTGCGTCCGATCGCGCGGCGGCCGACTTCGCCGATCATGCCGGCGAGGCTGAAGGTGAGAAGCTCGAACTTGTTCAGGTGCACGCGCTCGCGCAGGGGATCGCGCACCTTCAAGAGGCGCACGATGCGGTCGGCATAGGCCTGGATCACTGCGACGTCGACCCCGAGGCGGAAATCGCGGATCTCCGCGCTCAATGACCTGCCCTCGTCGAGCAGCGCCTCGTTACGCGCGGCGAGCGACTGCAGGCAGGCCAGCATCGCCGGCGGCGATTGCGCAAGCCCAAGCTGCTCGACCGAGGCGCCGTGTGCTGCCAGCGCGTCGCGCGGGAGATAGACGCGGTTGAGCTCGCGGAAATCCTTGCCGCAATCCTGCAGGTGATTGTTGATCTGGAGGCCGGCGCAGAGCGCATCCGAGGCGGCCCAGGTCGAGGTGCTCTCACCGTGAACGTCGAGCATGAAGCGGCCGACCGGCATCGCAGAATAGCGGCAATAGTGGATGACCTCGTCCCAGGTCTCGTAGCGCAGCTTGGTCACGTCCATGCGGAACGCGATCAGCACGTCGAGCGCGTGACGCGGCGCCATGCCGCGCTCGGCCAGCGCACGGCGCAGGGTGACGGCCTCAAGCTGGGTGTCGCCCTTGCCGAGCAGTTCCGCCTCGAGCAGGTCGAGATAAGCGAGCTTCTGGTCGGGCGGCAGCGTGGCGTGGTCGGCGATGTCGTCGGCGGTGCGGACGAAATTGTAATAGGCCAGGATCAGGGCGCGATGACGTGGATGAATGATCCAGGACGCGACGGGAAAATTCTCGTCGCGGTCACCCTTGCCGGATCGCAATTCGCTCGCAGAGGTCATCGAGGGCTGGTTTACAATCGTTTGGACAGGAAGGGCTTTTTCGCACGCGCGGGCTCATGCCGGCGATGCCGCCGCGGCCCCCATATAGGGGAATACGGCCGCAAAACCAATCCTGCTCTCGATGGCTGCCCTTCGCGGATCCGGCCCGAAAAAGGCGGCCCGGGGGCCGCCTTGGGTGGGCCAGTGGCCGAGCTTACTGGTTGTGGTTCTTCAGGACCTGGTCGCAGGCCTGTGAGATCTTGGCCCGGTTCTCCTTCAGGCAGGCCAGGATGGTGAAATCGCCCTGGTCGATGACCGGACGGCAGAACTTCTGCACATCGCGCGTGCAGGCCTTCTGCTCGGCGTCCGTGCCGCGCCCTTGCTGGGCGAACGCCGCCGTCGAAAGGGATGCCGACAGCAGGGTGAGAGCGACGAGAAGCTTACGCATTGTATTCCTTCATTCTGACGGCAGAATCGCACCAATCCCGGACAGCACTGGGCGGAGGACCGGAACGGATTGTTCTGATGGCAAGTCGCCGCAGGGTAGCGGCCTCAGAGAAGGCACAAGCACTGGCAAATGCGGCCAAATTGGCGCCGCCCCCACCAAATCAGGTCTTCCCTGCACCTTCATTGGCAGATGTAAGGGTTTGATACTACGTCATAATTCAGAAGGTTCGCATTTTACTGCACGGCTGTTGCAGCGCTGCATCTCTCCGCCCCGCCGTTTCGGCCAGAAACACGCCGAAACACAGCAAATCGCAAGGTCCGGGCCCCTCGCCGACGCCCGGTGAACCACTATCTCTGGTCCTGGCGCGTTGAACCTGACACAGGCTCGGAACACTAAACCTTCGATGTGGCGAGACGTCCTTAACCTTGAACGGACGTCGTTCCAAAACGGGATATTTGTGATGAAATTCTTTGGGCGATCTGGACTGGCAATCACTGCGGCCGGCGTTGGCGCTGCGCTGCTCTTCTCGGTTTCGACGAGCCACGCACAGTCGTCCGGACCGTTTGCCGGCTTCGACGGCGCGTGGACCGGCACCGGCACGGTCTCGCTGTCCGACGGCTCCACCGAACGCATCCGCTGCAAGGCCGACTACAAGGTCGCCGGCAGCGGCCTCAACCTCAAGCAGGCCCTGCACTGCGCCTCCGACAGCTACAAGTTCGACCTCACCAGCGACGTGACGAGCCAGGGCGACCGCATCTCCGGCAATTGGAGCGAGGCGAGCCGCAACATCTTCGGCAACCTCCAGGGCACCGCCGGCGGCGGCCAGATCGACGTGTTCGTCGAGGCCAACGGCTTCGCCGCCAATCTGTCGCTGCGCACCAACGGCACCAAGCAGACGGTGCAGATCTCCTCCAAGGGCGAGATCCGCGGCGTCAACATCACGATGACGAAGGGCTGATTGCCCTTCCCCACCGATGAGGAACACGCCCCCGGTTCTCCGCGAGCCGGGGGCTTTTTGCTGACATGAACTTGCCCGGATGGACCTGCTGAGATGGACCCAATCCGCAGACATCTGCTGAAAGCCGCCGGGCTCTTCGTGGCCAGTCGCGCCTTCGCCGACGATCAACCGCCAAATCAGCGGGAAACGAACATGCAGCCTTCATCCGTGAAGCCGCGTCACGTGCTCTGTTTCCTCGGCAAGAATGAAAGCCTGCTGCATCCGCCGAAAGCAATGGCCAAGACAATCGCCGATTTCGGCTTCGAGATCGACCGCACTTATTCGCAGGCCAAACCCGATCCACATATGGAGCGGTCGTTCGGCGTGTGCTGGGACCGCGTCTTCCCGAAAGCGTGGTCCGCGGCAGACGAAGCGGCCGTCGTCAATCACAAGGCGGTACTCTACGTGCTGAGCCCGCCGATGGATCAGCAGAAAGCGACCGCCTATTCAGCAGCCGCCTTGCAGATCGTGGACGAGATGTTCGACGCGGGCGCCATCGCTGCGAAAGGCGAAAGCGCCGGCGTCGCCCACGGCGTTGCGAGATGGCGCAGCCTCGCCGATCAGGCACGCACGGGCGCAAAGACCAGCCAGGGCCTCGGGATGACGCTCGCCCTCGCCAAGGCCTGTCGCCTTGCCTTCGCCAAGCGCCCGCTCGGCGGTAACAGCTACTACGAGACCGTCGGCTATCACCTCATCGGCCTGCCGGAGGTCTATGTCGCGAAATCGCGCGGCAACGAATGGTCCGCGGTGATGCTGATGGAGGAGATCGCCAACGCCATGGCCGAGCACGGCGTTGAGGCGACGCTGCGCGACCGCAATCTGACGCTGTCGCGCGAGCAGGACTACGCCGAGGACGATTTCAAGTTCAATCCGTACGGGATCGTCCGGATCGAGGCGTGAGCCGAAGCGCGCCGCATCAGTCCTTGCGCGCGACGCATTCGCACCGGCATCGGAAATAGACCGCGTCCGGATCGCGTCCCCAGGCTTCCCATCCGGCAAGCGCAATCTGGATCTCATCGTCCGTCGCGAGCCCCTTGCTTACGAGTTGCGGACCAAGCCCGAGCAGGCTTCGCCGCGCATCGGCAACAGCCTCGCTGCGGCTCTCCGCATCGGCACTGTGGTTGACGTAGCTGGCGCCGGCCCAGACCGGTGTAAAGCCGTGGGCGCGGAGGATGGAGCCCTGCCGGCGGCCGAAGCGAAGCGACGCGGGATCATCGTGCTCGTACCAGCGCTGCCAGAGATCGAGCGCGAGGCGTACGCCGTCGAGCTCGGGGTGGAGCACATTGCCGCCGACATCGGCGTCACGCGTTGCGACGAGGCCACCCGGCTTCAGCACGCGCCGGGCTTCCGCCAGCGTTCGCGCCAGCACCGCCTTGCTCTGATGGTACAGCACCGCGTGAAAGAGCACGGTATCGAACGTCCCGTCCTCGAACGGAACGGCGGTCATATCGGCTTCGATAAAGGCCACGTTGGTGAGGCCGGTCCTCGCGGCGAGCTGATTGGCTGCGGCGATTGCCTTCGGCTCGATATCGACGCCGACGGCCCTCCCGACAAGGCCTGCGAGCGCCGCGGTGATGGTCCCCGGTCCGCAGCCGGCGTCGAGCAGGATCATGTCCGACGTCAGGAACGGGACGAAAAAGGCGGCGCAATCGCCGCCCCGCTTCTGCTGAAACGCCACGATGGAGCTGTCGTGCCGCATTGGCTGCATCCTCGGCCGGAACGCCGGCGCAGTCGTTCAGACTGCGCCGATTCCATGTCCGACTGATGAAGCCGCTCAGATCGCCGGCTTGTCCGGGCCCTGCAGCTTGCCGTGCAGGTTGATCAGCCACATCGCGGTCGGCCGCAGGATGAAGAGGTCGGCGACGAGCGCCATGACCATCGAGAAGGCGCTCAGCCAGCCGAACAGCCGCAGCGACGGCAGGTCGGAGAACACGGTGACGACGAGGCCGCAGGCCAGCACCACCGTGGTCAGGATCAGCGCCGGTCCCACCAGCACGGTCGCCCGCTCCACCGCGAGCGCCGAGCCGACGCCCGGCTTGCTCTCGAGCCTGAGGCGATTGAGGAAGTGGATGGTGGCGCTCAGGCCCAGGCCGAACGAGACGGTGAGCGCGACGACGCTGGCAAATTGCAGCCCCTCGCCCATCGCCCACAGCACCGTGCCCGACATCACCACCGGGAAGATGCCCGGCAGGATGCAAGCGAACATCACGACCCATGAGCGGAAGGCAAGACCGATGAAGATCGCGACCAGCGCGAATTCTACCGTGAGGCCGCGGTTCAGCTTCTCGATCATGCTGGCCGAGTTGCGCGCGGCAATCGCGGCAAGACCGGTCACCGCGATCTCGTAGCCGGGATGCTTCTTGCGGACGGCGTCGAGCTCTGTATCGAGCTTGTCGACGATCGGCAGGAGCTGGCTGGAATCCTTGTCCGGCACGCGGCCCGCGACCACGACGGCATCCTGCTCGGCGTCGATGAAACGCCGCACCAGATGCTCGGGGATGACGCTGACATATTCCTTCAGCGTCGCCACGTCGGCGCTGCCGGCCTTTTCCGCGAGCCAGCGGCGCAGGGTCTCGAGCGACCAGACGTTGCCGACGCCGGCCGCCTTCTCCACGGTCGCATGCACGTCCGCGATGGTCTGCAGCGTCTCCGGCGAATAGAGCGTTTCACCCTTGGGGAACTGGATCAGCACGTTGACCGGGTTGGCGCCGGTGAGCTTGGCGTCGAGCCGGTCGCTGGCGGCGACCGCCTGGCGCTTGTCCGGCACCTGGTCGGCGAGCCGGTAGCGCGGCTCCAGATTGGCGTAGATGACGCCGAGGCCGCCGACGAACAGCACCGCGATCAGGCTGAACAGGCCGGGCCGGCCGACCATGCGCACCGCGATCCAGTAGCAGAAGTTGCGCAGCGCCTGGACGCCGGCATCGGCGCCCTGGAACTTGACCGCGAAGACCTTCTCGTTGCGCACGAACAGCACGCCGAAAACAGGCACGAGCGACAGCACCGCGACCAGCGCGATGATGGTCGCGGCAAGGCCCGCCTCGCCGAACTTGCGGATCAAATCGGAGTCGGAGAACTGGAGCGCGATGAAGGAAATGCCGGCGGTGCCGTGCGTCAGCACGCAGGCCGGCCCGACCACCAGCACCGCGTTCTTGAACGCGGTGAACTTGTCCTGGCCGGCGATCAGCCGGTCGCGCGCGGCGAACGTCAGCTGCATCGAGTCCGAGAAGCTGATGACCATGATGAGCGGCGTCATCACGTTCAGGAACATGTTGAGGTTGAAATTGGCCCAGCCGAGCGCGCCGAGCGCCAGCAGGATCGCGATCATCGGCGGGAACGCCGCCGCGATCATGAAGGAGATCTTGCGGAAGAAGATGATGGCGATGACGCAGCCGGCGAGAATGCCGAGGATGTTGTAGGTGAGCCCGTCGCGCTCGACCGCGTTGCGGATCTCGAGCTGCATCACCGGCACGCCGGAGAGCTGCACGTTGAGCCCGGTGTCGCTGAGGTCTTCCTTCATCAGCGCACGGATGTCGCCGACGGTCTTGGTCAGCTTGCTGGAGGCGACCACCTCCGGATCGAGCGAGAGCACGATCAGCGCCAGCGTGCCATCCTCCGACAGCAGCTTGCCGCGGATGATCTCGTTGTTCTTGACGGTCTCGATGAACTTGTCATAGGCCGCGCCCTCGGGCAGCTCGGGCGGGAACAGCGCCGCCGGCAGCTTGCCCGGCGCCGGGGCCTGGCGCGCCGAGAACAGCGAGACGAGGCCACGCGTGCCTTCGACCAGCTGCATGTCGGTGACGAAGTCGCGCAGCTTCTCGAGGTTGTTCCGCGCCAGCAGGGTCTTGCCCTCGACCACGACCAGGACGTCGAACTCCTCGGCCGGGAACTTCTTGGTCACCTCTTCATACTGCTTGAATTCGCGTGTGTCGGAACGAAACAGCTGCGACAGCGAATCGTCGATCTTGATCCGGTAGATGCCGAAGACGGCGCCAACAATCAGGGCGAGCAGGACGATGCAGGAGATGATCGGAGCCCGGACGGCGATCAGCCCGATGCGCTCCAGCCCGAAGGCGATGGAGGACGCAGGTCCCTGCTCGACCTTGTCGACATGAACCTCACTCTCGCTGTGCTTTTCGAGCATGCCTTGTCCAGTTCCTAAATCGGCTCGGTCTTGTGAGCTTATTGCGCCCCGCGAACGGCTTGAAAACGCCATACCAATGGGAGGCTTGCCCGTTGAAAATGCGCGGAAAATCGCCGGCAGCGGTTTAGCAGGTCAAAAGGCCTTTTCGCAAGCAGGCGGAAGGTGGCCGAATCGATCAAGATGCGGCGATTTTGCCGGAATGCCCGTCATTCCGGCCGCGTTGTGCCAATTCGACGCGGCGCCCGGTCGGCGCTCTCGTCCTTTAGCGCCACGCCGGTGACCTCCCGGGCCAGGCCCTCGCGGATCAGCCAGGCGATCTTGAAGGCAGCCTCGTCATGACTCAACCCAGACTTGTGGACGTTCGACACGCAATTGCGCTCGGCATCGGTGCGGCCGGGCTTCGGCGCGAAGGTCAGATAGGCGCCGAGACTGTCGGGCGCGGACAGGCCGGGCCGCTCGCCGATCAGCATCACGACCATGCGGGCACCGAGAATCGCGCCTATCTCGTCGCCGAGCGCGACGCGCGCGCCTGAGGCGACGACGACATGGCCGGGCGCGACAGCATCGCCCTCCGCGAGCAGCGGCAGCAGGCGCGCGACCAGCGCCACCGCATGGGCGTGGACCGCCGCCGCCGAGAGGCCGTCGCCAATCACGAGCGCAAGCTGGCATGGCCCGGCAGCGCTTCGCGCGAGAGCTTCGGCGGACGCTGGATCGAGCTGTCGTCCGAGATCCGGCCGCCGCAGATAGTCCCCGCGGTCGACGGCCTGGCTCCTCGCCTCGCTGACGGCAAGACCGAGCGCGCCGAGATCGGCGACCAGGCGTGGCGCTTCGAAGACGGCATGCACGGCATCGCGGGCGCGGGCATGGTCCAGCGTGAAATCGAGCAGCGCCCGCGTCGGCACGCTTGCGCCGCTGCGCCCGAGCGCAACGCGCGCGGGCGTGAACGACTTGAGGTCGAGGGTCGGACGCTCTGGAACGGATCTGTCGCTCATTCGGCGGGAACGGCGGCCTCGCGCAGCCGGATCGAGTAGTTCGAGGCGTTCTGCTTGCCGCTGGAGGCCGCGCGCGCAAAGGTGATGAGATGGTGCGCGATCAGGGTGCAGCCGATCAGGCCTTCGATGTCGGCACGCTTGATGCGTCCGAACGCGAACTTCCAGAACACGCGCTTGTAGTCGCCGAGCACGCCGACCTTCCAGAAGATGTTGCGCAGCATGACGAGAGCGCGCCTGATATTGGGCCAGGTCTTCATCTCGTCCGCGACCGGCACCTTGAGGCGGTGCACATAGACCTGGTCGCATTGATACTGGAAGCGCGCGTAGACCTTCTCGGGCTCGTAAGCGACCGCCATGGCGTGCTTCCAGGAAGCGACGACCTCGTCGTAAGGCAGCAGGAAGTCGACGTTGGAATCGCGCCCGTCGTCCTCGATCAGGCGCCCTTCCTTCTCCAGCCGATCCCATAGCGGCGTCTTCGGCAGCGCCTGGAGCAGGTTGATGGTGAGCAGCGGAATCCGGGACTCCTCGACGAAGGCGAGCAGCGCCTCCGAAGTGTTCGGCTTGTCGGTGTCGAGCCCCATGATGATGCCCGAGACGACCTCCATGCCGTAGGAGTTGATGGTGTGCACACCCTCCAGGATCGGGACCATCATGTTGTGGTCCTTGTGCATCGCCTTCAGGGCGTCGGGGTCGGGCGTCTCGATGCCGCAGAAGATGGTGATGAAATAGGCCTCGCGCATCTTCTCGAGGATCTCCGGGCGCTTGGCGATGTTGAGCGTCGCCTCGCAGGCGAGCCGCACCACGTAGCCCGTCCGCTTCTGCCACTCGATCAGATGCGGCAGCAGGTCCATCGCCGCCTTGCGGTTGCCGATGAAATTGTCGTCGACGAAATAGACCGTATCGGTCATTCCGCATTCGCGCAGGCGGTCGAGCTCGGCGATGATCTGCTCCGGCGACTTGATGCGCGGGTTGCGGCCATAGAGGCCGGGGATGTCGCAGAACTCGCACTGATAGGGACAGCCGCTGGAGTACTGGATGCTGCCGAGGAAGTATTTCTTCACGTCGGCGAGCTCGTAGGCGGGAATCGGAAACTCCGTCATCGGCACGCGGTCCTTGGTGGTGAGGACCACCTGTTCGTCAGGACGCGAGGTGTCGCGCGACAGGATCTCGATCAGCTGGTTGGTGGCATCGCCGAGCTCGCCGACATGGAGATAGTCGAACGATGGATAGTAGTCCGGACAGGCGCTGACGGAGGGACCGCCGAGCGCGACCGGCAGATCGAACTCATGGGCGCGGCGGCAGATGTCGTTCATCTGCTGGCGCTGGATGTGCATGCCGCTGACGAAGACGGCTTCCGCCCATTCGAACTCTTCCTGGGTCGTGCGGCGGAGGTTCTCGTCGACGAATTTGACCTGCCAGTCCTTCGGAAGATAGGCGGAGATCAGCAGCAGGCCCTGCGGCGGCATGAAGGCGCGGACGCCATCGGTCAGGGGGTAGGAATGCTCGAAGGTACCGAACGAAGACGTGTAGCGCGGAAACACGCAGAGAATCCGCCGGGACGTACCGTTGTTTTCAGCTCGCATCTAAGCTCCCCCGCCACGCTCGACCTGGTTGCGGAAATTGCCAGCCAGACACATAGCGTAATGCCGTCGCCGGAATTTCTCAATATTGTGGCGTGAGCATAATTCCGAGGGGGACCAATGGTTTCCTCACGGCCCGGGGCGTCGCGTCACGCGATCAGCCGCGAGGCGAAATCGGGTAGCAGGCCTGCATCGCCGACAAGGCGGAAATCGGCGCCCGCAACCCCCGACTGCACCAGCCAGTCGTCGAATTCCGGCGCGCGGCGCAGACTGAAGACGTCCCGGACATAGAGCGCGTCGTGAAATGACGTGGACTGGTAGTTCAGCATGACGTCGTCGGCGCCGGGCACGCCCATGATGAAGGTGACGCCGGCAGCCGCAAGCAGCGTCAGCAGATTGTCCATGTCGTCCTGGTCCGCCTCGGCATGGTTGGTGTAGCAGATGTCGATGCCGAGCGGCAGGCCGAGCAGCTTGCCGCAAAAATGATCCTCCAGGCCCGCCCGGATGATTTCCTTGCCGTCGTAGAGATATTCCGGGCCGATGAACCCGACCACGCTGTTGACGAGGAGCGGCGCAAAGGCGCGCGCGACCGCGTAGGCGCGGGCCTCGCAGGTCTGCTGGTCGACGCCGTGATGGGCGCCCGCCGACAGCGCCGAGCCCTGGCCCGTCTCGAAATACATCACGTTCTGCCCGACCGTGCCACGCCGCTGCGACAGCCCGGCCTCCTGCCCCTCCTTCAGCAGCGCGAGGTCGATGCCAAAGCTGCGGTTGGCGGCCTCGGTGCCGGCGACCGACTGGAAGACGAGGTCGACCGGCACGCCCTGCCCGATCAGCGACAGCGTTGTCGTGACATGGGTGAGCACACAGGCTTGCGTCGGAATCTTCAGCCGCGCGATGATCTCGTCGAGCAGCCGCAGCAATTGGGCGATGACGGCGGGATCGTCGCTCGCCGGGTTGATGCCGATGCAGGCATCGCCCGCCCCCAGCAGAATGCCGTCGAGGATCGAGGCGGTGATGCCCCTGGCATCGTCGAACGGATGATTCGGCTGCAGCCGCGTGCTCATTCGCCCCCTCAGGCCGATGGTGTTGCGGAAGGCGGTGGTGACCTCGCATTTCCGCGCCGCCAGGATCAGGTCCTGGTTGCGCATCAGTTTTGACACCGCGGCCGCCATTTCGGGCGTGATGCCGGGCGCCAGCCTCTTCAACACTTCGGACGTCGCGGCGTCCGACAGCAACCAGTCGCGGAAGGCCCCGACGGTCAGCGATGCCACCGGCGCAAAGGCCCTGGCGTCATGGCTGTCGATGACGAGGCGGGTGACCTCGTCGGCCTCGTAGGGAATGACGGCTTCCTGCAGGAACTGCCCGAGCGGCACATCCGCGAGCGCCATCCGCGCCGCGATCATCTGCTCGGAGCTGGCAGCGGCAATTCCGGCCAGCCGGTCGCCGGAGCGCGGCGGGGTCGCCTTGGCGAGCAGGTCGCGCAGGTCAGGGAAAGTGTAGGTCGTGGCGTCGATGGTGTGGCGGTAGACCAAGGACCTCTCCGGGGCTCGTCGGCCAACGGCCGACTCCAGCACTATCCTGAAACTATACCTCCTGATCAAGACGCTGAAATAACTTACCTTTCTTTCGACTAAGGACGAAGGGAGCCAAGCAGCGCGTTAACGCCGCGTCCATCTTCGTTTCGCATAGTTTTGCATCAATTCCGCACGACCGCGCTCACCGGCCGCTTCCGGCCATTTCGGGCCCCTGAACACCATGACATCCGACCGATCTGGGAATGCCGCCACCCTGGCGGGCCGTTTTACGCTTGCCACCAAGCTCTACGCGATCTTCGCACTGTTCGCGCTGCTGACGGCGGCGATCGCGATGCTGTCCGACTACAACAGCCGCCGCAGCGCCGAGCTGACCAGCGCGATCGAGACCGCGAATGCGGCCGCGCTGAACGTCGAGCGCGTCAACTCGCTGGTCTATGCGGTGGTGATGGAATCGCGCGGCGTCTACATGTCGACCGAGCCCGCCGTGGTGAAGAAATACGGCGAGGGCCTGCTCAAGTTCAACGCCCAGATCCTCGATGTCGTGAAGCGCTGGGAAACCATCGTCAAAGCCGATGATGCCGAGCAGTTCGCAACCTTCAAGAAGCGCATCGAGCAGTTCGTCGAGTTCCGCAAGGAGCTGGTGCGCCGCGGCGTCGAGATCAACGCGGCCGCGGGCCGCGAATGGGGCGACAACGACGCCAACCGCGCCGTGCGTTCGGCGCTCAACAAGGATCTCGAGGCGCTGTCCAAGGTCTATGCCGAGCGGGCCAGGCAGATCGCCCAGCAAACCGAGACCAACCGCACCCTGTCCTTCGTCCTGACCTGCCTCGGCGGCGTGGCGCTGGCCCTCGTCGTGATCGGCATCGTCATCATCGCCCGCTCGATCGCGCGGCCGCTCGCCGCGATCACCGCGACCATCAAGCAGGTCGCCGACGGCGCCGAGAACGTCGTGGTGCCGCACTCCGACCGCGCCGACGAGATCGGCGCACTCGCCCGCGCGATCCAGGTGTTCCAGGACGCGATGGCGCGCAATCGCAACCTCGCCTCGCAGGTCTCGCAGGACTCCGCCGCGCGCGAGGCCCGCGCCCGCCATATCGAGCAGTCCGTCGAAGCGTTCCGCGAGGCGATCGGCGCGATCATGCGCGGCCTCAGCGACAACGCCTCCGTCATGCGCGAAACCGCCCAGACCATCACCCGCGTCACGGCCGACGCGAGCAGCCGCGCCGGCACGGCGGCGAGCGCCACCGAGCAGGCCTCGCACAACGTCACTGCGGTCGCGGGCGCGGCCGAGGAGCTGTCGGCCTCGGTCGAGGAGATCGGCCGCCAGGTGCGCCAGAGCGCCGGCGCGGTCGAGCAGACCGGCCAGCGCACCGAGAAGTCGATCGCCGAGATCGAGAGCCTTGCGGCCGCCACCCAGCGCATCGACGGCGTGCTCAGCCTGATCCAGGCGATCGCCGAGCAGACCAACCTGCTCGCGCTCAATGCCACCATCGAGGCCGCACGCGCCGGCGAAGCCGGCCGCGGCTTCGCCGTCGTTGCCCACGAGGTCAAGGCGCTGGCGGGACAGACCGCGAAAGCGACCGCCGACATCAGCCAGAACGTCGCGATGATCCAGGCCTCGACCCGCAACGCGGTCGACGCCGTGCGCGAGATCGGCGGCGCGGTGCGCGAGATCAACGAGGTCACGTCTGCCATTGCCGGTGCCGTCGGCCAGCAGGACCAGGCCACGCGCGAGATCTCGTCCAACGCGCAAAGCGCAGCCCAGGGCAACGAGACTCTGGTCGCCAACATCACCTCGCTGCGCGACGCCATCGGCGAGACCGACACGGCGGCCGCATCCGTGCTGACGGCGGCGAGCAGCCTGACCGAGACGGCGGCGACGCTGTCGCGGGAGGTGGAGACGTTCTTCCAGAACCTGCGCGCGGGGGCGGCGGACGGTCGTATCGCCAGGGCGGGGTAGCAGCGCGCGAAGCCGACGGCGGCTCACGCTCACACAAAAAGTGCGAAAACAACCCCATGCACAGTAGCCGGCAGCAGCCTTATCAATGGCTTGGCCGCCGGCCCGGTAGCTGCTGATTTTACGAATTCGATTTGACTCGTCGGGCAAAACACCGGCATGATGTCATCATGGCGATGAGGCGTTATTGCGCACCTTCCTCGCCCTCGATGCGTCGAGCAAGAGTGGGTTGTCGCTCCGCTCGCGATTGCTCGACGAATATTCGAACACGGCCAACATTCTCGACTTCGCGATAGCGACGCAGCTCTCTTTCGAGCTCTGGATCGGAATTCGCCCAGGCCAGCCAGTCGAACGGGAATGAACTCAGCAGATAGGTATCCACAAGAATTACATCAGGACGGCCGCTTCGCAGGTCCGCCAGCAACTGCCGCCGCTCGAAATGTATGATGCTGTCGAGTCTCGCTTGCTCGCCTTGAGTTAGCTGCGAGGTGTTCTTGAGCAGCGTTGCGCCGGCCGCCAGCAACTGCACACAGGAGTTGCCCACCCAAGTCCCGTCAATCTGACGGACGAGCGGATGGCCCAGAGCGACGTGATCACCGATCGTGATCAGCCGCGGATGCTTTGCAAGTGACTGGATACGATCCTCCAGTGGCGGGAACGTCCGGACCGGCACGGACAACCAGAACCCGATGAACACGATGAACACGATGGCAGCACAGCCGCCCATCATGACCGGCGCCCGCACCCTCCCTGTGCGAACGTGGAGCAATGGCGCGGCAATCGCAAACATGCAAAGCGCAAATGCCGTGTAGGTCCAGCCCTTGCCTTGCAGAAGGAAGCTCACGGCTCCCCCGATCGCTGCGGCAAGCCATGGGGTTGCGTCGCCTGCCGCTTTGACGTCTTGCGAAGTGACCATGCGCAGAAGCGCAAGAGAAGCCGCTATCACAAGAAGCGGGAAAGGAAGCAGGCGACCCAAGTCCACCCTCAATGGAAGATAGGCGGCGGTGACCATCGGGGCGTAAGTAAACAGATAGTCAGGAAAGACGCTGACGAGCAGCGCCCCGTAGCCGATGACGACAGCAGCGGCCGCACAGGCTTCAGAGGTGAACAGGGACCTGAGAGACCGATGCCGGAAGGCACCAAGGATGATCGGAAGGCCTATCACGGCAGCAAGATGAGGTTTAAGGCTGACGGCCAGCCCGGCAGCCAGTCCTGCCAGGATCGCAACCGGTCCTGGTGCAAGACCGCGCCAGCGGATCGCAGTGATGGCGACAAAGGGTGTCAGTGCAATGACCGCGATATGCTCGCGCTGTCCAAATACGGCGGTAGGAAGAATTGCGAACAAGAAGGCGAGCAAGCATGTTGAGACACTTCGCTCTGCAGATTCCAACCTTGCCGCCGCGGCGGCCCGATCGATCATGAAGAGCATGCCAGCGATCTCGATCATGACGAGAATGATCACGATCACCTCGGGCGCAATTCCGGTCATTCGCGCAAGCATTGTTGCCGGCATGTACAAATAGACCGATAGCGGCGGATTCAGCTCGAAGACGTCGGCCCCAAGCTTTCCGCCATCTAGAACCTTCTCGCCCTCGGTCAGAAGGCAGCCCAAATCCGCATTAAGAACGACAGGGATTTGCACCAGCAGGGCCGTCAGGAGGATCGCGACCACGATCATCCAACGCTGAAGCGGTCGATTTTCTTGCACCTGCGCACCTCGTCATGGGTGATCAGGGCAACCTTCAATCAGAAGTCGTTACTATTGTGCTGCAATGATCTGTAACAATACAGAAACCACCTGAAATAGTGTTGCTGCATGACAGTTCCTCCCCGCTGATGCGCCGAGCCAAAGTGAACTATCGCTCCGGAGTCGATCGATCGACGAATATGCGAACACGGCCGACATCCGCGACTTCACGATAGCGACGCAACTCGATTTCGAGCTCGGGATCTGCACTGGCCCAAGCCAGCCAATCGAACGGGACCGAACTCTGCAGATAGGTATCCACGAGAATCACGTCCGGGCGACCGTTTCGCAGGTCTGCCAGCAACTGCCGCCGCTCGAAATGGATGATGCCGTCGAGTTTTGCCCGCTCTCCCTGGGTCGGCTGTGAGCCGTTCTGGGCCAAAATTGCGCCGGCCGTCAGCAACTGGGCACACGAACTACCCACCCACCTCCCGTCGATCTGGCGAACGAGCGGATGCCCCAGCGCGATGTGATCGGTGATCGTGAGCAGCCTCGGATGTTTTGCAAGCGCCTGAACGTGCCGCTCCAGCGACGGAAACTCACGGACCGACAAGGACAAGCAGAATCCGATGAGCACAACGCCAGCGAAGCCGCCGATCCTGACCGAGGCCGGCAACGTCCTGGTGCGAACATGCAGCAACGGTGCGGCAATCGCGAAAACGCAAAGCGCGTAGAGCGTGTAGGTCCAGCCCTTACCCTGAAGAACGAAACTCGCGGCACCGCCAACGGCTGCTGCCAGCCACGGGATTGCATCGCCTCCCATTCTTAGGCCTTGCGGAGCCACCTGGCGCAGAAACAAAATAGAGGCAGTTATCACGACGATCGGGAAAGGAAGCAGGCCCGCTAAATCCCGCCTCATTGGCAGATAGGCGGCAGCGACCATCGGGGCATGGGTCAACAGATAGTCGGGAAAGATGACAACGAGCACCGCCCCGTAACCGATGACAACAGCGGCGGCTGCGCACGCTTCAGGGGTGAACAATGACCTGAGAGAACGTTGGTGGATGGCGCCAAGGATGATCGGAAGCCCTGCCACGAGAGCAAGCTGGGGCTTGATGCTGATGGCGAGCCCGGCACCCAGTCCTGCCAGGATCGCGACCGAACCGGGGGAAAGCCGACGCCAGCGAATGGCGGTGATGGCGACAAAGGGAGTCAGTGCAATGACGGCTATGTGTTCACGTTGCCCGAATACGGCGCTCGGAAGGACTACGAACAAGAAAGCGAGCAGGCACGTCCAAATACTTCGCTCTTCAGCACCCAGCTTTGCCGCCGCAGCGGCGCGATCGATCACGACAAGCGAGCCAATGATCTCGATCATCACGAGGACGATCACGATGATCTCGGGCGCGATGCCGGTCAATCGCGCAAGCTGCACCGCCGGCATGTACAGGTAGATCGATAGCGGCGGATTCAGTTCGAAGAGGTCGCCCCCCAACTTCCGGCCATCGAGAATTTGCTCTCCTTCAGAAAGCAGGCAGCTCAAGTCCGGGTTGAGAACGGCGGGTATTTGAACAAGCAGGGCCGTCAGGAGGATCGCGGCCACGATGATCCAACGCTGATTCATGCCGTAGCTGTTTCCAGGCGTAGTCCAGGGACTGCCTCCTCCGACGCAGGCAAAGCCCTCTCGTCGCGCGGAAGCGGCCTGCTCTCGTTCAACTTGCGTAAACCCGCAAGGTGCAGGATGCGCTATTCTCAATCAGTAGTCGTTACTATTGTCCTACAATAATCTGAAACAATATTACTTCGGGGCCAAAGCACGGGAGTTCCCGTCGCTTCGCTCCGAGGAATGCGGATGGTCGCCTCGCCGGAGTGGTCACGACGCGGACGCGGCCTTGCGAAGTTGTCGGCGGCTCGCGCTCACACAAGCATGAGCAAAGGGGGGGCGCTTGCAGCGCATCATGCGCCACGCAAGGCGCCCTTCATGCAGTTCGCCGATCGTGATAGGATCATCGATATTCAGGTGCCGTCCTCAGCGATAAGGCAGCCACCATGTTATTGCGCTCTCCCTGGTCCACATCTGCGATCGACAAGGTCGCCACCGGCAATGCCGACCTGCTGATCCTGGTCGGCCGCATCCTGCTTGCCTGGGTCTTCGTCGGCAGCGCGTACGGCGCATTGACCAACTTCAGCGGCTCAGTCGGCTATTTCCGGTCGCTGAGCGTTCCCGCACCCGTGCTGTTCACGACCTTCACCGTCGCGCTGGAAATTGTAATGTCGGCTTGTCTGATCCTCGGCATTGGCACGCGCTACTGCGCAGTCGTGATGTTCTTGTTCGTACTCTCGGCGACTGCAATCGGACATCGTTACTGGGAATATCCCGCCGGAGCTCAGCAGATCGGGCAGTACAATCATTTCCTGAAGAACATCACTATCATGGGCGGCGCTCTGTTGATGTTTGTCACCGGGGCGGGCCGGTTCTCACTCGACCGGAGGCTGACAGGCTAGCAGCGTCAATCGTTTCAGCCTCTTCCGCGGTGCAGCCGATAACTACCCGAACCTGCCGGCAATCGCGGCGCAAATGTCTTCGCCACTCGCGGAGCCGCGAATGCGCTGGGGCTACACGATGCGGCCTTGAAGGAAGGCCGTTACCGCATCACTTCGCTCTCGGCCTGAAAGCAAGTTCGAGCAGATGGCCGAAGCGTTTCGAGAGCGGCTTCAAGTACTCAGCCATGATCCTGAAGAGAAGCATCAGCCACGTCGCCAGCGCGGCACACCACAACAGGCTTTCCAATGTCTCGGGCATGAAAGGCCCCCTGTAAAACAACTACTTGAAATACGGGCAGTGTTGCCGAATGGACCCGGCGCGGCAAGCCCTCCCAAAAGTGGTAACTCTCCGAAACACTCGGAACGGCCATCGCGATGAAAATTTAGCCAGGCCCCGGCGACCAGCCGCGCGCCGAGGCAGTGAATGAGCGGCAGTCGGCTACCGCTTGAGCATGCGAGCGACAATACGGTCAGCCAATAGTCATCTGCCAGCCTCGTAGCCGAGCAGTAAGCCAAAGCGCGGTTCGCGGCCGTGCGCGGGTCCGCTGCATTCCTCTGCGCGCATCGTGGCGCGGGGCAACACCTCTACCCCACCATCACCCCGCCCCGCCTGATCAGTTCCTTGCCCAAGGCCGCCAGATGCACCTGGTCCGGTCCGTCGCCGATACGGATGAAGCGGGCGTAGACGTAAGCACGCGCGAGGAAGGTGTCCTGCGAGACGCCGGCGGCGCCGTGGATCTGGATGGCGCGGTCGATGACGCGGGCGGCCATGCTGGGGACCACGATCTTGGCGGCCGCGATCAGGTCGCGCGCAGCCTTGTTGCCTTCGCGGTCCATCTTGTCGGCGGCTTGCAGCGTGAGCAGCCGCGCCTGCGCGATCTCGCAGAAGGAGTTTGCGATGTCCTCGCGCACCGAGCCCTGCTCGGCGAGCGGCTTGCCGAAGGCGACGCGCGAGACCGATCGCTGGCACATCAATTCCAGCGCGCGCTGGGCGCAGCCGATCAGGCGCATGCAATGGTGGATGCGGCCGGGACCGAGCCGGCCTTGCGCGATCTCGAAGCCGCGGCCTTCGCCCAGCAGGATGTTCTCGGCGGGCACACGGACGTTGTCGTAGACGATCTCGGGATGGCCGACCGGGGCGTCGTCATAGCCATAGGTCAGCATGTCGCGGACGATGCGCACGCCGGGTGCGTTCTTCGGCACCAGGATCATGGATTGCTGGCGATGGCGATCAGGATGGTCGGGCGCGGTCTTGCCCATCACGATCAGGATCTCGCAATCCTCGTTCATCGCGCCTGACGTGAACCATTTGCGGCCGTTGATGACGTAATCACCGCCGTCGCGTTTGATCTCGCACTGGATGTTGGTGGCATCGCTGGAGGCGACCTGCGGCTCCGTCATCGAGAAGCCGGAGCGGATGCGCCCTTCCAGCAGCGGCGTCAGCCAGCGCTCCTGCTGCGCCTTCGTGCCGTAGTTCGCCAGCACCTCCATGTTGCCGACATCGGGCGCCGAGCAGTTGAAGACCTCGGGCGCCCAGAGGATGCGGCCCATGATCTCCTTCACGGGGGCATATTCGAGATTGGTGAGGCCAATGTTGTGAGGGTCTTGGCCATGCTCGCCTGACAGGAACAGATTCCAGAGCCCCTGCTCTCGCGCCAGCCGCTTCAGATCCTGGAGCACTGCGGGCGTCCTGTAACGCGCGGCCTCCGGCTTCACCTGCTCGTAGTAGAGCTCCTCGACCGGCTCGACATGAGTCCGCATGAACTGGCGGACGCGCTCCTGGAGATCCAGCGAGCGGGCGGAGTGTTGAAAGTCCATGGTGGTCTCCTTCTTCCTTCTCCCCTTGCGGGAGAAGGTGGCGCGAAGCGCCGGATGAGGGTTTTCTCCCGGCGAACACTCCTGCACGAGGGTGTCTCGCGGAGGCATAGCCCTCACCCGGCTCGCATCTTCGATGCGATCCACCCTCTCCCGCAAGGGGAGAGGGTGCACCGTCTCCGCCGCACGTCAGTCTCGTAGGGTGGGCAAAGCGAAGCGTGCCCACGCCTTTGTTTCGATGTTGACCGGTGGTGGGCACGGCGCAAGGGCGCCTTTGCCCACCCTACGATTCCGAATTCGCGGAGAGAGCGCCGCCTCACGTCCCGCGCAACAGCTCGCTCGCCACGACCCAATCGTTGCCGTCGAACTGGAGCATGTAGCCGTCCTTGATCGGGCGAAAATCCTGCGGGGTGGTGTTGAGGGTGATGCCGGGCATCAGAAGCGACAGCGGCACGTTCTTCAGGTTGGCCGCCTGCGCCATGATGTTCTCGCGGGTCAGATTGTCCTTGCACTGCCTCAGCAGCACCACCAGGGCCTCGGCGACGGTGTAGCCGTAGAGGCCGGCGACGTTGTTGATGTCGGCGTTGGGCAGGCGCTTCTTCATGAAGTCGATATAGGCCGTCATCGCCGGGTCGTCCTTCGGCGCCTCGACGAACGGCTTGAGCGCGCCGAGCGACAGCACGCCCTTGCCGGCCTCGAGGCCGGCCGGCGCCATCACGGTCGCCTTGTTGGCGCAGCCAGAGGCGAGGAAGCGCGTCGGCTGCCAGCCGACCTCGTGCGCCTTGCGGATCGCCTGCGCGCAGGCGCGCGGCGTCACCGAGTAGATCATGAAGACGTCGGCCTTGGTGTTGGCGAGTGTCAGCACCTGGGAATCGACGGTGGGATCGGCAACCTCGAAGCTCGAGGCCATTGCGATCGCCTTGTCGGCGTCGGCGCCGAGCGCCTCCCTGACGCCGCGCAGATATTCCTTGCCGGCGTCGTCGTTCTGATAGAGCACCGCAAAGCGCGCATTCGGGTTCTTGGCGCGGGCATAGGCGACGTCGATCGCGGCCTCGCTGGTGTAGTTCGGCGCCCAGGGCAGCGCCATCGACCAGGGCATGTTGGCGGGATCGTTCCACTTCGAGGCCGAGCTGATCAGGAAGAGCTGCGGCACCTTGTTGCTGTTGAGATACTTTGCGATCGCCGAGCTCGGCGCGGTGCCCATGGTGGCGAAGATGAAGGCGACGCCGTCGCCTTCGACGAGGCGCCGTGCGGCCTCCATGGTCTTGGGCGGCGAGAACGCGTCATCCAGCGAGATCAGATTGAGCTTGCGGCCATTGACGCCGCCCTTCTCGTTGACCTCGTCGAAATAGGCCGCGATCACCTTTCCGGTGATGCTGAGAGGCGAGGCCGGCCCGCTATAGGGCATGGTGTTGCCGATCTTGATCTCGGTGTCGCTGACGCCGGGACCGTAGGATTTTTGTGCGGAAGCAGGCGTGGACAGGCAGGCGGCAGCCAAAGCTGCGGCCAGGGCCAAAGCGGCTCTCATGGTGTCTCCCCGATGATGATCGCCGCGCGGCGAAGCGGCCGCACAGCGCGCTGCTTTTGTCAGCATGCCAGATCAGCGGAGTTCGGCATGACGGTCTTGCGTCAAGTTGCTGGTGGCGCAGCCCGATTCGATGCTAGCGAAATGCCCAGTGAGGACGCGAGATCAGGCCCGCGGCTTCCATGAACAACAAGGAGCCCCCATGAGCCAGACGCGACGTGTGCTCTCCGCGCAGATCGCCCACGAGACCAACACGTTCTCGATCGTTCCGACCACGCTCGATGATTATCGCAAGCGGCTGTTTCTCCTGGGAGCGGAGATCGCCCCCGCGCTCGGCGCTACCAAGATGGAGATTGCCGGGCATCTGGCTGCGGCCAAACGCTACGGCTGGACCCTCGTGCAGCCGATTGCAGCCTCGGCCACGCCGTCCGGCAAGGTGACGGCCGACTGCTGGGCCGAACTGCAACGCCTGGTCTACGAGGCCTGCGAGACGGGACCGCTCGACGGCGTCATCCTCGCATTGCACGGCGCGATGGTGACCGAGACCGACGAGGATGCCGAGGGTGCGCTGCTGGAAGGATTGCGCAAGCGGCTCGGCGAGACGATCCCGATCGCGGTGACGCTCGACCTGCATGCCAACGTCACCGAACGCATGGGCCGGCTGGCCAACATCATGCTGCCCTACCGGACCTATCCGCATATCGACCAATACGAGACCGCACTCCGCGCGGCCGATCTGCTGCAATCGGCGATGGACGGCAAGATCCGTCCGAAGGTCGTCCACCTGCAAGGACCGCTGCTCGACGGATGCAATCACGGACGAACCCAGGGCGGCGTGATGAGCGATCTGTTGGCGCGCGCAGCAGGTATGGAGGCACAAACGCCCGGCCTGTTGTCGGTCGATGTCTGCGCGGGTTTCAGCCGCTCGGACATTGCCGAGGTCGGCCCCAGCGTGCAGGTGACCTACGATGCCTCCCACAACGCCGCCGAGACGGCGGCGCGGCAGGCTGCGGCCGCGCTCTATGACGAGATCTACCGTCGCCGCGCCGAGGTCACCGTCGCGGTGCATGATTTGCCGACCGCGACCAGGCTTGCCGTGGAGGCCGCAGCCGATGTCGCCGATACCCGTCCCCTTGTCATTTCCGACTACAGCGACAACCCCGGTTCAGGCGCCTATGGCGACGGCGTCCGGCTGTTGGAGGCGCTGCTGAAGGCGAACGTCAAAGGCGTGCTCCTCGGCGTCCTCGGCGATCCCGAAGCCGCCGCCCGCTGTCATGCCGCAGGTCTCGGAGCCAGCCTCGACGTCGTTGTCGGCGCCAAGCGCGATCCCGCAAGCTACGGGCCGCCACTCACGCTGGCGGGACGCGTCGCCGCGCTGTCGGACGGTGCCTTCGTCTGCGAGGGACCGATGAATGCCGGTCAGCCCATGACACTCGGCCCCTCCGCCCTGCTCGAGGTGAACGGCATCTCGATCGCCCTGTCGACAAACACGCTGCAAACCTATGATCAGGAAATGTTCCGAATTCTCGGCGCGGAGCCGGCGCAGTTTCGGGTCGTCGTAGTGAAGTCCGCCCACCACTTCCGCGCCGCTTTCGGGCCGATGGCCAAGGAGGTGATCCTGGCCGACAGCGGCGGCCTTGCCACGAATGACTACACGACCCTCATTTATCGCAGGGTCCGCCGCCCCATCTGGCCGCTCGACGAGATGCCACTGGATTGATCTGCTAAAGCATCATCCGGAAAGGTCATGCGCAAACATCAACCTGAAGCGCGATGACGATCCATCCAAATCTGATCGCGCTTCAACACCGCGCACGTCGCCGGAGGTTTCAGCCGCGCCGCTTCAGGCTGAAGCCGAGGCTGATCCAGCCGGCACCGGCCATGATCAGGTCGATGCCGAGGAAGAGGCCGAGGATATAGACGCTGTTCACCGGCCAGCGTGCCACGATCAAGAGGCCAAGCAGCAGCGTGATGACGGCCGACAGCGCCACCCAGATCCACGGGCTCTCGCGCTTCATGCTGAAGGCGAGAAACAGCCTGACGGCGCCCGAGGCGATCAGCGAGACGCCGAGAAACAGCGTCAGCAGGACGGCCGCGAACAGCGGATTCTCGAAGGTCAGGAAGCCCGCGATCACGTAGAGCACGCCGAGCAGGGCCCAGATCAGGAACTTGCCCCAGCTCTTCATCTGGAACGCGCCGATGATCTCCGTGACGCCGGCGACGATCATCATGGCGCCGAGCGCAACGAAGCCGGCGATGAGATAGACGACGCCGAGCGCGACGATCCAGCCCCATTTGGCATGCAGCGCCGCGATGCCGGAGCCGAGACTTGGGTGATGAGACGTGTCCGAAGCACTGGTCATGACGGCCACTCCTGCTTGCGTAGCCCGGGGGCACGCGCCAGAATAGCACGCACCGTGCCGGGACGACAGCCAGCAGAGCACCCGTACCGGCAGCAACATTGACGCAAATCAAGGTCGAATGCGGTGCATCAGCCGCGCGAGCGCTCCATCTCGAGCTCGGCCTTGAGATTGTCGAGATCGCGATAAATTGAAGCGACGGCAAGCACGTGGCCGCCCTTGCGGTACTTCAGCAGGCAGTCCTTGCCGGAAATGCTGCCGTCGATGGCGACGTCGTCGAAGCTCTCGGCGTGACCGACATAGTTGATCGGGACGTCGTAGTGCTGGGACCAGAAGAACGGCACGGCGTCGAAGCGTTCGCGCCTGCCCAGCATGTTGCGCGCCGCGGTCTGGCCCTGGCGCTCCGCCACCACCCAATGCTCGACGCGGATGGTGTGCCGCGAATGCGGATCGGGCCAGCGCGCGATATCGCCGGCGGCGAAGATGCCGGCGACGCTGGTTTCGAGATATTCGGTCACGCTGACGCCCCGATCGGCGGCAAGGCCCGCCTGCTCGGCCAGCGCAAGGCGCGGCCTGACGCCGATGCCGACCACGACCAGGTCCGCCTCGATGACGGCGCCGCTCTTCAGCGTGGCGCGGGCGCCGTCGAGCCTCTCCACGGTGTCCTCGAGGTGGAAGTTGACGCCGTTCTCTTCATGCAGCGTGCGAATGAAGTCGCCCATCTCGGACCCGAGCACCTTCTGCATCGGTCGCTCCTCGGGTGCGACGACATGCACCTCGAGCTTGCGCGCCCGCAGTGATGCCGCGACTTCGAGGCCAATAAAACTGGCGCCGATCACCAGGGCACGCTTCGCGCCGGCGGCGGCCTTGATGATGGCGCGGCTGTCGGCGACGGAGCGCAAGGTGTGGACGTGCGGCTGCTCCGCGCCCGGGATCTGCAGCTTGACGGGCTCGGCGCCGGTCGCGAGCAGCAAGCGGTCGAATGGCAGCCTGTCGCCATTGCCGAGGGTCACGTTGCGTGCTCTTGGATCGATCGCCACGACGTTGGTGCTGAGCCTCAGATCGATGCCGGCGCTCTGATAGTAGTCCTCCCCGCGCAGCGGCAGCCAATCCTCCGGCGCGTTGCCGGCAAGGTAATCCTTGGAGAGATTGGGCCGGTCAACCGGCATCGCGCCGTCATTGCTCAGCATGGTGATGGCGCCGGCAAAGCCTTCGCGCCGCAGCGTCTCGGCCGCGGCAAAGCCGGCGGCGCCGCCGCCGACGATGACGAATTTTTCGGGTGTCGGCGCAGTACGATGCGCGGCCGACGGCTTCGGCGCCTCACGCTTGCGCTGAACCAGAATCCTGTCCTGGTCCCGTGTCACCTCCCACACCGCCAGCGCATTCAGCGCCGGCGGGCGCGTGGCCTCGCCTGTGCGCAAGGAGAAGCAGGCGTGATGCCACGGACAGCGGATGGTGTCGTCCACGACCAGGCCCTCGGCGAGCGGACCGTGATAGTGGCTGCAGGCGGGCTCGATCGCAAAGATCTCGCCGCCGGCCTGCACCAGCAGGACGTCTTCGTCCCCGACATGGCCGAGCAGCTTGCCGTCCTTGAAGTCGGCGAGTGATACGCCCGTGGTCAGATCCGGCCCGCTTGGGTTCTTGTCCTCGCTCATGGTCACCTCCTGACAGCCTCACGCGCAACTCAGGAATTGGACGGCGGGACGAGCGAAAAGTTCCCGCGATCGCGAAAATCAGGACCCGGCTGCGCGCACATCCAGCACGGCCTGCGCCCATTCGGCAGGCCGCTCCTGCGGCAAATTGTGACCGGCGCCGGCGAACACGCGCCGCTCGAAGAAGCCCTCGAACTTGCCCGCATGGTGCGCGGTGCCGGGATTGACGCCGTCGCTGTCGCCGTCGATTGCGATGGTCGGGACGCGGATCGGCGGCTGCGCGGCGAGCTTTGCTTCGATCGCGGCATAGGCGGGATCGCCTTCGACCAGCGCATAGCGGTGGCGATAGGAGTGGATCACGACGTCGACGAAATCAGGATTGTCGAAGGACACAGCGCTGGTCTCGAACGTCGCATCGTCGAAGGTCCATGTTGGCGACCACATCGACCAGAGCTGGCGGGCGAAGCCGCGCCGGTTGCGCTCCAGCGCGCGGCGGCCGCGCTCGTTGTGGAAGAGATATTGGTACCAGAGCGCCGCCTCCTCCGGCGGGGAGGCCGGCTCCATGGATCGGGCGATGTTCTGGATGTTGTAGGAATTGCCGGAGACGAGCCCGACGACGCGCTCGGGATACAACGCAGAGACCACGCAGGCCGCGCGTCCGCCCCAATCGTAGCCCCCGACGATCGCGCGTTCGATGTGAAGCGCGTCCATGAAGGCGAGCAGATCGGCGCCCAGCGCGGCCTGCTCGCCGGAGCGCAGTGTTGCGGTGGAGCGGAAACGCGTCGGCCCGTAGCCGCGCAGCCAGGGCACCAGCACCCGTGCGCCCGCCCGCGCGATGATCGGCGCGGCCTCGGCATAGGCGTTCACGTCATAGGGAAAGCCGTGGCCCATGATGCAGGGCCAGCCATCGGCCGCGCCGTAGTCGAGATAGGCGATGTCGAGGACATCCGTGGTGATGGTTTTTTGTTGCATGGTTTTCTCACGGAGTTGCGCGGTCGTAGCCCGGATGGAGCGCAGCGCAATCCGGGATGTAGCGGATACAGGCGTCCCCGCATTCCGCTTCGCTCCATGCGGGCTACAAGAGCCTTACTTCTGCGGCCCGGACAGCGAGATGTCGCGTTCGGCGCGGAACACGTTGCTGTAGAGATTGGCGATCCACTGCCGGCCGATCTCGGTCTTGTTGAGATAGCCGATCTCGGTCTGGATGTGCGGTGCGACGCTGTTCCAGTAGAATTGTGGATAGCGGTTCACGATGTCGGCGGGCGAGTCGTAGCCGAGCTGCCGGTTCATGCCCACTTCCTCGAACTCGTAGTAGAGCGCGTTGGCCTTGCGCAGATAATTGGGATCGCCGAGCTGGCCGATGAAATCGGCTGCGCGCAGGATCGAGGCGTCCTCGTCGTAGTCCTGGCCCTCGCGTGCCGGAAAACGCGTTCCCTCGATGGCGCGGGCAATGCGCTTGCTGTCGAGACCGGCGACCGGCTGGAGCCGCTGCTCTACGTAAAGCTTCGACCGATCAACGTGATACATCATCAGACTGGCATCCGATGCACCGCGCGGCAACGAGACCTTGGTCCCGGCCGCATCGATCACGAAGCCGTCCTCGTCATCCTCCTCGAACAGGCCTCGGACATAGCCGATGTCATGGGCGAGGCAGGCGACCAGGATGTGGGTGTAATCCTCCGCCGAAAGGTGCGCATGCAGATGGCGGCCCTGGAGGATCGCCTGGCCCGCCAGCGTCACCAGCATGGTATGCTCGATATTGTGGTAGAGCGCGTCACTGTTGCCAATGCACTCAAGCGCCGTACGCGTCGCTCCCTCTACGATCCTTGCAGAGTCCTCGTCGTACCGCCGACGCATGAACGTGCCCAGCAACTTCTCCAGGGATTCGGCCGCCAGTCTTGGCAACGTCATCATGGATGCAGCCCCGCTTGTCGGTGGTGTCCCACGCCAGCTCCCGACGCCCCATTGTTGTCCTCGACGCGAGGGCCAGCATAACCCAACTTGGGCCGAGGGACCAAATCCCGGGCGCAAAATCCGTAAATTAAGTTACTCTTGTGCTCTGCGAGATCGTGGTTGCGGTCACGGCTCGACACAGCCGGACCCGACCGGTCTTGGGCTCCGCCCAGGCGCGGAAATCAAATTCGCTTTATCGGACGTCAGCGCAAGGCTGGCGCAATGCACCGCAGCCTGGCGCATGCGCCTGCATCGTCTTCGCGGCCGGGACGGCGGAGCGCGCCGTCACTCCACCAGCAGCACGTCGACGGCGACACCGAGCTTCTGCTTGGGCGAACCGACGATGATGCCGTCGACCGGCGAGACGTCGGAGAAGTCGCGTGCCACCGCGAGCACGATATGGTCGTTCGCGACCAGGAGATCGTTGGTCGGATCGAAATCGACCCAGCCCAGCTCCGCCCCGCACCACAGCGACACCCAGGCATGGGTGGCGTCGGCGCCCTGCAGGCGCGGCTGGCCCGGCGGCGGAATGGTCCGCAAGTAACCGCTGACATAGGCCGCTGGCAGACCGAGCCCGCGCAGCCCTGCGATCATCACATGGGCAAAATCCTGGCAGACCCCGTGACGCTTGTCGAAGACCTCGTTCAGCGGCGTCGAGATCACGGTGGCCTTGGGGTCGTAGCGAAACTGGTTGCGAATGCGATGCATGAGATCGACCGCGCCTTTGAGGATGCCCTCGCCGGGTGGAAAGCTTTCCGCCGCATAGGCGCTGACCGGGCGCAGCACCGGCACCAGCGGGCTGGCAAAGACATAGCCGACCGGCGAGGACGGCCCGAGGCTGGTCGCCTCGAACGCGACGTCGCGAATGCTCTCCCAGGGCGGACTGACCACATCGCGCGCCGGAGGCCGGCGCGATACGGAGACGCGCGAGCGCGAGTCGATGCGCAAGTTTCGATGCGCGGCCTCGATGACGACGCTCTCGGTCAGCGTGCCGAAGAAGTCGCGACGCACGTTGCGCTCGGACGGGCGCGGACGGATCTCGACCCGGTGCGAGATCAGCTCCTGGCCGCTGCCGCTTCTGGGCTCCAGCCGCAGCGTGCAGCGGGCGAAGCTGACCGGACTTTCGTATTCGTAAGTGGTGACGTGACGGATGTCGTAGATCACGCCAGCCCCGTCAGCTTTTCCGGCCGACTGGCGTTCGGGCCGTGCGGGAAATAGTGCAGCCCGATCGCCTCGGCGAGGCTGAGCAGATCCTGCTCCAGCGCGAACAGCGTCTTGACTTCGAGCTTCTCGGCCTCGGCCGTCGCCAGCATCGCCTGCACCGCCACGGCAAGCCGCTGCGGCTGCTCGATCAGGCCGTGCTCCTTCAGGCTCGGCAGCGCCGCGATGTGCTCGTTCAGCGTCGCGACCTGGAACGCCACCGAGCGCGGATTGTAGCTGTCGAGCACCGCGAGGTCGCGCACCGGAGCCAGGATCGGCGCCAGCAGATAGCGCGAGCGGTAGGTGATCTGGGAATCCACCAGCGTCAGCAGGATGTCGAGATCCTCGTCGCCGGCCTCGTCATATGCAAACTGACGTGCAAAGCGCGTGGTGTTGATGGCGCGCTCGGTGCGGCGGCCGATGTCGAGGAAGCGCCAGCCGGCGGCGCGGTTCATGTTCTCCTGCGCAAGGCCGGCAAAACTCGCCAGCTCCTGCAGGGTCAACTCGGCTGCGCTCAGCACGCTGTCGTCGCCCTCGACCTCATAGGCGAGGCGGTCGGCCATCTCGGTGATGACCTGCCAGGCGTCCGGCGACAGCCGCTCGCGCAAGGACGTCGCGGTGCGCTGCGCCGCGCGGACCAGCGACAGCGCCGAGCCGAAGCGCTCCGCACTCTGCAACGCTTCGGCGACGATGCGCCCGGATGCCGCGCGCGAGGTCTGCGAGATCGCGCCCCAGGCCACCAGCATGCGCTGGATGCGTTCGGAGGATTGCAGCGAGGCCGCGGTGCCCTTGTTGGGCCCGCTCGGCGAGCCCAGCGCGCGCACCAGGCGCAGCGTCGCCTCGGCGCGTTCGAGATAGCGCCCGAGCCAGAACAGATTGTCGGCGGCGCGGCTCGGCAGCACGCCGGCGATGCGGCGGATGCGGACCTTGTCGGTCGCGGGCAAGAGCGTCGCGGTCGAGACCTGCTTGTCGGAGACGACCCAGACGTCGGCGGCGCGGGCGCCGTCGCCCATCGACACCGCGCGCGCATCGGCCTGCTCGGCGATCCGGCAGAAGCCGCCGGGCATGATGGCCCAGCCGTCGGCCGTGGCGGCCGCGAAGACGCGCAGCACGAAGGGACGCGGCGTGATCTGGCCCTGCTCCCACACCGGCATGGTCGACAGCCGCACCACCTCCTGACCGACATAGTCCATGCCGCGCGCAGCGATGGCGTCGATCAGGCGCTGGCGGCCGGCGGCATCGAGCTCGCTCGCGAGCACCGGGCCGCTCGAGTCGAAGCCGGGAACGCCGCGGCGATAGGCACCCTCGATCGCGACCTCGTCGAGCCGCGACAACACCTCGTCGCGCGCGCTGCGCTGGCCGCACCACCAGGTCGCGATGTGCGGCATCTTCAGCTCTTCGCCGAGCAGGCGGCGGCTCAGCGCCGGCAGGAAGCCGAGCAGCGCCCGCGCCTCCAAGACGCCCGAGCCCGGCATGTTGGCGACGACGACGCCGTCCTTGCGCAGCACGTCGATCAGACCGGGCACGCCGAGCCGCGAGGAGGCATCGAGCTCGAGCGGATCGAGCGAGTTGGAATCGACGCGGCGCAAGAGCACGTCGAGCCGCTTCAGGCCGGCGACGGTGCGGATGTGGATGCGATTGTCGCTGACGGCGAGATCGTCGCCCTCGACCAGGAGGAAGCCGAGATAGCGCGCCAGCGTCGCGTGCTCGAAATACGTTTCGCTGAAGCTGCCGGGCGTCAGCACGCCGATGCGCGGCTCGTCGCGATCCGCGCGCGCGCGCAGACTGTCGCGGAACGCCTCGAAGAACGGCGCGACGCGCGGCACATTCATCGACTTGTAGAGATCGGAGAAGGCGCGCGAGAGCACGAGGCGGTTCTCCAGCGCGTAGCCCGCGCCCGACGGCGCCTGGGTGCGGTCGCCGAGCACCCACCAGCGGCCGTCGGGGCCGCGGCCGACATCGGCGGCATAGATCGAAAGGTAGCGCCCGCCGGGCGGCGGCACGCCGCAGACGGGGCGGAGATATTCGGGGCTGCCGGCGATCGCGGCCGCGGGCAGCGCGCCTTCCGCAACGAGGCGGCCCTCGCCATAGATATCGCGCAGCACGAGCTCGAGCAGCTCGGCGCGCTGGGTGATGCCTGCGCAGAGCTGCTGCCAGTCGGCTTCATCAATCAACAGCGGCAGATGGCTCAGCGACCAGGGCCGGTCGGCGCTGTCGCCGGGGGCGCGGTAGGTGACGCCGGCCTCGCGGAGGTGACGGTCGGCCATGCCGAAGCGCCGCTCGATCTCGTCGGGCGCGAGCGCGGCGAAGGCGTCGAAGAAGCGGCTCCAGACAGCGCGCGGCGCACCGTCAGGCCGAAGGAACTCGTCGGGAATACCCGGCAAACGGCTATAGTCGCGAACCCATTGCGCGATCCGCTGCTGGGCCTGTGCCCTGCCCGCCTGGTCGTTGTCTTCCGCTGCGCCCTCGCCCATGGGCCTTTCCCTTTCCCACCCTCATACTCATTGCAGGAGCGGGGTCCGCAAGTCGAGGGTCAGCGGAAATTCATTTGTGCGTTCCTCGGGCGGCGGCTGCATCGGACCGGGGGTATGGCCGTGGTCCTGGAAGCGCGCCAGCCGCCGCGCCTCGGCCTCGTAGGTGTTGACCGGCTTGGTGTCGTAGTTGCGCCCGCCGGGATGGGCGACGTGGTAGACGCAGCCGCCGAGCGAGCGGCCGTTCCAGGTGTCGATCAGGTCGAAGGTCAGGGGCGCGTGGACCGGGATGGTCGGGTGCAGGCCGGAGGCCGGCTGCCAGGCCTTGAAGCGGACGCCGGCTACGGCCTCGGCGGAGCGGCCGGTCGAGGTCATCGGCAGGCGGCGGCCGTTGCAGGTGACGATGTGGCGGCCCTCGACAAAGCCCTCCGCCTTGACCTGGAGCCGCTCGACCGAGCTATCGACATAGCGCACGGTGCCGCCGGCCGAGCCCTCCTCGCCCAGCACGTGCCACGGCTCCAGCGCCTGCCGCAGCTCCAGCGTCACGCCGCCATGATGGACGCGGCCGAAGGCGGGGAAGCGGAATTCGAGCTGGGCCAGATACCATTCCGGCTCGAACGGATAGCCGAACTGCTTGAGCTCGGAGAGCACGTCCAGAAAATCCTCCCAGATGAAATGCGGCAGCATGAAACGGTCGTGCAGCGCGGTGCCCCAGCGCACGAACTTGCCGGCTTGCGGCTCGCGCCACATCTTCGCGATCAGCGCGCGGATCAGGAGCTGCTGTGCCAGCGACATGCGCGGATCCGGTGGCATTTCGAGCGCGCGGAATTCGACGAGGCCGAGGCGGCCCGTGGATCCTTCCGGCGAATAGAGCTTGTCGATGCAGATCTCGGCGCGGTGGGTGTTGCCGGTGATGTCGACGAGCAGATGGCGGAACAGCCGGTCCACCAGCCACAGCGGCGTCTGGTAGCCGGGCGGCGGCACGTGCGAGAGCGCGATCTCGAGCTCATAGATGCTGTCGTGACGCGCCTCGTCGATGCGCGGCGCCTGGCTGGTCGGGCCGATGAAGAGGCCCGAGAAGAAATAGGACAGCGAGGGATGGCGCTGCCAGTACAGCACGAGACTCTTGAGCAGATCCGGACGGCGCAGGAACGGCGAATCCTGCGGTGAAGAGCCGCCGACCACGACGTGATTGCCGCCGCCGGTGCCGGTGTGGCGACCGTCGACCAGGAAACGGTTGGCGCCGAGGCGCACCTTGCCCGCATCCTCATAAAGGCCAGAGGTGATCTCGACCGCCTCGCGCCAGCTCTTGGCCGGCTGGATGTTGATCTCGATGACTCCAGGGTCGGGCGTGACCTTGATGACCTCGATGCGCGGATCGAACGGCGGCGGATAGCCTTCGACATGGACCTGGAGCTGCATCTCCTCGGCGGTCGCTTCGAGCGCTGCGATCAGCTCGAGATAATCCTCGATACGCTCGACCGGCGGCATGAACGCGCAGAGCACGCCGTCGCGGACCTCGACCGACATCGCGGTGCGGACCGGGATGGACGTGTTGAGATGTTCGGGCGCGACGCGTGGCGGGGCTTCCGGGCGCGCCGCGAGGGTGAACACCGGCAGCTTGCCGCGCGGCTCCATCGGGTCGCGCTCGATGATGTAGGGATATTGGTTGGGCGGGACGTAGCCGAGCGACCCGATCGGCAGGCGCAGGCCGAGTGGTGAATCGCCCGGCGTCAGGAACAGATGATTGCGCCGGAGCTGCCAGCGCTCGCTGCGCCAGCGCGGCGGCGCGTTCCAGCGCTGCACCGGCAGCACGAAGCCGCGCGGCGTATTGAGGCCCTGCTCGAACACCCGCGCGATGCGCGCACGCGCCTCAGGGTCGGACAACTTCGAGTCGGTCGGATCGACGTTGACGGGAAGCTCGGCCTCCTTCTGAAGCCAGAGCGCGGTGTCCTCATAGGCCGGCATGATGTAGCCGGGATCGAGTCCGAGCCGCAGCGCCGCGCCCTCCATGAAGGCCTCGGCGTCCTTCGTGTCGGCGGGCCGGGGATTCTCGATCTTGGCGATGAGCTCGGCGTTCTTCCAGATCGGCAACCCGTCCTTGCGCCAGTAGAGCCCGAAGGCCCAGCGCGGCAGGCTCTCGCCCGGATACCATTTGCCCTGGCCGTAATGCAGCAAGCCGCCGGGCGCGAAGCGATCGCGCAGGCGCCGGATCAGATCGTCCGCGAGCGTGCGCTTGGTCGGGCCGACGGCTTCCGTATTCCACTCTCCCGCTTCGAGATCGTCGACCGAAACGAAGGTCGGCTCGCCGCCCATGGTGAGCCGCACGTCCTGCGCGGCGAGATCGCCATCGACCTGCTCGCCGAGATCGTTGAGCCGCGCCCAGGATTCATCCGAGAACGGCTTTGTGATGCGCGGCGCCTCGCGGATGCGCTTGACGCTCATGTCGAAGGCGAACTCGACCTCGGCAAAGCCGGCGCCGCCGGAGATCGGCGCAGCCGAGCGATAATGCGGCGTGGCAGCGACCGGGATGTGCCCCTCGCCCGCGAGCATGCCGGAGGTCGCATCAAATCCGATCCAGCCCGCGCCGGGCAGATAGACCTCGGCCCAGGCGTGCAGATCGGTGAAATCGTTCTCGACCTCGGGCGGCCCCTCGATCGGGTCGATGTCCGGACGGATCTGGATCAGATAACCGGAGACGAAGCGGGCGGCGAGGCCGAGATGACGCAGCGTCTGGATCAGGAGCCAGGCGGAGTCGCGGCAAGAGCCGGCGCCAGAGGAAAGCGTCTCCTCCGGCGTCTGCACGCCGGGCTCCATGCGGATGATGTAGCGGACGTGCTTCTGAAGCTCGCGATTGAGATCGACCAGGAAGTTGACCGTGTTCGGGGCTTCATGCGGGATCGAGTCGAGAAATTTCGCGAACAGACGATCGGGCTTGATGGTCTCCAGATACGGCGCAAGCTCGGTCTTCAGGTCCTTCGGATAGTCGAACGGAAAGCTGTCGGCATAGGGCTCGACGAAGAAGTCGAACGGGTTGACCGTGGTCATCTGCGCCGTGAAGTCGACCTCGAATTTCAGCTCGGTGGTCTTCTCCGGGAAGACGTAGCGGGCGAGCCAGTTGCCTTGCGGGTCCTGCTGCCAGTTCACGAAGTGGTTGGCCGGGGTGACCTTGAGCGAATAGCTCAGCACCGGCGTGCGCGTATGCGGCGCCGGCCGCAGACGGATGGTCTGCGGTCCCAGATCGATCGGGCGGTCGTATTTGTAGTGCGTGACGTGGTGTAATGCGACGTAGATCGACACGGGGTGCGATGCTCCAGCAGCTTTTTTGAGCAGAACACCTGACGTCAATGCGATCAAGCATTAACAACGGGCAGAGGGTGCCTAGGAAGTATCCGTCGCGGACCCGTAGCCCGGATGGAGCGAAGCGTAATCCGGGATCCTTCACCCGCGGATGGACCGCCCCGGATTGCGCTGCGCTCCATCCGGGCTACGCGGGCAGTATCGTAGGGTGGGCAAAGCGAAGCGTGCCCACCGCTTCTGTTGCGGTGTTGGATCGATGGTGGGCACGGCGCAAGTGCGCCTTTGCCCACCATACGATTCCGGACTCGCGGGGAAATACCCCTCAAGCAAAGGGAAAAGGGTAAGCAGCAGCGTGCTCTCCGCGAAAGCCCTACGCCGCCGAGGTCAGCCGCTGCAGGAACTGCGTCACCTCGCGGCGGAGCGTCTCGACTTCGCCGTGGACGCGCTCGGAGGCGCTGTTGACGCGGCTGGCGACGCGGCCGGTGTCGGCGGCGGCATCGCTGATGCCTGTGACGTTGGAGGAGACCTGGGAGGTGCCGGCCGAGGCTTCCTGGACGTTGCGGGCGATCTCGCGCGTCGCGGCCCCCTGCTGCTCGATCGAGGCCGCAATGCTGGCGGTGATGCCGTTGATCTCAGCGATCGTCTGCGCGATGGCCTCGACGGCCGCGACCGAATTGGTGGTCGATTGCTGCATCTCGCCGACCTTGGCGCTGATCTCCTCGGTCGCCTTCGCGGTCTGGTTGGCGAGGCTCTTGACCTCGGAGGCCACCACCGCAAAGCCGCGACCGGCCTCGCCTGCCCGCGCCGCCTCGATGGTGGCGTTGAGCGCGAGCAGATTGGTCTGCGAGGCGATCTCGCTGATCAGCTTGACGACGTCGCCGATCCGCATGGCCGCGTCCGCGAGGTTACGGATCTCGCTGCCGGCGCGATTGGCTTCGTTCACTGCCCGCCCCGTGCTCGCGGTCGAGCCGGCCACCTGGCGGCTGATCTCGGCGATCGACGATGCGAGCTGCTCCGCGGCACTGGCCACCGTCGCGACATTGCGCGAGGCCTGGTCGGAGGCACTGAGCACGCCGGAGGTCTGCCGGCTGGTCTTGTCGGCTGCCGCTGCCATCTGGTGGGCGTCGGATTCGAGATCGGTCGCTGCGCCCATCAGCGTGCCGGCGACGTCGTCGAGATGCGTGCCGAACTGTTTTGCGAGATCGGCGATCTCGACCACGCGGCGGCCGAGGCTGTCGGTGCCGGAATTGATGACGGTGGCCGAACGGCGGAACGAGCCGGGCAATCCGCGTGCAAGGATCTTGCGGAAATGCTTGCCGCGGCTGGCATACTCCATCGATGCCGAAGCTTCGCGCTGGAAGGCATCGGTGATGTCGAGCATGTCGTTGACGGATTTCTGGATGGCTCCGATCCGCCCGGCCTGCCGCTCACTCAGGATACGCGCCTCGAGATCGCCATGCGCCGCCTTGCGGCAGACGTCGGCGACCTCATCGACCGCCACCGCGGTGCGATGCTGGCACCAGACGGCATGGAAGAGCAGCGCAACCGTCGTGCCGAGCAAAACAGCACTGACGATGCCGGTCACACCGAGAAGCGAGAGAACGAATGCAACGACGGCAAGACCACACGCGAGCGCGGTCGCTCCCTGCGCTTTAGAGAGAGAGCACAAATTCATCGTAACCGACACCCTGTTGCTTGAGCAGCCCGACCATCGCCTCGAAGCTCGCATGCATGCCGTCCCTGGCATTGGCATGCCGCGCTTCTTCCGCGCACAGCGTCTTGTAGATCGGCTTGATGCGCTCGACCTGCGCAGGATCGGGCTTGCGACGGTTGGAGTGATAGCCGACGATGTTGCCGCGCTCGTCGAAGGTCGGCGTGACGTGGGCGAACACCCAGTAATGGCTGCCGTCCTTCGCCAGGTTGACGACGTAGGCGAAGATCTCCTGCCTGGACTGAAGCGTGTCCCACAGCAGCTTGAACACTGCGCGCGGCATGTCGGGATGGCGGATCAGGCTGTGGGGCGCGCCCATCAGCTCGGCGTAAGAGTATTTCGCCATGCGGATGAAGACGTCGTTGGCGTAGGTGATGCGGCCCTTGAGATCGGTCTTGGAGACGATCAGTTCCTCCTCGCCGAGGAGGTTTTCCACGCCAGTTGGCCGTATCGCACGCGTCATCGTTGACGAATCCTGTCGAAGGGCAGCGCCCTCGAAGGGTAGCCCGCATCACCTCACGATTACGGTGCGAAATGTTAATCCCGAGTGACCGCGGGGACTCCCGCGGCCATATGACACCTACGTATCACTACGTAGGTGTCGACGTCCTGCAGCGAGGTGCATCAGCACCGTTACATCGTCGCGCCCAGCACCCAGGGCGCGAACTCGGCGCCGCCGAAATCGAAGCTTTCGCTCTTGGTCGGCTGTCCGGACGCCGTCTTGAGGATCAGGTCGAAGATGCGCTTGCCGCACTGCTCGACGCTCTCCTCGCCCTCGAGGATGGTGCCGCAATTGACGTCCATGTCCTCTTCCATGCGCTTGTACATGGGCGTGTTGGTGGCGAGCTTGATCGAGGGTGCCGGCTTGCAGCCGAACACGCTGCCGCGCCCCGTGGTGAAGCACACGAGGTTGGCGCCGCCGGCGACCTGCCCTGTCGCCGCGACGGGGTCGTAACCGGGCGTATCCATGAACACGAAGCCGCGCTTGGTCACCGGCTCGGCGTAGCGCAGCACCTCGACGAGGTTGGTGGTGCCGGCCTTCGCCATCGCGCCGAGTGATTTCTCCAGGATGGTGGTGAGGCCGCCGGCCTTGTTGCCGGGGCTCGGATTGGCGTTCATCTCGGCGCCTTCGCGCGTCGTGTACTCGTCCCACCAGCGCATCAGGTCGACCAGCTTCTCGCCGACCTCGCGGCTGACCGCGCGGCGCGTCAAGAGATGCTCGGCGCCGTAGGTCTCGGGCGTCTCCGACAGGATCACGGTGCCACCGTGGCGGACGACGAGATCGCTGGCGGCGCCCAGCGCAGGGTTGGCCGACACGCCGGAATAGCCGTCCGAGCCGCCGCATTGGAGAGCGACCGTCAGCTCGCTCGCCGGCACCGTCTCGCGTTTGACCTTGTTGGCGTCGGCGAGCGCCTCGCGCACGAAAGCGATGCCTGCTTCGACCGTCTTGCGGGTGCCGCCGACCTCCTGGATGTCCATCGCGCGCAGGCGGCCGGCGAGCTTCTGCTCCTCCATCAGCCCGCCGATCTGGTTCACCTCGCAGCCGAGGCCGAGCACGATGACGTGGGAGAAATTGACGTGGCGCGCATAGCCGCCGAGCGTGCGGCGGAGCAATGCCAGCGGCTCGTTCTGCGTCATGCCGCAGCCGGTCTTGTGGGTCAGCGCGACCACGCCGTCGACGTTGGGGAAGTCGGCGAGCGGATTGTCGCCGGTGAAGGGATTCTTCTTGAAGACGTCGGCGACGAGGCTTGCGACATGCGCGCTGCAATTCACCGAGGTGAGGATGCCGATATAGTTGCGCGTGGCGACGCGGCCGTCCGGGCGGCGGATGCCTTCGAAGGTCGCCGGCAGGTCGAAATTCAGCGTCGGCTTGACGTCGGCGCAATAGGCGTAGTCCTTGGCGAAGTCGCCCATGCCGCAGTTCTGCACGTGCACGTGCTGGCCCGGCGCGATCGGAATGGTCGCAAAGCCGATGATCTGGCCATAGCGGATCACCGGCTCACCGACGGCGATCGGCTTGATCGCGACCTTGTGGCCGGAGGGAATGCGATCGACCGTGGTCACGCCGTCGGCCACCAATGTTCCCGGCGGCAGGCTCGCGCGCGCGATCACCACACCATCATCGGGATGCAGGCGGATGACGGGGCTGATGATGGTCATGGGTATCTCCTTGGTCGAATAGTGAGTAGCGAGTGGCGAATGGAAATGGGGAGCAGCGCGATTCGCCACTCCCCATTCGCCATTCGCGGGGTTGTCAGGCCTTGCCGGCCGAATCCTTGCGGGTCGCGTTGACCTGCATCTTGGCGTAGGTGGTCATCAGGCCGACCTCGTTCGAGAGCGTCACCAGCTTGAAGCCCATGTTGATGGCGCGCGCGGCACCTTCGGCGCCGCTGCAATGGATCCCCGGGTTGAGGCCGCGCTTGCCGCATTCCTTGATGATCTTCTCGTAGATCGCGAGGATCTCGGGCTCGCTGCGGTCGAGCTTGGGCTCGAGGCCGTAGGAGAAGCCGAGATCGGAGGGACCGATATAGACGCCGTCGATGCCTTCGACGTCGAGGATCGCTTCCATGTTCTCGACCGCGGTCTTCGTCTCCATCATCGGCAGCAGCACGATCTCGTCGTTGGCCGTCTTCTGGTAGGAGCCGGCGGTGCCGTACATGCCGGCGCGGATCGGGCCGTTGGAGCGCACGCCCTTCGGCGGATATTTCGCATAGGAGACGAGGTTCCGGGCTTCCTGCGGCGTGTTGACCATCGGGCAGATCACGCCATAGGCGCCGCCATCGAGCACCTTGCCGATGATGCCGGGCTCGTTCCAGGGCACGCGGACCATCGGGGTCACCGGGTGCTTGTCCATGGCCTGGAAGCATTGCACCATCGAGAGATAGTCCTGCACGCCGTGCTGCATGTCGACCGTGACGCTGTCGAAGCCGCATTGCGCGACCATCTCGGCCGAGAAGCCGGAGGGAATAGCCAGCCACGCATTGACCACGGCCTTGCCCGACTTCCAGATCTCTTTGACTTTGTTCGCCACGTTGCCTTCCTTCTTTGTTGTTTGGACCGTCGTCACCATGACGAGCGCCGCGACAAGGCGATGCCGTTATTACCGCGAAGTCGATCGCCGCGCTACGCTCGCAATGACGGAAGATGTCGTCCGGCAGGGGGCGTCATCCGTCCCGGCGCCGACTTTCGAGCGATCGGCCTGGGCGGCACTTTGAGCGAAAAAATGCGGCCATGTCCATGACAGTTGCCGCGCGGGAGCGCATATCTGCTGTCACTCCTCGGCACTTGCCTCGTTGCCGGCGCCGAGCTCCGCAAGACTCTGTTCGAGCTCGCCGAGCATCTCCTGCAATTCAGCGAGCTTGCGGGCGCCGAAGCGGCTGGTGATCTCGGCGTAGATCGCCTCCGACGTCGGCGCCACGGAGGCCATCAGCTTGACGCCCTCCTTCGAGATCGAGACCATGCTGCGGCGCTGGTCCGCCTTCGCCGTCTTGCGCTCGATCAGGTTGCGCGCCTCGAGGTCGCGCAGGATGCGCGACAGGCTCGGCCCGAGCAGGAACGCGGTGCGCGCGAGTTCCGTGACCTCGACGGCCTCGATGGAGGCCAGCGCGCGCAGGATGCGCCATTGCTGCTCCGTCAACCCATGCTCGCGCAGCGAGGGACGGAACTGCCGCATCACCGCCTCGCGCGCCCTGAGCAGCGACATCGGCAGCGAGCGCGAGAAGTCGCGCATCGGCACTTGCCGCGCGGCAGGCGCGCTTCCATTGGTGGGATCAGCCGGTCTCTTGCTCATGACGCCCCTTCAGACCGCGAAACGGTTGCAGTGCAGCAATCTCAAATTCTGTTTGACGCATTCACTTAACATGTTAAGTATCTCCGGGCACCACGATTTGTAAGATCACGAATGGCGCTTTCCAACGACGATATCCAGGCTTGCGCGAGGCGTCTGCACCAGGCGGAGAAGACCCGCACGCAGATCCGCCAGCTCTCGCAGGATTTCCCAGAGATCAGCATTGCCGATGCCTACGCGATTCAGAAGGCCTGGGTCGACGTCAAGATCGCGGAGGGGCGCATCGTCAAGGGCCACAAAATCGGCCTGACCTCGAAGGCGATGCAGAGCGCGCTCAATATCGACGAGCCGGATTCCGGCGTGCTGCTCGACGACATGTTCTTCGCCGATGGCGGCCTCGTTCCAACCGAGCGCTTCATCGCGACGCGCGTCGAGGCCGAGCTCGCCTTCGTCATGAGCAAGCGGCTCACCGGACCCAACTGCACGATGTTCGACGTGCTCAACGCCACCGACTTCGTGGTGCCGGCGCTGGAGATTTTGGATACGCGGATCGAACGCGTCGATACCAAGTCCAAGGCAACGCGAAAGATTTTCGACACCATCGCCGACAATGCGGCGAATGCGGGCATCGTGCTCGGGGGGCGGCCGATCCGTCCCCTCGATGCCGACCTGCGCTGGATCGGTGCGCTCTGTTTCAAGAACGGCCAGCTCGAAGAGACCGGCCTTGCCGCCGGCGTGCTCAATCATCCTGCGACGGCCGTGGCGTGGCTTGCCAACAAGATCGCGCCGCTTGAGCTATCGCTGGAGCCCGGTCAGGTCGTGCTCGCGGGGTCCTTCATCCGTCCGATCGAGACCCGCAAGGGCGACACAATCCAGGCCGACTATGGCGCCTACGGCTCGGTGAGCTGCTACTTCGCTTAACCGAACAAAAAAGACAGGGAGTGAAACCGCGATGCCGCATTTCACGATCGAATATTCGGCCAATCTCGACGGCCGCCTCGACATCGACACTGTGTGCGAGGTCGTGCGCAATGCGGCGGTGGAGACCGGCATCTTCCCGCTCGGCGGCATCCGCGTCCGCGCGATCCGCTGCGAGCATTATGCGATCGCGGACGCGCGGCAGGATTACGGCTTCCTCGACATGGTGCTGCGCATCGGCGAAGGCCGCGACCTTCCCACACGCCAGAAGGCCGGCGAGCATGTCTTCCAGGCACTCTCAAAGCATCTCGATCCCGTCTTCGCCGCCAGCAAGTTCGCTCTGTCGTTCGACATGCAGATCAACGACAAGGACACCAGCTGGAAGCGCAACAACATCCACGACGCCCTGAAAGTGGAGGCCGCCCATGGATAAGCCCGCCCCGAAAGCCGATGTGTTCCAGGCCAACCGCGATCGCGTCGCGCCGCTGCTGAAAACGCTGCGCGCGGACGGCATCGGCCACATGATCGACGGCAACACCGTCGCCTCGATCTCCGGCGAGACCTTTGAGACCAGATCGCCGGTCGATGGCGCCGTGCTCGCCAGCGTCGCGCGCGGCAATGCGGAGGATATCGATCGCGCGGCCACCGCCGCTGCGCTCGCGTTCAAATCCTGGCGCGACATGGGCCCGGCGATGCGGCGCAAGCTGCTGCATCGGGTGGCTGATGCGATCGAGGACAATGCCGACGACATCGCCGTGCTCGAATGCATCGACACCGGACAGGCCTACCGCTTCATGGCCAAGGCCGCGATCCGCGCCGCCGAGAACTTCCGCTTCTTCGCGGACAAATGCGCGGAGGCGCGCGACGGCCTCAACACGCCGAGCGACGAGCACTGGAATATCTCGACGCGCGTGCCGATCGGCCCGGTCGGCGTGATCACGCCGTGGAACACGCCGTTCATGCTCTCGACCTGGAAGATCGCCCCGGCGCTCGCAGCCGGCTGCACCGTCGTGCACAAGCCCGCCGAATGGTCGCCGGTGACGGCTTCCATTCTGGCAAGGCTCGTCAAGGAAGCCGGCGTGCCCGACGGCGTGCTCAACACCGTGCACGGCTTTGGCGAGGAAGCCGGCAAGGCGCTGACCGAGCATCCCGCCATCAAGGCGATCGGCTTCGTCGGCGAGAGCGCGACGGGCTCGGCGATCATGGTTCAGGGCGCGCCCACGCTGAAGCGCGTGCATTTCGAGCTCGGCGGCAAGAACCCCGTGATCGTATTCGACGATGCCGACCTCGACCGCGCGCTCGATGCCGTCGTGTTCATGATCTACTCGCTCAACGGCGAGCGCTGCACGTCATCCAGCCGCCTGCTGATCCAGCAGAGCATCGCTGACAAGTTCATCGAGAAGCTGACGGCGCGCGTCAAGGCGCTGAAGGTCGGCCATCCCCTCGATCCCGCCACCGAGATCGGGCCACTGATCCACGAGCGTCACCTCGCAAAGGTCTGTTCCTATTTCGACGTCGCGCGCCAGGACGGTGCGACGATCGCCGTCGGCGGCAAGGCCTATGACGGCCCGGGCGGCGGACACTATGTCGAGCCGACGCTGGTAACAGGCGCGCACGGCAAGATGCGCGTGGCGCAGGAGGAGGTGTTCGGGCCATTCCTCACGGTGCTGCCGTTCAAGGACGAAAAGGATGCCATCGAGATCGCCAACGACATCCGCTATGGCCTCACCGGCTATGTCTGGACCAACGATGTCGGCCGTGCGCTGCGTGTCGCCGATGCGCTGGAGGCCGGCATGATCTGGCTGAACTCGGAAAACGTCCGTCATCTGCCGACGCCGTTCGGCGGCATGAAGGCCTCAGGCATCGGCCGCGACGGCGGCGACTACTCGTTCGACTTCTACATGGAAACCAAGCACGTCTCGCTGGCGCGGGGCACGCACAAGATTCAGAAGCTGGGAATCTAGGGAAACGGTCATTCCGGGGCGTGCGCAGCACGAGCCCGGAACCTCGAGATTCCGGGTTCGGTCCTGACGGACCGCCCCGGAATGACGGGGGCCTAACGAGGGGAAACGCACATGCCCGTACCGCAACACGTCTTCGAGCCGCCGTTCAACATCATCCGCTCCAGCCACGTCGTGCTCGACGTCACCGATCTGAAGCTGAGCCGCGAGTTCTACGAAACCACCGTCGGCATGCATGTCGAGGATGCCGACGACAAGGTCGTTTACCTGCGCGCGGCGGAGGAGCACCAGCATCACTCGCTGGTGCTGCGGAAAGCGGCCGCACCGGCCTGCGCCCGGCTCGGCTTCAAGGTCGGCAACGAGAAGGATCTCGACAAGGCCGCCACGTTCCTCTCCGAGAACGGCCTCGCTTACGCCTTCGTCGACCAGGCCTTCCAGGGCCGCACGCTTCAGTTCACCGATCCGTTCGGCTTCCAGATCGAGCTCTATGCGTCGATGGACCGGCGGCCGCATCTGCTCCGCCGCTACGACCTCTACCGGGGCTGCCACCCGCAGCGGCTCGACCATTTCAACGTCTTTGCCGCCGAGGTGCAGGACACCGTCGATTTCTACGCGCGGCTCGGCTTCCGCCTCACCGAATATGCCGAGGAGGACGGCCCGAACGGGCGCATCGCCGCGGCCTGGATGCATCGCAAGGGCAACGTCCACGATTTCGCGATCACCAACGGCAAGGGCCCGCGGCTGCACCATTTCGCCTACTGGACGCCGACGGCGATGAACATCATCCATCTCTGCGACGTCATGGCCTCGCAGGGCTTCGTCAAGAACATCGAGCGCGGCCCGGGCCGTCACGGCATCTCGAATGCGTTCTTCCTCTACGTGCGCGACCCTGACGGCCATCGGCTGGAGCTCTACACCAGCGACTATTTTACGGGCGATCACGACCACGAGCCGCTGCGCTGGTCGCTGCGCGATCCGCGCCGCCAGACGCTGTGGGGCGCGCCTGCGCCGCGTTCCTGGTTCGAGCAGGGTTCGCCGTTCAGCGGGCAAGCCGTGCGCGAGCCGAAATTCGTGGCCGACGTGCTGGTGGCGGATTGATGCGGGTTACCGAGCAAAACTCTCTCCCGTCGTCCCGGCGAAAGCCGGGACAACGCAAGATAATGAGCTGCCTATGAAACTCCCTCGCCTCGCCACGTATTCCGTCAAGGGTGACATCAGCTACGGCGCCGTCCTGGAGGGCGGCATCGTCGATCTCTCCGCGCGCTACGCCAAGGACTATCCCACGCTGCGCGAGGTGATCGCGGCCGACAAGCTCGTGAGCCTTGCCGAGCAAGCCGCAGGCCGTGCGCCGGATCACGCGCTCACTGAGATCACCTGGCTGCCGCCGGTGCCGGCGCCGGAAAAGATCATCTGCATCGGCGTCAACTATCCCGACCGCAACGCCGAGTACAAGGACGGCCAGGACGCGCCGAAATACCCGAGCATGTTCATGCGGAGCCCACGCTCCTTCGTCGGCCATGACACGCCGCTGGTGCGTCCGCGCGCATCCGCCCAGCTCGACTATGAGGGCGAGATCGTGCTGGTGATCGGCAAGCAAGGCCGGCACATTGCGGAAAGCGCGGCACTCGACCACATCGCAGCACTCACGCTCTGCAACGAAGGCTCGGTGCGAGACTGGCTGCGCCATGCCAAGTTCAACGTCACCCAGGGCAAGAATTTCGATTCCAGCGGCAGCCTCGGCCCGTGGCTCGTGCCTTACACGAAGGAGTCCCAGATCGCCGACATCCGGCTCACCACGCATGTCAATGGCGAGCTCAGGCAGGACGACCGGACCAGCCGGCTGATGTTTCCGTTCCGCTATCTCATCAGCTATATCTCGACCTTCGCGACGCTCGTCCCCGGCGACGTCATCGTCACGGGCACGCCGACCGGCGCAGGTGCGCGGTTCGATCCGCCGCGCTACCTCAAGCCGGGCGACGTCATCGAGGTCGCGGCCGAGGGCATCGGCTCCTTGCGCAACGGCGTCGTCGACGAAGCCTGACCAACAACGAAAGTGGAATAGTGCAATGACCACCCTCACCGGCGGCGAAGCGATCGTAAGCGGGCTTGTCGCCCACGGCGTCGACACCGTGTTCGGCCTGCCCGGCGCGCAAATCTACGGCCTGTTCGACGCCTTCCACCAGGCCCAACTCAAGGTGATCGGCGCGCGGCACGAGCAGGCTTGCGGCTACATGGCGTTCGGCTATGCGCGCGCCAGCGGTCGGCCCGGCGTGTTCAGCGTGGTGCCCGGCCCCGGCGTGCTCAACGCCAGCGCGGCGCTGCTCACCGCCTATGGCTGCAACGAGCCGGTGCTGTGCGTCACCGGCCAGGTGCCGACGCAATTCCTCGGCAAGGGCCGCGGCCATCTCCACGAGATGCCGGACCAGCTCGCGACCTTACGCACCTATGTGAAATGGGCCGACCGCATCGAAACACCCGGCAACGCGCCGACCACCGTCGCGCGCGCCTTCCAGGAGATGACCTCGGGGCGGCGCGGCCCCGCCTCGGTCGAAATGCCCTGGGACATCTTCACCCAGCGCGCGGACACCGCCGCGGCAAAGGTGCTGGAGCCCCTGCCCGCGCCGCTGCCCGATCCTGATATGATCAAGCAGGCAGCCGCGTTGATCAAGGCGAGCAAGGCGCCGATGATCTTCGTCGGCAGCGGCGCGATCGATGCAGGCGAGGAGATCCTCGAGCTTGCCGAGATGATCGATGCGCCCGTGGTCGCCTTCCGTAGCGGCCGCGGCATCGTCTCCAATGCGCATGAGCTCGGCCTCACCATGGCCGCCGCCTACAAGCTGTGGCCGAACACCGATCTCATGATCGGCATCGGCACGCGGCTGGAGCTGCCGACCATGTCCCGCTGGCCGTATCAGCCGGCTGGCCTGAAGAGCATCCGCATCGACATCGATCCGGTCGAGATGCGGCGGTTCTCGTCCGACACCGCGATCGTCGCCGATGCCAAGGCCGCGACCGCCGATCTCGCCGCCGCCGTCAGCAAGGTGGGTTACAGCAAGACCGCCGGCCGCCGCGGCGCGATCCGCGAGGCCACCGCGAGCGCACAAGCCGAGATCCAGCGCGTCCAGCCGCAGATGGCGTATCTCAACATCCTGCGCGAGGTGCTGCCGGCGAACGCGATCGTGACAGATGAATTGTCGCAGGTCGGCTTCGCTTCCTGGTACGGCTTTCCGATCTACCAGCCGCGCACCTTCATCACCTCAGGCTATCAGGGCACGCTCGGCTCGGGTTTCCCGACCGCGCTTGGCGCCAAGGTCGCGAACCTCGACAAGCCTGTGGTCGCCATCACCGGCGACGGCGGCTTCATGTTCGGCGTGCAGGAGCTTGCCACCGCCGTGCAGTTCAACATCGGGGTGGTGACGCTGGTGTTCAACAACAATGCCTACGGCAATGTCCGCCGCGACCAGCGCGAGCGTTTTGATGGCCGCGTGGTGGCGTCGGACCTCGTCAATCCGGATTTCGTCAAGCTCGCGGAGTCGTTTGGTGTTGCGTCTGCGCGCGTGACGGCGCCGGACCAGTTCAAGGCGGCGATGGAGAAGGCGCTCGCGCATGGCGGGCCGTATCTGATCTCGGTCGAGGTGACCAGGGATTCCGAAGTCAGCCCGTGGGCGTTCATCCACCCGCCGAAGCCTTAGTTTCTGTCATTCCGGGGCGCGCGTAGCGCGAACCCGGAATCTCGAGGTTCTCAGGTGCGCAAGTGCGCACCATAGTTCGATGCTTCGCATCGCCCCGGAACGACTACGCCAAACGTTACCGCGTCCTGCGGAACGTCAGATTGATCCGCTTCCGTCCCAGCAGCGCATGCTCGCCTTCGGCGAGCGGCGCGACGCCGTGATAGGCGAGCCTGCTCGGCCCGCCCCAGACCACGACATCGCCATGCACCAGCCGGAACCGCCGCGGCTTGTCGGCGCGCGCGAGGCCGCCGAACAGGAAGGTCCCGGGCAGGCCGAGCGAGACCGACACGATCGGTGCCGAATAATCCAGCTCGTCCTTGTCCTGATGCAGCGACAGCCGCGTGCCCGGCTCGTAACGATTGACGAGGCAGGCATCGGGCGAAAAGCCGGCAAAACCGCCCTGCTCTGCCGCGCGGCGGGCGAGATCGCAAAACACCGGCGGCATCGCCGGCCATGGCGCGCCGGTTCGCGGATCGATCGGATCATAGCGATAGCCGGTGTGATCGGTGATCCAGCCGCGCTCGCCGCAATTGGTCATGGCCACCGACATCTGGTAGCCGCCGGGCGTGGTCATGCGCCGGAACGGCGACTGCGTCACAATGGCGCGCACGGCGTCGATCAGCTCGCCTTCGATCGGCCTGACGAAGCCACGCAGCAGCACGGCACCGTCCGCGATCTCCTCGCGCGACGGCTGCGCCTCGGCAACGCTGTCGAACAAATCAGCCGTCAATGGCTCCGCTCATTTGGCATCATGGAAGATCACACCCAGGGTGTGGCGCTGGCCGGATCTGATACGGCTGACACCATGGCGGAGATTAACGCGGTAGGTGCCGCGTGTCCCCTGCACCGGGCGGTGATGCACAGCGAAGGCGACTGCGTCGCCCTGCGCGAGCGGCACCACCTCCGCGCGCGACTGCATGCGCGGGCGCTGCTCGGTCAGCACGAACTCGCCGCCGGTAAAATCGCGGCCCGGTTCGGACAAGAGTGTAGCGACCTGGATCGGGAACACGTGCTCGCCGTAGAGGTCCTGATGCAGGCAGTTGTAGTCGCCCGCCTCATACTGCAGCAGCAGCGGCGTCGGCCGCGCCTGTCCCGCCTCGTGGCAACGCTTCAGGAACGCCGCATGCGCCGTGGGATAGCGGATGTCGATCCCCATCGCCTCGTTCCAGCGATTGGCGACGGCTTGAAGATGCTCATAGAGCGCCGGGCGGAGCTCTGCGATCAGATCGGGCAGCGGATAGGAGAAGTATTTGTACTCGCCGCGGCCAAAGCCATGGCGGCCCATGACGATGCGGCTGCGGAAGTGCGCGTCGTCCGGGTAGAGCGCGGCGATGACGCGACATTGGTCGGGCGTCAGGAGGCTCTTCAGGACGGCGCAGCCCTGGGTGTCGAGTTCGGCGGTGATCTGCGGCCAGTCGAGAGTGTCGACGTGGGCGGCGAGGTCAGCGGATGGCTTCTGGGGCGATTTGCGTGCTGTTGCTGTCATGGCTGCGACCTTCGCAAAGCAGACTCGCCCTCCGCCACCCGATTTCCGATGACTATCTCCCCGTCATTGCGAGCCAACGGGTCCGCGCGAAGCGCGGCCCGATGACAGGCTCCGCGAAGCAATCCAGGATCCCTCCGCGGAACCAGTCTGGATTGCTTCGTCGCAAGGGCTCCTCGCAATGACGGCGGGGAGACGGTTCAGCCCCTCACCGGCAACGTCGTCACGTCATAGCCGTGCCTGATCATCCGCTTCAGCACGGGGTCTTCTAGCTCGAAGTCGAAGCGCTCCGCCGGGCGGATGCCGCCCTTGGCCGCAAACGTGCCGCCGAACATGGCGCAGCCGTCGGGGAACTTCTCACCCTCAAAACCGCGCGCGATGAGGTCATTGACCGGTAGCATCGCATCGAGCGTGCCCTCCTGATAGAGCACGCGCTCGCCCTTGATCGTCGCGTAGGAGCGCAGGATCATCTTGTCCCAATGACCGATGACGTCCTCGAGCTCCCACAGCGTCGCGGCGATTGGCTTGTCGCACATCTGCTTGGAGACCGTGACGTTGTAGGCCTCGACCTTGCGGTCGGTGTGGTCGGAGCCGCAGCCGACGAAGATGCGGCCCTGCCAGCCGATCAGCACGAACTCGACTTCACCGGAGGAATCACCGCCGGTGCATTCGATGCGGTCTTCCTGCGTCAGCCGCCGCGCCGAGGCGCGATAGTAGATCGGCGTCGAGGCCGGCGGGGCGATGCCCATCTCCTGCAGCTCTTTGATGTGCTTGTCGCGGGCGACGGGATCGCGGCCGGTCCAGCCGGCGATGACCATCTGGTCGATCGCCAGCGTCAGCGGCGTGGTGGTGTCCTGGGCATCGACGGTGAAAGTGAGATCAAACACGAATGACGGCCTCCATGCCGGCAGCAAGTTCAAAGATACGGCGGTCCGAGCCGCCCGCGCCCGCCAGCATCAGGCCGACCGGGACGTCGCCCGCGCGATGCGCGGGCAGCGAGATGGCGCAGCCGTCGATCATGTTGATGAGGGTGCAATTGCGCAGCGCGCGCAGGTTCTGGGTGGTGAACGCCTTGTCGTCGGCGAGATCGGCGATCTTCGGCGGCGTGTTGGCGGTGGTCGGCAGCACCAGGGCGTCATAGGGCGCGATGCGCGCGTTGACGCGGGCGATCAGCGAGCGGCGCTCGTTGAGGAGATCGATGTAGTCGGCCGCGCTCTGCGCCTCGCCGCGCATGATGCGGACGAACACGCGGGGATCGTAGACGTCGCCCTTGGCCGCGATGAGATAGCGGTGCCAGGCGTAGCTCTCCGAGGCCGCAAAGCCGCCCTTCGCGTTCATCGGGCCGATATCGTGGAATTCGGACATCTCGCTCCGCTCGATGATGGCGCCATGGTCGGCGAGCGTCTTCAGCACCCGCTCGAAGGTCTCGGAGACCTCCGCGTCGAGATCGTCGAGCGCGATCGTGGTCGGCACCGCGAGCCGCATGCCCTTCACGGGGCGCGGCTTCAGCGGTTTGACCGGCTCGTTGGCGAGCACGGCATCGAGAATGGCACAGCAGCTGACCGATCGCGCCAGCGGCCCGATGCTGTCGAGCGAGAAGGACAGCGGCACCGCGCCGTCCAGCGGCACGCGGCGCTGCGTCGGCTTATAACCGACGATGCCGTTATAGGCCGCAGGGATGCGGCAGGAGCCGCCCGTGTCGGTGCCGAGCGCGCCATGCGCCATGCCGTCGAGCACGGACACCGCAGCGCCCGAGGAGGAGCCGCCGGGCACATGGCCCTCGGCCCGGTTCCAAGCCCCCTTCGGCGTGCCGTAATGCGGATTGATGCCGATGCCGGAATAGGCGAACTCGGTCATGTTGGTGCGCCCGATCAGCACGAAGCCGGCCTTGCGCAGGCGCGCGACCGCCGCCGCATCGTGCTCCGCCGGATCGGAATCGTCGAGCGCACGGGAGCCGGCGCGCGTCGTCTGCCCCTTGATGTCGAAGAGATCCTTGATCGAGATGGGAATACCGGCATAGCGCGAGGGCGCCGCCTTGACCTTGCGCAGGGCATCCATGGCGTCGGCGGTGGTCAGCGCGGCATCCTTGTCGACATGGATGAAGGCACGCTGCCCCTCGCCTGAGGGATCGGCGATCCTGGCGATGCACGCTTCCACCAGCTTGCGGGAGGTGGTGCGGCCGCTTTCGAGGTCTTCGGCGAGCTTCGCCAGCGTCGGAAAATCGGGCATGTCTGTCTCACGGAATATTGGCGCGCGCAATCTATAGCGCTGGCTCAGTTCGACACAAGCATTGTGCGCATGATGGCATGCATGCGCATTGCTGGACCGTTGACGCGCCATGGTCGATTGTCGCATCAAGATCGAAACAGGCGGGCGTGAAGCCCGTTCCTTGTCAGAAGAAGCTCTGGGAGGTTTTCCGACATGGCCGAACCGCAGCGGGCGCGACCGAAACCGACGCCGGAGACCCAGCATTTCTGGGACGGCACCAAGGCAGGCGAATTGCGCCTGCAGCGCTGCGACGCCTGCGCGCACGTCTATTTTCCGCCGCGCCCGTTCTGCCCATCCTGCGCCTCGCGCAAAGTCTCTGTCTTCAAGGCGAGCGGCAAGGGCTTTCTCTACAGCTACGTGATCAATCACCGCCCCGCCGCACCCGGCTTCACACCGCCTTACGCGATCGCGGTGGTCGAGCTCGCCGAGGGGCCGCGGATGATGAGCAACATCATCGACTGCCCGCAGACGCCCGAAGCGCTGGAGCTCGACATGAAGCTCGAGGTCGCCTTCCAGGTACTGGACGACAAGATCACCCTTCCCGTGTTCCGTCCGGCGAAGGGGTAAGGCCATGCGCAGGAACCAGGTTGCCGTCGTCGGTGCGGCCGAGACCACCGAGCTCGGTGTCATCCCCAACGCCTCCCAGCTCCAGCTTCACGCGGATGCGGCGCTCAATGCCATCGCCGACGCCGGGCTGAAGCTCTCCGACATCGACGGCTTTGCCACCGCGGTCGAGACACCTCAGCAGGTCTGCCACTATCTCGGCATCAAGCCGACCTGGGTGGACGGCACCTCGGTCGGCGGCTGCTCGTTCATGCTGCACGTCCGCCACGCGGCCGCCGCGATCGAGGCCGGCCTCTGCAAGACCGTGCTGATCACCCATGCCGAGAGCGGCAAGTCGATGATCGGCAAGCTGCCGCGCTCGATCCCCGCCGACAGCCTGCAGGGCCAGTTCGAGGCCCCCTACGGCGTCTACGGCCCGCCCAGCATGTTCCCGATTCCCGTACTGCGCTTCATGAAGACCTACGGCATCACGCACGAGCAGCTGGCTTCGGTTGCGGTGGTGCAGCGGGAATGGGCCGCGAAAAATCCGCGGGCAATGATGAAGGACCCGATCACGGTCACTGATGTCCTCAACTCGCGCATGATCGCCTATCCGTTCCGGCTTCTGCAGTGCTGCCTCGTCACCGACGGCGGCGGCGCGCTGATCCTGACCTCGGCGGACAGGGCCAGGGATTTTCCGCGCAAGCCCGTCTACATCATGGGCACCGGCGAGAGCGTCGAGACGCCGATGGTCAGCCAGATGGAGACGTTCAATTCCTCGCGCGCCTTCAAGGTCGCAGGGCCCCTGGCGTTCAGGGAAGCCGGCATCGCGCACAAGGACGTCGATCATGTCATGATCTACGATGCGTTTGCGCATCTGCCGCTGTTCGGGCTCGGCGACCTCGGCTTCATGCCGTATGAGGAAACCGGCCGGTTCATCGCGGACGGCAACACGCGGCCCGGCGGCAAGCTGCCGCTCAACACCAATGGCGGTGGCCTGTCCTACATGCATTCCGGCATGTACGGCATGTACGCGCTTCAGGAGAGCGTGCGCCAGATGCGCGGGATTGCACCGGCGCAGGTGCCGAATGCGAAGATTTCAGTGTGTCACGGCGTCGGCGGTATGTTCGCGGCGAGTGGCACCATCGTGTTTACGAACGAGAGGTGAAGCACCGTCATTCCGGGGCGCGCGCAGCGCGAACCCGGAATCTCGAGATTCCGGGTCTGGTGCTTCGCACCATCCCGGAATGACGGACACAACAGGAGGCACCCACATGAGCAAATCACTGCAAGACAAGGTCATCATCGTCACCGGCGCAGGCCGCGGCATCGGGCGCGAGATCGCGCTCTTGTGCGCCGGCGAAGGCGCCAAGGTCGTCGTCAACGATCCCGGCGGGGCTTCCGACGGCGCCGGCTCGAACGCTGCGCCGGCGGAAGAAGTGGTCGAGGAGATCAAGAAGCGCGGCGGCACTGCCGTCGCCAATTTCGAGTCGGTGGCTGAAGCGATCCCCGCCAGCAAGATCGTGAAGACCGCAACCGATCATTTCGGCCGGCTCGACGGCGTCGTCAACAATGCCGGCATTTTGCGCGACATGATCTTCCACAAGATGAGCGTGGAGGCGTTCGAGGCCGTCATCAAGGTGCATCTGATGGGCTCGTTCTACGTCAGCCACGCAGCCGCGCGCATCTTCCGCGAGCAGGAAAGCGGCTCCTTCGTGCATTTCACCTCGACCTCGGGCCTGATCGGCAATTTTGGCCAGGCCAATTACGCCGCCGCCAAGCTCGGCATCGTCGGGCTATCGAAGTCGATCGCGCTCGACATGGGCCGCTTCAACGTCCGCTCCAACTGCGTCTCGCCGTTCGCCTGGACCCGCATGATCGGCACCATCCCGACCGAGACCGACGCCGAGAAGGCGCGCGTCGAGAAGATCAAGCAGATGGGACCGGAGAAGATCGCGCCGCTCTGCGGCTATCTGCTCGGCGATTCCGCCAAGGACGTCACCGGCCAGATCTTCGGCGTGCGCATGAACGAGATCTTCCTGTTCAGCCAGAACCGGCCGATCCGCTCGGTGCAACGGAGCGAAGGCTGGACGCCGCAATCGATCGCCGAACACGGCATGCCGGCATTGAAGGGCTCGTTCTACAAGCTCGACCGCTCCGCCGACATCTTCACCTGGGATCCCGTCTAGTCGGTCCCGACTTTGCTGCATTGCGATCTCCGGTTGCCCGGCCGGGGATCGCCCGCTTTACGCCCGATTGCCAGCGGATGGTTTCCTCCCAAACAAAAATATGGGAGGCGACTATGACGAAGCCACTGACCATTTCTGCCGAACCCGGCGAGCCCTTTCTCGCACGCCGCACCCTGTTGAAGGGCGCGGCGGCCGCAGTTGCGGCGACGGGCGTTACCGTGAACGCGACCTTGGCGGCCTCCGTCGCGCCCTTGGGCCAGACGGGCGCGCCGACGAGATCGACCGCGCCATTGCCCCTGGGACCACTGCCGGGGAGCCGCTACCCTGACTCCCACCTGGAATCCGCCAAAAAGGGACCGCCGTCATTCGGGCCCCCCGGTTTTCCGGCCTTCGCCGGCACCATGGCCGTCGAGCGCGTCGCCACCGGCTTTCGCTGGGCTGAGGGACCGGTGTACTTCCCAGCCGGACGATACCTGTTGTTCAGCGACATTCCGAACAACCGCATCATGCGCTTCTCGGAGGATGACGGTCACCTCAGCGTCTACCGCCAGCCCTCGATGAACTCGAACGGCAACACCATCGATCGCGAAGGACGCCTGATCACATGCGAGCATAGCGGCCGGCGCGTGACGCGGACCGAACTCGACGGCTCGATCACCATCATTGCGGACAAATTCAACGGCAAGCGACTGAATTCGCCCAACGATGCGGTCGTCACCGCCGATGGTGCGATCTGGTTCACCGATCCCGCCTACGGCATCGGCGGCTTCTACGAGGGTATCAAAGCCGAACCCGAGCAGGAGAAGAAGAATGTCTACCGGGTCGATCCGAAGTCCGGAGAGGTCAAGGTCGTCGTCGACGATTTTGTCGAGCCCAACGGGCTCGCCATCTCACCCGACGAGAAGAAGCTCTACATCTGCGACACCGGCTTCACCGATGGGCCGGACAACCCATCCCATATCCGCGTGTTCGACCTCGACGTGGCCGCCGGGAAGGCATCGAACAGCAAGGTCTTCGCCGATATGCCAAAACCGAGCATCACCGACGGCGTCCGCTGCGACACCGAAGGTCGGGTCTGGTGTTCGGTCGGCTGGGGCGACACCAACGAAGACGGCGTGCGCTGCTATACGGCATCGGGCGAATTGCTCGGCAAGATCCATATTCCGGAGACCGTGGCGAATCTGTGCTTCGGCGGCCAGCAGCGAAACAGGCTTTATATTTGCGGCTCGACATCGCTCTATGCCGTCTACACCAGTGTGCAGGGCGCGATGAAGCCTTGACCGAATAGCGGGTGGGGTAGCGAACAGCGGGCGGCGCCCGCCTGTTCGCTATCCCTACCCCGTATTCCTCAATCCCGCCGAGATGCCGTTGATCGTCAGCTGAATCCCGCGCAGCACCTGCTCGTCGGGATTCTGCGCGCGATGCTCTTTCAATAGCTCGACCTGCACGTGGTTGAGCGGGTCGAGATAGGGGAAGCGGTGGCGCACCGAGCGCTCCAGCAGCGGGTTGCCCTGGAGCAGCCGGTCCTGGCCCATGATGTCGAGCAGCGTCTCGATGCAGGAATGCCATTCGCGGCGGATGCGGCCGAAGATTTTTTCGCGCAAGGCTTCGTCAGGCACGAGCTCGGCATAGCGCGAGGCGATCGCGATCGAGCTTTTCGCGAGCACCATGTCCATGTTCGACAACAGCATGCGGAAGAACGGCCATTCCTTGTAGAGCTCTTTCAGGAACGGCATGCCCTGTTGCGGATGCTCCGCGATCCACTGCTCGACCGCGCTGCCAAAACCGTACCAGCCCGGCAGCATCAGGCGGCATTGCGCCCATGAGAACACCCAGGGGATCGCGCGAAGGTCCTCGATCGCGCGGGTCTTCTTGCGTGAGGCCGGGCGGCTGCCGATGTTAAGCGTCGCGATCTCATTGATGACTGTGGAGGCCCAGAAGTAATCGACGAAGCCTTCGGTCTCGTAGACGAGGCCGCGATAGGCCTTGAAGGCGAGATTCGAAAGCTCGTCCATCGCGACCAGATATTCGCGGCGCGGCGCGCTCTGGCGCGGATGCAGCAGGCTTGCTTCGAGCGTCGCGGCGGCCAGGATCTCCAGATTATTCCGGCCGACTTCGGCGTTGGAATATTTCGACGAGATGATCTCGCCCTGCTCGGTGATGCGGATCTGGCCGTTCACAGCGCCGCCAGGCTGCGCGATGATGGCGTCATAGCTCGGCCCGCCACCGCGGCCAACCGAGCCGCCACGGCCGTGGAACAGGCGCAAACGGACGTGGTGACGCTCGAACACTTCGACGAGGCCGATCTCGGCCTTGTAGAGCTCCCAGCCCGAAGTGACGAAGCCGCCATCTTTGTTCGAGTCGGAATAGCCGAGCATGACCTCCTGCACGCTGCCGCGGCTGTCGACGAGGCGGCGGTAATCGTGCAGCGACAGCATGCGGTCCATGATGCCGCTGGAGGCCTGCAGATCCTCGATGGTCTCGAACAGCGGCACGATGTTGATGGCGCTGCGCCCGGAGGGATGGACGAGGCCGACCTCCTTCAAGAGCACCGCGACCTCGAGCATGTCGGACATGCCCTTGCACATCGAGATGATGCATTGGGGAATGGCGTCCGAGCCGAACTTCGCATGCGCCTCCGCGGCCGCATGGAAGACATTGAGCTCGCCCATGGTCTCGTCGCTGTATTTGACGAAGGGCGAGACCAGCGAACGCGTCGAGCGCAGCTCGTTGGTGAGCAGCGAGATGCGCGCCTCCTCGCCGAGCGCGAGATAGGACATGCCGGGATTGGCGGCGTCCATCAGCTCGGCAATGGTGCGCTCGTGAACCGCCGAGTTCTGGCGGATGTCGAGCCGCGCCAGATGGAAGCCGAAGCAATCCACCGCGCGGCGGAGCAGCCGCAGCCGGCCGCGGGCGATGACGCGGGCGTTGTTGGAAATCAGCGAACGGTGCAGCACGTCGAGATCGGCCTGCAACTCCCTTACGCTCTCGTAAGGCCTGCCCTTGCCGACCGGCCGGCGCGTGATCTCGACCTCGAGCGCTTCGGCCGTCGCGGTGAGGCGCGCATAGATGCCTGACACGGCGAGGCGATAGGGCTCGCCGCTCCGGTGCGGTGAAGTGTCCGGCGAGCGCTCCGCCAGCGTGCGCAGCTCCTCGGATACGTCGGCCAGGTGGGCCGCGATCGACAGTTCCGCGCCGAGCACGTGCAGCTCGTTCAGATAGAACTGCATCACCCGGCTCGACTGCAGCCGCAGCGTGCCGCGCATGACGTCGGCGGTGACGAAGGGATTGCCGTCGCGGTCGCCGCCGATCCAGCTGCCCATGCGCAGGAACGAGGCGAGCTCGCCCGCCGCCTGCTCGCCCTCTTCCAGCCGATCTTCCAGCACGTTGACGAGCCGCGGCACCTCGCGCAGGAAGGTGTAGTCATAGAACGACAGGCCGTTGCCGACCTCATCGAGCACGGTGAGCTTGGTCCTGCGCAGGAGGTTGGTCTGCCACAGCGTCAGCACCTCGCGGCGGAGCTGCTCGTCGCTGGCGGCGGCCTCGTCCGCGGTCAGCGCGACGCGCTCGCGGCGATCGAGCAGGCCAGCGATCTCCATCTCGCGGTCCATGGTGCTCTTGCGGCGGACCTCGGTCGGGTGCGCGGTCAGGACCGGGCTGACGAGCGCGGTCTTGAAGAAAGTGCGGAGCTGGTCGGGGCCGATGCCCGCCGCCTTGGCGTGCGCCAGCGTCTCCGCCAGCACGCCGGAGCCGCCGCGCGCTCCAGTCTCCCTGGCGGCGCTGCGGGCACGCATCTGACGGATGTTGTTCTGGTCCTCGGCGATGTTGGCAAGGTGGGAGAAATAACTGAAGGCGCGCACGATCCGCACCGTCTCGGAGGTCGACATGCTGTCGAGGATCTGCTCGAGCTCCCGGCGGGCGAGCCGGTCCTCGTCGCGGTGGAACCGGATCGAGGTCTGCCTGATACGCTCGACCAGGTCGAACACATCGGCCCCCTCCTGGTCGCGCACCGTGTCGCCCAGGATGCGCCCGAGCAGACGGATGTCGTCGCGCAGCCGGGCATCCGCTTCCAGCGCCTGGGCGTCCTCAGGGCGGTTGGGGCGATGCTCAGTGGCGTCGGATGGTATGGTCTGGAGGGACATGGCTCGCTCCCCTTCTCGCGCCCTTGGCGGCCCGGTCCAGCCGAGTGTGCGATATTTTTCTGCCGCAGTGCAAGATGAACTTGGTGGCGGCGCGGCAGGATGGCTGACCGTGGCGGGATGGATAGAGAAGCGCACACCTTCGCCTTCTCGCGGCGCAAGCGCCCGAAGCTTTGCTGGCCGTTTCACCCTCTTCGAGAAGAGAGGGCGCAGGGAAGGCCGGGCGCCGGCTGGCACCCAAGGTCCGCACGCGAGAAACGCACGCGGGGTGACCACAGGTGATGCCGGACATCCCGGCCTTCCCTGCGCGAAAGGTTTTACGGCTTATGGCGCGCTCTCCCCGGGGAGCGATGCACTATTGCCCCCGTCGCCTTGCGGATCACTGATGCGCGCGCCCGGTCGGGCCGCTTCACCACCGCAAGCCTTGACGCACAGACCCCGGGCGTCAGGACCACACGCTTTCGCCGTCCGCGGACGTCCCCCCCAAACATCCGGAAGCTCGCGCGTGCTCGCCCCCGAAGCCGAAAGGAAACGCTGTGACAGCGCCGTGTCGATCGCGCGGATCGTGATGGCTCACGAGGGTTGCCCGCCCTGCCACCCCGTCACGCGCCGGCGCTGCCGCGTCCATCGCATCCCGGCCTACGTATCGTGACGATCGCGAAACGTCCCTTTGACGGGCCGGGATGGATTGCGGTTTAACCGAAGATGAAAATTCGGTCAATCGGAATATTTTACGCGACATCTCTTGACCTGCATGTGGCGTGTTTTGCCCGTCGGGCAACGCGAGGCATCGCATCCGTGGCAACGGCTGAGCACCGCAGTGCCGGACGTAGACCGATGTCCGCTCCGCCACAAAGAGCGGCCCCAGCGGCGCTCGCCCCTCTGTTCGCCTTTGGGCCAGAAGCTGACGCTCGACCGGCAGTGCCGCAAGGGCAGCTATGGGCCAATTTCTGCCTTAAACAGGCGCGGCAAAACATGCCAGTGCATGCTCCGGCGAATGCTGTCGGTCCACGCCTGGGCGGGGTCAACGCTACGCCGGTGAACCAGAAAGTCCGTGACGCGACAGAACACCATGGATTCGGAAGACCTTTGATTGGAAGATGGACGGAGCCGACCCGTGAAATTTTTGCTGAGAATCATGCTTGCAGCCGCCCTCGTGAACCTTGCTCCAGTCGTCGCCGCGGCGCCGAAGAACGCCGTCGCTTCTCCTGCGTTGCAGAAGGAATTCGATGACTTCATCGAGAAGTTTCGCGCGGCGCTGAGAACAAACGATTCCGCCGCCGTCGCCGGTATGACACGATTGCCGTTCATGAACGACAGCGCAATTCGCGACGCCGCGCAATTTCGCGCCAAGACCTATGCGAGCTCGTTCACGGCGAAAAATCGCGCGTGTATCCAGCGCGGCAAGGCCATCTACGATCGCGATCAATACAAGAATGACTCTTACTTCGTCTTCTGCGGCGAGCTTATCTTCGTCTTTACCAAGACGCCGGCCGGGTTCCTTTTTACGGATATCAGCGTGAACGACTGATCAGGCAACAATGCTATCCACTGCCGCCGAATGTATGATCGGTCGCCGCGCTCAGCGGCATATTGGGTATAGCAACCTAGGCGTCGCGCGTAGCCTATTGCTGCGATCTGCTTTCAAGCAGCCGGGCGCGGACCTCTTCAGATACAAAGCGCTCCGCCCGCTGCCATGCCTCGTCATTGTCGCCGCGGAACTGGAAGTATTTCCGGAACACGACGCGCTGGGATGTTACATCGATGGCAGCAGTCCTCGCTATCTGCACCAGCGTGCTCATTTTGTGAACGATACCGATGATCAGAATCTGCGTGCCGGCCTGTGACGCCGCGCGCAGCCGATCGCGCAACGCCGGTCCGTCGGTCGGACAATTTGATGCGCAGGGCGACGGCACCAGCTCAAAGCGGCGGTCTGCCGTGACGTCGTCCCGCAGCGCGGTCATGAAAGCCCGCAATCGCTTTTCATGCGCGGCCGTCTGATCGGTGGGCTCATTCGACGTGTCGATATAAATGAAATCGTCGACGGAGACAGCCAGCGCGTGGCCGGCGGTCGCGGCAGATGCATCTGAGACGAGGTTGGATCCCAGGAACAGACCGGCTGTGGTAACAGCGCGCAAGAGGAAGCCGTGGCGCATGGCGATGGCTCGATCTCCCCTCTACTGAGGCCATCTTAGAAGATCGTTCTTTCTGCCTCCTGTCGAATTAATCCTTGGTAACGCTAGGCGCCCGCCCATGGCGGCGTTGTTCGCAGCGGGTCAAAGCGCCGCTTTGACTGTCGGCCGGTCACTTCTGATCTACCCCGACCAGCAGACATGCGCAGTGTGTGACGGCATGTCTCAATCGGGCCAACAGCGGGCGCTCGAACGGTCGGAGGCAGATGCGGACGGCGGTAAAACGAGGGTTGGGTTGTATCGATTTAACAACTTTTAGTTTACACTTGCTGGTGCAGTCTCTTGGTCAACACGACAACTCAATTCATTCAGCAGTTCGGAGGCGTTTGATGGTTTACGCTCTGGGATCGCTGCCCACGCTGGGACACTATTCCAACCAAGAGACGCTCGACGGCGACGTGTTCAAGATCGAAGTGGCGGACAAGACGCCGGATGCCGGGTTCGACGCGAATACGGCCGCCACCTATCCGGCTCGCCAAGGTCGCCCGATCCTGCCGGACCACGTCTTCACCAAGGTGGAGTGGCAGGAAAGCGGTCCGGTGCCGGACGTCGAAACGGTGCGTGGCTTGCTCGTAGTGTCCGATCGTTTTCGCGAGATCGTCGAAAAATTCGAGCCGGGTGTCCATCAATTCCTACCGCTCGACTATGTCGATGGTCATGGAGCTGTTCTCGCCAAGCGGCACGTCTTCGTTGCATGCAACCGGATTGACAGTGTTGATCGCGCGCATACGACGATGATTCTATCTAAGGGACTTTGGGTTCCGGCGCGCGATTTAGTTAGGCGGAAGCAAGAAATTCCGCCCGGAATTGATGTCAATGCTGAGCCGAAGCTCGTCTTCAATAACGCGCAGATCGGCGGCAGGCATGCGTGGAGCGATATCTTTCTGCCCCTCTATGGCCCCTACCTATCCGACCCTTTGGCCATGGCTCTCGAGGCCGAGCAGTTTACCGGCATTGCGCTGGGAAAACAGGAATCGGTCTGATGGTCTCCACCGACCTTAGCACAGACACTCTGGGCGAGGTCCGCTTTGGGTCAAAAGCTGACAACGCCCCCGCCCCGTGCGACTTCCGCTCTACCCATCCTTGCTACCAGCCACGAGTTCGCCCTACGCCGGCACGATCACCTTGCCGATCGGCCAGAGCGCGATCCCAGCGAGCTTCAGATGGGCCCAGCGCGTAGGATGGGTTGAAGCTTACTTTTTTGGCAGCAGCCCCAAGACGAACCATTGAGCCGGAAAAAGGGGAAAGAACAGCGCTCCCCAGAGGAACCAAATACGCTTAGAGCGGCCCCTCTCTGCCGCGAAGTTGGCCGTTACACGCCCGCACCAGAACATCAACCCGATGACGACCAAGCTAAACGTGATCGAGGCGAGCATGGGTGGCTCCTGCCGACAGGTCTCTTGCCGTACCATACAAGACTTGGCATCGCGGCGCGATAACACCCGCATGAACGTGGTCAGTGCGTAGGATGGGTAGAGCCCTTGCGAAACCCATCATGCTTCGTCATCGGCGGACGGCTTGATGGGTTTCGCTGGCGCTCTACCCATCCTACGATCCGCACCTCACGCCGGCACGATCACCTTGCCGATCGGCCAGAGCGCGATGCCGGCGAGCTTCAGATGGGCCCAGGCAAAGGGAATGCCGATGATGGTGATCGCGAGCACTAGCGCAGTCACGAGGTGGCCGAGCGCTAGCCACCAGCCGGCCAGCACGAACCAGATGATGTTGCCGATCACCCCGAGCGGGCCGGTGCCGATATCCTCGACACCGGTAACCTCGTAGCGGCTGACCGCTCGCGAGCCGAATGGCAGCAGCGTGTAGACGGCGATGTTGAACGCCGCCCGCGCCCAGGGTAGGCCGATGATGGTGACGGCCATGATGACCGCGGCCACCAGCCAGCCGAACGCCATCCAGGCGCCGCCGATGAGGATCCAGAGGATGTTGAGCAGGATGGAGACGGGGGTCATGGCATGATCCGCAAGAGGATGACGCCATCCATATAGGATCGAAATCTGTCCCTGCTAAGACGCCTCAATGCCCGCAAGACGTAGCCCGGATGGAGCGAAGTCTCGTAGAGTGGGCAAAGGCGCCCTTGCGCCGTGCCCACGATCTGTCTCCGTAAGCGAATTTGGTGGGCACGCCTCCGCCCTCGCTCTTCGAGCGACGGCGGACGCTTTGCCCACCCTACGATATCGTCAGATCTTCCGGCCCGCCTGCTCCCAATAGGGATCGCGCAGGCGGCGCTTGAAGATCTTGCCGGAGTCTTCGCGCGGCAACCCGGTGCGGATCTCGATGTGCTTGGGCACTTTGTAATCCGCCAGCGAAGTCTTCAGCCGTGCGCGGACATCGGCGGCACCGAGCGTGACGCCGGCTTGCGGCTCGACCACGGCCATCAGCGCTTCCCCGAATTCGGCATCGGGGATGCCGAACACCGCACAATCGTGCACGCCGGGGACCGCGTGCAGCACGGATTCGATCTCGGCCGGATAGATGTTGACGCCCCCTGATATCACCATGTCGCGCTTGCGGTCGCAGATGAAGACGTAGCCGTCTTCGTCGATATAGCCGACATCGCCGGAGGTGATGAAGCCGTCGCGGTCGATCTCGGCGCGCTTCTCCGGCTTGTTGTGGTAGGTGAAGTCGGCAAGCTCGGCCATGCGGGAATAGATCTCGCCGATCTCGCCCACGCCGAGCACGCGGCCCTCCTCGCCGATGAAGCGCAGCTCGGCGCCGGGCGAGATCCTGCCGACGGTGCCGGGCTTCTTCAGGGCGTCCTCGGAGGTCGCGAAGGTCACGGCGCTGGATTCGGTCGAGCCGTAGAATTCGTAGATCACCGGCCCCCACCATTCGATCATGGCGCGCTTGACGTCGGCCGGGCACGGCGCGGCGGCGTGGATGACGTGGCGCAAGGAAGAGACGTCGTACTTCCTGCGGACCCCCTCCGGCAGCTTCATCAGGCGGATGAACATGGTGGGCACCATGAAGATGGTGTCGATCTTGTATCGCTCGATCGCTTGCAGAAATTCCTCCGCCTCGAAGCGCGGCATCAGCACCAGCGCGCCGCCGAGCTTGCCGGCGCGGATGCCGAACGAGTTCGGTGCGGAATGATAGAGCGGACCGGGCAGCAGCGCGCGGGCGCCGGGCTTGAGCCCATAGATCATCGCGCGCATGCGTTCGCCGGCGGCTTGCTGGTCCGGCGTCGGCGCGTTGCGGCGCACGCCCTTGGGATGCCCTGTCGTGCCTGATGTGTAGATCATGTTCATGGGCTGCGGCACGATCGGGCCGTCATAGGGCTGCTGCTGGCCGAGCCAGGATTCGAAATCGATCGCGAAGTCCGGCGTCTTCAGATGATCGGAATCGATCTTGTAGTTGGACAGGATCTCCGGCGGGGTCGGGACGCTGAGGACGGTGACTCCCTCAGGAACCGCATCGCGCAAGGCGTGCAGCATGTCGGCATGCCCGATCAGCACGGACGTGCCGGTGTCGTTCAGGATGTAGTTGATCTCCTCCGGCTTGAAGTGCCAGTTGATCGGAACGCCATAGGCCCCGAGCCGCATCGCGGCATAGGCGGCTTCCAGGAAGGCGATGTCGTTGCGCATCAGCATGCAGACGCAATCGCCCTGGCGGACGCCGATTGTGGCGAGGCCGCTTGCGATGCGGTCGGCGCGATTGGTGACTTCGGTGTGGGAACGGCGGCGGTCGCCGGAGACGATGCCGAGGAAATTGGACGCTTCGCTCATCTTTATTTTCCGATCTTTCGTCGGGTTGTCGCAGTGTTGATAGCTGTCATTCCGGGGCGGTCCGTAGGACCGAACCCGGAATCTCGAGGTTCCGGGTTCGATGCTGCGCATCGCCCCGGAACGACGGCGAGATCATCAATCCGCAAACTTCGGCGCGCGCTTCTCCAGATTGGCCCGCACCGCCTCGGTCTGGTTCGCACTGCCGATCAGCTTCTGCTGCTCGACGGACTCTGCCAGCAGCGCAGGACCCGGATCGACCGAGAGATTGTTGAGCAAACGCTTCGCGGCACGGATCGCATCGGGGCTTTTTCCCGCGATCTCGCGCGCAACTTCGAGGGCGGCCGCGCGTGGATCATCGCAGATGCGCGTGGCGAGGCCGTAAGACATCGCTTCCTGCGCGGAGAAGATGCGGCCGGTGTAAGTGAGATCGCGCAGGATATCGTCGCGCACTAGCGAGGCCAGGATCGGCGTGCCCGCCATGTCGGGGACGAGGCCCCATTTGATCTCCATCACCGACATCCGCGCATCGGCGCTAAGGAACCGCATGTCGGCGCCGAGCGAGAGCTGGAAGCCGCCGCCGAAGGCGACGCCATGCACGGCCGCGATCACGGGAACCGGAAGCTGGCGCCATCCCCATACCGCGGCTTGCGGAAAGTTCGCCTGGCCGTGCGTGCGCTTGGTGAGGTCACGATTTTCGCCACCCGGAATTCCGTTGCCGCCCTTCTCCTTCATGGCGGCGAAACGCCCCATGTCGAGACCGGCGCAGAAGGCGCGGCCTTCGCCGGAGAGCACGACGGCGCGCACGCTCTTGTCCTTGGAAAGCCGGTCCGTTGCGGCCACAAGGGCCTCGAACATGGCCTGATCGAGCGCGTTCATCTTGTCCGCGCGCACCAGGCGCACGTCGGCGACGCCTTCCGAGATCGAGATCGAGACGCGCTCTTCCATGGATGAATTCTCCCCTGTTCTTGTTCGGTGCCGCTTTACAGAAAGCTGACGGCCGGATTTAGTCAATCGACCAATTAACTGACAATCGGTACGGGAGAAACAGCGATGTTCAAGGAAAATCTTCTGGCCGGACGGCGCATTCTCGTGACCGGCGGCGGCACCGGGCTCGGCAAGTCGATGGCGGCGCGCTTTCTGCAGCTCGGCGCCGAGGTCCATATCTGCGGCCGGCGCAAGATCGTGTGCGACGAGACCGCGACCGAGCTGATGGATCTCTATGGCGGCCGCGTCACCAGCCACGGCGTCGACATCCGCAACGCGCTCGCGGTCGACGAGATGATCGAGAACATCTTTCGCGATGGTCCCCTCACCGACCTCATCAACAACGCTGCCGGCAATTTCATCTCGCGCAGCGAGGAGTTGTCGCCACGCGGCTTCGACGCGGTCGCCAATATCGTCATGCACGGCACGTTCTACGTGACGCACGCGATCGGCAAGCGCTGGATTGCGTTGAAGCAGCCCGGCAATGTCGTGTCCATCACCGTGACCTGGGTGCGCAACGGCTCGCCCTACGTGGTGCCGTCGGCGATGAGCAAGTCGGCGATCCATGCCATGACGATGTCGCTCGCGACCGAATGGGGCCGCTACGGCATCCGCCTCAACACCATCGCGCCGGGCGAGATCCCGACCGAGGGCATGAGCAAGCGCATCAAGCCGGGCGATGAAGCCGGCGCGCGCACCAGGGCGATGAACCCGATGGGCCGTGTCGGCACCATGGAGGAGTTGCAGAACCTCGCCGTGTTCCTGATCTCCGGCGGCTGCGACTGGATCAACGGCGAGACCATCGCCATGGACGGCGCCCAGGCCCTCGCCATGGGCGGCAATTTCTACCAGCTCCGCGACTGGAGCGACGACGACTGGAAGACCGCGCGCGAGAGCATCATGGCGCAGAACGAGAAGGACCGGGCGAAGCGGGGGTGATGCGCCCACCGTAGTCGTCCTGGCGAAAGCCAGGACCCATTACCACGAATCCAGTTTGGCGAAGATTGGCCATGACCAGTCTTCGCCAAATTGCGTTTTGTGGCTATGGATCCTGGATCGGCGCTCCGCTTCGCTGCGCTTGTCCAGGACGACGAAGATTCTCAACCGTCGTCCCGGCGAAGGCCGGGACCCATAGCCACCGTATCCGGTTTGGCGAAGATTGGTCACCGCCAGTCTTCGCCAAATTGCGTTCAGTGGTTATGGGTCCCGGCCTTCGCCGGGACGACAGCGGGGCGCCGTCTTGTCTTCACCCACGGATGACGCCACACTCCCAGGCATAAAAACAAGACGCCAAGGGAGAGACATGTCCGCATCACCAAAACTGGCGAATCTCGCCGACATGGTGCGCGAGCGCGCGAGAAGCCGCGGCAGCGCCATTGCCTATGAGTTCGAGGGCCGCGCCACCAGCTTTGCCGAGTTCGACATCAAAACGAACAAGGTCGCGAACGCACTCATCGCCATGGGCGTGACGAAGGGCGATCGCATCGCCTATCTCGGCAAGAACAGCGATCTCTATTTCGAGCTGCTGATGGGCGCGATGAAGTCCGGCGTGGTGATGGCGCCGGTGAACTGGCGGCTCGCGGGGCCGGAGGTCGCCTTCATCGTGTCGGATTGCAGGGCGCCGGTGCTGTTCGTCGGACCTGAGTTCATCACGCAGGTCCGGCAGATCAAGGATCAGATCCCGGGCGTGCGCACGATCATCACCACCGAGGGCGGCGCGCCGGAATGGCGGGATTTCACGGCCTGGCGGGACGCGCAGAGAGGCGAAGATCCGAAGGTGCCGATCGACACGAAGGACATCGCGATCCAGCTCTACACGTCGGGCACCACGGGCAAGCCGAAGGGCGCCATGCTCTCGCACGCGAACTTCCTCAACCTCGTGCAGACGGGCAATGCCGAGGACAAGCCGGAATGGAACCGGTGGTCGACCGACGACGTCTCGCTGGTGGCGATGCCGATCTTCCACATCGGCGGTTCGGGGTGGGGCGTGATGGGGCTCTATCACGGCGCCCGCGGCGTGATCGCGCGCGAGTTCGATCCGACCAGGGTGCTGGATTTCTTCGAGCAGTCGGGGATCACAAAGCTGTTCATGGTGCCGGCGGCGATGCAATTCGTGGTGCGGCAGCCGCGCGCGAGGACGGTCGATTTCTCCAGGCTGAAATACATGCTGTACGGCGCCTCCCCCATTCCGGCGGCGCTGCTGAAGGAGTGCATCGAGATCTTCAAATGCGGCTTCGTGCAGATGTACGGCATGACCGAGACCACGGGCACCATCGTCGCACTGCCGCCGGAAGATCACGTCGAGGGGCTCGAGCGGATGCGCTCGGCCGGCAAGGCACTACCGGGCGTCGAGATCGCGATCCTGGATGCGGACGGCAAGCCGTTGCCGCCGCGCGACGTCGGCGAGATCGCAACGCGCTCGGGCTCCAACATGGCGGGCTACTGGAACCTGCCGGAGGCGACCGCCGCGACGCTGCGCGGCGACGGCTGGCTGCGCACGGGTGATGCCGGCTACATGGACGAGGACGGCTATCTCTACATCCACGACCGCATCAAGGACATGATCATCTCCGGCGGCGAGAACATCTATCCGGCCGAGGTCGAGAGCGCGCTGTGCGACCATCCAGATGTCGCCGAAGCCGCCGTGATCGGCGTGCCCGACGACAAATGGGGCGAAGCGGTGAAGGCGGTGGTGGTGATGAAGCCCGGCAAGCAGGCGAGCGCCGCCGACATCATCAACTTCACCCGCGAGCGCATTGCCGGCTACAAGACACCGAAGAGCGTGGAGTTCTTGCCGGCGCTGCCGCGCAATCCAAGCGGCAAGATTTTGCGGCGGCAGTTGCGCGAGCCGTATTGGGCGGGGAAGGATCGACGGGTGAATTGATCCTGCGGTGCCGTAGGGTGGGCAAAGGCGCAAAGCGCCGTGCCCACCGTTCTTTCACGCTTGTAACAGGTGGTGGGCACGCTTCGCTTTGCCCACCCTACGATAGCGGTGCAAGCCTAGTGCTTCCCCGGCCCCATATAGCCGAACAAGAACCCCGCCACCTTGCGCATCTGGATCTCCTCGCTGCCTTCGGTGATGCGGTAGCGGCGGTGGTGGCGGTAGATATGCTCGAACGGCTTGTGGCGTGAATAGCCCATGCCGCCGTGGACCTGCATGGCGCGGTCGGCGGATTCGCAGCAGAGGCGGTTTGCAAAATAGTTGCACATGGAGACGCGGTCGGAGAGCGTGCGCTCGATCTGCTCCTCGGTGAGCTGGTCCATCTCCCAGGCGGTCTTGCGGATCAACAGGCGCAGCATCTCGGCTTGCGTCGCAAGCTCGACCAGCGGGAACTGGATCGCCTGGTTCTCGGCGAGCGCCCTGCCGAACGGTTTTCGCTCGCGCGCGTATTTGACACTCTCGTTGATGCAGTAAACGGCCGCGCCCAGCGAGCTCGCGGCCTGACGGATGCGGTTCTGGTGCACGAAGCACTGTGCCAAGGACAGGCCGCGGCCGACCTCGCCGAACTGAGCATCCTCAGGCACGAACACGTCGGTGAAGCTGACGCGTGGATGGTCGGTCGGCATATTGAAGGTCCACATGTATTCCTCGACCTTGACGCCATGGCTCTTTGCCGGCACCAGGAAGCAGGTGATACCGCGGGCATCGCCGTCATTGCCGCTGGTGCGCGCGAACAGCGCGCAGTGCGTTGCGACGTGCATGCCGGTGGTCCACATCTTCTCGCCGTTGATGATCCAGCCCTTGACGTTGTCGCGGGTCGCGGGCACCGCGCGCGTCTCCATGTGGGTGGCGTCCGAGCCGTGATGCGGCTCGGTCAGGCCAAACGTGATGCGGTACTTGCCCCTGATCGAGCCGTCGATCATCGCCTTCTGGTCGTCGCGGCCGTAGCGGTCGAGCATGGTGACGACGGGGAAATTGCCGACGATGGAATGCTCGTTCTGGAGATCGTTGTGCAGGCCGAGGCCCTTGGCAGCGAAATGCTCGCGGATCACGGCCATCCAGAGATTGGAGCCGTCCTTGCCGCCATATTGCTTCGGCACCGGAAAGCGCAGATGCCCGGCGGCGTCGGCGAGATCCTTGGCCTTGCGCAGCAGCGCTTCCCATTCATGACGCGGCAGGCCGCCATTCTCGAAATCGGTACGCGCCCATTCGCGGCGGTGGTCGAAGAAGCGGATGTTGTCGTCGGCCGCCTCCAGCGGCTTGATCTCGCGTTCGATGAAGCGGTCGAGCTCTCCGAGATAGGCGACGAGGTCGGCAGGCAATGAGAAATCCATGACTCTCTCCCGGATTGATTTTCTCGTTTTGCGTTAAGGCGCTAGGCGCATCTTTGCTTCGCGCGATTAAGGTGAGAAGAGCCCATGCAAGTCAAGCAAGCCGAGATGTGCCGGCCGCGCAAAGCGCGTTGCGCAATTCGATGGTGCTCATGCGGTGACGCGCGTTAGTATGACGCCGATATTCCTTCACGAGAAAATGCGGGAGCGCGCGATGGAGCTGAAATTTTCCAAGGTGGAACGCAAGGGACCGATCACGATCGTCACGCTGTCGCGGCCCGAGGTCTACAACGCGCTGCACACGGATGCGCATTTCGAGCTGCAGAAGGTATTCGACGATTTCTCGGCCGATCCCGAGCAGTGGATTGCGATCGTCACAGGCAGCGGCGACAAGGCGTTCTGCGCCGGCAACGATCTGAAGTGGCAGGCGGCGGGCGGCAAGCGCGGCTGGGACAAGGGCGGCTTCGCCGGCCTGACTTCGCGATTCGACTGCGACAAGCCGATCATCGCCGCGGTGAACGGCGTTGCGATGGGCGGCGGCTTCGAGATCGCGCTCGCCTGCGACCTGATCATCGCCGCGGAGAACGCGACCTTCGCCCTGCCCGAGCCGCGCGTGGGCCTTGCCGCGCTCGCCGGCGGCCTGCACCGGCTGCCACGTCAGATCGGGCTGAAGCGCGCCATGGGCATGATCCTCACCGCACGCCATGTCAGCGCCAAGGAAGGTCTTGAGCTCGGCTTCGTCAACGAGGTGGTGCCGCAGGGCGAAGCGCTCGTCGCCGCGCTGCGCTGGGCCGAGACGATCACCAAGAACTCGCCGATGTCGATCCGGGCGTCCAAGCAAGCCATTCAGCGGGGGCTTGGCGTATCACTGGAGCAGGCGATAGCGGAGCAGCGCGACTATCCGGCCGTGCAGGCGATGGTGGCGTCGCAGGATTACATCGAGGGCCCGAAGGCGTTCTCGGAGAAGCGGCCGCCGAAATGGGTGGGGAGGTAACGCGGTCTTTCCATCGTCATTGCGAGCGCAGCGAAGCAATCCAGAATCTCGCCCCGGAGGCAGTCTGGATTGCTTCGTCGCAAGGGCTCCTCGCAATGACGGCGGATAGAGTGCGTAGGATGGGTAGAGCGCAGCGAAACCCATCAATGGCAGAGCAAGGTGCGAGATGATGGGTTTCGCTTCGCTCTACCCATCCTACGAATCTCGCCCCAGCTCCCGCTTGTACGACGCGTAGTTCGGCTGATCCACGGCCAGCTTGTCCATCGTGGTCGCCCACAGATGCTCGGCGAGCCCCGGCGTCGCCAAATCGACCTCGCCCCTGGCGATGCGCTCCGCAAGCACGCGGTTGAGCTCGGTCACCGAGCCGTCGACGCCGAGCAGCGCGCGCAGGCGCTCCACCTCCTTCGCTTCGCTCCCCTCCTCCTGCGTCAGCTGCCGCGTAACGAGCTCGAGGATGTTGATGGCGACGCGCAGCTTGAAGGCCTGATGGCCGGAGATCAGCGGCGTGATGTCGCTGCGGAGGAAGTCGGCGACTGACTTGGTCAGCTCGATCGGTGTCGGTTCGTCCTGCATGCGTCAACTCCCGCGCGGCGCCAAGAGCCGCAACAGATCGATCTCGGTCTCGGAGGCGCGGCGGCCGATCATGGCGCGCTCCATGGAATGGTCCGGACCCTCGCGAAACCGCTGCATCATGCCGCCGCACATGATGCCCCAGCGCAGCGTCCCCATCACTTCCCAGAACTTTACGCGCGCGGGATCGACTTTTCGGCCTGCCGCCTCGTAGCCCGCGAACAGCTCCTCGCGTGAGCCAAAACCGCCGACGGGCTTGTCGATCTCGCCGAAGCGCCAGGAGTTGACGCAGACCCAGCCGAGATCCTCCATGGGGTCGCCGAGATGGGCCAGCTCCCAGTCGAGCACGGCGCGGACGCCGTCGACGCCGATGATGAGATTGCCGTTGCGGAAATCGCCGTGCACCAGCGTGGTCTCGACTGAGGGGCCGGGATCGTGGTCGCGCAGCCAGCGCAACGCCAGCTCGAACACGGGTTTTGGCCAATTCAGGCTGCGATAGTCGCGCTCGAACTCAGAGATCTCCTGGGTCGCGCCGCGGCTGCGCAGCTCGGGCAATTTGTCCTGCGGCAGCCTGTGCAGGCCCGCGAGAATGCCGCCGATCTGCCGTGCGAGCAGCGGCCGCGCCGCGGCAAACTCCTCATCGCGAAGAATCTTGCGCGCGATGGTCTCGCCCTCGACCCGCTGCATGATGAAGCCGGTGCCGAGATCGTCCTCGGCCGTCAGCACATGCATCACGCGCGGCGACGGCACACCGGCTTCAAAGGCAAGCTGCATCAGCTGCGCTTCGGCGGCGAGGCCTGCCGCGCGCGTCGGCGCGGCACCATAGCCTTTCGGCGAGCGGCGCAGGATCGCGCCGATCGGCCCCTTGGGATGCACGATGTCGAAGCGCCAGGTCTCCTGGCTGGCGCCGCCGGAGAGTTTTGCCGCGCCGGTGACGCCGGTCGCGCCCTTGCACCAGCGCTGAACGCTGCGGGAAAGCTCCGTCTCGATCATTTGCCCTTGAACTGCGCGGGACGCTTCTCAAGAAACGCGCCGACGCCCTCGCGAAAGTCCTGGGTGTCGCCGGCGCGGAGCTGGCACTGGAATTCGAGGTTGAGCTGGTCCTCGAAGGAATTTTCCGGGCTGTCCCAATAGAGCTTGCGGATCAGCGACAGCGCCACCGTCGGGCCACTGGCGAGATCGCGCGCGAGCTTCATCGCCTCCTCCATCAGCACACCGTCGTCATAGACGCGGTTGACGAGGCCCCATTCCAGCGCCTTCTCGGCCGGCAGCCGTTCGCCCATCAGCGACAATTCGATCGAACGGGCACGGCCAATGAGGCGCGGCAGCAGCCAGGTCGAGCCGCAATCAGGCACGAGGCCGATGCGCCGGAACGCTTGAAGAAAGTAAGAGGACCGCGCGCACAGAATCATGTCGCCGAGCAGCGCGAAGCTCATGCCGGCGCCGGCAGCCGGGCCATTGACCGCCGTGATGATCGGGCAGTGCAGGTTGCGGATGCGGCGCAGGAAGGGATGAAAGCCGGTCTCCAGTGTCAGGCCGGCCTTGGTCTTCTTCGACTGGTTGTTGCGGCCCTGCAGATTCGCGCCGGTGCAGAAGGCGCGGCCCGCGCCGGTCAGCACGATGCAGCGCACCTCGTCCTTCTTCTCCTCGATCGTGTCGAGCGCCTCGGCAAGCCCGCCGAGCATGTCGATGGAGACCGCGTTCATCACCTCCTGATGGTCGAGCTTGAGGATCGCGACCGAGCCATCGAAATCGAGCGTGACGTGTTTGAACTGCATTGTTTCCTCGTCAGTTGCGGCCTGCGTCAGTTTCGCAGACCGGAATTACTTTTTGCCGGGGCGCATATTTGATTTTTGGCGCGGTCTTGTCCATGGTGACGAAAGCATACCCCACCGTCATATCGCACGATCTTGCGCGCACCGGCTGACGCGCGCCATACCAAGAAACCTTGCCAAGAAACCTTGCCAAGAAACCTTGCCAAGAAACCTCGCCAGGACCAGGAAACGCGCCATGAACATTTTCGACCTCTCCGGCCGCGTCGCCGTGATCACCGGCGGCAATGGCGGCATCGGGCTCGGCATCGCACAGGCGCTTGCCGGTCAGGGCTGCAACGTCTCGATCTGGGGCCGCAATGCTGACAAGAACAAGGCTGCTGCCGCGAGCATGGCGGGGCTGTCAGGCAAGGTGGATACCCGCGTTTGCGACGTCACCGATCCAGCTTCCGTGAATGCCGCGATGAAGGCCACGCTCGACACCTTCGGCCGGGTCGACGGCTGCTTCGCCAATGCCGGCATCGGCGGCGGTGGCCGGCGCTCCTTCATCGAGCGCACCGATGAGGAATGGCGCACGATGTTTGCGACCAATCTCGACGGCGTCTTCCACGCGTTCCAGGCCGCCGCGAAACACATGACCGAGCGCGCCAATGCCGGCGATCCCTTCGGCCGGCTGGTTGCGACCTCGAGCCTCGCCTCGATCTTCGGCACCGCGCGCAACGAGCACTATGCCGCGACCAAGGCCGCGATCAACGCGCTGGTGCGCGCGCTCGGCGTCGAGCTGGCGCGCCACGGCGTTACCGCGAATGCGATCCTGCCCGGCTGGATCAAGAGCGACATGACATCAGGTCTCATGGCCAACGAGAAATTCGTCGCCAACGTGATGCCGCGGATTCCGCAGCGCCGCTTCGGGGAAGCCTCCGATTTCGGCGGCATCGCCGTATACCTGATGAGCAAGGCGTCGTCGTATCACACCGCGGACACGTTCGTGATCGACGGCGGATATACGGCGTTTTGACGCCCGTAGCCCGGATGGAGCGAAGCGTAATCCGGGATTTCCAGAAGCAAGCAAGACCCGGATTACGCTGCGCTCCATCCGGGCTACAAACTCTGAGGGGAATGGGCAAATGTTCTCGCACATCATGATCGGCACCAACGATCTCGACAAGGCCAAGGCGTTCTACGACAGCCTGCTGAGCACGCTCGAGGTGCGGCCGGCCAAGGTCGACGGCCATCGCATCTTCTACTTCACCAAGACCGGCGTGTTCTCGGTGACGAGGCCGATCAACGGCGAGCCGGCGACCTGTGCGAACGGCGGCACCATCGGCTTTGCCGCCAACTCGCCGGAGCAGGTCGACAAATGGCACGCAGCCGGCATCGCCGCCGGCGGAACGCCGATTGAAAATCCGCCCGGCATCCGCGAGGGCGCGGGGAACAAGCTCTATCTCGCCTATTTGCGCGACCTCGACGGCAACAAGATCTGCGCGATGCACCGAATGCCGGCTTGAGACCGACCGGACTCTCCTCGTCATTGCGAGGAGCTCCTGCGACGAAGCAATCCAGACTGCCGCCGCGGTAAAGATACTGGATTGCTTCGCTGCGCTCGCAATGACGGAGTCCTGGGGATCGGACGGCGCTCCAGCCCACTTGCGCGCCGCCCCCCATTCAAACAACATTTCAAACGCTCTCGCGAAATTCCATCGCGTGGCAATGGCCCCACGTGAAAAATACGCGCTCGCACTTTGGCGTCGCTACGACTATTCTGCCGGCCAACGCGAACTCAGCGCCCCCGGGAGGACCAATGACAAAACACACCTACATTCCCCGCATCACCAACTACGCGCTCAATCCGGGCGACGAGCTCAACGACCTGCGCATGTCGGACCAAGTCCGACCGCTCTACGATCACGTCAAGAAGTTCATCCGCGACACCGTCGAGCCGATGTCGATCGAATTCGCCAAGGCGGGCGAAGGCAAGGAGGATCGCTGGAGCTTCACGCCGAAGCAGCTCGAGGTGCTGGAGAAGGCCAAGAACAAGGCCAAGCAGGAAGGCCTCTGGAACTTCTTCCTGCCCGATGACGACACCGGCCAGGGCCTGAAGAATCTCGACTATGCCTATATCGCGGTCGAGCTCGGCAAGAGCCCGCTGGCCTCCGAGACCATGAACTGCTCGGCGCCGGACACCGGCAACATGGAGGTGCTGGAGCGCGTCGGCACCAAGGAGCAGAAGGAGAAGTGGCTGAAGCCGCTGCTCAACGGCGAGATCCGCTCCGCCTATGTCATGACCGAGCCGAACGTCGCCTCCTCAGACGCCAAGAACATCTCGACCACGGCCAAGCTCGTCGGCGACGAATGGGTCATCAACGGCGAGAAGTATTACATCTCCGGTCTCGGCGATCCCCGCTGCAAGATCCTCATCGTGATGGTGAAGACCAATCCGGACGCAGCGCCGAGCAAGCAGCAGTCGCAGATCCTGGTGCCGCGCGACACGCCCGGCGTCGAGGTGCTCGGCCCCATGTACGTGTTCGGCCAGGATCACGCCCCGCGCGGTCACATGCACATGCGCTTCAACAATGTGCGCGTGCCAAAGGAGAACATGCTGCTCGGCGAAGGCCGCGGTTTCGAGATCTCGCAGCTGCGCCTCGGTCCGGGCCGCATCCATCACTGCATGCGCACCATCGGAAAGGCCGAGAAGGCGCTGGATCTGATGGTGCAGCGTGGCCTCACCCGCGAAGCCTTCGGCAAGAAGATCGCCCATCTCGGCGGCAACATGCAGATCATCGCGCAGGCGCGCTGCGAGATCGAGGCGATGCGGCTGATGGTGCTGAAGGCCGCCAAGGCGATGGACGTGCTCGGCAACAAGGAGGCCCGCGTCTGGGTCTCCATGGTCAAGGCCATGGTGCCCGAGCGTGCCTGCAAGATCATCGATCAGGCAATCCAGATGCACGGCGCCACCGGCATCTCGCACTGGACCCCGCTCGCGGAGATGTATCAGGACGTGCGACACCTGCGTTTTGCCGACGGTCCGGACGAGGTGCACTGGATGGTGGTGGGACGGCACGAACTGAGCATGGCGTAACGCGTCGCCTCTCCCCGCTCGGGAAGAGCCGTAGGGTGGGCAAAGGCGCGCACTTCGCGCGCCGTGCCCACCAGCTGCGGCCGGCGCAAGACGTGGTGGGCACGCTTCGCTTTGCCCACCCTACGAGACTGAGATCGCAGTGAGATCTGTACCCCCTCACCCGGAATCCGCAGTTTCAATTCCGACCTCTCCCCGCAAGCGGGGAGAGGTGAAGAAGCAACCGCCCTACGTCGCGGCCTCGAGCTTGTCCTGCGTCTTCGTCTCGAAATCGCCGGCGTCGTGGCGCTCGTGGAGCTGGCTGGCGGGATCGCCGGAGACGCGGTTGACCATGCGGCCGCGCTTCACGGCCGGACGCTTGGCGATCTGGTCGGTCCAGCGCTGCACGTGCTTGTAGTCCTGCACGGAGAGGAATTCGCCGGCGCCGTAGACCAGCCCCTTGGCGAGCGCGCCGTACCAGGGCCACACCGCGATATCGGCGATGGTGTACTCGTTGCCTGCGAGATATTCGTTGTCGGCAAGGCGACGGTCGAGCACGTCGAGCTGGCGCTTGGTCTCCATGGCGAAGCGGTCGATGGCATATTCAATCTTGAACGGCGCATAGGCGTAGAAATGGCCGAAGCCGCCGCCGAGATAGGGCGCGCTGCCCATCTGCCAGAACAGCCAGGACATCGCTTCGGTGCGGGTCTTGATGTCCTTCGGCAGGAAGGCGCCGAACTTCTCGGCGAGGTAGAACAGGATCGAGCCGGACTCGAACACACGGATCGGCTCCGGGCCGGAGCGATCCATCAGCGCGGGAATTTTCGAGTTCGGGTTGATGTCGACAAAGCCGCTGCCGAACTGGTCGCCATTGCCGATCCTGATCAGCCAGGCGTCGTATTCGGCGCCCTTGTGGCCGAGCGCCAGCAGCTCCTCCAGCATCACCGTGACCTTCACCCCGTTCGGGGTCGCCAGCGAATAGAGCTGGAGCGGATGCTTGCCGACCGGCAGCTCCTTGTCGTGGGTGGGGCCGGCGATCGGGCGGTTGATGCTGGCGAACTGCCCGCCATTCTCCTTGTTCCAGGTCCAGACTTTGGGCGGCTCGTAGGCGGGGGCGTCGGTCATGCGGGGCTCCGGCGGAAAGATGCGCCTGCATTAATTAGCGCTGGGATGGCCGATGACAAGGGCGCGGAAATGCAGGGATGGCCGAGGACCCTCGCCGTTTTGGAATGGCCCGCCTCTCCCCCACGTCATTCCGGGGGCACCCGGAGGGTGACCCCGGAATCCATCAGGCCTCATGAATGCTCGGAGAAATGGATTCCGGGCTCGCCGCTCCGCGACGCCCCGGAATGACGGCCGAAAGAGCCGGGCTCAAAACGCGGCCGCAGTCAGTCCCTGCTCCGCCCGCCCCAGCAAAAATCCCTCATACCCCTTCGCCGCGACCTCGTCGCAGATCCGCCGGTAGGTGCCGACGCCGCCGATATAGGGCATGAAGATGCGCGGCTTGCCGGGGATGTTGGCGCCCATGTACCAGGAATTGGCCCGCGGATAGAGTGTGCCCTGGGCCACCTCGTTGACGTGCGCGACCCATTTTTCCTCCGCGTCCCTGCCCGCTTCGATGGTCGCAAGGCCGCGCTTGCGCATGTTGGTCAGGCAATCGGCGATCCAGTCGACATGCTGCTCGATCGACACGATCATGTTCGACAGCACCGACGGACTGCCGGGCCCGGTGACGATGAAGAGGTTTGGAAAGCCGGCGCTCATCAGCCCGAGATAGGTCTTTGGGCCTTCCGCCCATTTCTGGTTCAAGGTCCAACCCTCCCGGCCGCGAATGTCGATCTTCGCAACCGATCCGGTCATGGCATCGAAGCCGGTGGCCAGCACCAGCGCGTCGACCTCGTGATCCTTCCCCGCGACGCGAACCGCATGCGCGGTGATCTCCTCGATCGGCGTTGTCTTGATGTCGACCAGCGAGACGTTCGGCCGGTTGAAGGTGGCGAAATAATCCGTGTCGATACAGATGCGCTTGGTCCCGATCGGATGGCTGTTCGGCTGCAGCAGCTTTGCGGCCGCCGGGTCCTTGACGATCTCCGCGATCTTGCCACGTACGAAATCCGCGGCGGTGTCATTCGCAGTTCGGTCGAGGCCCAGATTGTTGTAGGCATACATGAAGGTGAGACCGCCGTGCTCCCAACGCTTCTCGTATTTGCCGCGCCTGGTATCGTCGCTGTCGTCGAGCGCGCCCCGATCGGGCTGCTCTGCAAAAATGCCGTTGCGCGCGACCTCGCGGGCGAAGCGGCGGATCTCCGGATAGTTCTTGCGGAACGCATCGCGGTCCCCGGCGGAGAGCGCGGCGTTGCGGGCGGGAATCGAGAAGTTCGCGGTGCGCTGAAATACGGTGAGATGTTTCGCCTGCTCGGCGATGATGGGCGCGGACTGGATGCCTGACGATCCAGTGCCGATCAGGCCGACGCACAGGCCGGTGAAGTCCACGGGCTCATGCGGCCAGTTGCCGGTGTGGTAGACGGGGCCCTTGAAGTTTTCGAGGCCGTTGATGTCGGGCTTGCGCGCGTTGGAAAGGCAGCCGGTGGCGAGCACGATGAATTTGGCTTCGACCGTTTTGCCGTCGGAGATCGTCACCGACCAGCGCTTGCCGCGCTCATCGAACACGGCGCGTTCGACGCGCGTGTCGAACTGGATGTCGCGGCGCAGATCGAAACGGTCGGCGACATGGTTGGCGTATTTCAAGATCTCTGCTTGCGGCGCGTAACGCTCGCTCCAGTCCCATTCCTGCTGGAGCTCCTCGGAGAAGGAGTAGGAATATTGCATGCTCTCGACATCGCAGCGCGCGCCGGGATAGCGGTTCCAGTACCAGGTGCCGCCGACGCCACTGCCCTGCTCGTAGACGCGCGCCGAGAGGCCGAGCCTGCGCAGGCGATACAGCATGTACATGCCGGCAAAGCCCGCGCCGACGACGACAACATCGTAGGTCTCCGCGGCCTCGGACGGACTCGACTGCGTTGGCGACATCGGTTGGCGCTCCCTCGTTGTTTTCTGTTGTTGTGCACCAGCATTCTCCGGGGCATGCCGAAGCGCAAGAGGCAAATCGGCAGGGCCAGGCTTGCTTATTTTGTGCAGCGGAATGGCTCAACCGGCACACGGCGCCTGCACGCAAGATGCGCGACCGAATCCGGCATGGCATCGCAGGCAATGATGAGCTAGCGTCGAACGGTCTTCGCAGCGAAAGCAACAACACCAACGCGAAGATGCCGGGGAGAGAGCCATGAAATCGCCGATCTGCGACATGCTGGGCATCGAGTTCCCGCTGCTCGCCTTCAGCCATTGCCGCGATGTCGTCGCCGCCGTCAGCCGCGCCGGCGGCTTCGGCGTGTTAGGGGCCACCGTGCACACGCCCGACACGCTCGAACGCGAGCTGAAATGGATCGACGACCACGTCGACGGCAAGCCCTACGGCATCGACGTGCTGATCCCCGAGAACATCTCCACGGCGGGCGAGAAGGACGTCACCTGGAAGAGCCTGGAAGCGCGCGTGCCGCAAGAGCACCGCAACTACACGCGCGATCTTCTGAAGAAATACGATATCGAGCTGACCACCACTGACGTGGCAGACAATCAGCCGCAGCCGTTCGACGGGAAGACCGCACTTCAACTGCTCGAGGTCTCCTTCGATCATCCGATCCGCCTGATCGCCAATGCGCTGGGCGTGCCGCCGAAGGCGATGATCGAGATGGGCAAGACGCACGGCGTGCCGGTGGCGGCGCTCGTCGGCGCCAAGGAGCACGCGCTGCGCCAGGTCGCGGCCGGCGTCGACATCCTCGTGGTGCAGGGCACCGAAGCCGGCGGCCATTGCGGCGAGGTCTCGACCATGGTGCTGGTGCCGGAGGTGATCAAGGCGATCAAGCCCATCCGCGACGTGCCGGTGCTGGCGGCCGGCGGCATCATGACGGGGCGGCAGATGGCGGCCTGCATGGCGATGGGCGCGGCCGGCGCCTGGACCGGTTCGGTGTGGCTTGCGACGGTGGAGGCGGAGACCACGGAGATCTTCCGCGAGAAGATGATCGCAGCGTCCTCGCGTGACGCGGTGCGCTCGAAGGGACGCACCGGCAAGCCGGCACGGCAGCTCCGTTCCGTCTGGACCGATGCCTGGGACCGCGCGCCGGAGAGCCCCGGCGCGCTGCCGATGCCGCTGCAAAGCATCGTCAGCCGCGACGCCTTCAACGCGATCGATCGCGCGGCCGCAAGCGGCAACGCCAAGGCGCGCGACCTCGTCAGCTACTTCGTCGGCCAGGGCGTCGGGTTGATCGACAGCGTGAAGTCGGCGGGCGCGGTGGTGCAGGAGTTCAAGGAAGATTTTGCCGAAGCCGTCGAGCACATGAATGCGCTGGTGGCGGAGTGATGGCCCTCTCGTCATTGCGAGCGCAGCGAAGCAATCCAGACTGCCTTTGTGGAAAGATCCTGGATTGCTTCGCTGCGCTCGCAATGACGAAACAACTGACATCGTGAATTGAAGCATGACAGACAAGACCAAGAATCCCGAAGACCGCATCCCCGTCATCGTCGGCATCGGCGAGATCGTCGACCGCCCGAAGGAGATCACCGAGGGGCTCGAGCCGCTGGATCTGCTCGAGCAGGCGCTGCGGCGCGCCGAGGCGGATGCCGGCGCGAAGCTGCTCGGCGAGGTGCAGTCGCTCGACGTCGTCAACTTCCTGAGCTGGCGCTATCGCGATCCGGAAAAGCTTTTGGCTGAGCGCCTCGGCATCGCGCCCGCGCATTGCTATTACGGCCCGGTCGGCGGCGAGAGCCCGGTCCGCTACATCCATGAGGCGGCCAAGCGCATCGCGCGCGGCGAATGCACCGTCGCCGCGATCTGCGGCGCGGAGGCGCAGTCGACCGCGACCAAGGCGGAGCGCGCCGGGGCAAAGCTGCCATGGACGCCGTTCGCGCATGACGTCGAGGAGCCCAAGCGCGGCGCGGCATTCCAGAAGCCGCTGGCGGTAAAGCTCGGCGTGTTCCGGCCCGTCACGGTCTATCCGTTCTATGAAGCCGCCTCCTCCGCCCATTGGGGCCAGACGCCGCGCGAGGCGATGGCGGAATCGGGAACGCTGTGGTCGCGCTATTCGGAAGCCGCCGCACAGAATCCCAATGCCTGGCTGAAGCGGCGCTATACGCCTGAGGAGATCACGACGCCGACGGCGGACAACCGGCTGATCGCATGGCCCTACAACAAGCTGATGGTCGCCAACCCCAGCGTCAACATGGGCAGCGCGCTGCTGCTGACGAGCCTCGCCAAGGCGCGCGCAGCGGGCATTGCCGAGGACAAATTGGTCTATCCGCTCGGCGGCGCCTCGGCGGAGGAGCCGCGCGACTACCTGCTGCGCGACCAGTTCTACGAGAGCCATCCGCAGAATGCGGTGCTGAAAGCGGTGACGGACCTCGCCGGGGGCGACGGCAAGAAATTCGACGCGATCGAGCTCTACAGCTGCTTCCCCTGCGTGCCCAAGATGGCGCGGCGGACGCTGGGCCTGGGTGCCGACGTGCAGCCGACCGTGACCGGCGGTCTCACCTTCTTCGGCGCGCCGCTCAACACCTACATGACGCATGCGGCCTGCGCGATGGTGCGGCGTGTGCGCGATGGTGCAAAACTCGGCCTGCTCTACGGCCAGGGCGGCTTCGTCACCAAGCATCACGCGCTGGTGGTCTCGAAGACGCCGACGCGCGAGGCGCTGGCGCAGGAGACGAGCGTGCAAGGCGAGGCCGATCGCAACAGGCGCGCGGCGCCGGAGTTCGTGACGGAAGCCTCGGGCAACGGCAAGGTCGAGAGCTTCACGGTGCTCTACGGCCGAGGCGGCGATGTCGAGCACGGCGTGGTGATGCTGCGCACTGCGGATGATCGGCGTACGCTGGCGCGCGTCCCGGCCAGCGATGGCGCGACGCTAGGGCATTTGCTGAACATGGATCGCACGCCGGTCGGCTCGCTCGGTGAGATCACGATGGCCGCCGATGGCGTGCCGGAGTGGCGGGTGGCGTAGCTTCGTAGGGTGGGTTAGCCGAAGGCGTAACCCACCACTGTTCGTATCCGCGGAGACAGAAGTGGTGGGTTACGCCATGCGAACTGCGCTTTGCGCAGTCGCAAGGCTAACCCACCCTACAAAAGCGCCCTAGCTCTTCGGCGGCTGCTTCTCCGACGCCGTCGCCGGCTTGCCCTTGGCGCCGACGACGCGCACCGCATCGCCATCCGCAAGACCGTCCGGCGGCGCGGTGATGACGCGGTCATCCGCTGCAATGCCTGAGGCGAGCTCGATCTCGCGGCCGAGATCGCGGGCGATGGTCACGGTCTTGAACAGCACCTTGTCGTCCGCCCCAACCGTTGCGACACGTAGGCCGCTGCCGTTGAAGATCAGGGCACTCGCGGGAATGCTGAGCGGGGCGGCGTCGCGCTGCAGGTTCAGCTTCACGCTGGCATAACCGCCGGGCATCAACTCGCCGCTCGAATTGTCGAGCCCGAGCTGCATGCGCGTGGTGCCGGAGGCGACGTCGACGGCCTGCGAGGAAGCCTCCACCGTCGCCTGGAAGTTTCGGTTTGGGTACTCCGGCAGCGTGATGGTGGCCTTGGCGCCGATCTTGATCGCCGGCACGTAGTTCTGGGGCACGTTGACGTAGACGCGCAGCTTGGTGATGTCGGAGATCACGAACATCGCCGGGCCCGAGCCGCCGCCGGCATTGATCAGCGCGCCGACGTCGGTGTCGCGCGCGGTGACGACGCCGTCGAACGGCGCGGTGATCTTCTTGTAGCCGGCCAGCGCTTCCAGCCGCTCGACATTGGCCTTGCCCGAATTGACGGCGGCGTTCTTGTTGGAGAGATCGGCGGTGCGTTCGTCGATTTCCTGCGCGGAGACGAAGTTGGAGGCGACCAGCGTCTTGCGGCGGTTCAGCGTCGCCTCCGACAGCCTGGCGCTGGCCTGCTGGCTGGCGAGGTCGGCGCGGGCCTGCAACAGCTGCTGGTCGAGGTCGGGCGCCTCGATCTCGGCGATCACCTGCCCGGCCTTGACGCGGGCGCCCATGTCGGCGCTCCAGCCTTTGAGATAGCCGCTCACGCGGGCGAAGATCGGCGCGCGATAATAGGCTTCCAGCCGTCCCGGCAGATCGATGGTGGCGTTGAGGGCCTTGGCATTCGGCAGGGTCACCGCGACGCTGGGAACGGCCTGATCATCGGTCCATTCCTTCAGCTTGCTGCCCTGCTCCTCGCGGGCGCGGATACCGGTGCCGACGACAAGGCCTGCCGCAATCAGCGCCACCACGCCGACAACGCCCAGTTTCCGGTGCGACACCGCCGAGCGGGATTCAGTGGGCGACATGCGGAGTCTCCAATGAGGCGGCGGCTTTGGCGCCTTGTTTCTTATGGACCATGCTGAACACCACGGGAACGAACATCAGCGTGGCGAAGGTTGCAAAGATCAGGCCGCCGATCACGGCGCGGCCGAGCGGCGCATTCTGCTCGCCGCCCTCGCCCAGCCCCAGGGCCATCGGCGCCATGCCGATGATCATGGCGAGCGCGGTCATCAGGACGGGGCGGAACCGGACGAAGCCGGCTTCGAGCGCCGCGGCGACGGGATCGCCGAGCTCCTCGTAGCGCTCGCGCGCAAAGGAGATCACGAGCACGCTGTTGGCGGTGGCAACGCCCATGCACATGATCGCGCCGGTGAGCGCCGGCACCGACAGCGTGGTCTCCGTCGCGAACAGCATCCAGACGATGCCGGCGAGCGCGGCCGGCAGCGCCGTGATGATCACGAACGGATCGGACCAGGACTGGAAGTTCACCACGATCAGGAAGTAGATCAGCACGACGGCCCCGAGCAGGCCGAACAAGAGGCCGGTGAAGGCGCTGTTCATGGTCTGCACCTGGCCGAGCAGCACCACGGAAGAACCCTTCGGCACCTCTTTCGCTGTGTCGGCGATCACCCTCCGGATGTCGGCGGCGACCGCGCCGAGATCGCGGCCCGAGGTCGTCGCAAAGATCTGCACCATCGACTGGATGTCGTATTGCGAGACCACTGCGCTCGAGGTCGAGCGTTTGATGTCGGCGATGCCGCCCAGGATCGGCGACTGCGCATTGCCGGCGGCGGTGATCGGCAGGGTCTGCAGCGCGCTGAGCGAGTCGATCTGGTATTGCGGCGTCTGCATCACGATCGAGTAGGACACGCCGTTGTCAGGATTGAGATAATAGGTCGGCGCGACCTGCGACGAGCCGGCGAGATTGACCACGAGGCTGTTGGTGACGTCGCGCTCGGTCAGGCCGACATATTGGGCGCGGGTGCGGTCGACGTCGATGTTGAAGGTCGGATTGCTCGGCGATTGCTGGATGCGCGCATCGGCCACGCCCGGAATGCGCCGGACCTCCGCCAGCAGGCTATTGGCGTAAGCAAAGTTGGCGCTGATATTGGCGCCGCGGATCTGCAGATCGATCGGCGCCGGCGCGCCGAAATTCAGGATCTGGCTGACGATGTCGGCCGGCAGGAACGCGAAGCTGACGCCGGGGAACAGGCGCGGCAGTTGCTCGCGCAGCACCTTCACGTGCTCTTCGGTCGGCTTGTGGCCTTCCTTCAGCTTGATCTGGATGTCGCCGTCCTGCGGGCCGATCACGCCGGTGTTGTTGTAGGTCATGTTGATGCCGGAGATCGGCATGCCGATGTTGTCGGTCATGGTCTCGATCTCGCCCGGGATCAGCTTGCGCACCGCCTTCTGCACGTCGGCGAGCTGGTTGGCGGTCTCCTCGACGCGGGTGCCTACTTGCGTGCGCACATGCATCAGGATGTTGCCGGCATCGACCGCGGGGAAGAAGTTGCGACCGAGGAACGGCACCAGCGCGAAGGACGCGCCGACCACGCAGATAAAGCCGATCACGAACACGGTGCGATGCGCCAGCGCCAGGCCGAGGAAATCGTGGTAGCCGCCGCGAATGCGCTCGAAGCGTTTCTCGAAGCCGCGCTGGAACCAAACGAAGGGATTGCGCGACCTCGGCGGGGCGCCCTCGTGATGGACATGCGCCTTGAGCAGATAGTTCGCCATGGTCGGCACCAGCGTGCGCGACAGGATGAACGACCAGATCATCGCGAACATCACAGCTTCCGCCATCGGCACGAACAGGAAGCGCGCGACGCCGGTGAGGAAGAACATCGGCACGAACACGATGCAGATGCAGAGCAGCGAGACGAAGGCCGGCGTCACGATCTGGTTGGCGCCGTCGAGGATGGACTGCTCGACCGGCTTGCCCTGTTCCAGATGGTAGTTGATGTTCTCGATCGTCACGGTGGCGTCATCGACGAGGATGCCGACCGCGAGCGCGAGACCGCCGAGCGTCATGATGTTCAGCGTCTCGCCGATCGCCGACAGCATGATGATGGCGCCCAGCACCGAGAGCGGGATCGACACCGCGATGATGATGGTCGAGCGCCAGCTGCCGAGGAACAGGAGGATCATGACGCTGGTCAGCAATGCCGCGATCACGCCCTCGAAGGCGACGCCCTCGATCGCACCGCGGACGAATACCGACTGGTCGCCGATGAAGCCGATCTTCAGGGCGTCCGGGAGCTGGTCCTTGACCTCGATCACCTTCTGCTTGATGCCGGCGATGATATCGAGCGTCGAGGTCGCGCCCGCCTTCAGCACCATCATCAGCACCGAGCGGTTGCCGTCGACATGGACGATGTTGGTCTGCGGCGGATTGCCGTCGCGCACGGTCGCGACGTCGCGCACATAGACCATGGCGCCGTTGACGGTTTTGATCGGGAGGTTGCCGAGCTCGTCGATCTTCAGCGGCGAGTTGTTGAGCTGGATGTTGTATTCGAACTGGCCGATTTTCTGGGTACCGACCGGCGTGATCAGGTTCTGGGCGGCGAGCGCATTGGCGACGTCCTGGCCCGATAGCCCGCGGGCCTGGAGCGCAGTCGGATCGAGATCGATCTGGACCTGGCGTTGCTTGCCGCCGAACGGATAGGGGATCGCCGCGCCGGGCACGGTGACCAGCGGCGTGCGCAGCTGGTTGATGCCGATGTCGGCGAGGTTCTGCTCGGTGAGGCCGTCGCCCGACAGCGCCACCTGGATGATCGGCACGGTTGAAGCCGAGTAGTTCAGGATCAGGGGCGGCGTTGCGCCCGGCGGCATCTGCTTGAGCAGCGTCTGCGAGATCGCTGTGACCTGCGCGTTGGCGGTGCGGATGTCGACGTTCGGCTGGAAGAAGATCTTGATGATGCCGAAGCCATTATAGGAATTGGCCGTGATGTGCTCGATGTCGTTGACGGTCGTCGTCAGCGCGCGCTGGAACGGCGTGGTGATGCGGCCGGACATCTGGTCCGGCGGCAGGCCGGTGTACTGCCAGACCACGCCGATGACGGGGATGCGGATGTCCGGGAAGATGTCGGTCGGCGTCCGCAGCGCTGCGAGCGGGCCGATGATCAGCAGCAGGAGCGCCAGCACGACAAACGTATAAGGCCGGCTCAGGGCAATACGGACCAGAGCAATCATGCGCCAGGCAATTCCAGGTCAGGCAGGGATACGGAGTCCGCCCCCATGGGGATCCTCATTCCCCTTTACCCGAGCACCACCGGAAACGCTAATTACCAGGCACTATCCTGCATTCACTTCCCTGCTACCGCACTGCGAAATTGGCATCGCAGCCATGCGGCCGGGCCCATGCGGCGCGGACGAGTTCAGGAACATGCCGATTTCGATGATGCTACAGGTCAAACAAAACGAGCGGCGCCTTTGGCGCCGCTCGTCGTTCGATAAACAGGTCACGCGAGGATTTAAGCCGCGCGGACGTTGGTCAGGAACTTGCTGACCTCGTTCTTCAGCCGGTTCGAGTCATTCGACAGCATCTGCGCCGCCGACAGCACTTGCGAGGAGGCCGTGCCGGTCTCGGTCGCGCCGCGCTGCACGTCGGTGATGTTGGACGAAACCTGCTGCGTGCCGTGGGCGGCCTGCTGGACGTTGCGGGCAATCTCCTGCGTCGCCGCGCCCTGCTCTTCCACGGCCGCCGCGATCGCCGAGGAGATTTCCGACAGGCGCTCGATGGTCGAGGAGATCTCCTTGATCGCGCCGACCGAATCGTTGGTCGCCGCCTGGATGCCCGAGATCTGCTGGCCGATCTCGCCGGTCGCCTTCGCGGTCTGCTCGGCGAGCGCCTTCACCTCGGAGGCGACCACGGCAAAGCCGCGGCCGGCTTCACCCGCACGCGCCGCCTCGATGGTTGCGTTCAGCGCCAGCAGGTTGGTCTGGCCGGCGATGGTGTTGATCAATTCGACGACGTCACCGATGCGGGACGCCGCCTTGGAGAGCTCGCTGACGCGCTCGGTCGTGGCCCGGGCCTGGCCGACGGCATCGCCCGCCATCCGCGCCGATTCCTGCACCTGACGGCTGATTTCGCCCACGGACGAGGCCATCTCCTCCGTGGCCGAGGCCACGGACTGCACGTTGGTCGAGGCCTCCTCCGACGCGCCGGCCACCGTGGTCGCCAGCCGCTGGGAGCGGTCGGCGGTCGAGGTCAGCGTCGAGGCGGAAGCTTCGAGCTGGGTCGAGGCCGACGACACCGTCTGGACGATCTCGCCAATCATCGTCTCGAATTCGCGGGTGATGTTGTCGACACGGCGGCCGCGCTCGATCTTGGCTTCGGCGTCGGCTGCGGCGGCCTCGTCAGCAGCCTTCTTGGCGATCAGCGCTTCCTTGAAGACCTGGAGCACGTCAGCCATGGCGCCGATCTCCGTCTTCTCGCCGCGGTGCGGGACCTCGGCGGAGAGGTCGCCCCTGCCCAGCGCCTGCATCGGCAAGGTGATCGAGTTGATGCCGCTGGAGACGTCGTGGACGAGATAGAAGCCGACGCCGACGCCGGCGATGATGGCGGCGCCGAGGATGATCGAGAGCAGCATGAACGCGAAGGAATAGCTGCTGTCCGCGTCCCGGGCGGCCTGGTCGCCACCCCTGGTGTTGAGATCGATGTCCTTGCGCAGGATTTCGTCGGACTGGATGCCGATCTTGTTGGCGGTCTTGACGTTCAGCTCATGCGCCTCGTGCGGGACCTTGCCCACCTCTTTGCGCGACAACGCAAAGACCTCGTCGGCGCTCTTCTTGTAATCGTCCCACAGCTTGGACCATTCGGTGTAGAGCGCCCGCTCCTCCGGCGAGGTGATCATGGTCTCGTAGCTCTGGCGGGCCTTGGCCAGGGTCTCGCTGGTGGTGACCGCAGTTTTTTCCATCGCGAGCTTTTCTTCCAGGGTCTCGGCCAGCATGTGCTCGCGGACCACGCTGCGATAGGTGATGACCGAGGCCCGGAGCTCGCCCAGCACTCGCACGCTCGGCATCCAGCTCGTGGTGATGTCGACCGTGTTGGCGTTCATCGACCGCATTTTCATGACAGCGAGCAGGCCCATGCCGGCCATCGCGACCAGCAGGAACGCCACGACACTGATGATCTTGGCGCGGATGGAAATGGTGGCGAGCATTATCGGGTCTCTTTGTGCTGGCGCGGTGGCGCGTCCGGAAGTTTTACGAATCAACCAAAGGGAGCAGCACCGACATCCAACACCAGAGCACCTGCGCAGATGTTAACTACGACTCCGTACAAGTACGAAAGCCCGAAACAAATGAACAGGCAGCTAAGAATGCCCTGCGCTCAGCGCATGAGCCTAAGCGCGTCCGAGAAAAACTCCGCGCCGCCGAAATTTCCGGACTTCAGAGCGAGCAACATCTCGCCGCCAGCACCGACCGCACGCAGCACCGGAACGCCGGCGGCAATTTCTACCCCTACGAGAAATCCGGGAATCTTCAACCGATCGACCACGGCACCGGATGTCTCGCCGCCGGCAACGACCAAACGCCGGACACCTGATTGCACAAGGCTTTCAGCAATGTCGGCCATCGTCTGCTCGATGGCGTGCCCGGCCGCATCACGACCGTGACGCGCCTGAAGCGCGGCGACCTGATCGGGTGTCGAGCTCGATGCGATCAGCACCGGACCTTCGGCCAGTCGCGGCCTTGCCCAGTCCAGTGCACGCTGCGCTTCCCCCGCTCCCGCAAGAATACGGTCCGGATCGAGATGTAACACCGGCATGACACGCTCGGCATTCGCGATCTGCTGAAGCGTCGCCTGCGAGCAGCTTCCGGCAAGACACGCCGCCGGTCCGCCCACCGCAGCGCTGGCTTCGGTGCTCGCCGCAGCCGACTTGACCTTGCCGGTCGAGACCAGCGCCCGCGCCAGCCCGAGGCCGATGCCGGAGGCGCCGACCGACAGCCGATGTTCGGCGGCGACGAGACCGATGGTCTCGAGGTCGCGGTCGAAGACAGCGTCGATGATCGCAGCGCCGATACCCTTGGCGGCGAGCTCGGCCAGCCGCGCCCGCACGGCGTCCGCCCCGCGCGTGACGGTGGCGAGATCGATGAGGCCGATTTGCGTCCTGCTCTGGTGCGCCAGCACGCGCACCAGGTTGGAATCATGCATCGGGTTGAGCGGATGGTCCTTCAGCGGGCTCTCGTTCAGCGGCACCGCGCCGACGAACAGATTGCCCTGGTAGACGGTGCGGCCGGTCTCCGGAAAGGCCGGCGTCACCAGCACGTTCGCCTCGCCGCAGTCGGCGCGCAGCGCGTCCATGACGGGGCCGATATTGCCGGCGTCGGTGGAATCGAAGGTCGAGCAGATCTTGAACAGCACGTGGCTCGCGCCGCGGCCGCGCAGCCATTTGTCCGCTGCGCGCGAGCGCGAAACGGCAAGGCCGGCCTCGATCGATCGGCTCTTCAAGGACACCACGACGGCATCGACCTCGGGCAGCGCCAGATCGTCGGCAGGTACGCCGATGGTCTGCACCGTGCGCAGGCCCGCGCGCGTCAGCGTGTTGGCGAGATCGGAGGCGCCGGTGTAGTCGTCGGCGATGCAGCCCAATGCAAGGGTCACGGCTTCACTCCCGCATAGGGCTTGAACCAGGCAAGACCATCGGTGGTCTTGCCGCGCGGATTGTATTCGCAGCCGACGAAGCCGGCATAGCCGAGCCGGTCGAGCTCTTCGAACAGAAATGGATAGTTCAGCTCCTCGCCGTCGGGCTCGTTGCGCGAGGGAATGCTGGCGATCTGGATGTGGCCGATGATCGGCATCATCTCGCGCAGGCGCATGGTGACGTCGCCGTGGATGATCTGGCAGTGATAGATGTCGAACTGGAGCTTCAGGTTCGGCAGCCGCAGTTCCTGGATCAGGTCGCGCGCGAAGCCGAAATCGTTGAGGAAGTAGCCGGGCACGTTTCGGGCATTGATCGGCTCGAGCACGATGTCGATGCCGTGCGGCGCGAAGAATTCAGCGGCCCACGCCACCGACTTGTAGAACGCCTCGATCGCGACCCGCTCGCCGCGATTGGCGATGCCGGCCATCAGGTGCAGCCGCTTGACGCCGGTCGCCTTGGCATAAGGCAGCGCGGTCTCCAGGCTCGCCTTGAGATCATTGAAGCGCGCCGGCAACGCCGCAAAGCCTTTCTCGCCGGCATTCCAGTCGCCCGGCGGCAGGTTGAACAGCGCCTGGGTGAGGCCATTGCGCTTGAGACGCTCGCCGACAGCCTCCACCGGATGCTCGTAGGGAAAGAGAAACTCGACGGCGGTGAAGCCCGCCTGGGCGGCGGCATCGAAGCGGTCGAGGAACGGAACCTCGGTGAACATCATCGAGAGGTTGGCGGCGAAACGGGGCATTGCAGATCCTCTTGTTACTTGTCGCCGGGCAGCTTGACGCCGGTGACCTGCGCATACATGCGCGCGACCGACGCGTCGTCATCGCGGCCCATGCCGGCGGCCGCCGTCATCAGGAACATCTGGAGGGCGGCGGCCGAGACCGGCACCGGGAATCTGGCGCTGCGCGCCATGTCCTGGATGATGCCGAGGTCCTTGACGAAGATCTCAACGGCGCTGCGCGGCGTGTAATCACCGTCGAGCACGTGCGGCATGCGGTTCTCGAACATCCAGGAATTGCCGGCAGAGGCGGTGATCACCTCATAGACCTTGCGGATGTCGAGCCCCTGCTTGGCCGCGAACGCCATCGCTTCGCTGGCGGCGGCGATGTGCACGCCGGCCAGCAATTGGTTGATCATCTTGAAGGCGGCACCTTGGCCAGCGGCATCGCCAAGCTCGTAGAGCTTTGCCGCCATGGCATCGAGCGCTGGTCGCGCTTTCGCAAAAGCAGCGGCACTGCCGGAGGCCAGGATCGTCAACTCACCCTGCGCGGCGCGCTGCGCCCCGCCGGAGATCGGCGCATCCAGATAATGCCGGCCAGTCGCCTCCAACTGCTTGGCGAGGCGCCGCGCCACCTCCGGATCCATGGTGGCGGAGGACACGAACACGCTGTCCTTCGGCATGGTCTCGGCGGCCCCGTCCTTGCCGAACAGAATCGCCTCGGTCTGGGCGGCATTGACGACGACGCTGACGACGATGTCGGCGCTCTTGGCCGCCTCGGCCGGCGTCTTGGCGCCGGCGCCGCCGTCCTTCACGAAGCGCGCCACCGCATCGGCCGAGACGTCACAGCCGGTGACGGCGTGGCCGGCGCGCTGCAGCGAGGTCGCCATGCCAAACCCCATCGAGCCGAGCCCGACGACGGCGATACGCTGATTTTGTGACGTGGAGGCGGACATATGCAACTGATCCTTGCGAACGTTTCCCGAATAGCCGCCCTTTGCGGCAGCTTGGCAACCGAATAACACGGCTTGGCCGCGCTGCCAAAGCGTGAGACAAGCGGGCATGACGGCCATGAGAACTGAAACGAGCAACGAGACACGGCTGCGTGAGGATATCTGCCGCTTCGGACGCTCCCTGTTCGAGCGCGGGCTGACGCCGGGATCCTCCGGCAATATCAGCGTCAGGCTGGACGGCGGCGGCTGGCTGGTGACGCCGACCAACGCCTCGCTCGGCTTCCTCGATCCCGCAAAGCTGTCGCGGCTGGACGAAACCGGCCGGCTGGTTTCGGGCGATGCCCCGACCAAGGAAGTTCCGCTGCACACGGCGCTCTACGACACGCGCGGCAGTGCCCGTGCGATCGTCCATCTGCACTCCACCCATTCGGTCGCGCTCTCGATGCTGCCCGAGATCGACCCGCGCGCCGCGCTGCCGCCGATGACAGCCTATTACCTGATGAAGTGCGGCGCCACCGCGCTCGTGCCCTATTACCGTCCGGGCGACCCCGCGGTGGCGGACGCGATCAAGCGCCTGGCGGGGAAGTATTCATCCGTGCTGCTCGCCAATCACGGCCCTGTCGTCGCCGGCGACACGCTGGAGGCCGCGGTGTTCGCCACGGAAGAGTTGGAGGAGACGGCGAGGCTCTACCTGCTGCTGCGCGGGCTGAACCCGCGGTATCTGTCGCCGGAGCAGGTGAAGGATCTGGTGAAGGTGTTCGGGGTGACGTTGCCGGAGCACGGGCACGAGCACGGACATTAGCCGCATACTCCGCCGTCATCCTGAGGTGCGAGCCTTGCGATGCAAACGCATCGCAAGGTGAAGCCTCGAAGGATGGGCTACAAGCGCTCGCGGCCCATCCTTCGAGGCGCGCGAAGAGCGCGCACCTCAGGATGACGGCAGAGATTGCGGAACGAGACGATCGTAGCCCGGATGAGCGGAGCGATATGCGGGACCAGCGGCCCGGATATCGCTTTGCTCATCCGGGCTACGACACCGTCTGACACTGCCGGAATTGATTTGCATCAGCGGGATCGCGGGCACATGATCCCCCTGCAATTGACTGAAGGAGTTGTTTCATCGATCGCCAGGAGAATTGTCATGGATTTCAAAGTATCCTGCGCCCTCCTCTCTGCCGCCTGCTTTATTGTCTTGCCACTTTCCGCGAACGCCCAGACGTCCGCGCGTGTCCCCGATCTCAAGGTCGAGGTCAACTGCAAGGCAACTCAGGAAATCGACAAGTCGCTGACCGAGCCGCAGTCCTACGAGGCCTGCATGAACGACGAGCAAACCGCGCAGCAACAGCTCGGGTCCATCTGGACGACAACGCCGGAGACAATTCGTACCCAATGCTACACCGAGGCCACCGCCGGTGGCATCGAAAGCTATGTCGACCTGCTCTCTTGCATCCAGATGAATGGCTTCGGGCAACCCTCGGCACCCGCGTCGACGCTGCGCGGCGCAAGCAAGAACCGGAACAAGAAGCAATCGGGATAGGGATCGTAGCGAGCGGCTACAATCCGAGATACGCCTTCCTGACGTCCGGATTGCCCTTGATTTCCGCGGACGGGCCCTGCATCAGCACGCGGCCGGTCTGCAGGATGTAGGCGCGGTCGGCGATCTCGAGGCACTCGGCCATGCGCTGCTCGACGATCAGCACGGTCATGCCGGCGTCGCGGATGCGCTTCACCGCCTGGAAGATCTCGTCGACCAGCTTCGGCATGATTCCTTGCGAGGGCTCGTCCAGCATCAACAGCCGCGGGCGCGTCATCAGCGCGCGGCCGATCGCGAGCATCTGCTGCTCGCCGCCGGAGAGCGTCTCGGCGCGCTGTTCCAAACGTTCCTGGAGCCGCGGGAACAGCGTGAAGACGAGATCCAGCGGGCCTTCGCGATTCGCATCACCGCGGTAGAGGTAGCTGCCGAGGCGCAGATTGTCGCGCACCGATAGCCGCGGGAACAGACGGCGGTTCTCCGGCACATAGGCGATGCCTGTTGCGGTGATGAGATGCTGCGCCATGCCGTCGAGGCGCTTGCCGTCGAACGTCACCGTGCCCGAGCGCGGACGCTCGGCACCGGCGATGGATTTCAGCAGCGTCGACTTGCCCGCGCCATTGGCGCCGGCAACGCAGACGATCTCGCCCTTCTCGACATTGATCGAGATCGCGGAGATCGCAACCAGGCCCTGATAGGCGGTCGTGACTTCATGCACCGACAGCATGACGATCTCCCAGATATGCGCTGATCACCTTGGGATCGCGGACGACGTCGGAGGGCTTGCCCTCGGCCAGCACCTTGCCGAGGTCGAGCACGATGGCACGGTCGACCAGCGGCATCACGATTTCCATGACGTGTTCGACCATCAGCACGGTGACGCCGGTCTCGCGCACCTTGCGCACCAGCGCGACGCCGGTCTGCGCCTCGGTCGGCGTCAGGCCGGTGAGGACCTCGTCGAGCAGCAACAGCTTCGGTTCGGTCGCGAGCGCACGCGCGACTTCGAGGCGGCGCTTCTCGGCCGGCACGAGGTCGCTCGCGAGCACGTCGGCGCGCGCGGCCAGGCCAGTGAACTCCAGCACCTCATGCGCCTTGCGGCGGGCCTCGCGCATCACGGTGTTGCGCACCAGAGCGCCGACGATGACGTTGTCGATGACCGTCATGGTCTCGAAGCTCTTGACCACCTGGAAGGTGCGCCCGATTCCGCGCTGACAGCGCGCGGCCGCCGGCAGATTGGTGACATCCTCGCCGTCGAAGATGATCGAGCCCTGGGTTGGCGGCAACACGCCGGCGATCAGGTTGAACAGCGTCGACTTGCCGGCGCCGTTCGGGCCGATCAGGCCGACGATCTCGCCGCGGCCAACCGAGATCGAGACGTCGCTGTTGGCGATCAGGCCGCCGAAGCGCTGCCAGACGCCGCGGGTTTCCAGGAGCGCCGTCATCGCGTGGCCTCCTTGCGCCGGCGCGAGAACAGGCCGACCAGACCCTCCGGCCGCGCGAGTGCGATCAGGACGATCAGCGCGCCATAGACGATCAAGTCGACGCCGCGGCCGGAGCCGCCGATATAGGAGCGCGTCAGCTCGGTGATCGGGATCAGGATAACGGCGCCGAGCATCGGCCCCCACAGCGTGCCGATGCCGCCCAGCACTGCCGGCAACGCCATCAAGAGCGAGAACTGGAACCCCATGACGCTTCCGGGATCGATGTAGGAAACGAACTGCGCATAGAAGCTGCCGCCGACCGCGACCAGGAAGGCAGAGACCGCCGCCGCGCCCATCTTCGAGTTGAACACGACGACGCCGAGGCTCTCGGCCGCCTGCGGATTGTCCTTCACCGCGCGCCACCAATAGCCCCATTTGGAATCTTCCAGCCACCAGGTGACGAACCAGGCGACGCAGGCGAGCACCAGCGCGAAGTAGAAGTATGGCAGCTTCGAGCGCGTGAACTGGAATTTCAGCCAGCTGTCGCCGCGCACGGGAATGTCGATGCCGAGGGCCGCGCCCGCCCAATCCCAGTTCTGGATCAGCAGCAATCCGATCTCGGCGATCACGATGGTGGCGATCGCAAAGTAGTGGCCGCCGAGGCGGAAGCAGGGATAGCCCAGCGCCATCGCGATTGCGGCCGAGATCAGCCCGCCGGCGATCATGCCGAACCAGGGCAGCACGCCGAACTTCGTGAACAGCAGCGCGGTGGTGTAGGCACCGAGCCCGAAATACAGCGCGTGTCCGAGCGATATCTGTCCGCAATAGCCGGACAGGATGTTCCAGCTCTGCGACAACGCCGCGTACATCAGCGTCAGCACCATGATGTTCTGGACGTAGACGTCCTTGACGAACAGCGGCACGATCGCGGCGACGGCGGCGAGACCGGCGGCGGTGATGAGGTCGCGGCGGCGCCGCTCGACGAATTGCTTGTCCATCACATCGACCCGAACAGGCCACGCGGCCGAATGAACACGACGAGCAGATAGACCGCGTAGATGCCGACCGACTTCAACGATGGCGGCAGGATCAACGCGGTGGTGGCTTCGACCAGGCCGACGACGATACCGCCGGCAAAGGCGCCGAACACGCTGCCGAAGCCGCCGAGCGCCACCGTGACATAGGCGATCAGCGCAAAGGACGCGCCGACGTCGGGATAGATGTAGAAGAAGGTCGCCATGATGGCGCCGGCAAGCCCGACCAGCGCACCGCCGAGGCCCCAGCCGAGCGCGAACACGCGGTTCTTGTCGATGCCGACGAGGGCCACCGCACCGGGATCCTCGCGGGTCGCTTCCAGCGCGCGGCCGAAATCGGTGCGGTTGATGAAGAGGTAGAGCCCGCCGAACGCGGCGATCGCGACCAGCGCACCGAACAGCTGCGGCTGCGGCAGGAAGATCCCGGCGACCGATACCGTCTTGCCGCCGAGCCACGAGTTGGGGACGCTGCGATAGTCGGCCGTGAAGAACAGCTGCGCCAGACCGCGCATCACTATCGCGAGGCCGAAGGTCGCGAAGATCTGCACCATGCCGACATTGGCCTTGGCCCGCATCGCAAACCTCACGATCACGAGGTAGACCGCCGCCCCCAGAACGAACAGGGCGGCAGCGGCCAGCGGCGCCGACAGCAGCGGATCGATCGCGAAGAACGTGAACAGGAAGAACGTCACGTACATCGCCAGCATCAGGAATTCGCCATGGGCGAAGTTGACGACGTCCATCAGGCCAAAGATCAACGCCAGGCCGACGGCGATCAGTCCGTAGAGCAGCCCCATCAGCAGGCCGCTCGCAAGACTCTGGATAATCGTTTCAGCTGTCACGTCGCTTCGTCCCCCGCCCGCTGGTCTGATCGCTTACTTCATCGGCCAGATCGGCTCGGCCACCGCCGCCTGCGACGGGAAGATGGTGACGAATTTGCCGCCGACATATTGCAGCAGGACCGGATCGGCATCGTTGTTCTGGCCCATCTCGTCGAACTTGACGCGCTTCCAGGGCATGATGGTCTGCTCGCCGGGCATTTCCGTCGCGGCCAGCGCATCACGGATCTTCTCGCCGTCGGTCGATTTGGCGCGGTTGATGGCGTCCGCCATGATGATCATGGCCATGAACTGCCGCGACGTGTTGTCGTTGAGGTCCTTGCCCGACTTCGCCTTGAACAGATCGTTGATCTTGCCGACCATCGGCCGCTTGGCGGCGAGATCGAGCGAGAAGCTGCCGCGGGTGATCGCACCCTCGAGCTTGTCGCCAACGGCGTCGTAGAGAGCCTTTTCGGAGAAGCCGGCCGCCTGGGCCACGATCGCGTTCGGCTTGTAGCCGAGCTCGGCCATGGTCTTGACCAGCAGGATGCCGTCCGTGGTGTAGCTCGACGGCATCAGTACGTCGGCATTGGCAGCCTTGAGCTGCTGCACCTCAGCCGACAGCGACGGCGAGTTGGCGCGGTACTTGATGTCGGCGACGATCTTGTAGCCGCGCTCGGTCGCGAGCTTGGTCTGGGCGTTGGCGGAGTCGGTGCCGAAGATGGTGTCTTCGTGGAACAGCGCCAGCGTCTGGGCCTTGGCGCCCTTCTTCTTCATCGCATCGAGGAAGTCGAACATCCCGGCCGAGAACATCTCGTCATGCGGCGAGGCGCGGAAGTAATACTTCAGACCGCGGCGATGCAGGCTCGGGGAGGAGTTGTCCGCCGACATGAACGGAATCTGGTAGCGTTCGCAGATCTGGCTGATCGTGACTGCGACCGCGCTTTGGTAGGAACCGAGGATGGCGGAGACCTTCTCCTGCGTGATCAGGCGCTCGGCTTCGGCGCGCCCCTTTTGCGGGTCGCCCTGGGTGTCGGCATAGACGATACGGATCTTGGCGCCGCCGAGGCCCGGCAAGCCGACGCCCTTTGCCAGCGGAAGCTCGAAGTCCTGGTCGTTGTTGATGATGTCGATCGCGGTCTCGAACGCACGCTGCGCATCGACGCCCACCTGGGCACCGGAGCCCGACAGCGGATAGGTTGCGCCGATCACCACTTCAGAGGTTTGCGCGCGCGCAGCTAGCGGCAGCAGCGCAGCGGCGGCGGTGGCTCCGAGCAGAACGTCGCGGCGATTGATCGTCATTGGCAAAGTCCCCTGTTATCCGAATTTTGCGCGTATCGAATGAAGCGATTGGCAGATAGCGTAAAGCCTGAAGAAGCAGCAAACGCTGCCCATTAAATCACGGCCATGGTCCTGTTCTTCAGATCCGTCACCAGCATCAGGCCGGGCGAATGCGTGATCGCGAAGGGTACCTTCGCCGCGTTGATCACCGATTGCGGCGTCACGCCGCAGGCCCAGAATACCGGAATCTCGTCATCGGCGACAGGTACGGGGTCGCCGTAGTCGGGCTTGGCGATGTCCTTGATGCCGATCAGGTGCGGATGGCCGAGATGCACGGGCGCACCATGCACTGCGGGATAGCGCGAGGTGATCTGCACCGCGCGGATCGCATCGGCCGGCTTGAACGGGCGCATCGACACCACCATGGGGCCTGCGAACGGGCCGGCCTCACCGCAGGCGATGTTGGTACGGTACATCGGCACGCGCACGTTCTGCTCGATGTGGCGGATCGGCATACCCTCGTCGAGCAGTGCCTCCTCGAACGAGAACGAGCAGCCGAGCACGAAGGTCACGAGATCGTCGCGCCAGTAGCTCTTCACATCGGTCGGTTCGGCGACGACTTCGCCGTCGCGCCAGACGCGGTAGCGGGGAACATCGGTGCGGATGTCGAGATCGGCGCCCAGCGCCGGAATATGCGGACTGCCGACGTCGGACATGCCGATGATCGGGCACGGTTTCGGATTGAGCTGGCAGAAACGGTGAAAGGCGCTGGCATATTCGGCAGGCAGGATCGCCAGATTGCCCTGGACGAAGCCGGGGGCGATCCCGGCGGTCGATCCCACCTCGCCGGCGCGATAGGCGAGCCGCGCCTGGCGGCTCGGAAGGGCGTCAGGTGTTTCAGTTTGCTGCGCTGCCACCAAAACAGTCATGCGATTGACCTGCCTATAAACTCGACAAAGACAAGCCAACACCAAGCGTGCTATAAAGTCTAATCTTCCTTTCTAATCAATATCGATAAATCCAATTTATCGACTGGGAAAATCCTTCCAATGCTGGACTTCAGGTCGATCGAGACATTCCTCTGGGTTGTGAAGCTCGGCAGCTTTCGCGGCGCCGCCGCACGGCTCAACACCACCCAGCCGGCAATCTCCCAGCGCATCGCCCAGCTCGAGCGCGAGATGGGCGTGAAGCTCCTGAACCGCGATCATCGCGTCGCCTCGCCGACGCCGAGCGGCCGGCAGATGATGGTCTACGCGGAGAAGCTGATCGGCCTGCGCGCGCAGATGATGGCGGAGATCGGCGACCGCTCGGCGATGCGCGGCGTGATGCGGCTCGGCGTCGCCGAAACCATCGTGCACACCTGGCTGCCGCGCCTCGTGAAGAGCGTGAACGAGATCTATCCGAACCTGTCGCTCGAAATCGAGGTCGACATCACGCCGAACCTCACCGCGCGCCTGCTCGCGCAGGAGATCGAGCTCGCCTTCGTGGTCGGGCCGCTGTCGGCCTCCGGCGTGCATAACCGCGTGCTCGCCGACTACCCGATCGGTTTCCTCGCAAGCCCCTCGCTCGGACTCGGCAAGGGCCCGGTCACGCCGGCGGAGCTCGCGCGGTTTCCGATCATCACCTTCCCGCGCAAGACCAAGCCTTACGAGGTCGTGCGCGAGGTGTTCGACCGGCCGGAGCTGCCGCCGATCCGGCTGCATGCGTCCGCTTCGCTGGCGACCGTGATCCACATGGCGGTCGAGGGGCTCGGCATCGCCGTGATCCCCGATGCCATCGTCGAGAACGAACTCGCCGACGGCCGGTTGCAGCTGCTCGACACCGATCTTGCGATCGCACCGCTGACCTTCACCGCAAGCTGGCTCGCCTCACCCGACGTCGTCGCCGTGGAGCGCGTCGCCGAGCTTGCATGTCAGATTGCGCAGAGCAGCCTCGCGGTTGACGCGCCCGCGCTGGCGGGTCATTGAAAAAGTGCCGGATTTTCTACCGTCATTCCGGGGCTCGCGAAGCGAGAACCCGGAATCTCGAGATTCCGGGTTCGCCCTGCGGGCGCCCCGGAATGACAGCGACCAATGGATGAGACGCATGAGCCGAGCCGCCACCAACCTGCAAATCGATTCCGCCCGCCTCTGGGGCTCCATTCACGAGACCGCGCAGTTCGGCGCGACGGCCAAGGGCGGCGTGCGGCGGCTGACGCTGAGCGCCGAGGACAAGCAGGTGCGCGATTGGTTCCGCAAGGCCTGCGAGGACGCCGGCCTCGAGGTGCATGTCGACGCGCTCGGCTCGCAGTTCGGCCTGCGCAAGGGCCGCGATATGTCGAAGCTGCCCGTCGGCATCGGCTCGCATCTCGACACCCAGCCGACCGGCGGCAAGTATGACGGCATTTTGGGAACGCTCGGCGCGCTGGAAGTGATCCGCACGCTGAACGACGCCGGCATCGAGACCGAGGCGCCGATCTGCGTCGTCAACTGGACCAACGAGGAAGGCTCGCGCTTCGCGCCGGCGATGATGGCCTCCGCCGCCTATGTCGGCGATTTCACCACCGACGACATTTTGTCGCGCAAGGACATCGACGGCACGACCGTCGGCCAGGCGCTCGACAGCATCGGTTATCGCGGCGACAAGCCGATCGGCTTCCAGAAGCTCGGCTGCTTCGTCGAGCTGCATATCGAGCAGGGCCCGATTTTGGAGGCCGAGGGCAAGACCATCGGCGTGGTCGATTCCGGCCAGGGCGTGCTCTGGTACGACGGCAAGATCTCCGGCTTCGAGAGCCATGCGGGCTCGACCCCGATGCCGCTGCGGCGCGATGCGCTAGCAACGCTGTCGGAGATCGTGCTTGCGATGGAGGCGATTGCCAAGAAGCATGGGCCGAACGCGGTCGGCACCATCGGCGAAGCCGTGATCGCAAACCCCTCGCGCAACGTCATTCCCGGCGAGATCGCCTTCACCATGGACTGCCGCAGCGCGGATGGCGCCATCATGGATGCGCTCGACCGCGACCTGCGCGCCGCCATCGCCGAGATCGCCGCGCGCCGCAAGGTCGAGGTCAAGGTCGATCTCGTCTGGCGCAAGCCGCCGACACATTTTGATCCGAAGCTGATCGCGGCGGTCGAGAACGCGGCAAAGACGCTCGGCTATTCCTCCCGCCGCATCACCTCCGGCGCCGGCCACGACGCCTGCAACCTCAACACAATCATGCCGGCCGCGATGGTGTTCGTGCCCTGCAAGGACGGCATCAGCCACAACGAGCTGGAGGACGCCACCCAGCCCGACTGCACTGCTGGCACCAACGTGCTGATGCATACCGTGCTGGCGATTGCCGGCGTCGCATCCTGACCGGAGAGAGCCATGCGCGGAGTTTTCGTCGACGCCAACGAAGCCCTCGCCGTGATCATGGAGCGGCTGGAGAAGCCTGGCGACCCCGAGGTGCGGATCCACCGGGATCCCGACATCAAGCCCGAGCAATATCCCGAGATCCTTGACGGCGCCGAGATCGCGATCGTCGACCACACGACGCTGCCGACCGAGGTCGCGAAGAAGTGCACTGGTCTGAGGCACGTCGTGTTCCTCGGCACCGGCGCGCGCAGCTACATGAACCCGGAGGAGCTCGCCGAGCTCGGCATCTCCGTGCACCTCATCAAGGGCTATGGCGACACCGCCGTGGCGGAATCCGCGATCGCGCTGATGTGGGCCTCGGCCCGCGTCATCGCGATGATGGATCGCGAGATGCGCGCCGGCAGCTGGCTGCGCGAGGACGGCATGCAGCTCACCGGCAAGACGCTCGGCCTGATCGGCTTCGGCGGCATCGCCGCGGAGGTCGCGCGCATCGCCACAGGCAGCGGCATGAAGGTGATCGCCTGGAACCGCTCGCCGAAGAGCTATCCCGGCGTCGAATTCACCGATCTCGATACGGTGCTGGCCAAGAGCGACGTCGTGTCGCTGCACCTGCTGCTCAACGACGAGACGCGCGGCATGATCACCCGAGAGAGGATCTTTGCGATGAAGCCTGGCGTCATCCTCGTCAACACCGCCCGCGCCGCGATCGTCGACGAAGCCGCGATGATCGACGCGCTGAAGTCGGGCCATATCCGCCATGCCGGCCTCGACGTCTTCAACATCGAGCCGCTGCCGGCGGATCATCCGCTGACGAAGATTCCGAACGTGACGCTGTCGGCGCATTCCGCCTTCCGCACGCCGGAGGCCAGCGAGAACCTGATTGAAGCGGCGTGGGTTCACTGCCGCCGGATCGTGAAAGGATAAGAGCAGCAACAATGGCCGACTATCGCACCTTCAAGGCAGAGCCGCTCACCAACGCCATCCGCGCCATCGTCAAGGCGGGCGGCTCCTCGGATCGCGAGGCCGAGCTCGTCGCCACCAATCTCGTCGAGGCCAACCTTAGGGGACACGACTCGCACGGCGTCGGCATGATTCCACGCTATGTCCAGAGCGTCACCAATGGCGGCCTCGCCGTGAACGCGCACGTCAAGATCGTGCTCGACACGGGTCCCCTTCTCACGCTCGACGGCCTCACCGGCTACGGCCAGGTGATCGGCCATGAAGCGATGGAGCTGGCGGCCGAGCGCGCCAAGAGCAACGGCGTGTGCCTCGTCGGCCTTTCCAACTCGCACCATATCGGCCGCATCGGCCACTGGGCCGAGCAGTGCATCGACCACGGGCTGGTCTCGATCCACTTCGTCAACGTGATCTCGCGCCCGATCGTGGCGCCCTGGGGCGGCAGCGATGCCCGCCACGGCACCAATCCGTTCTGCGTCGGCATCCCGCGCAGGGGCAAGGACCCGATCGTGCTCGACTTCGCCACCAGCAGGATCGCGCAGGGCAAGACCCGCGTCGCCCACAACAAGGGCGTCGAACTCGAGCCCGGCACCATCATCGACAATGAAGGCAAGCCCACGGTCAACCCGCGCTACACTGTGATCCCGCCATACGGCGCGATCCTGCCGTTCGGCGAGCACAAGGGTTCGGGGCTCGCGCTCGTGTGCGAAATCCTCGGCGGCGCGCTCTCCGGCGGGCAGGTGGTCAAGGGCCCGTCCGATGGCAAGTACAACGTCCTCAACGGCATGCTCTCGATCGTCATCGACCCGGGCAAGCTCGGCACCGGCGAAAATCTCGCGCGCGAGGTCGAGAGTTTTGTTGCCTGGCACACCGGCTCGCCTCCCGGCCCCGGCGTCGACAAGGTACTGATCGCCGGCGAGCCCGAGCGCGAAACCAAGAGGAAGCGCCTCGCCGAAGGCATTTCGGTCGATCCGACCACCTGGCAGGAGATTCTCGAAGCCGGGAAGAAGTTCGGACTGGATCAGGCGGCGATCGAGAAGATCGCGGGCTAGTCGAGACCGAAGCGCATCGTCAGCGTCGTTCCGAGTTCATGGACGATTGCGCACGGGAGTGTGGACGACGGCGAAGGATCGCCATGGCGGAAGGGCGGATTTGAACCGGCTGGCGTCGTCTCGCGACAACGCGGATATCCCGGCACACATCCGCTCTCGAGGTTCACATGCTCTCCCGTCTCGCAAAGCTCATATCCGGCTCCGCGGAGCCATCACACGCAGCCGACCCCTACCGGCAACGGCTCGCCATCTATGAGAGCGAGCTTGGCGAGCCCGAGTACAGCTTCAAGGAAAGCGCGGAGCGCCGCATCGACATCCACGCCTTTGGCCGCGATTTCGTGCCGGTGTGCCAGGAGGGATCTGACGAAGGCTACGTGCTTCTGACCAACGGCATGAGCGAGCAACGGATGCCGGGGGTGCCTGGGGACGCAAAGCCGCGTGCCGAGCTGATGTGGTATGTCCGCGAACCGACAGAGGAGGTTTGCGCCAATCTGCGCTGGCTGGCCAATCTGCCGTTCATCGACACGACCTGGTTCGGCTTCGGCCATCGCGTCGCGCTGCCGTGGCCGCCGGTTGCAGGAACGGACTTCCAGACGTTCCTGTTTCTCACACCGATCATCGGCCCCGATAAGCAGATCGCCGAGGCGCTGGAGATCGCGGGCGATCCCGTGGAGATCCTGACCGTGAACCTGATCTCGCATCAGGAGCTCGGGCTCATCAAGACCAGGGGTCTCGACCCGTTTCTCGATCTGCTCGACGAGAACGATTATCCGCCGATCTTCGATCCGGCGCGGAAGTCTTATGTGTAGAATGCGCTTCTTCCCTTCTCCCCTTGTGGAGAAGGTGGCGCGAAGCGCCGGATGAGGGGTTCTCTCGGCGAACTACTTTGCAATTGATAGAGGCCTGTCTCCGCGGAGACAGACCCCTCACCCGTCTCGCCGCTGCGCGGCGAGCCACCCTCTCCCACAAGGAGAGAGGGTGAGACACTCAGTCCACCATATCCGCGACCGCCTTCCCGCAGGCCGTGGTGTCGGCGTTGCCGCCGAGATCCTTGGTGCGCAGCGTGCGTTCGGCGAGCGTCCGCTCGATCGCATCGACGATCGACTTGCCGGCTTCCTTCTCGCCGAGATGCTCGAGCATCATCGCGCCCGACCAGATCGCACCGATCGGGTTGGCAATGCCCTGCCCTGCGATGTCAGGCGCCGAGCCATGCACCGGCTCGAACACCGAGGGGAAATCGCCCTCGGGATTGATGTTGCCTGACGGCGCGATGCCGATCGTGCCGGTGCAGGCGGGGCCGAGATCGGACAGGATGTCACCGAACAAATTCGAGCCGACCACGACGTCGAACCAGTCCGGATGCAGCACGAAGTTCGCTGTCAGGATGTCGATGTGGTACTTGTCCCACTTCACGCCCGGGAACTTCTTGGCCATCGCCTCCACACGCTCGTCCCAATAGGGCATGGTGATGGAGATGCCGTTCGACTTTGTCGCCGAGGTCAGGTGCTTCTTCGGCCGCGACTGGGCGAGCTCGAAGGCGAACTTGAGAATGCGATCGACGCCGGTGCGGGTCATTACCGTCTGCTGGGTGACGAACTCGCGGTCGGTGTCCGGGAACATGCGGCCGCCGACCGAGGAATATTCGCCTTCGGTGTTCTCGCGCACCACCCAGAAATCGATATCGCCGGGCTTGCGGCCCGCCAGCGGCGACGGCACGCCGGGCATCAGCCGCACCGGACGCAAATTCACATACTGGTCGAACTCGCGGCGGAACTTGATCAGCGAGCCCCACAGCGAGACGTGATCGGGAATCTTGGCCGGCCAGCCGACCGCGCCGAAATAGATCGCGTCGTGCTTGCCGATCTTCTCCTTCCAGTCATCGGGCATCATCTGGCCGTGCTTCTCGTAATAATCGTAGGACGAGAAGTCGAAATGGTCGAAATGCACGGAGACTCCATGCTTCTTCGCGGCCGCCTCCAGAACGCGCAGGCCTTCCGGCATCACTTCCTTGCCGATGCCGTCGCCGGGAATGACCGCGATCCGGTATTGCTTCTTGCTCATCGAGAACGTCCTTGGTTGGTCCGGCAGCGCCGTCTTTTTTGACCGCACTGCAATGAACCAAAGTCGACGGCAGTGCAACGCTGCACTGCAATGTTGACCATGGCGCAGCCGGGCGCCTACTGATTTTATCCTGTTCCCATCCTCGCGAGTACTCCCCATGGATCTGCATCTGCGCGGCAAGCGCGTCCTGATCACCGGCGCGTCCAAGGGCATTGGGGCAGCCGCCGCCGAGGCGTTTGCCGAGGAAGGCGCGCATCTCCTGCTCGCCGCCCGCAGCGGCGACCAGCTCAAGGTGCTGGCAGATCGCTTGCGCTCCGCACACCAGATCGACGCCGCAACGAGCATTGTCGACCTGCGCAAGGAAGAGGACGTGGCGCGGCTTGCCAAGGAAGCAGCCGACATCGACGTCCTCGTCAACAACGCCGGCGACATCCCCGGCGGCTCGATCGACAAGATCGACGAGGCGACCTGGCGGCACGCCTGGGAATTGAAGGTGTTCGGCTACATCAACCTCACGCGGCATATCTACGCCCGGATGAAGGCGAAGGGCGGCGGCGTCATCGTCAACGACATCGGCGCGGCCGGCGAGAAATTCGACGCCAATTACATCTGCGGCAGCGCCGGCAATGCGGCGCTGATGGCCTTCACCCGCGCGCTCGGCGGCAAGAGCCTTGCCGACAACATCCGCGTGGTCGGCATCAATCCCGGTCCTGTCGGCACCGACCGCCACCTCACCCTGCTCAAGACGCGCGCAAAGCACCAGTTCGGCGACGAGAGCCGCTACAAGGAATTCCAGAAGAGCCTGCCGCTCGGCCGCCCCGCGCACGCGCGTGAGATCGGCGACCTCATGGCGTTCCTCGCCTCGGATCGCGCCGGCTATACCTCGGGCGTGATCTACACGGTTGACGGCGGCATCAGCGCAGGCTGGGGTTAGCCCTATCCTTCGACATTGCGAGCGCAGCGAAGCAATCCAGGAATTTATCCGCGGGTAGCAGTCTGGATTGCTTCGCTACGCTCGCAATGACGAACTAAAATAAGCACAGGAGTAAGATAGTTGTCTCAAGACCTGATCCGCGAAACCGCCAGCACCCTCGTCGACAAGCTGCGCTCCGGAGACGTCTCGCCGCTCGAGCTGCTGGATGTGCTGGAGAAGCGCATCGGTGAGGTCGACGGCAAGGTGAACGCGCTGCCGATCCTGTGCTTCGATCGCGCGCGGACCAATGCGAAAGCCATGATGCAGAAACCGGCCGGTGCGCGCGGACTGCTCGCAGGCCTGCCGGTGCCGATCAAGGACCTGACCGACGTCGCGGGCGTGCTGAACACGCAGGGCTCCCCGATCTTCAAGGACAACATTCCCGCGAAGTCCGACCTCATGGTCGAGAATCTCGAAGCCAACGGCGCGGTGGTCTACGCCAAATCCAACACGCCGGAGTTCGGCGCCGGCGCCAACACCTTCAACGAGGTGTTTGGCGCGACGCTCAATCCCTGGGATACGACGAAATCGGCAGCGGGCTCGTCCGGCGGCGCGGCCGTGGCGCTCGCGACCGGCATGGCTTGGCTGGCGCAAGGTTCCGACATGGGCGGCTCCTTGCGCAGCCCGGCGGCATTCTGCGGCGTCGTCGGCATGCGGCCGAGCATCGGCCGCGTCGCGCATACCCCCAAATCGGGCATCGATCGCAATCTCGGCGTGGTCGGCCCGATGGCGCGCAACGTCGAGGATCTCGCGCTGCTGCTGGATGCCATGAGCGGCGACTATGCGGACGATCCGCTGTCGCTGCCCGCCCCCACAACCTCGTTCCTGTCGGCGGCCCAGGCGGGCAAGAGACCGAAGCGCATCGCCTACTCGCCCGATCTCGGCATCACCCCTGTTGATCCCGAAGTGAAGGCGATCACGCGGAAGGCCGCCGATCGTTTCGCGGAAGCCGGCGCCATCGTCGAGGAGGCCCATCCGGACTGGCGCGAGGCGCATGAATGCTTCCACGTGCTGCGCGCCTTCGATTTCGCGATCACCAAGGCCAATCTGCTGCGCACCAAGCGCGACCTGCTCAAGCCCGAGGTGATCTGGAATATCGAGGAGGGCCTCAAGCTCACGGTCGAGCAGCTCGCGCGCGCCGAGGCGCAGCGCGTCGGCATGACCGCCCGCGCGGTCGAGTTCTTCAAGAGCTATGATCTGTTGCTGACACCGACGACGATCGTGCCGCCCTTCCCGATCGAAAACCGCTACGTCGCCGAATGCGCCGGCAAAAGGTTCGAGAACTACATCGAATGGCTCGGCATAGTCTACGCCATCACGCTCGCCTGCTGCCCGTCGCTGTCGCTGCCGTGCGGCTTCACGGCGTCGGGCCTGCCGGTCGGCGTGCAGGTCGTCGGCGCCCCGCGCGCCGATGCGCAGGTGATTGCCGGCGCGAAGGTGCTGGAAGACATTCTGGGCCTGCGCGGGACGACGCCGATCGATCCCAAGTGAAGGCATAGAGCGGAGCCGCACCGGCGAGGGCATCACGCCTTCGCCGGTGCCGGCATTTCCGCCGTCAATGATCTTTGCGTGGTCGCCAGAGTCTCGGCGCCCTGGGTCAGCTCTTAGTCATTCACCTTCGGGCCGCCGTGGTACTGATGCGCATCGTAGCCCGCGTCCTCCGCCATGGCCGCGGAGCTCATGGAGCCCGGGTGCACCTGCGACATCCCGGCAGCGGTTTCAGAAGCGACATATGGATGGTGCACCACCTCGCGGGCTGAGGCGGCAGAGCAAAGCGCGACCACAACGGCCGACGCGGCGAGAACAGATTTGATCATGATTCGACGTGCCTCTTGTTGACTGCCACCAGCAAAGAACAGGTGGATCCCGCGACGTAGGATTCCCAGTCGAAATCCCGTGTCGCGTTGTAGGCACGACATAAAGAGTTCGTGTTCCCGGATTACCGCGAGGCGGTGCTTGCCTCAAGACTTCGGCTGTAGCGCGACATCGCGAAGCAAAAGACGAAGTAGATCGCGGCCACGAAGATGTAGACCTCGACCGAAAACTGCTGCCAGGCAGGATCGATGATCGCGGTCTTGGCTGTCGTCAGCAGGTCGAAGATGCCGATGATCAGGACGAGACTGGTGTCCTTGAAGAAGGCGATGAAGGTGTTGACCAGCGGCGGGATGACATGGCGGATCGCCTGCGGCAGGACGATCAGCCGATGCTTGCGCCAGTAGGACAGTCCCAGCGCGTCGGCCGCTTCATACTGTCCGCGTGGCACGGCCTGGAGGCCGCCGCGGATGACCTCGGCAAGATAGGCACCGGCGAACAGGATGATCGCGATCTGGGCGCGCAGCAGTTTGTCGATGTTGAAGCCGCTGGGCATGAACAGCGGAAACATCACGCTCGCCATGAACAGCAGGCTGACCAGCGGCACGCCGCGGATCAGCTCGACATAGAGCACGCTGAGTGAGCGGATCGCCGGCAGCTTCGAGCGCCGGCCGAGCGCGACAAGGATGCCGAGCGGGAAGCCGAAGGCAAGACCGAACGTCGCCAGGATCAGCGTCACGGGAAGGCCGCCCCAGCGGTCCTGCGAGACGAAGGACAGGCCGAACACGCCGCCCCACATCAGCACGCTGATCAGCGCCAGTGCGCCGATCCAGAGATAGACAAGCTCGCGCCGCCACAGCGCGCGGCGGGTCGAGAGATAGTACAGCGCGATGAACAGCAGCACTGCCAGCGCCGGTCGCCACTGCTCGTCGAAAGGATAGGTGCCGAACAGGATGAAGCGGTATTTCTCGGGAATGATGGCCCAGCAGGCTCCGAGACCGCGCGCCGCCTTGCAGGCACTGGAATCGTTGGCCGGTGTCAACCAGACCGCGTTGGCGATGCCCCATTGCAAGAAGCTGAAGATGCCCTTGGCGAGGATCGCCAGCAGCACGATCGTGAGGATACCGTTCGGGATCGACGAGAACAGATTCTTGCGCAACCAGCGCAGCACCGGATTGCCGATCTGCGGCCGGCGGGCGGCGCGGGGTGCATCGGGCATGTCGGTGATCGCAGTCATGCTCAGCGCTCCACCAGCGCGATGCGCGCGTTGTACCAGTTCATGAAGAAGCTGATGGAAAGGCTGATGGTCAGGAACACCGCCATGATCAGCGCGATGGCCTCGATCGCCTGCCCGGTCTGGTTCAGCGTGGTGTTGGCGACCGAGACCACGTCCTGGTAACCGATCGCGACCGCCAGCGAGGAATTCTTGGTCAGGTTGAGATACTGGCTCGTCATCGGCGGCACGATCACGCGCAGCGCCTGCGGCAGGATGATCTGCCGCAGCATGAAGCTGCGGCGCAGGCCGAGCGCATTGGCGGCATCCCACTGGCCACGCGGCACCGACTGAATGCCGCTACGGACGATCTCGGCGATGAAGGCCGAGGTGTACGTCACGAGCGCGATCAGCAGCGCAAAATATTCCGGGGCGAGCGTCAGCCCGCCGACGAAGTTGAAGCCGCGCAGCTGCGGCCACTCGATCGTCCAGGATACGCCGAGCACCAGCGAGACGGCCGCCGGCAGCGCGACGATGAGACCGAGCGCAAAGGGCCAGGCCGGTCGCGGCTTGCCGTCGCGCATCTGCTGGGCGATCAGCCGTCGCCGGATGATATAGAACACAGCCAGACCCAGCACCGCCGCGCCGAGCACCCAGAGCTGTGGCGGCCCGAACGGGATCGCCGGCAGGATCAGGCCGCGATTGGAGAGGAACACGCCCTCGACGGGCCGCCACGCTGCGCGCGCGGCGGGCAGCGCCTGCATCAGGACGTACCAGAACAGCAGCTGGAGCAGCAGCGGGATGTCGCGGAGCGTTTCGACATAGACCGCGGCGAGCCGCGACAGCAGCCAGTTGGCCGACAGCCGGGAGACGCCGATCAGCGTGCCGAGGACGGTCGCGAGCACGATGCCGATCACCGCGACACGCAGCGTGTTGGCGATGCCGACGACGAAGGCCCAGAGATACGTATCCCTCGGATTGTAGGCAAGCAGGCTGTCGGCAATCGGCATGCCGGCCTCGCGGCCGAGGAAGGCGAAGCCGGTGGTGATGCGGCGGGCCGACAGGTTGGTGACTGTGTTGGACCAGAGGAAGGCGATCACTCCGACCGCGATCCCGACCACCAGCACCTGCCAGAACAGGCCCTTCAATTCGTTGCGCCCGAGCGCGAAGAAGCGGCGGCGCGGCGGCGGTCTGGGATGATCGGCGGTCACAGCACAAAAATCCTTCTCAAATGCAGCGATTTCCGGCGGCGCACGTCAACTGTTGCACCAAACCTCGTTTCATGCAACAAATGTTTCATGGCCGAGCCCGCGAAATCCTCGCCCCTGAGCGAACTGCGCATCGCATTGCCATCGCTCCCCCTGCGCCTGCAGGAGGTCGGCCGCTTCGTCGCCGCCAATGATTACGACGCCACCACCCGTTCGATGCGCGATCTCGCTGCCGAAGCCGGCGCCGACCCTGCCGCGTTCACGCGGCTCGCCAAGGCGATCGGCTATTCAGGCTGGGACGAGCTGCGCGCCGCACTGACGGAAGCGCGGCGGCCCTCGCAGACCTCGCCCTTCTCCGGCCGGGCGAAGAGCCGCCGCCACGGCCCCAACGCCGATGTCGCGCTCGTCATCGACAAGCTCGAAGCCGAGGCCGCCGGCCTTCCACGCATTCCGGCGCACCCGATTGCAGAAGCCGCACGCGCGCTGCACGAGGCGAAGCGGATCTGGATCGCAGGCTATCGGAGCTGCCGCAGCGTGGCGGAGCTGTTGAACTACGAGCTGCGGCTGTTCCGCCCCGAGCAGGTGCAGCTCATCGGCGCATCCGGCCCCGACGATCTCGATCTCGGCGCGTTCCGTCCCGGCGAAGCCGTCATCGTCGTCGGCTTCCTGCCTTACACGCATGCGAGCGTCCGCGTCGCGCAGGCCGCTCATCGCAGCGGCGCAACGCTGATCGCGATTGCGGACAGCCTCTCGGCACCAATGGCCGAGGGCGCCGACCACGTGCTGCTGTTCGAGGCGGCGTCGTCGCCCGGCTTTTTCCCCAGTCTTACGGGCGCGATCGCGATCGCGCAGTCGCTCGCGGCGGTGACGTTCTCGCTTGGCGGCGTCGCCGCGAAGAAGCGTCTGGAAAATACCGAGGCTCGGCTTGCCGCGGCCTCCACCTACGTCTCGGAGAAAGGTTGATCCATGAGCACTCGCACCAGCCGCGTGCTGCACCGTTCGTTGCGTGAGACTCCGCCGAAGGCGATCGGCGGCGAAGGCGTCTATCTATTTGCCGAAGACGGCCGCCGCATCATCGACGCCTCCGGCGGCGCGGCCGTCTCCTGCCTCGGCCACCAGCATCCGCGCGTGATCACGGCGATGGCGAAACAGGCCTCGACGCTCGCCTATGCCCACACCGCCTTCTTCTCCTCCGAGCCGGCCGAAGCGCTGGCCGAGAGGCTGGTCGGACACGAGCCCGGCGGCCTCGCCTATGCCTATTTCGTCAGCGGCGGATCGGAAGCGATCGAAGCCAGCATCAAGCTGGCGCGGCAATATTTCATCGAGCGCGGCGAGCCGCAGCGGCAGCATTTCATCGCGCGGCGGCAGAGCTATCACGGCAACACGCTCGGCGCGCTCGCCGCCGGCGGCAATGCCTGGCGCCGTGCGCCCTATGCACCGCTGCTTTCCGCAGCATTCAGCCACGTCACGCCGGCCTTTGCCTATCACGAGAAGCGCGAGGAGGAATCCGACGCACGGTTCGTGGCGCGACTGGCCGCGGAGCTCGAAGCCGAATTCCAGCGGCTTGGCCCTGACACTGTGGCGGCATTCCTGGCCGAGCCCGTCGTCGGCGCCACTGCGGGCGCGGTGACGGCCCCCGACGGTTACTTCAAGGCGGTCCGCGAGATCTGCGACCGGCACGGCGCGCTGTTGATCCTCGACGAGGTCATGAGCGGCATGGGCCGCACCGGCACCACGCATGCCTGGGAGCAGGAAGGCGTCGCCCCTGACATCCAGGCGATCGCAAAAGGTCTCGGCGGCGGCTACCAGCCGATCGGCGCGATGCTTGCGAGTGGGAAGATCATCGACGCGATCCGCGCGGGCTCGGGCGCCTTCCAGCACGGCCATACCTACCTCGCACATCCCCTCGCCTGCGCGGCCGCGCTCGCGGTGCAGGATGTGATCCGCGAGGACGGCCTGCTCGACAAGGTCAAGGAACGCGGCCGGCAGCTCGAGCAGCGTCTGACCGAGCGCTTCGGCAACCACCGCCATGTCGGCGACATCAGGGGCCGCGGGCTGTTCTGGGCGATCGAGCTCGTTGCCGATCGCCCGACGCGCGCCTCGTTCGATCCCGCGCTCAAGCTGCACCAGAAGATCAAGGCCGAGGCTTTTGCCAACGGGCTCGGCTGCTATCCCGGCGGCGGCACCGTCGACGGCGTCCGCGGCGATCATGTGCTGCTGGCGCCGCCCTATATCGCATCGGCAGATGAGATCGATCAGATCGTCGACAAGCTCGGCACGGCCGTCGACAACGTGTTGCGTAGTGTCAATCACTGAGGGGAGAGTAGTATGAGGAACGTGGTTATCGCAGCGGGCGTGCTCGCGGCATCGACGGTTGTTGCGCACGCGGCGACGCTCGACACGGTGAAGAGCCGCGGCACGCTGGTGTGCGGCGTCAGCGCCGGGTTTGCCGGCTTCTCCGCGCCGGACTCGCAAGGCAATTACAAGGGCCTCGACGTCGACTATTGCCGCGCGCTCGCCGCCGGCGTGCTCGGCGATGCCAGCAAGGTACGTTACGTCTCGCTGACGGCGCAAAACCGCTTCACCGCGCTGCAATCGGGCGAGATCGACGTGCTCTACCGCAACTCGACGCAGACCTATTTGCGCGGCGTGACGCTGGGCCTGCGCCAGGGCCCGATCAACTTCTACGACGGCCAGGGCTTTGTGGTGAAGAAGGACCTCGGCGTGAAGGAGCTGAAGGACCTCAAGGGCGCCACGGTCTGCGTCGCGCAGGGCACCACGCACGAGGTCACGCTCGGCGATTACGGCCGCGCCAACGGCATTGACTGGAAGCCGCTGGTGTTCGACCGCGTCGACACCATGTACCAGACCTTCTTCGGCGGCCGCTGCGATGCCATGACCCAGGACGCCTCCGCGCTCGCCGGCGCGGTGACCACTGCGGCACCGAATCCGGCCGACTACGTCGTGCTGCCGCAGACCATCAGCAAGGAGCCGCTCGGTCCCTTCACCCGCAACGGCGACGAGGTCTGGAGCGACATCATCACCTGGCTGCATTACGGCCTGATCGAGGCCGAGGAGCTTGGCGTCACGCAAGCCAATGTCGAGGAGATGACGAAGTCGCAGACGCCGGCGATCCAGCGCCTGCTGGGTGCTTCGGGCGATCTCGGCTCGCGACTTGGGCTCGACAACAAATGGCTGGTCACCGCGATCAAGGCCACCGGCAATTACGGCGAGATCTACGAGCGCAATGTCGGCAAGGCGAGCCCGCTCAAGCTCGATCGCGGCCTCAACGGCCTCTGGAGCAAGGGCGGCTTGATGTACGCGGTGCCGTTCAAGTAAAGGACGGCGTGTCCCGGACGCGCTGCAGCGTGCAGCGCTGCGGCGCAGCCGGGACCCAACGGCCACAATAGGCCCCGGCTCTGCAGCGCAATACTGCGCATTGCGCTGCGTCCGGGGCACGAGACCTACCAGGTAGTCACGTTCAATGACGACGCCCCCTCGCATCGCACTCATCCACGCCCTCAAGCACTCCATCGCCCCGATCGAGGCGGCATTCGCGAGGGCGTGGCCCGAGGCGCGGCTGATGAACCTGCTCGACGATAGCCTGTCTGCGGATCTCGCGCGCGACGGCCAGCTCAACGATGCCATGACCGAGCGTTTTCTCGCGCTCGGCGACTACGCGGCGGCGACGGGGGCCAACGCGATCCTGTTCACCTGCTCGGCGTTCGGTCCTTGCATCGAGGCCGTCGCACGGGCGCATGCGCCGATGTCGGTCTTGAAGCCAAACGAAGCGATGATCGAGCGCGCGGTGACGATGGGCCAGCGAATCGGCCTGCTCTCGACCTTCCCGCCAACGTTGGTCTCGATGCCGCCGGAATTCCCCGCCTCGGTCCAGGTCGTGCCGAAACTCGCCGAGGGCGCGCTGGCGGCGCTCGACCGCGGCGACCGCGCCACACATGACCGGCTGATCGCGGAGGCCTCGCGCGACTTACGCGATTGCGACGTCATCGCTCTGGCGCAGTTCAGCATCGCAGCGACGGCGCCGCTGGTCGCGGAGGCCACTGGCCGCCCCGTCGTGACCACTCCCGATAGTGCTGTCGACAAGCTGATGAAACTGCTGCAGGCGAAGGCCTAAACGCCGGCCTTTTTCCGCCGCCGCGCATCCTTGATCGCAGCCGTCAACGCGGCCTTCGTCTCGTTGACGAAATCCTCGACCAGCTCCTCGCGCGTGGCGTGCGCGGCTTCGCCGGTGAAGAGCCCCTGCTCGGCCAACATCACTACACCATGCAGCGCCGCCCAGATCTTGAGGGCCTGCCGCTCGCGCAAATAGCCGACGGCAGGCACTTCCAGGGCCTCGATGACAAGCGCAAACGTCTCGCGCGTGGCTTCATGCAGCTCGCCGCCCTTGGCGGCGCAGGACACTGTGCGGGACGCAAACATCAGGCGATAGATGCCGTTGCGGCGCAATCCGAAGTCGAGCATTGCCTGCGCCAGCAGCGACAGCTTCGACTGCTTTGACGGCTTCGCCATCGCCGCCCGAAAGGTTGCACTGAGCTGCCGGAATGCTTCTGTCGTCACCGCCGCAAGCAAGGCCTCGCGGTCGGCAAAATGCCTGTACGGCGCCGGCTGTGAGACGCCAAGCTGTTTCGCCAGCGCCTTGATGCTGATCGCTTCCGCCCCACCCTGCTCCGCCTCGCGCAACGCGGCCTTGATCAGGGCGTCGCGGAGATCGCCATGGTGGTAGGTGTTCTCGGACTTGCGAGCGAGTTGTGAACGCATGTTGCGGCGAAGCCTATAAGTTTGCGCTTGACAGGGGAAGCCCGCCGCGAATGTAATAGCATATAACTTAAAGCGAGCGGCAAATGCCGCCGATAGAATTGACATGAGGAAACGCGGGCCGCCCTTCGTGCTCGCGAACGACCGAGGAAGCCGCCATGACAGAGCGACTGAGGGTTCACGTCGATCCCGACAAATGCCAGGGCCACGCCCGCTGCAAGGCGCTGGCGCCGGAGCTGTTCGAGCTCGACGAATACGGCAACGCGCATGAAGCCGGCGATGGTACCGTCCCGCCGGGACTCGAAGACAAGGCGTGGCTTGCCAAATCCAACTGCCCGGAAATCGCAATCGATGTGATCGAGGAGTAGCGCGCGCGTCCCGTGCGCCCGCGTGCGCGTGTTTCCAGCGACCACCAGCCCGAGGATCCCCCCGACATGTCCGACGTCAGCCAGCCCGTCGCCCATCCTCCCGTCACCAACTGGGTCAACGATTTCGACCACACCGACCCGCAATGGACGGACGATCCGTTCCCGATCTGGGATGAGCTGCGCGCCGCAAGCCCGGTCGTGCACACCGAACGCTTCCTCGGCTGTTACATGCCGACGACTTACGAGGCGGTGCGCGAGATCGCCAACGACACCGAGCATTTCTCCTCGCGCCGGATCATTGTCCGCGACGTGCGGCCGGAAATTTCCAGGAACGCCGCCCCTCCGATCACGTCCGATCCGCCCGTGCACAAGCCGGCCAAGCAGTTGCTGCTGCCGCCGTTCACGCCGGATGCGATGAAGAAGCTCGAGCCGCGGGTTCGCGCGATCTGTAACGAGCTGATCGACGGCTTCGTCGCCGACGGCAAGGTTGATGCTGCCGCGCGCTACAGCAAGTACATCCCGGTTCGGGCCATCGCGCATATGCTCGGCATTCCCGAGAGCGACAGCGACCTTTTCGTCGACTGGATCCACATGATCCTCGAGCTCGGCATCAAGGACGAAAATATGTTGCTCCAGGCCGTGCACGAGATGAGCGACTATTTCAGGACGCATATCGAGGAGCGCAGATCGAGGCCGACCGACGATCTCATCTCCTATCTGATGAACGCCAAGGACAAGGAGGGCAACCCGCTCGAGGATTCGCACGTGCTGGGCTCGCTGCGCCTGCTTTTGATCGCCGGCATCGACACCACCTGGAGCGCGATCGGCTCCTCGCTGTGGCATCTCGCCCGGACACCGGCCGACCGCGAGCGATTGATCGCAGAGCCCGCCCTGATCCCGACCGCCGTGGAGGAGCTACTGCGCGCCTATTCGCCGGTGACCATGGCCCGCGAGGTGGTCAAGGAAACCACGATCTCGGGCTGCCCGGTCAAGGCGGGCAACATGGTGCTGCTGTCCTTCCCGGCCGCCAACCGCGACCCAAAGATGTTTCCCGATGCTGACAAAGTCGTGATCGACCGCCGGGAGAACCGCCACGCCGCCTTCGGCCTCGGCATCCATCGCTGCGTCGGTTCCAACCTTGCGCGCATGGAGATGCAGGTCGCAATTGAGGAATGGTTGAAGCGAATCCCGGACTTCCGGCTCGACCCGGCGGGCACCGTGACCTGGTCGCAAGGGACCGTGCGCGGCCCCCGCCAGTTGCCATTTCTGCTTGGAAAGGCCATGTAGCCTCGAGACGGCAAATGTCCTGGGAGGCCGGCGATGACAGACCAAGCAATCAAGCCGGCCTCCGAGCACTTCGACATTGCCGACGCTGAACGCCGCATCAAGGCGATCTTCATCGGCTCGATCGGCAATCTCGTCGAATGGTATGACTTCTACGCCTACACCGCGTTCGCGCTTTATTTCGCCCCCGCCTTCTTTCCCGGCAACGATCCCGTCGTCCAGCAACTGAACGTCGCCGTCGTGTTCGCGGCGACTTTCCTGATGCGCCCCCTGGGTGGCTGGTTCTTCGGCTATCTCGCCGATCATTTCGGGCGCCGGATCTCGCTGACGCTCTCCGTCGTCTTCATGTGCTTCGGCTCGCTGATCATCGCGGTGACGCCGACCTATGCCTCGATCGGTCTTGCCGCCCCGGCCATCCTGGCGGTCGCGCGCGTGATCGAGGGCTTAAGTCTTGGCGGCGAATACGGCGCCAGCGCCACCTACTTGAGTGAAGTTGCCGATCCCAGGCATCGCGGCTTCTATTCCAGCTTCCAGTACGTCACGCTGATCGGCGGCCAGCTCACCGCGATCATTGTGCTGCTGCTCCTGCAGAAGGTCTTCCTGACGCCGGAAGAGCTGAAGGCCTGGGGCTGGCGCATCCCCTTCGCGATCGGCGCGGCGCTCGCGATCTTTGCGGCAGTCATGCGGCGCGGCTTGCACGAGACCGAGGCCTTTGAGGAAGCCAAGAAGGTGGTGAAGCCGACCGGCTCGATCACCAATCTGCTGCGCTATCCGCGCGAGCTGCTTCTGGTGGTCGGCCTCACCGCCGGCGGCACCGCGGCGTTCTACACCTTCACCACCTACATGCAGACCTTCGTCAAGCTCTCGGTCGGGCTGACCGAGGATCAAACCACCTTCGTGATCTTCGGCACGCTGATCTTCGCCACCATCCTGCAACCGATCTACGGCGCCATCTCCGATAGGATCGGCCGCAAGCCGCTGCTGATCTTTTTCGGTGTCGCCGGCACCCTCGCGACCGTTCCGCTGCTGATGACTCTGAAGGAGACCAAGTCGCCCTTCATGGCCTTCATCCTGATCTGCTGCGCCTGGCTGTTCGTCGCCGGCTACACCTCGATCAACGCCGTGGTGAAGGCCGAGCTATTCCCGACCAATGTCCGCGCGCTCGGCGTCGGCCTGCCCTACGCCATCACGGTCTCGATCTTCGGCGGCACCGCGCCGGCGATCGCGCTCTACTTCAAGAGCATCGGGCATGAGGACTGGTTCTACTACTATCTCGCCGGCATCATCTGCCTGTCGCTGATCATCTATTCCACCATGCGCGATACCAAGCACGCTTCCGCAATGCACCGCCACGAGTAACCCATGGCCGACGACAACGAGCCGCCCGACAGCAAGCTGACGCGCACCAAGGAGAAATGGGCGCGCGAGGGCCGTTTCCTCACCGGCAAGGTCACGCGGCCGGAAGACCAGCGCCTGCCGCCCGGCCAGCACCTGACCAAGGACTGGCCGGTGCTCGATCTCGGGGTCATGCCGCCGGTGTCGCGCGAGCGCTGGCGGCTCGACGTCTACGGCGCGGTCGAAAATCCCGTCTTCTGGACTTATCCCGAGTTCACCGCGCAGAAGCAGGTCCAGTTCACCTCCGACATCCACTGCGTGACGACCTGGTCGCGCTACGACAACCTTTGGGAAGGCCTCGCCACGCGCGAGCTGCTCGCCGTCTGCCGTCCGCGCGAGGATGCCCGCTTCGTCGTGCTACACTCCTACGACGGCTACACCACCAACCTCGCGCTGGAGGACTTCGCCGCCGAGGATGCGCTGCTCGCCCATAGCTGGTCCGGCCAGCCGCTGACGGAGGAGCATGGCGGCCCGGTGCGGCTGGTGGTGCCGCATCTCTATTTCTGGAAGAGCGCGAAATGGCTCCAGGCCATCGAATTTGTGACCGAGGACGCGCCGGGCTTCTGGGAAGTCCGCGGCTATCATAACCGCGGCGATCCCTGGGCCGAGCAGCGCTATTCAGGCGATTAGGTTCGAACAACAACGGGGGAAGCCCATGCCTACGGAACGCTTTCAGTTCACCAGCGAAGGCGGCCATCAGCTTGCTGCCGCGCTTGAGCTGCCCGACGGCGAGCCCGCCGCCTACGCGCTGTTCGCGCACTGCTTCACTTGCGGCAAGGACACGCTGGCGGCCAAGCGCATCTCGGTCGCCCTCGCGGCCAAGGGCATCGCCGTGCTGCGTTTCGATTTCACCGGGCTCGGCTCCAGCGAGGGTGATTTCGCCAATTCGACCTTTTCCTCCAACGTCGCCGATCTCGTGCGTGCCGCCGATCACCTGCGCAGCGTCCGCAAGGCACCGTCGCTCCTGATCGGTCACAGCCTCGGTGGCGCCGCTATCCTTGCCGCTGCCGGAAAGATTCCCGAGGCAAGAGCGGTCGTCACCATCGCGGCGCCCTCCGATCCCGCCCACGTCACCGGCTTGTTCAAAGAGCACATCGACAACATTCGCACGCAGGGCGAGGTCGAAGTCTCGCTCGCCGGACGTCCGTTCCGGATCAAGCGCGAATTCCTCGACGACATCGTCGAGCACGAGCTGATGAAGGATGTCACGGGCCTGCACAAGGCGCTGCTGGTGATGCATTCGCCCGTTGACGACACCGTCGGCATCGACAACGCGACGAAGATTTTCGTTGCGGCCAAGCACCCCAAGAGCTTCGTCTCGCTCGACCACGCCGATCATCTCCTGACCAGGCCAGCCGACGCGCTCTATGCGGCTGACGTGATCGTGGCCTGGGCGAGCCGCTACATCGACACCGCAAAACCCGCAAAAGCGATGGATCTCCCCGAGGAACCGCGGAAGGTCGTGGTGCAGGAGACCCGCAAGAGCAAGTTCAACCAGCTTATCACCGTTGGCCCGCATCATCTGGTGGCGGACGAGCCGAAGGCGGCCGGCGGCGAGGATGCCGGCCCCGGCCCCTATGACTTCCTGCTTGCAGGCCTCGGGGCCTGCACCTCCATGACCATGCGCCTCTATGCCGATCGCAAGTCGCTGCCGCTCGACCGCGTCACGGTCACGCTGAAACACTCGAAGATCTACGCCAGGGATTGCGCGGAGTGCGAGACCCGTGAGGGCATGCTCGACCAGATCGAGCGCGACATCGCGATCGACGGCGCGCTCGATGCCGAGCAGCGCAAGAAGCTGATGGAGATCGCCGACAAGTGCCCGGTGCATCGCACGCTGACGTCGGAGATCCGCATCGTGACGAAGGCCGTGGAGTGAAGCGGCGCGCTAGAAGCACGACGCCATCGTCCGCACCGCCGCGCTGATCTCGTTCTCGCGCCACGCCGCAAAGCCGAGCAGCAGGCCGTGATCGCGCGGCTTGCCGAGCGCCAGGCTGGATATGGCTCGCGTGACAACGCCCGCCTCGACCAGCCGTTTGACTGCTGCCTGATCGGCACGACCGCGTTTGAGACGCGCCACGAGCTGGATGCCGCCCGAGGGCACCTCGACCGTGAGCACATCGCCGAGATGGCGCTCCAGCCCCGCGACGAGATGATCGCGGCGCGCGTGATAGAGCCGGCGCATCCGGCGCAGATGCGCGAGGAAATGCCCGTCGGCGATGAACTCGGCCAACGCCTCCTGGATGTGGCTGGACGCGATCAGCCCGATATGTCGCTGCGCGATCTCCAGCGTACTGACCAGTGCCGGCGGCACGACGAGATAGCCGAGCCGGATGTCCGATGTCATCGCCTTCGAGAAGGTGCCGACATAGAACACGCGGCCGTGTGCATCGAGGCCCTGCAACGCCGGCACCGGCCGGCTGTCGTAATGGAATTCGCCGTCGTAGTCGTCCTCCACGATCCAGGTCCTGCCGGGCCTGCTTGCCCTGAGAAACTCGGTGCGACGGGCCAGCGACATCAGGCGCCCGGTCGGATGCTGGTGCGACGGCGTCATGAAGATCAGTGTTGGCGCTGCGTGCTCCGGCATCCGCTGCATGCCCTGCTCGTCCAGCCTGATGCCGGTCACGCGCGCGCCAGACGCACGGAAGGCCGCCGCGGCACCGGGATAGCCGGGATCCTCGACCCAGACCTCATCGCCGGGCGTGATGACGACAGCCGCGATCAACATGAGCGCCGCCTGCGCGCTCGGCAGGATCAGGATCTGGCCAGCCGTGGCGCGAACGCCTCGGTTGGTCGCGAGGTAATGCGCCAGCGCCTCGCGCAGGCGCGGCCGGTTCACCGGTCCGAGCTCGCGCCTGGCTGCTCCTATGGCACTGCGGCGCAGGCAGCGTCCCCAGATGTCGTTCGGAAACTCCCTTGCATCGCCATGCCCCGGACGCAACGGCTTTAACGGCGCCAGATAAGACATCGGCCAGTCCGTCTGCCCGAGCTTTGAGGCCCAGGGCGAGAGCCGCGGCTTACCGGAGCGCGGACGCAATGCAGATGCCCCTGCTGCATCGATCCGCTCGGCGCCGTCGACGGTCACGACCGGGCGCCGCCCGTGCGACGCTGCCAAATACCCCTCCGCGGCGAGCTGCTCGAACGCGTAGGTGACGGTGTTGCGGGACACGCCGAGATCGCTCGCGAGCCGGCGGCTCGACGGCAGCGCACGGCCCCTGCCGAGGCGACCGCTCGCAATCAGGCTTCGGAGCTGCCCCGTCAGCTGCCTCGCCAATCCCTCCTCGTCGGCCCGCCTCAGGTCGATCAGGCCCGCGATCATGCCTTCGGCAACTGGCACCTTATTCTTCTCCAATCTGGCACTTTTTCTGGCGCCAGCCGGGATGCTATCCGCCGCACTGGACTGCTTCAAGGGCCACCGAGATGAATTCCCTGTCCCCTCGCGCCGCCATCGGCCTGTTCCTCATCGTCGTGCTGGCCTGGGGCGTGAACTGGTCGGTGACGAAGCAGCTCGTCCAGTTCCTTCCACCGTTGTGGACTTCAGCGATCCGGAGCTGGATCGCGTTGGCCGGATTGTTCGTGATCCTCGGACTGAGCAACAATCTGATGATTCCGGAGCGGCGCGACATTCCCGTGGTCCTGAGCGTGGCGCTGCTGCACATGACGATATTTTCGGTCCTGGTCGCGGCCGGGGTGCGCTTCCTGCCTGCGAGCAAGGCCATCGTGCTCGGCTACACCACGCCGCTCTGGGTCGCAATCGCCGCGCCCCTGCTGGGGAAGGATACGCTGACCGCGCCAAGGCTCGCCGGCGCCCTGCTCGGGCTGATCGGCCTTGCCGTGATCCTGAACCCCGCGTCCATCGACTGGACCAATGCGAACGTCGTGCTCGGCGCCGGCATGGTCATCCTGGCCGCGATCTCCTGGGCCGCCAACATCATCTATATCCGCGCGCATCGGTGGATCGCCTCGCCGCTCCAGTTGCTGATCTGGCAGGTGCTCGTGGCGACGATCGTGCTGACAGCGTCGGCGGTGGTCACGGACGGCCTGCCGCATGCGGAATGGTCGTGGAGGCTCGTGCTGCTGTTCCTGTATTCCGGTCTGATCGGGACCGCGCTGGCCTATTGGGCGATGTCGATGGTCAACAAGAGCATCTCGGCCCTGACCACGGCGCTGGGCACCACGGGAACGCCGCTCGTCGGCATCGCCAGCGCCGCGATCCTGCTCGGCGAGCCCATCGATATGAGTCTCGCTGTTGCGGCCGGACTGATCGTCACCGGCATCGGCCTTGCAACGCTGGGCGACCGGATACTGCGAAGTCAGGCCACAGCGAGCGGCTGAACCCGCAGAACGCCCCGCAGACCAGCCGCTGTGCCGAGCAGGATGCCCGCGACCGCGATGAACGACCCCAGCGCGAGGGTCGAAACGCCCGTGAGCCCCTGCCCGATCGAGCAGCCGAACGCCATCACGCCGCCGATCCCCATCAGCGCAGCACCGGCGCCTGAGCGCAGCATGTGGCGTGGCGATGAATAGCCTTCGAGCTTGAAGCGGCCGGTCGCGAGCGCCGTCACCAGACTCCCGGCGAAGACGCCGGCCACCGTCGCGATGCCAAAATTCAGCGTCAGGCCGGTCGAAAGCATGGCGTATTGCAGGGCATCCGCGATCGGCGCGATGAAGGTGAGCGAGGTCACGGGAATCGGATTGAAGTCGTCGGCGCCGAGATAGCCGGTGACCAGCCAGCCGCCGGCGACGAGGAGGCCCACGATGATGCCGGCTACGATCTGGCCGGGCGAGCGGCGGAACGCCGGATGCGCGAAAGCGAACAGGATCAGCGCAACGACAATCGTCGCAGCGGCAAGCGAGCGTGAAAGTGCTTCCGTCAGACCGAACATCGCCAGCACGGACGGCAGCGAATTCGCGTTGACCGTGGTTTGCGAGGCCTGGACCAGCGCGATACGCGCCGGTGCGATCAGGCCCTTGAGCGTCATCTGCGCAGCAATCGCCAGCACAATCACCACGACGAAGGAGCGGAGATTGCCGCGCCCCAGCAGCACCAGGGCGCGCGAGCCGCAGCCGTTCGACAGCACCATGCCGTAGCCAAACAGCAGGCCGCCAAGGAACAGCACCGGCACCGAGAAGGTCTGTTGCAAGTAGATCGACTTGCCGAGATCGACGGTGCCGCTGCCGGCGAGGAGCTGGCTCGCGGCAATCGCGACCGCAATGGCCAGCGCGTAGGTCCGCCCCAGCCGCCCATCGCCGTCCGCCAGAAAGCCGCGCATGCTGCTCATCAGGCAGAAGCCGCTGAGCAGGCCCACGGCGCCGTAGACGAGGCCAATGACGAGGCCGGCAAGGATGACGAGCTGGGTGGATTCCATCGGTTGTTCTCAGACCTCTCACCATTCTCCGTCATTGCGAGCGCAGCGAAGCAGTCCAGCCTGTCTCCGCGGATGCATTTCTGGATTGCTTCGCTGCGCTCGCAATGACGGTGTGTTACGGCTTCAGGATCACCCTGTCGCGCGAGGAGCCGGCGACGGCGACGTACGCCTCCTTGGCGCGCTCCAGCGGATAGATCGCATTCGCGTTGATCGGAAACGGCTTCAGATGGCCGCTCGCAAAGCCGGGTCCGAGATCGCGCAGCACCGCGCCCGTCGCGGCAGACGACAGGCCGAGCGTGTCAATGCCGACATAGGTGTGCTGGCCCCGGTAGAATTCCAGGATGTTGAACTGCACGATGCGGTCAATCGCGGCGATCAGGATCTGGCGGCCGCGCAAGGCGAGCGACTTGTGCGCCGCCTGGAAATAGGGATCGCCGACCGTGTTGAAGACGATGTCGGCGCCCTTGCCGCCGGTCAATTCGCGCACGCGCGTGGCAACGTCGGCGGCGGAGGCGTCGATCACCTCGATGGGCGCGTTGGCGTGGCCTTCATAAGCTTCCGCCTTGCGCACCACGCCGATGACGCGCACCCCCTGCCAGGTCGCGATCTGCACTGCGGCCTGCCCGACCTTGCCGTTGACGCCGAACACCAGGACGGTCTCGCCACTCTTCGGCACGCCGGCACGGCGAAAGCCTTCCATCGCGGTGACGAAGGGCACGCCGATGCCGGCGGCCTCTTCCCAGGACACCGTCTTGGGCTTCTCCACGACCGCGTCGGCCTCGACGACGAGATGGGTTGCGTGGGTGCCGTCGCGTCGGATGCCGAGATCACCGGACGAGCCGAACACTTCGCGCCCCGTTGTGCCGGCGGGCCCGTCGATCACCACGCCGGCGTAGTCGCGGCCGGGGGTCCGGGGGAACACGGCATAGGCCATCAGCCCGGTCGCGGCCTTGACGTCGGAGGGATTGACGGCGGCGGCCTTCACCTCGATCAGGAGATCGTTCGGACCGCGCGTGAGCGTCTGGCGCTCCACGCCAGGTGCAAGCGCCGCGGCGTTTTCAGCTTTGGCGTTGAGGCGCACACAGCGCGCTTCGACGGTTTTGGCATCGGCTGGCGACATGAAAAGACCCGCGATTTCTCGCGGGCCTTGTCGCCTTTGGGGCCGGTCGAGTCAATCCGTCAAGTCAGTCCTTGGGCCGCTTGTCATAGAGCCGCTTGGCCTTGCCGAGCGAGCGCTCCAGCGTGGCCGGCGCGACCACCTGCACCCTCGAGCTGATCCCGATCGTGTTCTTGATGTGAGCCGAGATCCGGTCGGCATGGTCGACGAGACCCCGTCCGTCCCAGCTCTCGGGCCGAGCCTCGGCAATGATGGTCAGTTCGTCCATCCGGCCTTCGCGGGTCAGTTCGAGGATGAAATGGCCGCCGCACCAGTCGGTGGCGAGCAGCACCTCCTCGATCTGGGTCGGGAACAGATTGACGCCGCGCAGGATGATCATGTCGTCCGAGCGGCCCGTGACCTTCTCCATCCGCCGCATGCCCGGCCGCGCCGTGCCCGGCAGCAGCCGCGTCAGGTCGCGGGTGCGATAGCGGATCACCGGAAAGGCCTCCTTGGTGAGCGAAGTGAAGACCAGCTCGCCCTTCTCGCCGTCCGGCAGCACCGCACCCGTCTGAGGATCGATCACTTCGGGATAGAAATGATCCTCCCAGATGTGCAGGCCGTCCTTGGTCTCGATGCACTCCTGCGCGACACCCGGCCCGATCACCTCGGACAGGCCGTAGATGTCGGTCGCATCCATGTCGAAGGCGTCCTCGATCTCGCCGCGCATCGCATTGGTCCAGGGCTCGGCGCCGAAGATGCCAACCTTGAGCGAACACTGGCGCGGATCCAGCTTCTGGCGTTTGAACTCGTCGAGAATCGCCAGCATGTAGCTCGGCGTCACCGTGATGATGTCGGGCCGGAAATCGTTGATGAGCTGCACCTGCCGCTCGGTCATGCCGCCGGAGATCGGCACCACCGTGCAGCCGAGTTTTTCGGCGCCGTAGTGCACCCCCAATCCGCCGGTGAAGAGCCCGTAGCCGTAGGCATTGTGGATGATCATGCCGGTGCGGCCGCCGGCGGCGCGGATGGAGCGCGCCATCACCTCGGACCAGGTGTCGATGTCACGTTGGGTGTAGCCCACCACGATCGGCTTACCGGTCGTGCCGGAAGAGGCATGCACCCGCACCAGCTTCTCGCGCGGCACGGCGAACATGTTGAAGGGATAGTTGTCGCGCAGGTCCGTCTTCACCGTGAACGGAAATCTTGCGAGATCGGAGAGCTCGCGAAAATCGGACGGATGCACGCCGGCCTTGTCGAACGCCTTGCGGTAATGCGCGACGTTGTCGTAGGCGTGCTTCAGCGACCAGGCCAGCCGCTGCGTCTGCAGCGCCATGAGCTCGTCGCGCGATGCGCGCTCATGCGCATCCATCTCGGCACTATAGCTGCTGGCACCTTCCTTGCGCCTCGTCAGAGCCATGCTCGTTTCCCCACATTGGTTTGTTTTTTCTTATTTGGTCTTATTGATCTTGCGCCGGCAGCCACGTGCCGGGAATGACGCGCGAATGCCCGCGGAATTCGGCGATGACGGTATCGCCCGCGGTTACGCGCACGTCGTAAATGCCCGAGCGGCCGCCGCGGGCGATCTCCCGCGCCTTCGCTACGAGGCGCTCGCCGAGCCTGCCGGGCTTGATGAAGGTGATCTGCCCCTGCGCCGCCACGACGCGCTCATTGTGCGAGTTGCAGGCAAAGGCGAACGCGGAATCGGCAAGGGTGAAGATGAAGCCGCCGTGGGCGATGCGCTGGCCATTGACCATGTCCGGCCGCACCGTCATCGCGAGCGTCGCATAACCGGGGCCGATCTCGACGATCTCCATGCCGAGACCTTTGGACGCATCGTCCTCGGCCCACATCGCCTGAGCACAGGCGCGGGCGATATCCTCAGGCGACAGGGCGGCTTTGACGTTCACGCGCTTCTCCCGGCTGTTTGCACGCAATGTTCTGCTGGTTGGCCCACACTGTCAAACATGGTCGTAATCGACGACGACGCGCTCCGTGGACGGCTTGGCCTGGCAGGTGAGAACAAAACCGGCCTTCAGCTCCCACGATTCCAGCGAATAGTTGATGTCCATCGGCGCCTCACCCTCGACCAGCTTGGCGCGGCAGGTCGAGCACATGCCGCCCTTGCAGGCGAAGGGCAGATCGACGCCGGCACGTAGCGCGGCATCGAGGATCGCCTCGTCCTCGGCGACCGGCACGTCGCGGCGCTTGCCGTCGATGATCAGCGATGCGATCGCCTTCGGCGGTGCGTCGGGCGCAACCGCTTTCTTAGGTCGCGGCTTGCCGCCAAATTCGGAGACGAAGCGCTCGACGTGGATGCGGTCGTTGGCGATGCCGAGGTCGCGGCAGGTCGCCTCGATCTCCTCGCTCATGCCAAGGGGACCGCAGATGAAAACATGATCGACGTTTGCCGCTGGCACCAGCGAGCGCAGTAGTACCCTCACCTTCTCGCCGTCGAGCCGGCCATGCAGGATCGGAATGTCCTGCTCCTCGCCCGAGATGACGTGGAAGATCGAGAGGCGATCGATGAAGCGATCCTTGAGCTCCTCGAGTGCTTCGAGGAACATGATGTTGTCGGTCGTGCGGTTGCCGTAGAACAGGAAGAAACGGCTGTCCCGCTCGCGCGCGAGGATGCCCTTCACGATCGACAGGATCGGCGTGATGCCGGAGCCCGCGGCGAAGCCGACATGAATCCGCGCGCTATCTGCCGCCGGGACCGCGCCGAAGCGTCCGGTCGGCGTCATCACGTCGAGCTCGTCGCCGCATTTGAGATCTTCGGCTACCCAGCTCGAAAACGCACCGCCGTCGACCTTCTTCACGGCGATGCGAATCTCGCCGTCATCAGGGCCGGAGCAGATTGAATAGGAACGGCGCACCTCCTCGCCGTCCAGCATCGTGCGCAGCGTCAGGTACTGGCCGGGCGCAAACGCGTAGTCGTCGGCGAGATCGCCGGGAATGGCGAACGTCATCGAGACGGCGTCGGACGCCTCGCGGCGGAGGTCGCTGACGGCCAGACGGTGGAAGCGCGGTGCGGCTGCGGACATTACAGGTGCCCTCGTTCGGTCTCTCCGTCGTCATTGCGAGCGAAGCGAAGCAATCCAGAGTCTTTCTGCGGAAGCAGTCTGGATTGCTTCGTCGCAAGAGCTCCTCGCAATGACGACGGGGTTGGCATCGTGGGCCTCAATGACATTTGAAGTAATCAAAGGGTTCGCGGCACGTCTGGCAGCGCCACAGCGCTTTGCAGGACGTCGAGCCGAATTCGGACAGCAGCTCGGTCTTGTCCGAGCCGCATTGCGGGCAAACGACGGCCTGCTCGCCGAACAGCGCGCGGCGCGAGCCCGAGGCCTGCGGCGGCGCGATGCCGTAGGCGCGCAGCTTCTCGCGCCCCTCCTCGCTCATCCAGTCCGTGGTCCAGGCCGGTGACAGCACGGTGCGGATCTTCGGATGACGAAAACCGGCGCGCTCCAGCGCGAGCTCGATTTCGAGCGCGATCATGTTCATGGCCGGGCAGCCCGAATAGGTCGGGGTAATCGCGACTTCGACATGGCCGCCGTCGAGAACGACATCACGCAGCACGCCGAGATCGGCAATGCTCAACACCGGGATTTCCGGATCGACCACGCTCGCGGCGGCATCCCAGGCGCGCCGGCGCAGCTCGCTGTCGCGGTCCAGCACCGTCACCATGTCAGCCCCGGAAACGTTCGCTGCATCGATTGCAGCTCCGACAGGAGATGGCCAAGATGCTCGCTGTGGCGACCGGAGCGGCCGCCCTGCTGCATCCACTCGTTCTGCGGGAGCGTGAGCGTCGCTTCACGGGTGACATCCGAGAGCGTCGTCAGCCAGCGGCCGCGCAAGGTGCCGGGATCGATGGCAACGCCGGCATGAATCAGGGCGCGCTCGCCGTCGTCGACGGCAAACATCTCGCCGGCGAAGGCCCAGAGATGATCGATCGCGGCCTGCGCCCGTCGATGGCTCTCGGCGGTACCGTCGCCGAGCCGGATGATCCATTCCGAGGCGTGACGCAGGTGATAGGCGCTCTCCTTCTCCGACTTGGCGGCAATTGCCGCCAGCGTCGCATCGCGCGATGTCATCATCGCGCGCCAGTAGAGGTCGGCGAAGGCGGAATAGAAGAACTGCCGCACCAGGGTCTGGGCAAAGTCGCCGTTGGGCTGCTCGACCAGGAGCAGATTGCGGTACTGCCTGACATCGCGCAGATAAGCGAGCTTGTCCTCGTCGTTGTCCCTGCCTTCGGCCTTGGCGGCATAGGTGTAGAGCTCGCGCGCCTGGCCGATGAGGTCGAGCGCGATGTTGGAGAGCGCCATGTCCTCTTCCAGCATCGGCGCGTGACCGCACCATTCCGACAACCTGTGACCGAGGATCAGCGCATCGTCGGCGCGGCGCAGCGCGTAGAGCACCAGCGGCGTTTCCGAGACCTGGATGTTGGCGACCGCCATCACATATGCCCCACTTCTTCCGGCACTTCATAGAACGTCGGATGCCGGTAGATCTTGGATTCCGCCGGCTCGAACATCATGCCCTTCTCGGCGGGATCGCTCGCGGTGATCGCGGTGGACGGCACGACCCAGATCGACAGGCCTTCGCCGCGACGGGTGTAGATGTCGCGGGCTGCCTGCAGCGCCATCGTCGCGTCGCTCGCATGCAGCGATCCCACATGTTTGTGCGCGAGCCCGTTGCGGCTGCGAATGAAGACTTCCCACAGCGGCGTGTTCGGCGTGGCCATATCGATCTCCCTACTCGGCGGCTTGCGCGGTCCGGCGCTGGGCGCGCTTGGCGGCATAGCTAGCTGCCGCCTCGCGCACCCAGGTGCCCTCCTCATGCGCCTTGCGGCGCGCGGCGATGCGGTCGCGGTTGCAGGGGCCGTTGCCGGCGAGCACCTGCTTGAACTCGGTCCAGTCGATCTCGCTGTAGCGCCAGTGGCCGTCGGCGTCCTGCATCATGCCGGGATCGGGGATGCTGAGGCCGAGATATCGCGCCTGCGGCACGGTGGCATCGACGAACTTCTGGCGCAGCTCGTCATTGGAGAAGCGCTTGATCTTCCATTTCGTCGAGGCGTCGCTGTGCTGGCTCGTCGCGTCCGGCGGGCCGAACATCATCAGCACCGGCCACCACCAGCGGTTCAGCGCATCTTGCGCCATCGCCTTCTGCTCGTCCGAGCCGCGGCACAGCGTCAGCATGATCTCGTAGCCCTGGCGCTGGTGGAACGACTCCTCCTTGCAGACGCGGATCATCGCGCGGGCATAAGGCCCGTAGGAGCAGCGGCACAGCGGGATCTGGTTCATGATCGCGGCGCCGTCGACCAGCCAGCCGATCGTGCCGATGTCGGCCCAGGTCAGCGTCGGATAGTTGAAGATTGAGGAATACTTTGCTTTCCCCGCGAGCATGGCGTCGACCAGCTCCTCGCGCGAGGAGCCGAGCGTCTCGGCCGCGGCGTAGAGATAAAGTCCGTGACCGCACTCGTCCTGCACCTTGGCAAGCAGCGCCGCCTTGCGGCGCAAGGTCGGCGCGCGCGTGATCCAGTTGCCCTCGGGCAGCATGCCGACGATTTCGGAGTGCGCGTGCTGGGAGATCTGGCGGGTGAGCGTCTTGCGGTAGGCCGCCGGCATCCAGTCGTTCGGCTCAATGCGTTCCTCCGCATCGACGCGGGCCTGGAACTGCGCAGCTTTGCCTGCGTCCTCCAGACCGCGATCATCGGTCTCGGCCGCGTTCAGCGCCTGGGTATACATGCGCATCCTCCCGTTTTATTGGGAGGCAATATATAACAAAAATTATGTCATGCAAGATATTTCTGTAACATAAAAATCAGGTGCCAAATCTCCGTTCCAACAGCTTCCACGCCGGCGGCAGCGCCCCCTTTTCATTGGTTCCATGGCCATCAAGCCATTGCTCGGACGGCGCAAGCAGCGCGCGATAGATTTCGCCGCAGAGCGCGCGGGCCGCCCTGCCCGGCCAATCCGCTGGCAGCAGGCTTTCGGGCAGCAGCGGATCGCGCAGCACGACGCGGCGATAGTAGTGGATCAGCAGGATGCGCGCGGTGAAGGCGTCGGCTTCGGACAGATCCGTGCCGCGCGCGAGAGCGGCGCGTAGCGGCTCGAACGTCTTCATGAATTTTAGATAGGCGTCCGCAGTGCGCTCAAGCGGCCAGCTCGCGCTGAGCAGGCGGCGGCCGCTGTCGTCCTCCGCAGAAACTTCGAGACGGATCGCGCCAGCAGCCTCATCCGGCACCGGCACGCCTGACGGTGCGACCCACACACCCGGCAATGGACTGCCGAAGCCGGCATTGCGCAGCGCTTCGCGCGAGGCGTCGCGGTCCTCGCCATTGCCGATCAGCAGCAGCTCGAAGCGCCCGGTCCAACCCGATGGCGGCGGATCGTAGATGTGGCGCGTGGCAGCCTCGAAGGTCTGGCGTCCCTTGTCGGCAAGACGATAAAAACTGTTGCGACCGACCTTTTCGCGTGTCAGCCAGCCGTCGGCTGCAAGGCGCGACATCGCGGTGCGAACGACACCGCTATCGATGTCCAGGCTCTCGAAAAATTCCAGCAGCGTCCCCAGCCACACGGAGCCGCCGCGCGGCACGATGGCATCGCCGAACACGGTGATGACGATGGAGCCGGTGCGCGACGGTTCGCGCTTGAGCTGGTCGATGATGCGGGAGAGCAGATGCGCCATGCGCGAGGCATAGCGCGTTTAGTGCAGGTGCGACAATGGACGGGAGCGACGCTCTTGCTCTCCCTCTCCCCGTCCTTACGGGGAGAGGGCTGGGGTGAGGGGCTGCATCGGCAGACTCATTGGTAGATGGGCTCGCGGAGACTCCCCCTCACCCGCCAAGCTTCGGACGATGCTCCGCATCGCTCGGCGCGTGTCGGCCTCTCCCCGCAGGCGGGGAGAGGCGAAGAAGATCACCTGTGTGGATCGGGATAGGCCAGGCTGCGCCAGCCGCTGCGGTCGAAGGGGCGCCACTGGCCTTCCTTCTGCGCAAGGCGATCGGCGACTGCGTAGACCGCGGCGGGATGATGGCCCATGCCGCAATGGCTGCTCTCGATCTCGATGCTCTCGGTCTGCGCGCCCGACTTCTCCATGCAGCCCTGCCAGGCGCAGACGCCGTCGGTGCGGCTGAAGATGGCGGTGGTTGGCACCGGCGGCGGGACGGCAAGCTCGCCGCCGAAGCGTGGATCGACCTCATCGGCCTTGCGGCCGCTCGCCCATTCATAAACCCGCCAGGCATTGGTCGAACGGTGATCGCCCGCGAACGGGCTGCCGAGCGTGATGACCTGGCGCACACGCTCGGGCATCATCTTGGCGAGCTGGCGCGCGTAGAGGCCGCCGAGGCTCCAGCCGACCAGGCTGATCTTGCGGCCGTGGGTGTCGCTAAGCTCCTGAACCAGATCCACCATCGCGTGCTGCACGCCCGGGCGCAGGCCGTAATTGCGGCCCTGGCGCCAGCCGCTCACCGCATAACCCTTGCTGGTCAGGAACGAGCGCAGCGCGCGTGTGGAGGCGTCGGACGCCACGAGGCCCGGCAGCACCAGCACCGGATGCCCGTCGCCGCGCGGCGCGAGGCTCAGCAGCGGCAGTGCGCCGAGGAACGCGCCGAACTCGTGGATCGCGCGCCCTTCCAGAAACATCAAAGTACGGGACGGCGGACGCAGCGTCTGGGCAGTAGCGGTCATCAAGATTTCCCCTGAGAAGGCGCCGGCTGCGATGCCGGCAAATGGGCATGAATTCCAATACGCCGGCTTCGCGAACGTTCCGCAGCGCAACATGAATCAGCTAGGCGGCCGGTTCCCGACATTCAAGCGGGAGAGACGCGGGACGACAATAGGCCCGCGCGTTAATGCTAACGGTCGTGACGCAAAAGTCACAACCAGCGGAGCAGGGATTCTACGGAGTAGAGCGCGAGCCCGGCGAGCCCGCCGATCAACGACCCGTTGAAGCGGATGTATTGCAGGTCGCGCCCGATGTTGATTTCGATCAGCGAAATCAGCTGCGTCATATTCCACGCCTTGACCTGGTCGGAGATGAAGGTGGAGACGCCGCTCTTCTGATCGGCGACGAAGCTGCGCAGCACGGTCACCAGGCCCTTGTTGATCTCGCCCCGCAGTTCGGCATCGCCGGCGAGCGCCTCGCCCGCCGAGACGAACATGCCGGCGAGATGATGCTGCAGCACCTGCGTCTCGCCGCTCGCGCTGCGCTCGATGAAGGCGCGCGTGTTGGCCCAGACGGTGCGGGCGAGATCGGCAAGCTCCGGCCGCGCCAGCAGGTCGCGTTTCAAGCCGTCGATGCGGTCGATATAAGCCTGATCGGTGCCGAGCCGGTCGACGAAGTTCAGCACCATGCGGTCGAACTCGCCGCGGAACGGATGCTTGGGATCGCTGCGCACCTCGTTGAAGAAAGCGGTGGCGGAGGCGACGATCTTGTTCACCAGAAACTTGTCGGCGCGATAGAGATTGAGCAGGGTCGGCAACTCCGCGCGCACCTTCTCGCGGATCATCGCCATCGTCTCTTTCTGGTTCAGCGTCTCGTGCATCACGCGCAGGAGATCGTCGAACAGGATCTGGTGCCGCCCCTCCGCAACGAAGCCGCGCAGCGTGCCGGCCGCGAGCGGGGCGAGGTCGATCGCCTGGAGCTGCGAGGACATGCGGCGGATGATGAAGGTCATCAGGCCGGAGCTTTCCGTCGCGGACACCGCCTCCGGCAACAGACGCAGCGCGAAGCGCGCAAGGTCATCGCTGCGCTTGCGGTCGCGCAGCCAGTCAGCAACGAACGAGCCGAAATCGATCTCATTCAGCTTGGCCTCGACGGGACCGGCCTCGAGGAAATGCACCTGGATGAACTCGCCGAGCTTGTCGGCGATGCGGGCCTGGTTGCTCTGGATGATCGCGGTGTGCGGGATCGGCAGGCCGAGCGGACGCTTGAACAGCGCGACCACCGCATACCAGTCGGCGAGCCCGCCGATGGTCGCGGCTTCCGCGAAGGCTGCAATGAAGCCGAACACGGGATGCACGGGCAGCAGCCATTTCGCGACGATGAAGAGCAGAAACGTCGAGGCCAGCACCAGCGTCGCCAGCGCTTTCACGCGGCGCAGCTCGGCCGCACGTTCGGCATCGCCGGGGGTGTCGAATGAGAAGGTGGCGGGTGCGTTCATGACTGGATCACAGTACTCGTCATTGCGAGCGAAGCGAAGCAAACCAGTCTGCCTCCGTGGAAAGACTCTGGATTGCTTCGTCGCCAGCGCAAGATTGCTCCGCAATTTTGTCGCGGGCTCCTCGCAATGACGGCGGCGCAAAACAAAAAACAAAAGGCCCGCCGAAGCGGGCCTCAAATTCAGTTTCTACTCAGGGCACCAGATCAGGCGGTCTTGTTGTAGACCTTGGCGAAGTTGTCCTGAGCGGACTTCGCACCGTTGGCGGCGAGCTTGCCGAGATAGTCGGCGGTCGCCTTGGCGCGCGAGACGAACACTTCGCCACGGGTGCGGAGCAGGCTCGACTGGATCTCGACGGCTTCGCTGACCGACTTGGCGGACGCGAGCTTGTCGATGCCCGAGAAGAACGCCTCGGCGTCCTCGTAGATCGCCTGCTGGATGTTGCGGCTGATCTTGCCGGCCTCAGCGACGGACTCGGTCACCGCGTTCTCGACGGCGGCGGTCACGCGCTCGGAGCCAGCGAAAGCCTCGGCAGCACGGTCCTTGGCGGTGTTGGCAGTCTTCTTGACGAATTCGCGGGCGGCCTCGGGAACTTCCAGGTTCTGGATGTTCTTGAAAGCGTCCTTGAAGCCCTCGAAAGCGGTGTTGGTTTCAGTGGTCATGGGGTTCTCTCCATCCTCATTGGTCTGAGCTATGGGCTCACCCCGTCCGCATTGGCCCGGGGCACGGCTTATATGACACGGTTAATTGTGCGATGCAATATTCGTATTGCACTGCGATATCACGAAACCGTGAACAGCCTTAACGAGAGGCAGCCTGATGCCTCCCTGGCCAATTGGCCCCGCGATCGGCCCGATTTGGACCTAATGCTGGGCGGCCGCCTCAGTGCTGGACCGCGCCTGGCAGCCCATAGGCCTCCATCTGGGCCTGGACCTGCGCGATGTTGTGGCCGAGCACGACGATGTCGTGGGTCTTGCCGTCGACGTCCCGGACATGATCCCGCAGCAGCGCTTCGGCCTTGAAGCCGAGACTCTCGAACAGGGCAATCGCCGCCTGCTGGTCCACGGTCATCTGAACCGAGAGCTTTTCCAGGCCAGCCCCGAGCGCGAGGGCAAAGGTCTCCTGCGACAGCGCCTTGCCCACCCCCTGGCCGCGGACCTCGGGCGAGATCACCATCCGGATCTCGCCGACATGGGGCGACCAGGAGTGAGGATCGCGCACCAGCGTGCCGCAGCCGACGACCTTGCCGTCCCTGACCGCGAGCAGGCTCGTGATCGCACCCCGCTCGATCTCCTTGACCCAGGCCGACAGCACCTTGGGCTCGCTGATGTTGCGCGGCAGGAACAACAGGTCGTGGGTCGGGAGGCCCTTGCCGAACGCCAGCACGGCGGCCTCGTCGGCCGGCGACATCAGGCGGATCTCGATATCGCCGGCGTCGGTCTTGACGTGGCGCGGATAGGAACGCTGCTCGCTCATGTCGATCTCTTCCCCAGCCAGGAATCCAGTTTCGGCCACAGCCGCTTCACCGCGTTGGCGCCGGCGACCAGCGAGACGTGACCGCCCTTCAGCATCACCTCTTCCTTGTCCGCCGAGCCGATCTTCGCGATCAGGTGCTTGGCGGCGTCATAGGGCACGATGTGGTCGTGCTCGGCGACCGCATGCAGGATCGGCACCTTGATGTCTTCGAGCTTCGCCACCCGGCCGCCGACCGACATGGTGTCGTTGAACAGCTTGTTGTCCCACATCAGGTCCTTGGTGATGGTGCGGAAATATTCGCCCGCCAGCGGCAGCGTGTCGGTCGCCCAGCGGTCGAACATCCGGTACGACTTCACGAACTCGTCGTTCCAGATGTTTTCCCAGAGCTGGATCTGGCTCACCGTGCGCGAGGCCGGCCGCAGCATCTCGAACGAGGACAGGATCATCTCCGGCGGCACGTTGCCGACGCTGTCGACGAGGTGGTCGACGTCGAAATAGCGGCGGTCGGAGAAATTCGAGAACAGCTTCATCTCGCGGAAATCGATCGGCGTGGTGAAGCAGATCAGGTTCTTCATCGGCCCGTCCTTGTGGATCGAGCCGTAGAGCAGCGACAGCACGCCGCCGAAGCAATAGCCGATGACGGAGACGTCCTTCTCGCCCGAATCCTGCTGCACGCGGCGGACGCAATCCGGGATGAAGTCGAGGACATAGTCCTCCATCCGCAGGCTCTTCTCCTCCGGCCGCGGCGCGCTCCAGTCGAGCATGTAGACATCGTAGCCGCGCTTCAGCAGGAACTCGATGAAGCTCTGGCCGGGCACGAGGTCGAGGATGTAGCCGCGGTTGGTGGTCGCCATCACGATCAGCACCGGCACACGGTAGATCTCGTCCGACATCGGACGATAGTGGTAGAGGCTCATGGTGCCGCGCGAATGCAGCACGTCCTTCGGCGTCGAGCCGAGCGAAGGGCCCGAGGTCGAGAAATATTCGACGCCCTTGATGCTGCGCTGGATCGCGCGCTGCACTTCGGACTGGATGCGCTCCGGGATGGACGCGAAATCAAGTGCCGCCGGCGCGTTCATGTCTGTCCTCCGTTTTCGGAGGGCGGGCGCTTCGTCCGCGGCGGCCGCGGCGCAGCATCGAAGCTTTGCGAGATTCCGGAACTAGCCGCGATTTGGCTCAGTATCGACTTCATCTCGCCGATCTGGCCTTCAATGGATTGCAGCCGTTCCGCGAGCGCCGTCACCTGCTCCCGGCTCGGCAGATTCATCGTGACGAGATATTTCTCCATGAGCTCGCCGAGCTGCTTCTGAGCACCTGCAGCAACGCCGCCCGCTCGGTTCAGCGCTTGAGAAAACTCTGGCGACGACATGGCCTGGTTGGCGAAGGAATTGAACCCCTTCTCCATCTCACCCATCATCTTCTGCCACATGGCGACCGGGTCATTGGTCTTGTCGGTCATCGGCGTCCTCCTGGTATCGAGAGCTGCGATGCCCTTCTTTTTCGCCATACCACACCGTTGCGCGGGGCCGGTCAACCGGCAAGCGGCGGACGCGTCGTCGCGCATGCACTTCTTTGCGGCGGCAAACCGTGCGATACAGCAGCGATCAGCAGGAGGGACCCGTGACCGCCCATCAGCCGCCCCAGACCGTCCGCGCCAACGGCATCGACGTCTGTTACGAGATCTTCGGGAACGACAACGCCGAGCCGCTGCTGCTCATCATGGGTCTGGGCGCGCAGATGATCCATTGGGACGATGCGTTCTGCGAGCAGCTCGCCACGCACGGCTTCCGCGTGATCCGCTTCGACAATCGCGACATCGGCAAGTCGAGCCATCTCACCGGCGGCAAGCGGCTGACGCCGCTCGAGCTGCTGAAGCTGCGCTTCCTGCGGATTCCCGTGGCCGCGACCTACAAGCTGATCGACATGGCCAAGGACACGGTCGGCCTGATGGATGCGCTCGGAATCAAATCGGCGCATCTGGTCGGGGCATCCATGGGCGGCATGATCGCGCAGGAGGTGACGCTGTCGTTTCCGCAGCGCGTGCGCTCGCTGACCTCGATCATGTCGACCACGGGCAATCCGCGCATACCGCCGCCGACACGTGAGGCCGCGGCGATGCTGATGGCACCGCCGCCACGCAGCAAGGAGGAGTTCATGGTCCGCTTTGGCCAGACCTGGAAAGTGCTGCGCGCCGGGTCGTTTCCGGAAGAGGAAGCGCTCGATCCTGACCGTGCCGAGCGCGTGTTCGCGCGCGGGCTCAATCCGGCCGGCGTCGGCCGCCAGCTCCGCGCCGTGCTTGCCTCCGGCAGCCGCAAGGAGCGGCTGCACGCCGTGACGGCGCCGACGCTCGTCATTCACGGCACCGTCGATCCGCTGGTCCATCCCGAAGGCGGCAAGGACACGGCGGCGTCAATTCCGAACGCAAAGCTGTTGATGATCCCGGGCATGGGCCACGCGCTGCCGATGCGCTTCTGGCCGGAGATCATCGGCGCCATCGACAAGCACGCGCATGGCTCAGCAGTGCGGGCGGCGTAGACTCGCGGGCGGTCTCTCCGCGGTGACCATGTGAGCTGCCGGTGACTGTCTTAACGGAAGCCGGCACGAAAGCTATAGAGGCCTCCCTCGATCACAAAAGAGGCTGCGGCCTCTCGGAGCTCACATGCATCCCATCGTCCGCCCCGTCGCCATGATTGCGGCTTCCATTCTCGTGCTGGTTCTCGGAAACGGCGCCGCAATCGCCGGCAGCGCGCAGGAAGAAGCCAATCGCACCGCCGTGCTCGCCTTCTACGAGAAGGGCCTCAACCAGAAGGACGCCGATGCAGCCATCGCCTATATCGGCAACCGCTATGTGCAGCACAATCCAAATGCGGCGGACGGTCCGGACGGCTTCCGGAAGTTCATCGGCTTCCTCCGTGAAAAATTTCCGAACTCGCACAGCGAGATCAAGCGCAGCTTCGTGGACGGCGATTACGTCATCCTGCACGTCCACTCCGTTCGCGAGCCCGGCACCAGGGGCCGCGCGATCGTCGACATCTTCAAGCTGGAGAACGGCAAGATCGTCGAGCACTGGGACGTCGTTCAGGAGATTCCTGAAAATCCGGCGAACGGCAACACGATGTTCTAGCCGCGTAGCCCGGATGGAGCGCAGCGTAATCCGGGACCACCTTCCCCGGATCGACTGTCCCGGATTGCGCTACGCCCATCCGGGCTACAGAACAGCCATCTAGCTCTTCCTTGCCATCCAGATCACATGGCGCGCGCCGCCGCCCCTTCCGGTGGCCCGGACGTTGACTTCGTTCACATCGAAGCCGGCGGTCCGAAGGCGCCTGGTGAATGCCGGGTTCGGTCCTGACGACCAGACAGCGAGCACGCCTCCCGGTCGCAGCGCCGCCTTCGCGGCCGCCAACCCGCTCGCATTATAGAGCGCATCATTGCCCTTCCGGGTCAGCCCCTCCGGCCCGTTGTCGACGTCAAGCAGAATGGCGTCGAACGCCGACCGCTGTGCCCGGATGATTTCGCCGACATCGATTTCGCGGATGCTGACCCTGGCATCATCGAGGCTGTCGCCGAAGACCTCGGCCATCGGCCCTCGCGCCCAGGCGACGACCGACGGGACCAACTCGGAGACCACGATCTTCGCCTTGGCTCCGAGCACGGCCAGCGCCGCGCGCAGCGTAAAGCCCATGCCGAGGCCGCCGATGAGGATGACGGGTTTTGCGATCTTCTCGATCTGCTTTGCCGCGAGCGTCGCCAGCGCCGCTTCCGAGCCCGACAACCGGCTGTTCATCAGCTCGTTGGTGCCGAGCTTGATCGAGAACTCCTTGCCCCGCCGCATCAGGCGGAGCTCTTCGTCGGAGCCGGGGATTTTGGCGGTGTCGATCTTTTCCCAGGGAATCATGCGCGAGCTTTAGCACGATTTGGCTCGTAGCCTGGATGGAGCGAAGCGCAATCCGGGAAACGCCTTCGTGAGGAAAGACCGCCCCGGATTTCGCTGCGCGCCATCCGGCCACGGGAGCGCGCCTCGATCACCCGCCGGCCCAGACGTCGAGCACATAGCGGTTCTTCGTCCCCATCTCCTCGATCCAGCGCGCGCTGGCAGTGGCATCGCTGCCACTCTTCTCGCCATGGATCGCGACGAGCGCGGCCTTCACGTCGGGCTCCATTTTTCCACCATCGCCGCAGACATAGATGATCGCGCCCCGCTCGATCAGCGGCCACAGCCGGTCCTTCTGCGCGGCGAGCACGTGCTGCACATAGGTCTTCGGTCCGTCCGCGCGCGAGAACGCCGTGAAGAGCTCGGCAATGCCGGCGCCCGCCAGTGCTTTCAGCTCGTCCGCGTAGAGAAAATCCTGATCGGGATGGCGGCAGCCGAAGAACAGCATGGCCGGACCGAGCGTGGTCCCCTTCGCCTTGCGCGCCGCGCGCTCCTGGAGGAAGCCGCGGAACGGCGCAAGTCCCGTGCCGGGACCGATCATGATGATCGGCACCGATGGATCATCCGGGAGCCGGAAGCCCGCCTTGGTCTCGCGCACGGTGGCGTAGATGGTATCGCCCGCGCGGCGATTGGCGAGATAGTTCGAGCAGATGCCTTTGTAGACACCGCGGCCGGACGCGGCCGGCCCTGCGACCACGCCGACCGTGACGCTACATCGCGCCGGGTCGACCGACGGCGAGGACGATATCGAGTAATAGCGCGGCGCCAGCAGCGAGAGCATTTCCAGATAAGCGTGGAACGGCAATTCGCAGGCCGGATATTCCAGCAGCAGGTCGAACACGGATTTGCGCCTGGACAAAATCTCGGTGCGGTACCGTTCGAGCGTTTCAGGCTCCTCGCCGACGAAACCCAGCAGCTTCGGCTTGGTGACCGGGCAGCGGGTGTGATCGGCCATGATCTGGATCTGCTTGCGGGTCGCGACCTGCTGCAGTTCGACGAACTCGCTGAGCAGGCGGCCAACCGACACCGCCTCGCCGACCGGCAATTGCGCACGGCGGCCTTCTGCGACCTGAAGCCTGATCTGGTCGGCCGGCAGGAAGCCGAAGCGCCGAGCGACTGAGTCCACAAGCGTCGGATCGTTGCGCGGGACGACGCTCAAATGGTCGCCCACCCGGTAGCCGACATTGGCCGGCAATTGCACCTCGATATGACGCGTCGAACGCTCCGAGGGAGTGGGGCCGCTCTTGTTCTGGAGCTCGTCGTTGACGAGCACCTTCATCGCCACCGCGCCGCCCTGGGCGACGATGGTGTTAACGGCAGTGACCGCGACCGGCTCGATCGCATAGAGCGGATCGTCCTCCGCCGTGCGGGTGAAATTCCAGTCGATGCCGAATTCCTTGGTGGCGACCTGGGCCGCCGCCGGGAACCATTTCTGGAACTGGCCGTCGAGATCGCTGCGCGCGTCGCCCTCGCCGCGCGGATAGACCGCGCGGGCGCCATGCTTCGACAATTGCTCGTCGATGAAGCGCGGCACCGATTGATAGGTCGCCGCCCAATCGCTGTTGCCACAGCCGAACACGGCGTAGCGCACGCCGGCAAAGGCCTCCTTCGGCAGGTCGTCGCCAAGCCATTTGACGAACTGCGTCGCATTGTCCGGCGGCGCGCCGTTATAGGAGGCGCAGATGATCAGCACGCCACCCTCCTGCGGTAGCTTGCCGACATAGTCGTCGAGCGGCCCGAGATGCACGGCAAAGCCGTTGATCTCCGCGAGGTCCGCCATGCGCGTTGCGAGTTCCTCCGCGGTGCCGAGATTGGAGCCGTAGAGCACCAGCATCGGCGTGTTGTGGCCGGGCCGCGTGGTGGGCTGACGCTGCGTCTTCGGCGTCGCAGCCGCCGCGACAGGACCGCCGTAGGCGCCGCGCTCGCGATCGGCGCGCGGACGCACCTTGATCTTGAAGCCCTCCGGCTTCATCGTCAGCGTTTCCTTCAGGTGCATCTGGTAGCGCTGGTGATCGATCAGCTTGAAGCGCTGCAGGATCATGCCGAGCGCAAGCGCGGCCTCGTGCATGGCAAAGCCCCGGCCGATGCAGGCGCGCTGGCCGTTGCCGAACGGCTTCCAGGCATTGATCGGCCGTTTTGCTTCCGCCTCGCGGCTGAAATTCTCGGGATCGAAGGCGTCGGGGTTGGGACCCCAAACACTGGGGTCACGATGCAGCGCCGTCACCAGGATGGTGACGAATGTGCCCTTCCTGAGCTTGTACTTGCCGCCGCCGATGGTCTCGTCCTGCAGCGGCGAGATGCCATAGGCCGGCGCGGGCGGCCACAACCGCAGCGCTTCTTTGAGGATCTGCGTGATGTAGGTGAGCTGCGTCACCTGCTGGTAGGTCGGCTTCGCATTGACGTCGGGGCCGAAGACGCGGTCGACCTCGTCATAGGCCTTCTTGAGAAGGTCCGGGTGCTTGAGCAGTGCATACAGCGTGTAGGACAACAGGCCGCTGGTGGTCTCGTGGCCCGCGATCAGGAACGTGTTGATCTGGTAGCGGATGTTGACGTCGTCGAGCTGCTCGCCGGTTGAACGGTCAACGCCGGTCATCATCGCGGCGAGCATGTCCTTCTTGTCGTCGATCCCCTCCGCGCTCTTGCGGCGCTCGGCAATGATCTCGTCCACCATCCTGTTCATGAAGGCGACGTCTTCGGCGAGCGTCTTGCGGCGCTTCTGCATCCAAAGCTGCTCGAACGGCAGGCCGCGCGTCATCATGATGGTTTCGAGCGAACGCACCAGCGATTCGACGAAGGGATGGTAGTCGCGCCGGTAGAACGAGTTGAAGCGATAGTCGAAGCCGCACAGGCCGATCGTATCCAGCGTCAACGCCGTCATGTCATGGACGACGTCAATCTCGTCGTCGGCGTTGAGCCGCTCCCATTTCTGAACGAGCTGCTCGGCGATATCGACCATACTCGGGTGATAGGACTGCATGGCGCGGTTGCCGAACGGCTGCAGCAGGATGTTGTGCGCCTTGCTCCAGTTCGGCTCCCGGGTATCCGCGGTGAACAGGCCGTCGCCACCGACCGCACGCACGCGCCTGAGCGCGCCGCGCACCGTCTTGTCGAAACGCTTCTCGTCGGAGAGCTCGTCGACGAGATCGTGGCCGGAGACGACGACGATCGGCGAGCCCATCATGTCGAGCCAGAAGATCGGACCGAGCTCCTTGGCGAGCCGCGTCAGGTGCTGCACGGGCGCCGCCGAATCCAGCGACAGCATATTGCCGACCACCGGCTTGGTCGGCGGCTGCGGGATCGGGTCCAGTCGGTTCTTGGATGACGACATTAAATGCGCTTCCCCCTGCCTCGATATTCAACGTCGTCATTGCGAGGAGCCCTTGCGACGAAGCAATCCAGAGTGTCTCCGCGGACGCATTCCTGGATTGCTTCGCTTCGCTCGCAATGACGAGCTAGCCAAACCGCCTTCTACGCCATTCGATGAGCTTGGCGCTGACCTCTTCCGGCTTCTCCTGCTGCGTCCAATGGCCGCTGTCCTTCACCAGGTACTTCTCGAGGTCGGCGATGAGCTTTTCCATGCCGTCGGCCGCAGACGGCGGCAGCACCGCATCGTTCTCGGCCATGATCATCAATGACGGCACGTGGATGTGATGATCCAGTCCCTTCGAGCGCTCCCAATTGCGGGTGAAATTGCGATACCAGTTGATGCCGCCCGTGAAGCCTGTCTTCGTGAAGGTGTCGACGAACAGCTTCTTCTCCTCCGCCGACAGGATCGGCGTGCGCGGATCATGTCTGGCGTCGTAATTCGCGATCATCTGCGGGAATGCCAGGTTGATGCGGGGCGAAGCACCAATGCCGGCAATCGGCTGTTCCTCGGGCGCACCCGGAGGGCGCGCGGCCGGCTTGCGCATGAAGGCATCGAAGGTCTGCTCGACACGGCTGCTGAAGATCTTGTCCGGTCCGCGCGCGGGATCCTGGAACTGGACGATATACATCTGGTCGCCAAAACGCTGGCGGAACAGCGCGATCGGGTCGATCGGCGCGCGGTCCCAATGCGGGGTGTTGACGCCGACGACGCCGGCGACGCGCGTGGGGTGGCGCAGCGGCATCTGCCAGACGATGAAGCCGCCCCAGTCGTGGCCGACGAAGATCGCCTTGTCGATGTTGAGATGATCGAGCAGGCCGACGAGATCGCCGGTCAGATGCTCCATGTCGTAGTCCTCGACCGGCTCGGGCCGGTCGGTCGCGCCATAGCCGCGCTGGTCCGGCGCGATCACGCGGATGCCGGCTTCGCTCAGTGCCTTGATCTGATGGCGCCAGGAGAAAGCAAGCTCGGGCCAGCCGTGGCACAGAACCACCGGCGGCTTGTCGTCGGCCGGGCCCGCTTCGTAATAGCCCATGCGGATTCCGTTCGTCTGCGCGAACTTGAGCGGCGGCATTTCAATCATTGCAACACTCCTACTCGGCAGCACCCTTGATGTCCGCCGACGGCGGCATGTAGGCCGCCTCCAACGCGGCAAACTCCTCGGGCAGCATGTCGCACATCACCTGCACGTGCGGAATGATGTTGGCGCCGACGATGAAGCCGAAATCGAGCTGGTCGCGATAGCTCTGCACGGTGATGTTGAGCGCCTGCCCGTGCGTCGAGATCGACACCGGGAAGATGTGCAAGAGCTCGGCGCCGGCGGCGTAGAGCGTCTGCCGCGGCCCCGGCACGTTGGAGACGGTGATATTGGCGGCCGGCGGCAGCACATCCGAGAGGTTCGAGCGGCTGTAGAGCAGCGCCAGGATCTGCACCATGATCGGCGCGCCCAGCATCGAGATGTTGGAGACCTGCGGCATCAAGGCGCGCAAGGGATGCGACATCTCCTTGGACTTGGTCGATTGCGCGATGATCGCCTCCAGCCGCGCCTTGGGATCCTCGATGTTGGTCGCGATCGCGCAGATCATGCCGAACACCTGGTTGTTGGCCTCGGTGTTGCCTTCCTCGCGCAGCGAGATCGGCACCGCGGCGGTCAGGGATTTCGTCGGCAGGGTGCCATATTGTTGGAGGTAACGCCGGACCACGCCGGAGGCGAGTGCCAGCACGACGTCGTTGAGCTTGCCGCCGGCCTGCTTGGCCAGCGCCTTCGCCCGCGACAGCGAGATCGACACGCCGGCAAAGCTGCGCTCCGACGAGATCGTCTTGTTGAGCATGGTCGGCGGCGACACCATGCTGGCAAGGCTTTCGCGCGACTTCGGATCGGCGACCTTGCCGAGCACGTCGGACACGCTCTTGAGCACGGTCGGGATGTTGCCGGCGAAGCGCACCGCGCTCTCGATCTGGTACATCGCGTTGTCGAACAGGATCGAGCCGATGTCGCTCTTGCCCGTGCGCGGCAGCTGCAGGTTCTTCGCCGCTTGCGAAGCATCGAGCGGCTGGCTGAACAGCTGCTGGTAGGAATCGAGCAGGTTCGCCGCGATGTCGCGCGGCTCCTGGCCGGGCTTGGTGCCTCCCGTCGGCGGCTCGACCTTCCGCGGGATCGGCGAGATGTCGTAGATCATGTTGGTCAGCGCCGCGCCGGCGCCGCCGTCGATCGCGGCATGGTGCATCTTGGAATAGAGCCCGACCTCGTTGTCCTTCATGCCCTCGAACACGTAGAACTCCCAGAGCGGGCGGGCGCGGTTCAAGAGCTTGGCATGCATCCAGCCGACGATGCGTTCGAGCGTGGCGCGGTCGCGCGGCTGCGGCAGGCTGGCGCGGAAGATGTGACGGTCGATGTCGAACTGGTCGTCCTCGACCCAGGAGGGATGGTCGATGTCGAGCGGCGCCTTCTCCAGCCGCGCCTTCAGGATCGGCGCGATGTGCAGGCGCGAGACGATCATCGCCTTGAAGTCTTCGAAGAAGTCGCCCTTGTAGTCGTCGGGCAGGCGGAAGATCGCCATGCTTCCGACATGCATCGGCATCTCCGGCGTTTCCAGATACAGAAACGACGCGTCCAGCGACGACAGCTTCTTACCGTCAGCCATAGTTCCCTCCCGAATAATCGACGGGCGCCTTGGCGGCGCTTCTCGTCAGGCCGATACTGCCCGCTCCGGCGGGGCATATGCAATGGCAAAGGGCCCCACCCGGTCAAATGGCCAGAACTCTCCCTCCGGTTGCGCCAGGCGGTCCGCCACGGCCCACAGCACCGCGGGGTTCACGCCGAGCCCGATGTGGCTCGCCAGGTGCACCTCGATATTCTCGGCACGGTCGGAGGGATGCAACAGGCACGTCCGCCAGTTCACGACACCGTCGGCGCGCGAATAGATCGACGTCGCCGGCACCGGCAGTTCGCCGGCGATCGCTTCGCGCGCTTCCGCGAAATCCTCGACCCGCTCGCCGGACAGCGCCTCATAGAGCCGCGTGGCGTTGGTCGCGCGCACGTCGTTGGCAAAAGGGCTGCCGAGCGTGACGACGTAGCGAACCATGTCGGGCGCCCGAAGCGCGAGATCGCGGGCATAGACGCCGCCGAGACTCCATCCGACCAGGCTGACCTTGCGCCCGGTCGCAGCATGGATTTCGGCGAGACGCGTGCGCAATGCCTCCCGCATCCGCTCCAGCCCGCCGAGATTGCGGCCCATCCTCCAGGCATGTGCCTCATAGCCGAGCTCACTGAGATAGCGCCGCAGCGGCGCCATCGAAAGATCGCTGGCGAGAAAGCCCGGCAGCGCCAGCACAGGATGGCCGTCGCCTTTGGGCGCACGCATCAGCAGCGGCGAAAGCAGCAGGCTCGCGTTGAACTCGAACAGTCCACGGGCTTCGGCCAGCAGCAGGCCGAGAGCCGGCGGACGAAGCCGGCCTGGATCCTGCGCTCCGTCCCGCCCGGACTGCACTATTTCTTCTTGTCGCTGCTGCGCGGGCTACCGAGACCAGCCATGGTGACGAACATGTCCTGAAACCGCTCGGCAATCTTGGGATCGAAGGTGAACCAGCTCTGGATCAGCGATTCCGGCGAGACCTTCTCGATATTGCTGAGGACTTGCTGCTGCAGCTTGTCCATCACCGCCGTCTGCATCGGCGCCACGTCGGGCAATCCGAAGAACTGGCGGGCCTCGAGGGGGGTGCAGTCGATTTCGATGTTAACCTTCATGTCCCCTCCGGATGAGATTCGAGCGGCCTGCTCGCAGTATCACCGCGACACGGTGTGCAACGCAAGCGGCCTAAGGGGAAGCCGCTAGGACCGGCTTCCGCAATCGACGGGTATGGTCAATCAAATCGCCCGGCCGCGACCGCAGCGGACGACTGAAATGCCGGCGGCCGGCAGGGCCCATGTCGCTGCTTCCGGAGACCTCACAGGTCGAAAGTCGAATGTCGTTCGCGCGCCGGCCTCCCCTAGATTGCCGGGCAGCATTGCTGCACAGCGGTGCAACTTGGCGCGTTCCTTGCTGGAATGGCGCTTGCACGGGTCGTGAACTCTGGGCAACATGGATCAGTCAGCCCCGCCGAACAATCAAAAATCACCGGCGTGGCAGTGTGGAGAGGGTCAAGAATGTCAATCGGTCGAAGTCTGTTTGCGGCGACGCTCGCCGGCACGCTTGCGTTGGCGGTCTCGCCGGCGTCGAGCCAGACGCTACGTTATGCCAACCAGGGTGACCTGAAGTCGCTCGATCCCTATACGCTCAACGAGAGCACCACCCACGCCCATCTCGGGCACGTCTATCAAGGCCTCACCGCGCGCGACAAGGACCTCAAGATCATCCCGGCACTGGCAGAAAGCTGGGAAACTCCGGAGCCGACCCGCTGGCGCTTCCATCTGCGCAAGGGCGTGAAGTTCCACAACGGCGATCCCTTCACCGCCGACGACGTGGTGTTCTCGGCCGATCGCGTCCGCAAGAAGGGGTCCAACATGCAGACCCGCCTTGCGCCGGACGTCAAGGTCGTCAAGGTCGACGACTACACCGTCGATTTCGTGCTGCCCTCGCCCAATCCCATCCTGCTTAACTCGTGGGATGTCTGGTACATCATGGACAAGAAATGGGCCGAGGAGAACAACGTCGTCGATCCGACCCCGGTGGCGGCGACCACGCCGAGCTACGCCTCGCTCCACGAGAACGGCACCGGTCCTTTCATCATCGAGAGCCATCAGCCCGGTGTGAAGACGGTGTTCAAGGCCAATCCCAATTACTGGGGCAAGGTCGAAGGTAATTTGAAGGAGATCATCTTCACCCCGATCTCCTCCGACGCCACCCGCGTCGCGGCGCTGCTCTCGGGCGAGGTCGACGTCATCGAGCCGGTGCCGATCCAGGACATCTCTCGCGTCGATTCCAGCCCGAACGCCCAGGTGCTGAAGGGGCCGGAGCTGCGCACCATCTTCATCGGCTTCGACCAGATGCGCGACGAGTTGCTCTACTCCAACATCAAGGGCAAGAACCCGTTCAAGGACATCCGTGTCCGCGAAGCCTTCTACAAGGCAATCGACATCGAGCTGATCAAGACGCGCGTGATGCGCGGGCTGTCGACGCCGTCGGCGCTGATGATCGCGCCGGAGCTGTTCGCACTGTCCAAGAGCTTCACGCGGCCGAAATTCGATCCTGACGGCGCCAAGAAGCTGCTGACCGAAGCCGGCTACCCCGACGGCTTCGAGGTCACCATGGACTGCCCGAACGACCGCTACGTCAACGACGCCGCGATCTGTCAGGCCGTGGTCGGCATGCTTGCCCGCATCGGCGTCAAGATCAATCTGCTGGCGCAGCCGAAGGCGCAGTACTTCGCCAAGGTGCTCAAGCAGGGCGGGTACCAGACCTCGTTCTATCTGCTGGGCTGGACCCCGAGCACGATGGACTCCCACAACGTGCTTTACGACATCATGGGCTGCCGCGACGATGCGAAATCCTCGCGGGGCGAGGCCAATCTCGGCGGCTACTGCAACAAGGAGTTCGACGCCATCACCGACAAGGTGCTGGTCGAAACCGACGCCGAGAAACGCAACCAGCTGATCAAGGAGGCCTACCAGATCGGCATCAAGGACTGGTCCTACATCCCGCTGCACCAGCAGGCTCTCGCCTGGGGCGTTTCGAAGAAGGTCAACCTGCCGCAGCGCGCCGACAATCTCGTCATGTTCCACTGGGCGACCAAGAAGGAATAGCGTTAATTGAACACGAGGTCCCGGCAGCGTCAGGCTTCCGGGACCTTTCCTTTTCCGGCTGACAAGGACGTCGGCCGTACGCACACCCAAGGAAAGTGGAAGGCATGCTCGCTTTCACGCTTCGCCGCGCCGTTCAGGCCATCGGCGTCATGTTCGCCGTCGGCATCATCGCGTTCTCGATGTTCCGTTTCGCCGGCGACCCCGTCAACCAGATCGTCTCGATCGACACTTCGGCGGCGGAGCGCGCGATCGTGCGCAAGTCGCTCGGACTCGACGATCCCGTGCCGGTGCAGTTCATGCGCTATTTCGCCGATGCCGCGCAGTTCAAGTTCGGCGTCTCCTACCAGTTCCGCCAGCCGGTCTCGGCGCTGCTCAGCGAACGCATGCCCGCGACGCTGGAACTGGCGATCTGCGCGACCGTGTTTGCGATGGTGTTCGGCATCCTGATGGGCGTCTATTCGGCCCTCAAGCGCGACACCGTGCTCGCCAAATTATTCCAGGCGGTCTCCCTGATCGGCATCTCGCTGCCGACTTTCCTGATCGGCATCCTCCTGATCTACCTGTTCGCGGTGACGCTTGGCTGGCTGCCCTCGTTCGGCCGCGGCGAGGTGGTGAAGCTCGGCTGGTGGACGACGGGGCTGCTGACGCTGTCGGGCCTGAAGGCGCTGATCATGCCCTCGATCACCCTCGGCCTGTTCCAGATGACCCTGATCATGCGGCTGGTGCGCGCGGAGATGCTGGAGGTGCTGCGGACCGACTATATCCGTTTCGCCCGCGCGCGGGGGCTGACCACGCGTGCGATCCATTTCGGCCATGCGCTGAAGAACACCCTCATTCCCGTGATCACCGTGGCCGGACTGCAGTTTGGCTCGGTTATTGCATTTTCAATCATCACCGAAACCGTGTTCCAGTGGCCGGGCATGGGACTTCTGTTCGTCCAGGCCGTGCAAAACGTCGATATCCCGATCATGGCCGCCTATTTGCTGATGGTTTCGCTGATCTTCGTCACCATCAACCTGGTGGTCGATATCCTCTACACCGTGGTCGACCCGCGCCTGCGCGCGACAGTCGGCCGCGCCACGTAAGGCAGCCTGCATGTCCGACGCAGTCGTCTCCAATTCCGATCGGAAGAGCGCGCAACCGCCCCACGCCCGCAGCTGGTTCAGCCGCGCGCTCGACAGCGACGTGTTCTATTCGTTCCGCCGCTCCAAGCTCACCATGGTTGCGGCCGCCATAACGGTCGTGTTCTTCCTGCTTGCGATCTTTGCATCCGTGCTCGCGGTGCAGAACCCGTTCGATCCGGCGCAGCTCCAGTTGATCAATTCGCGGATCTCGCCGCTGTGGACCGCCGACGGCCAGAGCCCGTTCCTGCTCGGCACCGACGAGCAGGGCCGCGATGTGTTCTCCGCCATCCTCTACGGCATGCGCATCTCGCTCGCCGTGGGCGTTGCCGGCGTGATCTTCGCCGGCGCCCTCGGCATCGCGCTCGGTCTCATCGCCGGCTATTTCGGCGGCGCCGTCGACGGCGTCATCATGCGGATTGCCGACGTGCAGCTCACCTTCCCCGCCATCCTGATCGCACTGCTGGTCAACGGCATCGCAAAGTCGATCCTCGGCAACCGGCTGGACGCCACCAGCATGCTGTTCGTGCTGGTGATCTCGATCGGCCTCAGCTTCTGGGTCGGATATGCCCGGACCGTGCGCGGCTCCGTGATGGTCGAGAAGAACAAGGACTACGTCGCCGCCGCGCAGCTGATCGGCCTGCCCGCGCCGAAGATCATGCTGCGCCACGTGCTGCCGAACACGATGGGCCCGATCCTGGTCATCGCCACGATCAACCTTGCGCTCGCCATCATCACGGAAGCAACGCTGTCCTTCCTCGGCGTCGGCCTGCCCGACACCATGCCCTCACTCGGCACGCTGATCCGCATCGGCAACAACTATCTGTTCGCCGGCGAATGGTGGATCGTCGCCTTCCCCGGGCTCGCGCTGGCCGCGCTGATCCTGTCGATCAACCTGCTCGGCGACTGGCTGCGCGATGCGCTCAACCCGAAGCTTCGATGAGTACGCCTCGCCCATGACCGAACCCGTTCTCTCCGTGCGTAATCTCCAGGTCGAGTTCGCCTCCCGCCGCGGCACGCTGCGCGCCATCGACGACGTCTCCTTCGACATTGCCAAGGGCGAGGTGCTCGGGGTGGTCGGCGAATCCGGCGCCGGCAAATCCGTCACCGGCCTCGCGGTGATCGGCCTGATCGATCCGCCCGGCCGTATTGCCGGCGGCGAGATCCGCCTCGCAGGAATGCGCATCGACAACCTGCCGCCGGAGGAGATGCGGCGCGTCCGCGGCAAGCGCATCGGCATGATCTTCCAGGATCCCCTCACCTCGCTCAATCCGCTGTACAAGGTCGGCGACCAGATCGTCGAGACGATCCGGACCCACCTCAATCTCTCCGAATCCGCCGCCCGCCGCCGCGCCATCGATCTGCTCGCCGAGGTCGGCATTCCCGCGCCGGAGAAGCGCATCGACGGCTATCCCCACGAATTCTCCGGCGGCATGCGCCAGCGCGTGGTGATTGCGCTCGCGATCTGCGCCGAGCCGGAGCTGATCATCGCGGACGAGCCGACCACCGCGCTCGACGTCTCCGTGCAGGCCCAGATCATCTCGCTGATAAAGCGGCTCGGCCGCGATCACGGCACTGCCGTGATGCTGGTGACCCACGACATGGGCGTGATCGCGGAAACCTCGGACCGCGTCGCGGTGATGTATGCCGGACGCGTCGCCGAGATCGGCCCGGTGCAGGACGTCGTGAAGAACCCGCTGCATCCCTATGCCAAGGGCCTGATGGGCGCGATCCCGACGCTTGCCGGCGAAGACAAGCGCCTGGTGCAGATCCCGGGCTCGATGCCACGCCTGTCGGCGATTCCGCGCGGCTGCTCGTTCAACCCGCGCTGCGCTTTCGCGTTCGACCGTTGCCGTGTCGAGCGGCCGGAGCCGCTGCCGCGCGGCGCGCAATCGGTCGCCTGCCATCTCTACGACAATGTGCCGGCGGAGAGCGCGGCATGAGCACGCCTTTCGTCCAGGCCACCAATCTGCGCCGCGTCTTCGACGTCTCAAAACCTTGGCTGAACCGCGTGCTCGAAGGCGGCCATCTCGAATACCTCAAGGCTGTCGACGGGGTTACCTTCGACATCAGGAAGGGCGAGACCTTTGCGCTGGTCGGCGAGTCCGGCTCGGGCAAGACCACGGTGGCGCGGATGGTCGTCGGCCTGCTGCCGCCGAGCTCCGGCGACGTGCTGATCGACGGCGTCTCGATGGGCGATCCGAGGCAGGCACCGGCGCGGCGCAAGCTGCGCCGCCGCATCCAGATGATCTTCCAGGACCCCTATGCGAGCCTGAATCCGCGCTTCCGTGTCGATGCCATCATCTCCGAGCCGATCCGCGCGTTCGACCTGATCCAGGGCGAGCGCGAGATCCAGGCCCGCGTCGGCGAGTTGCTCAGCCTCGTCGGCCTGCATCCGGACGACCGGCTGAAATTTCCGCACGAGTTCTCCGGCGGCCAGCGCCAGCGCATCGCGATCGCGCGCGCGCTCGCATCCGACGCCGAATTCATCGTCTGCGACGAGCCGACCTCGGCGCTCGACGTCTCCGTGCAGGCACAGATCCTCAATCTGATGCGCGACCTCCAGGACAAGTTCGGCCTGACCTACATGTTCATCAGCCACAACCTCGCCGTGGTCCGCCACATGGCGAGCCGCGTCGGCGTGATGTATCTCGGCCGTATCGTCGAGATCGCGGAGGGACGCGAGCTGTTTTCCCGGCCACGCATGCCCTACACCAAGATGCTGCTGGGGGCCGTGCCTGACCTCGCGATGAGCGGCCGCCAGCGCATTCCGGTGAAGGGCGAGATCCCGAACCCGATCAATCCGCCGCCCGGCTGCGCCTTCAATCCGCGCTGTCCGCTGGCGTTCGATCTCTGCCGCAAGGAAACTCCGGAACTGATCGACGGGGTTGCCTGCCATGCAGTCAACACCGCGCCGGTCCCGGCCTAACGCGCGCGTGCCATGCGGTCTGTGCATTTGGCATCCCAGCACCGGTTGTGATCAATTGCGCGCGCCGGAAACAAGGTAGCGAAATAAGATGGCCAGCAACGTCAATCCCGATCCCTTCACCACGCGCCCCGAGATCGAGGGCACGTTCGGCGTCGTCGCCTCGACGCACTGGATCGCGACCGCCGTCGGCATGGCCATCCTCGAAAAGGGCGGCAACGCCTTCGACGCCGGCGTCGCCACCGCCTTCACGCTCCAGGTGGTCGAGCCGCATCTGAACGGCCCCGGCGGGGACGTCCCCATTATCGTCCATGACGTCAAGCGCGGCCGCACCGAAGTGATCTGCGGCCAGGGCCCGGCTCCGGCCCGCGCCACCATCGCGCATTACAAGAGCGAAGGCCTCGACATGGTGCCCGGCACCGGCCTGCTCGCCGCCTGCGTCCCCGGCACGTTCGAATCCTGGATGATGCTGCTGCGTGACTACGGCACGATGCGCGTGCGCGACGTGCTGGAACCCGCGATCTCCTACGCCCGCGACGGCTATCCGCTGGTCGAACGCGCCTGCGCCACCATCCAGACCGTCGAGCAGCTGTTCCGCAAGCACTGGCCGACATCGGCCGCGGTCTATCTTCCGAACGGTGAAGTGCCGAAACCCGGCATCCTCTTCACCAACAAGACGCTGGCTGCGACCTACGCCCGGATTCTGAACGAGGCCGAGAGCGGTGGCGATGGCCGCGATGCCGAAATCGAGCGCGCGCGAAAAGCCTGGTCGCAAGGTTTCGTCGCGGAAGCCATCGACAGGTTCTGCCGCACCCAGGAAGTGATGGACGTCAGCGGCTCGCCGCATCGCGGCGTGCTCTCCGCCGACGACATGGCGCGCTGGCAGCCGACGGTCGAGGCGCCGCTGACCTACGACTACGGCCGCTACACCGTCTGCAAGGCCGGCGTCTGGAGCCAGGGTCCGGTGACGCTGCAGCAGCTCGCGCTGCTGAAGGGCTTTGCGCTCGATGGGCTCGACCCGACCGGGCCCGAGTTCATCCATCTCCAGATCGAATGCGCCAAGCTCGCCTTCGCCGACCGCGAAAAATTCTACGGCGATCCCAAATTCAGCGAGATCCCGATCGCGACGCTGCTGTCGGATGCCTATAACGACGAGCGCCGCAAGCTGGTCACCGAGAAGGCTTCGCTCGATCTCCGGCCCGGCGCGGTCGAGGGCTTCGGCGGCGTGGTCAAGCTGCGCCGCGCTGAGGGCCAACGCGAGGCCGTTGGCGCGCTCGGCGCCGGTGAACCAACCGTGGGGCGCTTCGGCGAGGTGCGCGGCGACACCGTGCACTTCGACATCATCGACAAGACTGGCAACATGGTGTCCTCGACGCCTTCAGGGGGCTGGCTGCAATCCTCGCCTGTCATCCCTGAGCTGGGCTTCTGCCTCGGCAGCCGCGCACAAATGTTCGATTTGGAGGAGAACCAACCGGGCTCGCTCGCGCCGGGCAAGCGGCCGCGCACGACGCTGTCGCCGACCATGGCGCTGTGCGACGGCGAGCCTTATCTCGCCTGGGGCTCGCCCGGCGGCGACCAGCAGGATCAGTGGATCACGCAGTTCTTCCTGCGCCACGTCCATTGCAATCTCAATCTCCAGGAGGCGATCGACGCGCCGGCTTGGCATTCCGAGCATTTCCCGATCTCATTCTGGCCGCGCACCGCGCGGCCAGGCGTGCTCGTGGTCGAGAACCGCGTGCCGAAGGCGACGATCGAGAATTTGCGCGAACGCGGGCATATCGTGGAGGTCGGCCCCGATTGGTCCGAGGGACGCCTTACCGCGGCCTCGCGTGTCGGGGTACGCCGCCGCGCCGCCGCCAATCCGCGCGGCATGCAGGGCTACGCCGCGGGACGCTGAAGGTAGCACATGACCTGGTCGATCATCGCACGCGATCCTGCCACCGGCCAGTTCGGCATCGCGGTTGCGACCCGCTTCTTCGCCGTCGGCGCGCGAGTGCCCTATATCGCGGCCGGCCTCGGCGCCATCGCGACCCAGGCCTTCGTCAATCCCTATTTCGGCATCGACGGCGTGAAGTTGCTGCGCGAAGGTTTGAACGTCCATGACGTGCTCGCTACCCTCCTCGCGACCGACGACGGCCGCGAGAGCCGCCAGGTCCACATCATGGACGCCAGCGGCGAGATCGCGGCGCATACCGGGCGCGACTGCGTCGACTGGTGCGGCCACATCGCCGGCAGCGGCTTCTCGATCGCCGGCAACATGCTCGCCGGCGCCGACGTGCTCGACGAGACCGCAAAGACCTACATCGCCAATGACAGCCTGCCCTTCCCGCGCCGCCTGCTCGCCGCGATGCGCGCAGGCGAAGCCGCCGGCGGCGACAAGCGCGGCAAGCAATCGGCGGCGCTCCTGATCCACGGCGACGAAGAATGGCCGGCGCTGGATATTCGCGCCGACGACCATCCCGATCCGCTCGGCGAGCTCGAACGGCTCGAGCGCGTCAGCCACGAGCTCTGGGTTCACTTCCGCCCCTCCATGCCGACGCGGCAGAACCCGGCCGGCAACACCGATCGGAGTGTCATCGACGCCAGCATCGCTGCGGCGCGCGCGAGACGATCATGAGCGCGAGCCCCCTCATCGAGATCAGCGATCTGCGCATCCGCTTTCATGGTGACGATGGCCGCGTCACCCACGCCGTCGACAGCGTCGATCTCAGCGTCGCAAACGGCGCGACGCTCGGCCTCGTCGGCGAATCCGGCTGCGGCAAGAGCGTGACGTCGCTGGCGATCATGGGCCTGCTGCCGAAGCAGAGCGCGGAGATATCAGGCGCGATCCGCTTCGACGGTTTTGACCTGCTGAAGACCCCGGACCAGACGTTGCGCGATCTGCGTGGCAACCGGCTGGCGATGATCTTCCAGGAGCCGATGACCTCGCTCAACCCGAGCTTTACCATCGGCGACCAGATCATCGAGACGATCCTGCGTCACCGTGGCGGCTCGCGGAAGAGCGCGCGCGAGCGGGCGATCGAGCTGCTGCGCCGCGTCCACATCCCCTCGCCCGAGCGGCGCATCGACGAATATCCGCACAAACTCTCCGGCGGCATGCGCCAGCGCGTGATGATCGCGATGGCGCTCGCCTGCGATCCGCGGCTCCTGATCGCGGACGAGCCGACCACCGCGCTCGACGTCACCTTGCAAGCTCAGATCCTGGAGCTGATGCGCGAGCTGAAGGCCGCGAGCGGCGCCGCGATTATCCTGATCACCCACGATCTCGGTGTCGTTGCCGAGGTCTGCGACGAGGTCGCGGTGATGTATGCCGGCGAGATCGTCGAACGCGCGCCGGTGGATGAGCTGTTCTCCGCGCCGCAGCATCCCTACACCGTCGGCCTGCTCGGCTCGATCCCGCGGCTCGACCACCGCGCCGAGCAGCTGGCGACGATCGAAGGCATGGTCCCGAACATGGCACAGCCGCCCGCCGGCTGCCGCTTCGCCGCGCGCTGTCCCTTCGTGCTGGATACCTGCACCAAGGCGCCGCCGCCGCTGGTGGAAGCCAGCGCCGGTCACCTCTCGCGCTGCATCCGCGCGCCGCTCGAACTGCTGGTGTCGTGATGGCGCTGCTCGAAGTCGAGGGCCTGGTCAAGCATTTCGTCGCCGAGCGCTCGCTGTTCGGCCGGGCGCTTGCGCATGTCAAAGCGGTCGATGGCGTGTCTTTCTCGCTGGACGCCGGCAAGACGCTGGCGCTGGTCGGCGAATCCGGCTGCGGCAAGTCCACCGTCAGCCGCCTGGTGCTGCGGCTGATCGAGCCGGATGCCGGCACGGTGCGCTTCGACGGCCGCGATCTCCTCTCCCTCGACGCCGACGCGCTGCGAAGATTCCGCCGCGAGGCGCAGATCATCTTCCAGGACCCTTACGCCTCGCTCAATCCGCGCATGACGGTCGGCCAGATCCTGACCGAGCCGCTGGCGCTGCACGATCTCGTTCCGGCGGCGCGGCGGCCCGAACGCGTCGCGGAGATCCTGCGGCTGGTCGGGCTGGAGCCGCGCCTCGCCCGGCGCTATCCGCACGAGTTCTCCGGCGGCCAGCGCCAGCGCATCGCCATCGCCCGCGCGCTCGCGGTCGAACCGAAGCTGATCATCTGCGACGAGCCGGTCTCGGCGCTCGACGTCTCGATCCGCTCGCAGATTCTCAACCTGCTGCGCGCGCTCCAGGACCGCCTCGGCCTCGCCTATATCTTCGTCTCGCACGATCTCGCCGTGGTCAAGCACATCGCCGACCATGTCGCGGTGATGAACCTCGGCCAGATCGTTGAGACCGCGGAGGCCGACGCGCTGTTCGCCGCGCCGCGCCATCCCTATAGCCGCGCACTGTTGTCCGCGATCCCCGTGCCCAAACCGCGGGCAAAGCGCAGCCGGATTGTGCTGCAGGGAGAGATCCCCAGCGCCCTCAATCCGCCGCCGGGATGCCGCTTCCACACCCGCTGCCCCTATGTGGTCGAGCGTTGCCGCACTGAAATGCCGCAGCTCGTCTCGGATGGCATCGGACATGCAACGGCCTGCCACCGAACGTCGGAACTGCCGTCCTCGGCGGCGATCGTTCCCATGGATGGCGGCTTCTCGCCGGTGCTGGAAAAATTGGTCGCAGCCTTCAGCGGCGGGCCGGAAGCAGCACGCGGCGGCGGGGTTAGTTCATTGGGGCCGGCCCCCACATAGAAGTGAAACAGAGGTTGAGAGCGATGAGCTTCATGCGTGTGACAATCCTGGCGTCGGCCCTGCTGACGTCGCTCGTGGGCACGGTCCAGGCTCAGACCACGCTTCGCATCGGGATCGCCGAAGACCCCGACATTCTCGATCCCAGCATCGGCCGCACCTATGTCGGCCGCATCGTGTTCTCCGCCTTCTGCGACAAGCTGTTCGACATCGACGAGAAGCTGAACATCGTGCCGCAGCTTGCCCTATCCCACGAGACCTCGGCGGACGGCAAGGAAATGACGATCAAGCTCCGGCCAGGCGTCAAATTCCATGACGGCGAGCCGCTGGATGCGGAGGCCGCAAAATTCTCGATCGAGCGTCACATGACGCTGCCGACCTCGTTCCGCAAGTCGGAGCTTGCCAGCGTCGACCACGTCGAGGTGGTCGATCCCCTCACCATCAAGCTGGTGCTGAAGACGCCCTACTCGCCGCTGATCGCCCAGCTCACCGACCGCTCCGGCATGATGGTCTCGCCGAAGGCGGCGAAGGCGGCCGGCGACAAGTTCGGCCTGCATCCGGTCTGCGCCGGCCCCTATAAGTTCGTCGAGCGCGTCCAGCAGGACCGCATGGTATTCGAGAAGTTCGCAGACTACTGGAACAAGGACAACGTTCACATCGATCGCGTCGTGTTCCAGCCGATCATCGACTCGACCGTGCGGCTTGCGAACCTGAAATCCGGTGCGCTCGATCTGATCGAACGCGTGCTCGCGACCGACATCAAGGACGTCCGCGCCGATCCCAAGCTGGTGCTGTCGACGGCCCCCGAGCTCGGCTATCAAGGCCTGACCATCAACATCGGCAATGACAAGGCCAAGGGGCCGCTCAGCCAGTCGGCGAAGGTGCGCCAGGCGCTCAGCCTGTCGATCGACCGCGAGGCCATCAACCAGGTCGTGTTCAACGGCGAGTTCACGCCGGGCAATCAGTGGGTCAGCCCGACGCACCCCTACTACCAGAAGGCGTTCCCCATTCCGGGCCGCGACATCGCCAAGGCCAAGGCGCTGTTGAAGGAAGCCGGCGTCAGCCTCCCCGTCACCGTCGATTACATGGTTCCCAAGGGCACCGAGTATGAGGCCGTCGCCCAGGTCGTGCAGTCCATGGCCGCGGAAGCCGGCTTCGACATCAAGATCCGCGCCGTCGAATTCGCGACCACCTTCAAGCAGGCACAGGCCGGCGAATTCCAGGTGTTTCAGATCAACTGGAGCGGCCGCATCGATCCCGACGGCAATTCCTACATCTTCATGCGCAGCAAGGCGCCGCAGAACGACGGAGGCTATTCGAACCCCGAGGTCGACAAGCTGCTGGAAGAGGGACGGGCGACATCCAACGTCGAGGAACGCAAGGCGACCTATGCCAAGCTGACCAAGATCGTGCTCGACGACCTGCCGATCATCTACATCTATCACCGCACGCTGCTGATCGCGCACACGAAGAAGCTCGAGGGCTACCGGCAGATGCCCGACGGGCTGGTGCGCGTGGTCGGGCTGAAGTTCAAGTGATCGACCTGATGACGACAATGGCGTGTCCCGGACGCGGCGCAGCGCGTAAGCGCTGCACCGCAGAGCCGGGACCCATGACAACCGCTCATCAGGATAGATGGGTCCCGGTTCAGCTGCGCAACATTGCATGTTACGCAGCGCCCGGGACACGGGTCGAACCATGCTGAACTTCCTCGCCCGCCGCATCGCGCAGATCGTGCCGACGCTGTTCTTCGTGTCGGTGCTGATCTTCTCGCTGCAACAGTTGCTGCCGGGCGACCCCGCGCTGGTGATGGCCGGCGAGGAGCGCGATCCCGCCGTGATCGAGCAGATCCGCCAGCAGTACAAGCTCGACCAGCCGATTCCCGTGCAATACGTCTACTGGCTCAAGGGTGTGCTGACAGGCAATTTCGGCGAGTCGCTGCGCAACAAGATGCCGGTGCGCGAGCTGATCGCGCAGAAGCTGCCGGTGACGCTGCAGCTCGGCTCGATGGCGATCCTGATCGCGTTCTTCATTGGCATTCCCGCCGGCATCGTCTCGGCCGTGAGGAAGGGTACGGCCTGGGACTACGGCGCCAACCTGTTCGCGCTGTGGGGCATCTCGACGCCGAATTTCTGGCTTGGAATTCTCCTGATCTTCCTGTTCTCGATCGAGCTCGGCTGGCTGCCGGCCTCGGGCTACGTCCCGCTGACCGAGAACTGGCGCGCGAGCTTGGCCGCCACCATCATGCCGGCCTTCGTGCTCGGCAACGCGATTTCCGCGATCCTGATGCGGCATACGCGTAGCGCGATGCTCCAGGTGCTGGAAAGCGACTACGTCCGCACCGCGCGCGCCAAGGGCCTGTCGGAGCGCTCGGTGATCCTCAAGCATGCGATGCGCAATGCCCTGACGCCCGTGATCACGCTCGGCGCGCTCGAGCTCGGCACGCTCCTGTCGGGCGCCGTGCTGACCGAGCAGATCTTCTCCATTCCCGGCTTCGGCAAGCTGATCGTCGATGCCGTGTTCAATCGCGACTATGCGGTCGTGCAGGGCGTGGTGCTGGTGACGGCCACGGTCTACATTACGCTGAATCTCGTTGCCGACATCGCCTATATCCTCGTCAATCCGCGGCTGCGGGGCTAGCGCCATGACCGACGCCGCGCTGCCCGCCGCCCCCTCCGCCACGCAGAGCTATGAGCTCGACAGCCCCGCGCGCCGCGCGCGGCGGCGGCTGTTCAAGCGCAAGGCCGCCGTGTTCGGGCTCGTCGTGATCACGATGTTCATCGCGCTGGCAGTCCTTGCGCCCATCGTCGTGCCCTATGACCCCATCGCGACGAGCTGGAGCCTCGTGCGCAAACCGCCGACCGCGGCGCACTGGTTCGGCACCGACGAGCTCGGCCGCGACATCCTCAGCCGCGTCGTCTACGGCGCGCGCGCCTCCCTGCTCGCAGGCCTCATCTCGGTCGCGATCGCGCTCGGCATCGGCGTGCCGCTCGGCCTGCTCGCCGGCTATCGCGGCGGTTTTGTCGATGCGCTGATCAGCCGCATCACCGATGCGATGCTGGCCTGCCCGTTTTTGATCCTGGCGATCGCGCTCGCCGCGTTCCTCGGTCCGAGCCTCGGCAACGCCATGATCGCGATCGGCATCTCGGCCACGCCGATCTTCATCCGGCTGACCCGCGGCCAGGTACTGAGCGTCAAGGCCGAGGACTATGTCGAGGCCGCACGAGCGCTCGGCAACCCGCCCTGGCGGATCGCGTTCTCACATATCCTGCCGAACATCCTGCCTTCGCTATTGGTGCAGGCGACGCTCTCTATCGCGGCGGCCATCATCGCCGAGGCCGCGCTGTCGTTCCTCGGCCTCGGCCAGCAGCCGCCGGCGCCGTCCTGGGGCAGCATGCTCAATGCGGCACAACGCTTCCTGACCCAGGCGCCGTGGATGGCGATCTGGCCGGGCCTTGCGATCTTCCTCGTGGTTCTGTCGCTGAATCTGCTCGGCGACGGCCTGCGCGACGCGCTCGACCCAAGGCAGCGCTAGATCACCACCTCCCGCATCACGCGGCGGCAATCCATCTCGTATTCGAGATCGACCACCGGCGGCCGGGCAAAATGCCAGGTCAGGCCGGAGCGCAGCGCGCCGCGGCGGACCAGCTCATCGACGAGGGCATGGTGGAAGTCGTGCACCGAATAGGCCTGCACGCCGGTCGTGTCCTTCCAGCCGAAGCCGAACGCCGTCATCCGGTTTTCCATCTGCGAGGTCGTGGTGAAGCGCACCTTCTCGCGCAGACCGTCCGGGCTGAGATCGCGGTAGCGCACCGTGCGCTCGACATAGGTGCCGCTGCCCTCGCGCGCCTCGGCGCCGCCGGCAATGACGAAGCTCGGTGCGTTTGACCGCGTCGGGCGCGTGAAGGAGAACGCGTAGAACGACGGCTCGGACGGCGGGTCGATCTCGGGACAGACGTTGCTGCGCGCCACCGGATTGGTGGTGCCGTCGAAGATGCCCCATTCCGATAGCGTCTTCACATAATGCAGGTTGAAGGCGCGAAAGCCTTCCTCGCTGAAGGCGGCCGGTGAGCGCAATTCGCAGGCACAGAACGCCGTCAGCGGCCGCCCCGCCTCCTGGATGAATTTTGCGGCCAGCGCAAATCCTTCGGCGAGCGGCACCAGGCGGTCGAAGCGGACGCGCTCGATCTCGTAGCCGTCATCCGCGGCAGCACCGGCCGAATACTGGAACACGGACGGGATGAAACGATAATTGCCGGCGGAGAATTCGCGCGTCATGACGGGCTCCTATTCCAGTTGCATGCGAATGCCCTTGGCGCCGTTGAGCAGGCGCTTCAGGTGAAAACCGGCCAGCGGATCGTCGGCACGCATGCCGACCAGCGAGGCGAAGGCCGGCATGGCTGCGGCGTCGCCAGCCTCCATCTTGGCGAAAGCCTCCGAATAGATCGCCGTCTCCGGCGCTTCGAATTTGTCCGGCAACAACGGCTCGAACGCGCGCAGCGGCTCGCTGCGTCCGCGCAGCATCAGCTCGCCGACGGGACGTCCTTGAAAATTCTCAGCCGCCTTGGCGACGTTGGCGCTGACGCAGATGCGCGTGCCCAGGTGTTTGTTGGCGGCTTCCAGCCGCGCCGCGATGTTGATGGAGTCGCCATAGGCCGTGTAGTCGAAGAAACGATTGCCGCCGAAATTGCCGACCAGCGCAGGACCTGCATGGGCACCGATGCGGGTCGTCCCGAAATTCACGCCCTTCGCCCTCCAACACGCAGAAAAATTCTCCGCCCAGGCGTCGAGAGCATGCGCGCAGGCGACCGCACGCGTCGCATAATCCGGCTGATCGCCGGGGGCATTGAACAGCACCTGGATCGCATCGCCGATGATCTTGGCGACCGTCCCCTCATGCGCGAACACGATCTCGGTCATCCCGCCGACATATTCGTTGAGGAGCTGACCGAGTGTCTGCGGAGGCGCGCTCTCGACCAGCGAGGTGAAGCCGGTGATGTCGGTGAAGAGGGTGGCGACATCGCGCCACTGCACCTCCATGCCGTCGCCTTCGACATCCGCCGCCAGGCGTCTTGCGATCTCCGGTGAGAAGAAGCGCGACAGCGAGGCATGGGCGCGCTCGGCTTCCATCTGGCGCCGCCGCACGTCGCGCAGCATCTCCACATGGCGGATGGTCTTCTGGATCGTGGTTTCCAAGTCGGCGAAGTCGATCGGCTTGGTCAGGAAGTCGAATGCACCGCGGTTCATGGCGGTACGGATGTTGCTCATATCGCCATAGGCCGAGACGATGATGATCGACTTCTTGTCCTCGGCCTCCTGGAGCTTCGCCAGCAGCGACAGCCCGTCCATCCGCGGCATGTTGATGTCGGAGACCACCATGTCGACATGCGGATTCTGCTCCAGCGACTCCAGTGCCTCGAGGCCGTCGCGGGCGAACATCAGGGCGAACTGGCCATCGCGAATCTGCCTGCGGAACTTCTGCAGGATCAGCGCTTCGAGGTCCGGCTCGTCGTCGACGAAGAGGATGGTCGCAGTCATGCGGCTTGCTCGAGCCTCGTATCGATTTCCTGGCGCAGCAGCGCAAAGTCAATCGGCTTGGTCAGGAGCCCGACGGCGCCCCGCTCGATCGCCTTGCGGCGCGTCTCGGTGTCGCCATAGGCGGTGATCATGATGACGGGGACATGCGGATAGTCGGCGCGCACCTTCGGCAGCATGTCGAGCCCACTCATGCCTGGCATGTTGATGTCTGACAGGATCAGGATCAGCGAAGGATCCCGAACCTCGGCGGCACGCCTCAGCGCATCGGCTGCAGAGGGCGCGAACTCCATCTGGAAACGGCCGGCGCGCAGGTCGCGCCGGAAGTGTTGCCTGAACAGCGGCTCGACGTCGGGCTCGTCGTCGACGACCAGAATGTAAACGTTCAAGTCTTGCCTCCGGGGGTGTCGCCCGCTGCCATCGTCCGCGGCAGCGTGATGATGAATTCGGTGAATACACCGGGGTCGGTCTTCACGTCGATCGTGCCACCATGCTGCTTCACGACGATGTCGTGGCTCATGGACAGGCCGAGCCCGGTGCCTTCGCCGGCCGGCTTGGTCGTGAAGAACGGGTTGAACAGCTTCTCCTGCACCTCGGGCGGAATTCCGGTGCCGTTGTCGCGGATCCGGATCTCGACCTTGTCACCGAGGTTCCGCGTTGCAGCGCTCAGGGTGGGCTCAAAACCTTCCGCCGCACTCGCCTTGCGCTTGGCAGCGGCGTAGAAGCCGTTCGAGATCAGGTTGAGGAAGACGCGCGTGATCTCCTGCGGATAGATGTCGATCATGCCGGCCGCGGGGTCGAATTCGCGCTCGAGCGTGACATTGAAGGCGGGCCTCTCGGCGCGCGCACCGTGATAGGCGAGATTGAGGCTCTCCTCCACGACCGCATTGATATCGACGGGACGATGTTCGCCAGACCCCTGGCGCGAATGCAGCAGCATGTTCCTGACGATGGAGTCGGCGCGCTTGCCGTGCTGCACCACCTTCTCGAGATTGCCCTTGAGCATTGCAGTCAGCTCGTCGACCTCCTCCTTGGTCTTGTCGTCGAGCGAGACCGATTGCAGGGTCTCGTTGAGCTCGTCGATCAGCTCGGTCGAGACCGAGGAGAAGTTATTGACGAAGTTGAGGGGGTTCTTGATCTCGTGGGCGATGCCGGCGGTGAGCTGGCCGAGGGAGGCAAGCTTCTCGGTCTGCACCAGGCGATCCTGTGCGGCGCGCAAATTGTCGAGGGATTGGGAAAGCTCGCTCGTGCGTTCGCGAAGCTGCTTGAGCAGTCGCGCGTTCTCAATGGCAATGACCGCCTGGTTGCCAAAATTCTCTACCAGAGCGATTTGCTTGTCTGTGAACGCACGAACCTCACGACGAAAGATAGTTATCACGCCGACCAGCTCGTTATCTCGCAACAGCGGGACCATAAGCGTCGTGCGGGCGCCGCCGACGTCACCAATCAAGACCGCCATCTCGGCTCCAGCACGATAGGCAGGGGCTTCACGGACATCGAGAACATGGGCGACCCGATGTGTTCTGACAACCTCGGCAAGGCCGCTCTCGGGATGTGGAGCAAGCATTCCGACATGCCGGCGCCTGGCCGCAAATTCCGGGGGCAGATTGTAGTCCGATACGAGATTGTATCGTTCCCCGTCCCAGAGATCCATGACGCCAAAGCTCGCACCGCAGACCCGCGTTGCATTGGCCAACATCTTGTTGAAGACCGGCTGTAGTTCGCCCGCGGACGAACTGATGGTCTCCAAGACCTCCGAGGTCGCTGTCTGCTGTTGCAGCGCTTCCCGCAACTCGGCGGTCCGCTGCTCGACCTTGTTCTCGAGGTCGGCATAGGATTCCTGCAAGCGCTCGCCCATGTGGTTGAATTGGTCCGCGAGCCCCTCCAGCTCATCGCCGGTTTTGATCGAGATACGCTGGGCGAAATCGCCCCCGCCGATGCGCTCGGCGCCGATGCGCAGTGCCTGGATCGGCCCGACCATGCGGCGCGCCAGGAAGATCCCGGCCAGCACCGCGAAGACCGAGGCCGCGAGCAGCACGAATGCGAGCCGTTCCAGCGCGGCATAGAGCGCCGCATAGGCCTCCTCGACCGGCAGCTCGACGAACATGGTCCAGTGCATCGGCTCGATCGGGGCCGATGCGGTCAGCACCTTCTGGCCCTGGATGTTGCGCGCCTCGGAGAGCGCGTCGGCAGTCCCCCCGCCCCCGGCCAGCGCGGCGCGCACCTGCGCAAGGTTCGACATGTCGGTGTTGCGCAGAACGAGGCTGATATCGGGATGCGCGATCAGCCGCCCCTCCGGGCCGACGACGTAAGCGTGCCCGTGCTGGCCGACCTTGATCTGGGACACGACGTCCCAGATCAGCTTCAGGTTGACTTCCGCGATGCTGACGCCGGCGTCCTTGCGCGACCCGGCCTGCGCCAGCGTCATGTAGGGCTCGGAGTCCCTGCGAAAGTAGACCGGCCCGTAGAACACCTTGCGCGCGACCGCCTCGGTGAATTTGGGGTCGTCAGACAGATCGATCCCGCTGTCGATCGCGTCCATCGCCAGCCGCGACACACGCAGACGCTCCCTGCCGCTCGCATCGACCTGGGCGAGTTCCGTGATCGCCGGCACTTGGCGCAGCAGCCGCAGCGCGTCGAACCGACGCTGCTCGATCGAGCCCGCCGACCATGGCAGCTGCGTGGTCCAGCCGAGCTGACTCTCGATCTCCTTGACGAACTGCCCGATCTTGGCCGCAGCCGCCTCGGCCTGCTCATGCTGGACCCGGATCAGCGAGGCCTTGTGCTCGCGGTAATAGAAAAAGACCTCGAACAGGCCGTTGGCGAGCAACGCGATGGCGACGACCGCCACGAACAGCGCGACATATTTGGCGAACAGCCGGGTCCTGATTCCCTTCCCCGCCGCCGCGCTGGGCGCGACGCCATCCGGCGCCGCGCTCGGCAGCGTCCTGGCTTGCGGGGTGTCGGGATGGAGGGAAAGGCTCATCCCGCGGAACCTAGCAAGAAGACCGGACCTTGTCTCTCGCCAGCGCGGCCAAGGGCCCGCCCCAAGGTTGCGGCCGCCGCAGCGGGACCCAACGAAAAAGGGCGGCAGCGGACTCGCCGCTGCCGCCCTCCGATTTGCTTGCTTCCGGCCTCAGGTCGGGCGCAGCGCCTTGGCGCCGAGGTCGAGTTCGTTGACCTGCTTGTTCCGCTCGGAATCGGCCGCCGCACGATGGTCGGTCGCCAGCACCACGTAGACCGCAGGCAGCACGAACAGCGTGAACAGCGTTCCGATCGACATGCCGGCGACGACGACCAGACCGATCGAGAAGCGGCTGGCCGCGCCCGCGCCGGTCGCGGTGAGCAGCGGGATCAGGCCGGTCACCATCGCAGCCGTCGTCATCAGGATCGGCCGCAGGCGGATGCGGGCCGACATCTCGATGGCCGAGCGGCGATCGAGCCGCTCCTTGACCTGGAGCTCGTTGGCGAACTCCACCATCAGGATGCCGTGCTTGGTGATCAGGCCGACCAGGGTGAGCAGACCGACCTGGGTGTAGATGTTCATGGTCGCCACGCCGAAGAAGAGCGGGATCAGCGCGCCGACGATCGCCATCGGCACCGAGATCATGATCACGAGCGGATCGCGCAGGCTCTCGAACTGCGCGGCCAGCACCAGGAAGATGATGATCAGCGCGAAGCCGAAGGTGATCGCGAGCTGGTTGCCTTCCTGCACATACTGACGGGAGTCGGCCAGATAGTCGTGGCTGAAGCCGGCAGGCAGCTTCTTGGCCTCGCCTTCCAGGAAGTCGACCGCGGCACCGACGGTCACGCCCGGCATCGGCACCGCCGAGAAGGTCGCCGAATTGAGCTGATTGTAGTGCGTCAGCGAATTCGGATCGGTCCTGGTCTTGATCGAGACCACAGTCGACAGCGGCAGCTGCTGGCCGGTGTTGGTCGTCACATAGTAGCCGCCGAGCGATTCCGGCGAGAGCCGCTGACCGCGCGGCACCTGCGGGATCACCTGGTACGACCTGCCTTCGAGATTGAAGCGGTTGATGTAGTTGCCGCCGAGCAGAACCGCGAGCGTCGAGCCGAGGTTCTGCATGTTGACGCCGAGATCCTGCGCCTTGCTACGGTCGATCGTGACCTGAACGCTCGGCTGGTTGTAGGCGAGGTCGCTGTCGGAGACGATGAACATGCCGCTCTTGCGCGCGGCATCCTTCAGCTTCTCCATCTGCTCATAGACGGTCTGGTAGCCCGCGGTCGAGTTGATGACCATCTGCACCGGCAGACCGCCCGGACCACCCGGCAGCGGCGGCAGGTTGAACGCGAAGGCCTGCACGCCCTCGATCTTGGAAAGCTCGGCCTGCACCAGCGGCTTCAAGGCGATCGACGAGCGCTTGCGCTCCTCCCAGGGCTTGAGCAGCATGCCGGCGATACCGCCCTGCGGGCCGTTGATGCCGTTCAGCACGAAGCGAAGGTCGGTCTCGGGGAACTTCTGGAATTCCTTGTCGAGCTTGTCGCCGTAGAAATCGACATAATCGATGTTGGCGTACTTCGGCGCCTTGGTCACCGCGAACACGATGCCCTGGTCTTCCTCCGGCGCCAGCTCCTTCGAGGTGTGCATATAGAGGAAGCCGACGAGGCCGAGGATCGTCACAGCGAACAGGCCGGTGATCGCCTTGTAGTCGAGCGAGCGGTCGAGCCTGCGGCCATACCAGCGCGTCAGCGCGCCGAACACCCGGTTGACCAGCTTGGCAAAGCGGCCCTCCTCCGTATTCTTCAGCAGCACCGAGCACATCATCGGCGACAGCGTCAGCGCGATCACGCCCGACACGATCACCGAGCCGGCGAGCGTGAAGGCGAATTCGCGGAACAGCGAACCGGTGAGACCGCCGAGGAAGCCGATCGGCGCATACACGGCCGCGAGCGTGATGGTCATCGAGATAATGGGACCGACGATTTCACGCGCGCCTTCCAGCGACGCCTGGACCGGCGTTTTCCCTTCCTCCAGATGGCGGTGGATGTTCTCCACCACCACGATGGCGTCGTCGACCACGAGGCCGATCGCGAGCACCATCGCGAGCAGGGTCAAGAGGTTGAAGCTGAAGCCCAGCGACAGCATCAAGGTGCAGACGCCGATCATCGACAGCGGAATCGTGACGACGGGAATGATGACCGAGCGCAGCGAGGCCAGGAACAGGAAGATCACCACGATGACGATGATCACGGCTTCGCCCAGCGTCTTCTCCACCTCGTCGATCGAGGATTGGATGAACTTGGTCGAATCGTAGGCGACCTTCATCTTCATCGACGGCGGAAGATTGCGCTCGAGCTCCGGGAACAGAGCACGCACGCCCTTGACCAGCGTCAGCGGGTTGCCTTGCGGCGTCGCGTTCACGCCGATGAAGATCGCATGCTCGCCGTTGAAGGCGACGCTGGCGTCCGTACTCTGTGCGGCAAGCTCGACCGTCGCGATGTCCTCCATCCGGACGAAGCCACCGTCCTTGGCCTTGACGATCATTTTCCTGAACTGGTTGACGTCGGTGAGGCTGGTGTTGGTCGAGATGTTGGAGACGATCAGATAGCCCTTGGTCTGCCCCGCCGCGGACTGGAAGTTGTTGGCGGTGATCGCGGCCGCGACATCTGCCGGCGACACGTTGCGGCCAGCCATCTTCGTTGGATCGAGCCACAGCCGCATCGCAAAGGTCTGGCCGCCGAGGATGTCGGCCGAAGCGACGCCGTCCACCGTCGACAGCACCGGCTGCACCACGCGCGTCAGATAGTCGGAGATCGCCGAGCCCGACAGTTCCTCCGAGGAGAAGCCGAGATACATCACGGCCGTGGTCTGGCCCGTGGTCTTGGTGACGATCGGGTCGTTCGATTCCTTCGGGATCAGGTACTTGACCGAGTTCGTCTTCGCCAGAACCTCGGTGAGCGCCTGGTTCGGATCGAAGTTCAGCTTGATGTAGACCTGGATCGTCGAGGTGCCGAGCACCGAGGACGAGGTCATGTAGTCGACGCCTTCGGCGGAGGCGACCGCCTGCTCGATCGGCGTGGTGATGAAGCCCTGGATCAGGTCCGCGGACGCGCCGGGATAGACGGTCGTGATGTTGATGACCGTGTTCGACAGCTTCGGATATTGCCGGATCGGCAGCACCATTGCGGCGCGCAGGCCGATCAGCAGGATCAGCAGGCTGACGACGACCGACAGGACCGGGCGTTTGATGAAAATATCGGTAAAGCGCATCGCGGCGATCTCGAATTCTTTGCCTTTAGAAAAGTGATCCGGCCGGGCCGGATCACTTGGATGTATCGGATCAGTAGCGCGGTGGCTGCGCCGGGATCTGCGGAGCCGGATCGGTCGAAATCGCGACCGCCGCGCCCGATTGCAGCTTGAGCTGGCCGACGGCGACGACCTTGTCGCCCACCTTCAGACCCTTGACGATCTCGACGCGGCCCTCGACCCGGTTGCCGGTCTGCACGAAGGTGCGCACCGCGGAGAGGCTGGTCTTGCCGTCCTCTTCCTTCTTCTCGGTGATCACGAACACGGAGTCGCCATACAGAGTGTAGTCGACCGCCGTTTCCGGAACGGTGATCACCGCCGGCTTCTCCGGCAACACCACCGTCGTGGTCACGAACATGCCGGGCTTCAGGATCTTCTCGGGATTGGCGATCGTCGCCTGCACGCGGATGTTGCGGGTGTCGGTCGCGATCTGCGGCTCGATCGTGGTGATCTTGCCCTCGAAGGTGCGACCGGGATAGGCGTCGACCTTCAGCCGAACGGTCTGGCCGACCTTGAGGCTGGCGGAATCCTTTTCGGTGACGGTGAAGTTGGCCCACAGCTCCGACAGGTCGGTCAACGAGACGATCGCGGTGCCGGCCGTCAGATACTGGCCGACCTCCACCTTGCGCATGCCGAGATCACCCGAGAACGGCGCGCGCACGAGCTTCTGCGAAATCAGCGCCTCGGTCTTTGCGATCCCCGCTTGCGCCTGGTCGTAGGCAGCCTGCGCGGTATCGACGGTCGCCTGCGGGCCGAACTGGCGCGAGGCCAGCTGCTTGGCGCGGTCGAGCGAGAGCTGCGCGACGGTCGCCTGCGCCTTGTAGTTGGCGAGGTCACCTTGATCCGGCGCGTCGAACAGCTGCACCAGCGGCGTGCCGGCTTCGACACGCGTACCCGGCTCGAACTTGATCTCGGTGACGCGGCCGTTGACGTCGGCGCTGACGTCGACCTGGTGCACGGCGACGAGGCTGCCGACCGCCGTGAGCAGGTTCGGCACCACCTCCGACTTCGCCTCGGCTGCGCTGACGGCCGTCGGCGGCGGCTTGTTGTTGGCGAAGAACTGCTTGATCATCTGGCCGCGGAAATTATTGAACCAGACGAGACCACCAACGAGCACGGCAAGCAGCGTGCCGACGATGATGAACCAGCGTACCGGCCGGACCGGACGCTTGGGGGCCTTGTTGTCGATCGGTTCGCCCGAAATCTTGTGTTCGGCTACGATGTTCATGTCATGCACTTTCTGCAATCGCCGTCTTGCCCGCATCCGCGGCCTGATCGCGGCCCAAATGCGAAGCAATTGCGGCGTCGTTAAGTCCGATACCCCTCAGGAGAAACTCACAGAGCTGCCGCTCCAGATCGTTCGCCTTGCCGTAAGCGAGACAGGGCGCAGCCGGCAGCCTGGTCAGCGCAGCCATCATCACCGCGTGATGCGCAAACCAGAACAGGTTGAGCGGATCACCGCTGAAAGGCCGCGCCTCACCGCTGGCAACCGCACGCTCGAGCGAGGCGACGAAGACCGCCCCGATCAGCTTCTCGATTTTGGCATATAGCAGACGGGCGAATTCGCCATCATCCAAATGGCTCGTGGCCATCAGTCGCAGGCGCTGCGCTTCTTCCTGGTCGGGACCGTCGGCGATGTGGAGGAAGTGCTGGACCATGCCGCGGATCAGCTCGACCAGAGCCGCCGTCGACGGCTCGCGCTCGAGCAGCTCCATCAAGGCCGGATCCGCCTCGCATTCGTCGCTGAGGATTTCGGCGTACAGCGCCGCCTTGGACGGGAAATGCTTGAACAGCAGCGCCTCGGAAATGGCAGCGGCGGCCGCCACGCTCTTCGTCGTGGTGCCGTTATATCCGTGGCGGGCAAAGCAGCGTTTCGCGGCACCGAGGATCAATTGACGCCTCAGGTCGCTCGTCATACGCAATGAGCTCATGTTAGTGAGTAAGCACTCACCCACGCAAAAGTCAAGCACTATACCGCACCGCAACCTAGATGCGGCGTAAAAATAGTGGAAATTGATCCAGCCTGCACGGCCCGCGTGCGGGACATCGGCAGAATGGCGTAGACCGCCTAGATCGGCTGGAAGCCGAGGTCCCCGCGAATCCGGTTGACGATGTAGGTCCCGTCCCGAATCGGCAGGATTCGCTCCAGATTGGCGCTGTCGATCTTCACATTGGCAAATCGCGGGCCCGCCGAGACGTCATGGACGGCTTTGGCGAAGGCCTCGACCTCGGCCATGGTCGAGATCGACTGGCTGTCCTTGATGCCGCAGGCCCTGGCGACGCCGACGAGGTCGGCAGCGGCCGAGGTGTGGCTGGTCTGGCCGCCGGTCTCGCCATAGGCCTCGTTGTCGAGCACTGCGATCGAGAGGTTGGCCGGCTTCTGCAGGCCGATGGTGGCAAGGCTGCCGAGGCCCATCAGCATCTCGCCGTCGCCGGTGATGACCAGCACCGGCAGCTTTGGCTGCGCCAGTGCCAAACCCAGCCCGATCATCGCGGCGCCGCCCATGCCGCCCCAGAGATAGAAGTTGCGGGCATGGTCGCCGGCCGCGCACATGTCGTTGGTGGAGGCGCCTAAGCCGCCGATCGCGACCACGTCCTTGCGGTTCGCAAGCAGGGTGGAGACCACCTGACGGCGGTCGAGGAGATTGGCCTTGCTCATTTGGTGAAAACCTTGGCGCCGATCAGGCGCTGCGACAGAAGGACGGCGGTGGGCGTAAGCGCGTTGTAGGCCTGCGAGGCGGCGGCCTCGAGCACCGCCGGCACCTCGGCTGCGTTCGAGGCACGCAGCACCTGAACGCCTGAGAGCTCGAACACGCCCTGCGTGGTCGACCCCATCGGCACCTGCCACGGATTGAACTCACCCCACTCGCCGCGCATGGTCACGAGCGTGAGGAACGGAAAGCGCAGGATCGGGATCAGCGACAGCATGTTGATGCAATTGCCGACGCCGCTCGACTGCATCAGCAAGACGCCACGCTGGCCGCCTGCCCAGGCGCCGGCGAGCAGCGCCACGCCCTCCTCCTCCGTCGTCAGCGGAATGCCGCGCATGGTGGAGGAGTCCAGCACCCGCTGGATCAGTTTCGAATGACCGGCATCGGGCACGTACGGCACCTGCCGGACGTCGAAGCGTTGCAAGGTCGCGAAAATATCGTCGGGCCAGTTCGGCACCGTGTCGGCAGCGTCAGCGCGTGCGTGCATTTTTCTGTCCGGTCGGCTAGCAAGGTGCAAAGACTGTAGACGCATGCATGCGCCGACCAGAACAACAAAAACGGCATAACGGCTTTAACCGGCGAGTATAACGGGATGAACGCAGATGCGAAGGCGCTGGCGGCAAGCTTCGACCTCGAGAAGCTGACGCCTGAATTCTACGACAACCCCTATCCGACTTATCGTGCACTGCGGGAGAACGACCCGGTCAAGCGCCTGCCGAACGGCACTGTGTTCCTGACCCGCTACGACGACCTCGTCACCACCTACAAGAACACGAAATCGTTCAGCTCGGACAAGAAGCGCGAGTTCGCGCCGAAATACGGCGACACCCCGCTCTACGAGCACCACACCACCAGCCTCGTCTTCAACGATCCGCCGTCCCACACCCGCGTGCGCCGCCTGATCATGGGCGCGTTGTCGCCGCGTGCGATCGCGGGGATGGAAGGCGATCTCGTCAAGCTGGTCGACGGCCTGCTCGACGCCATCGCCGCCAAGGGCCATTGCGAGCTGATCGAGGATTTCGCCGCATCGATTCCCATCGAGGTGATCGGCAATCTGCTCGACGTGCCCCATGACGAGCGCGGGCCGCTGCGCGACTGGTCGCTGGCGATCCTGGGCGCACTCGAGCCCGTGGTGTCGCCCGAAGTGGCCGCGCGCGGCAACAGGGCGGTGACGGACTTCCTCGCTTATCTCGAAACGCTGGTCGCACGGCGGCGCGAAAAGCCCGGCAATCCCGAGCGCGACGTGCTGACGCGCCTCATTCAAGGCGAGGAGAACGGCGAGCGGCTGACCGAGAAGGAGCTGCTGCACAATTGCATCTTCCTGCTCAATGCCGGCCACGAGACCACCACCAATCTGATCGGCAACGGCCTCGTCGCGCTCGACCGCAACCCGGACCAGAAGCAGCGGCTGATCGACAACCCCGACATGATCAAGACCGCGGTGGAGGAAATGCTGCGCTACGAGAGCTCGAACCAGCTCGGCAACCGCATGACCACGGAGAAGGTCGAGCTCGGCGGCGTCATGCTCGAGGCCGGCACGTCGGTGACGCTGTGCATCGGGGCTGCCAACCGCGATCCCGCGCAGTTTGCCGACCCCGAACGCTTCGATATCGCGCGGACGCCGAACCGGCATCTCGCCTTCGCCACCGGCGCGCATCAATGCGCCGGTATGGCGCTGGCGCGGCTGGAAGGCGCCATCGCGATCTCGCGCTTCCTGGCGCGCTTCCCGAACTATGCCGGCAGCGGCCAGCCGGTGCGGGGCGGACGGGTGCGGTTCCGCGGCTTTTTGAGCGTGCCGTGCGCGCTTGGCTGAGGGCCAAAAATAAAAATGTCGAAAACAACCCCATGCACAGTAGAAGCCGGATCGGCGAACGACACCATGTGATTCCACAGAACCATCTGACGTTTCGGGCAAATCGGGCCGCGCCGCGCCATTGGCGCAGGAAGGCTTCCAAGGTGCCGGGCTGATCCCCAAATCAAGCTGAAGGTCGCCGGTGCAGTCGGTTGACGCCCCCGCGCGCAGCAATGGAGTGACGACAGATGAGCTCGTCGGACATTGATTTCATCGCAACGGAAGCACGCTTTGGGGCCCAAAATTACGCGCCGATCGGGGTCGTCCTGTCGCGCGGCGAAGGTGTCTGGGTCTGGGATACCGAAGGCAACCGCTATCTCGATTGCCTCTCGGCCTATTCGGCGGTCAGCCAGGGCCACTGCCACCCCAAGATCCTGGCGGCGATGGTCGAACAGGCGCACAGGCTGACGCTCACCTCGCGCGCCTTTCACAACGACCAGCTCGCCCTGTTCTACGAGGAGATCGCGGCGCTCACCGGTTCCCACAAGGTGCTGCCGATGAACAGCGGCGCGGAGGCAGTCGAAAGCGCGATCAAGTCGGTCCGCAAATGGGGCTATGAGGTGAAGGGTGTGCCGGACGGCCAGGCCGAGATCATCGTCTGCGCCAATAATTTCCACGGACGCACGCTGGGCATCGTCGGCTTTTCGACCGACCCCGAGACACATGGACACTTCGGGCCGTTCGCGCCGGGCTTCAAGATCATCCCGTTCGGCGACGCCGCGGCGCTGGAGCAGGCCATCACCCCGAACACGGTCGCCTTCCTGGTCGAGCCGATCCAGGGCGAAGCCGGTGTCGTCATTCCTCCCGCCGGCTATTTCACGAAGGTACGGGAGCTCTGCACCGCCAACAACGTGATGCTGGTGCTCGACGAGATCCAGACCGGGCTCGGCCGCACCGGCAAGCTGCTCGCCGAACAGCACGAGGGGATCGAGGCGGACGTGACGCTGCTCGGCAAGGCCCTGTCCGGCGGCTTCTATCCGGTGTCGGCCGTGCTCTCGAACAACGACGTGCTCGGGACTTTGCGACCCGGGCAGCACGGTTCGACCTTCGGCGGCAACCCGCTTGCCTGCGCCGTGGCGCGCGCGGCGATGCGGGTCCTTGTCGAGGAAGGCATGATCGAGAACGCGGCGAGGCAAGGCGCGCGCTTTCTGGACGGCTTGAAGGACATTCGTGCCAACACGATCCGCGAGGTGCGCGGGCGCGGCCTGATGCTGGCGGTCGAGTTGCATCCCGAAGCCGGCCGCGCCCGCCGCTACTGCGAGGCGCTTCAAGGCAAGGGCATCCTCGCCAAGGATACCCATGAGCAAACGATCCGCATCGCTCCGCCGCTGGTGATCACCAGCGACCAGGTCGACTGGGCGCTGGAGCGGCTCGCCACCACCCTGACGCAGGATTTCTCCTGAGGCTGCCTGCGTCGGAAGATCGCAATGCCGGCCGTGCCCAACGACGAGTTAGCGGCCCGGCCAGAACCGGACTCGTGCAGCGTAGCAAATAGTGACGCATGGTCCTAAGGCAAAACTCCGCTTGATCCCGGCAACGGGATGAACGGGATGCGTGGAACTTATCGGAGCGATGGACGTTTTGGTCCGCGAATGAGCAGCGCCGTGCCCGGCGCAGCAAGCGCCGAGCCGGAGGTGCTGAGCTGCGCGGATCGGAGACATGCTCATGAGACTCACCATATCAGTCATCAAAGCTGACGTTGGCTCCGTTGGCGGGCATACGAAACCGTCTTCACGCATGATCGCGGCTGTCGAGGGCGAGGTTGCCAAGGCGATCTGCAATGGTCTGCTGATCGACGGTTTCATCTGCCACACCGGCGACGACATTGCGATCATCATGACGCACACACGGGGCGAAGGAAGCTCCGAGGTGCATCAACTCGCCTGGAAGACGTTCCTCGCGGCCACCTCGGTCGCGAAAACCTCCGGGCTCTATGGCGCTGGCCAGGATCTTCTCGCCGAAGCGCCTTCCGGGAACATTCGCGGCGCCGGCCCAGGCGTCGCCGAGCTCAGCTTCGACCACAGCCTCTCCGGCGTGCGACGCGCGGAGTCCTTCATGGTGTTCGCGGCCGACAAATGCGGCCCCGGCGCCTACAACCTGCCGCTCTATCTCGCCTTTGCCGACCCCATGTATTGCGCTGGGCTGATGCTGCCTCCAATGATCAAGGGATTCCGTTTCCACGTCATCGACATGGACAACACAGCCGGCGACAGCCTCCTCGAGCTCGACGCACCCGCCGACAGCTACTACATTGCCGCCCTGCTTCGCGACAACGAGCGCTTCGGCATCGATCGCATCATTTCTCGAACCCATGGCGAGGTCGTCGCGGCCGTTTCGGCACAGCGCCTCCATGCGATCGCAGGCAAGTACACCGGCAAGGATGATCCAGTCGCCATCATCAGGAACCAGGGGATTTTCCCAGCTCCGGAGGAAATAATCTCGCCGTTCGCCAAAGCGCACTTCGTGGGCGGCGATGCACGCGGCTCGCATGTAATGCCCCTCATGCCGGTGCCACTCAACACGCCCGTTACCGGCATGTACTGCCTACCGATCGTTTCTTGCGTCGGCTTTTCGATCGACAGGGAAGGCCGCTTTGCCGAGTCCTACATCGATTTCTTCGACAACCCGGCATGGGATGAGGTCCGCCGGCGCGCCCAGCGCAAGGCCATCGAGATGCGCAGCCAAGGCTGGTCTGGCGCCGCCATGCTACCCTATTCCGAACTGGAATATGGCGGCTTCCGCGACACCGTGTCCGGACTGCTGAAGCGTTTTCGACTGCGCGACGACCGCAAGCCGGAAGCGGCCGAGTAGCGACCGCCTCCAATCAGAAACTGGAGCGACGTTCACCGTTCAATCGACAGATGCAGGCGCTATGACGACATGCCGATCCGGGAGGTGGATATGGCCAAGAAACGCATCGGCATTCTCACGGGGGGCGGCGACGTCCCCGGCCTCAATGCAGTCATCAAGAGCGTGACTTATCGCGGCAGTGAGGACGACATCGAGGTTGTCGGTCTGCGCCGTGGTTGGGAGGCCCTCACGCACCTGAACCTCGACGACCCAAACAGCAGGTCCCACTACGTCATCCCGCTGAACCGTGAAAACACTCGAACCATCGACCGGCGTGGCGGCACCGTGCTGCACTCGAGCCGCGTCAATCCCTCCAAAATACAAAAGCTGCCCGATCATCTCGTCGGCAGTGATGTTCCGGTCTCGCTGAGCACCAACGGCGGCATCGCGACAAAGACGTGGGACCTCACCAGCCGGGTGCTCGCTAACCTTTCGGGACTTGGCATCGAACACCTGATCGCCATCGGCGGCGACGACACGCTCAGTTATGCGGCCAAGCTCAACGAACTCGGCGTCAAGATCATCGCCATCCCGAAGACGATGGATAATGACGTCCGCAACACCGAGTACTGCATCGGCTTCTCGACCGCGATCACCCGCGCCAGCGATGCCATCCAGCGGCAGCGCACCACCGTCGGCTCGCATGAGCGAATTGGCATTTTCCGCGTCTTTGGCCGCGATGCCGGATTTACGGCACTCTACACCGCGTATGCGACCTCGATACGATGCGTCATACCGGAGTATAAGGTCGACCTCGACAAGCTGATCCAGTTGCTCATCGAGGACAAGCGCGCCAATCCGAGCAACTACGCGCTGATCGTGCTCAGCGAGGGAGCTCAGTGGGAAGGCTACAAGCTGCGGCAATACGGCGAGCCTGACGCCTACGGTCACCGCAAGAAGGCCAACGTGGCGGAATCGCTTGCCGACGAGATCAAGCAGCGCACCGGCGAGGAGACAATCACCTCCGATCTCACCTACGATTTGCGATCGGGCGATCCGGACTTCATCGACAAGCTTGTGGCCCTGACTTTCGGTAACATGGCCTACGATGCCATGCTGGAAAGCAAGACCGGCCTCATGTCGGCGCTGGTCGAGGGCCGCTACGACCTCGTGCCCATCCCTGACGCCAAGCTCGGTCCGCGCAAATTGGACGTTGCGAGCAGCTACAACACGGAGCGCTACCGCCCCATCTACGCCAACAAGCAGGGGCTGCCGATCTTTCTCAACCGCGCGTCCTAGCGCCCCGGCCGCCCGCAATTGGCTCAAGCTGGACAGCCGCTTGAAATCGACCGGGCGCTCGCCACCACCCTGACGCAGGATTTCTCCTGAGGCTGCCTGCGTCGGAAGATCGCAATGCCGGCCGTGGCCGACAACGAACGATTCCGCCAGCTGTGCGTTGAACGTCGTGGGCGATTACGAGCTGGGAGCGATCATCATGCTTCCGCGTGGCGTTTGCCTGACGGCTGTTTTAGTTGGTGCCTCGATGCTGACGGCGAGCGTCAGTACGTTCGCGCAAGGACCCGGCCAGGGACATGGCAGGGGCGGTCCAGCCGCAGCGCCGGCAGCACGGCCAGCAGCACCACCGGCCATGGCCCGTCCGGCGGCGCCGCCAGCCATGGCACGTCCCGCCGCACCGGCATTCCATCCGCCGGCCATGCCGCAGCGACCGGCCATGGCGCCACATCCTGCGCCGCATATTGCCTCACCGCCACCGCGCCCCGCCCCACATTTCGCTGCACCGCAACCGCGGGCGGCCCCGCACGTGGCGGCGCCGCGGCCTGAATTCCATCGGGCGCCGGCAGCACCGCAACGCCCGGCCATGGTCCCCCGGCCGACGCCGCACATCGCCGCTCCGTCGGCCGCCCCCTCGCGGCCCAGCGGACCGCCGGCCGCGAGCGAGCGGCTGTCGCGGCGGGATCAGATCGAACAGCGCGCGCAACGGCGCCAGCAGCAAGTCCAGCAGCGCCAGGAGATGGTGCAGCAGCGGCAGCGCGAGATGCTGTCGCGCCAGACCACGGAGCGTCAGACCCGCATCGATCGTTTGCAGCAGCGCGTGCAGCAAGTCCAGTCGCAGAAACCGGAAGGCGCGCGGGCGTTGCGCGAGCAGCAACGGACGCTCCAGACGCAGAACCGCCTGCTTCAGCGCGAGCAGCGCGCTCAGCAAAGCGACCTGGCGCGCCAGCAGCGGCTTGGCCTCCAGGCTCCGGCCGGACGGGCGGCAGCGACTACAGCCGCGGCCGCAGCCGCTGTGCAGGCCGCCCAGCGCGGGCGGTTTGCCGAGCGCTTCCGCGAACAGACCCCTGCGCAACAAGCCCAGGCGGCGCTCACCACCCGCCAGAGCGGCTGGGCTCCCCGGCAGGCCTGGCGACACCGCCATCCCGCGGTGTTCGTGGCCTGGCTTGGACCCGTGTTCTGGCCTTATGCCTATTCCGACATTTTCGACTACACGTTCTGGTCCTATGCCTACGAGCCCGGCTATTGGGCGTACGCCTATGACGACTTCGTCGACACCGTGTTCTGGGGTGGTGGCGGCGCTTATTCCGCCTACGCCAGCATCAACCCATATGACTACCCGCAAGCGGGCGGCGGCGGTCGCGCCCGTCCGCGCGCCAGCGTGAGCCCGCAAACGCTCCAGCAATTGTGCGGCGCGCCGGACAAGGGAGTGACCGCCTGGCCGCTGGCCGACATCACGAAAGCAGTGCAGCCGACACCGGAGCAACGCGCACTGCTCGACGAGCTGAAGACCGCGGCGGCCAACGCTGCCGGTGTGTTCAAGGACTCCTGCGCGGAGACCTATGCACTGACTCCACCCGGCCGCCTGCGCGCGATGATGAATCGCGTCAACGCGACGCTGGAAGCCGTCAAGATCGTGCGGCCGGCACTGGAGAATTTCTACAACTCGCTCAATGACGAACAACAGGCCCGCTTCAACGCGCTCGGTCCCAACGTCGGCGAGCGCTCGCCGCAGCAGCAAGCCAACGCCGAGGGCTGTGGCGATCCGAAATCCGGCCTGACCCAGTTACCGATCCAGAGGATCGAGGCCGTGCTCCACCCTGCCGGCAAGCAGAAGGAGGCGCTCGACCGCCTCAGCGAAGCGACAGCCAAGGGCGTCGAAGGCCTGCAGGCGGCCTGCCCGAACGATGTAGCGCTGACACCGGTCGGACGACTGGAGGCGATGCAGCGCCGGCTCGAGGCGATGCTCACGGCCGCCAAGCTGGTCGAGCCTGCGCTGGACGAGTTCTATGCCACGCTGAGCAGCGAGCAGAAGGCGCGCTTCAACACGCTGCAGCAGGTCGCAGGGCCGTGAGGACGGCGTCGCGTTCTCGCTGCAGCTCATGAGATTGACAATGTTCTTGCGGGCCGCGAACTCCTTTCGGCAAGATGTGCATGCCATCGTTCACGATTTCATCGAGCTCGAGCGACGCCATATCACGATGGAAGATCGCGATTTCTTTCCCGCTGCCGTGAAGGCTCTCGAGCCTCAAGATTGGACGAAGATCGCTTCGGCTATGTCCAATCCTGAGGATCCGTCGTTTAGCGAGGCAGCCGAAGAGACGTTCGACGCGCTACGGGTACGCATCTCGCCGTTGGAACAAGAAGCCGAAGCCGAACGGCACTAGTCAAGCTCATCCGCATTGTACTGATCGGACTCAATGTCCGAAAGGTCAAAGCGTCGCTCCAATCGCTGCTTGGTCATTTCCGGTGTGCCAGACGGGCCGGCCCCGCAACGATGAGCGGAGGGTTGGGATAGCAGGAGAAGACAATGATGACTGACGATCAAGTCAATCTCGTCGTTCGGCACCTTTGCGAGCAATTGCATTTGGCGCTCCGATTGAAGGAAAGCGAGGCCCATCCACCAAACGCCAGGGATATTGGATTTGATCCTGCCTCTGTAAGAACTGTATTGCTGGCTGGATTGCGTTCGGCGGGTGTCACGATCAACCACGAGGCAGTCGCAGCGGGCGAAGAGCCGCCGTGGTCCTAAACGCAGAATGCGAGACAGGAGTTCGCGCCAATGTCTGACTTGGTCAGAAGCGCTACTGTTTTGGCCCCGACTTCTATCGCGCCCGCAATCGAGTTGGACGGTTCTTCAACAGGATCAAGCAATGTCGTCGGGTAGCGACGCGTTATGACAAGCTTGCCGCCAATCATCCCGCCTTCGTCCAACTCGCTTCGATCAGACTATGGTTCGGCGCTAAAGAGCCACGCCTTAGTTGTCCTGCTTCAAGGCTCGACGAGACCATGCATGTCCCTGCCGCACATTCTCCGTGAGAGTGCAGGGGCACGTCACGCAAACGACAGCCTCGTGTCTCACCTCACGCGGAAATCGACTTCGGCCCAACATCATTCGTGTTTGTGATCGCTTGAGGCTGCTCTACCTCATTCGGGCCAATGGCGTTGCATTGTTGGAAGTGAGAAGACAACGCAAGCTCGGCCAGATGATCCCAGTATTCTGCTTCTGCCAGCAGCTTCCATTTGTTCATGCTGTTGTACGCGGCCTGTTGGCGGCACAGAGAGCTCATCGCACGCAAGCGTCGCACCTTATCCACTGCGAACCTCCCTTCGCGCTTGCTTGCTTGCAAGCGCATTTGTGTTGCCACAGCTTCGCAGATCGAATTGACGAGTGATAGCCCGGTGTTTGACGGTGAATCGATGATAGCGCAATCGTCTGACTTTTCACCGAACAGTCATCGCAACGCTAGGGCGCGCGCGCACGCATCGTCGATGTCCGGTTCGCCTCGACACCGCCCCCCCTGTGCAACCGCAGCAAATCGCGATGGGCCAGGAAGAGACACTTCCCCCGGTGCTGCGCGGGGCGGCCTAAGACCGCCCCGCCATTCGCGGTCTTTTCACCTTGCCACGGCATGCCTCGCCGCCTCGATCTGGGCTTTTACGGCTTCGAGATTGAAGCTCGCTCCCCTCTGCATCGGCGGGAATTCGATGGCTGTCTTGGCCAGCTCCTCCACTTTCTGCTGTATGAACACGAAGCGCCAAAATTCGTACTGGAACCAACCGAAGTAATGCTGCGCACCGTTCTTGGTGCCATTTTCCGGCCAACCCGTTCGCTCGAACGGATCGAGGCGCAGATTGGTAATGTAAGGCACATCGACCTTGCCCTTTTCACCCAGCCAACCCGCGGGCTGGTCGATGAAGCGGTACTTGTAGTCGTCGATGCGTATGGCACCTAGCGTGCTCTCGCCAAAATACCAGATCTCATGCCTGTTCGACGGCCCCTTGCCGGTGATCATGTCCATCTGGTTGTAGCCGTCGAGATAGACCTTGTAAGTGCGGTCGCCAACCTGCTTGCCCTTCTTCAGCTCCTCGGCAATGTTCGGATTTCCTGCGGCCGCCACCAGCGTCGGGAACCAGTCTAGCCCCGACATGATGCCGTTCTCGACCTTGCCCGCCGGCACCCGGCCTGGCCAGCGAATCATGGCCGGTGCACGATAACCGCCTTCCATGACCGTGCCCTTTGATTGCGCAAACGGCGTCTGTCCGCCATCTGGCCACGTGAAAACCTCGGTGCCGTTGTCGGTGGTGAAGACGACGATGGTGTTGTCGTCGACACCCATGTCCTTGAGCTTCTTCATCACCTCGCCGACGATATCGTCGAGCTGCGCCATGCCGGCTTCATGAATGGTCCAGCCGTTCTTCGAGTTGCGCATCGCCTCATACTTCTGCGACAGGTGAGTGACGATGTGCATGCGCGTCGGGTTGAGCCAGAGGAAGAATGGCTTGTTGTCGGCCTTGGCCTTTTCGATGAATTTGAAAGAAAAGTCGCGAATTTCGTCGTCCACCGTCTCCATGCGCTTGGGATAGAGCGTGCCGGCATCCTCGATCCTCTGCTTGCCGACCTTGCCCCAACGCGGGTCGACGGTTGCATCGTCGCTGTCGGTCGCCCAGGAGTGAACCATGTTGCGCGGACCGACCACGTTCAGCAGCTCTTGCGGGTAGCCGGGGTGCGCGGGGTCTTCCATGGCGTCGAGGTGGTACAGATAGCCGAAGAACTCGTCGAAACCGTGCACGGTCGGCAGAAACTCGTTCTTGTCGCCCAGGTGGTTCTTGCCGAACTGGCCGGTGGCGTAGCCCATTGACTTGAGCACATGGGCGATCGTCACCGCCTCCGCCGGAATCCCGGTTGGCGCGCCGGCCTGGCCAACCGTCGTCATGCCGGTGCGGATCGGCAACTCGCCGGTGATGAAGGCGGCGCGGCCGGCGGTGCAGCTTGCCTCAGCATAGTAATCGGTAAACAGCATTCCTTCGGCCGCGAGCTTGTCGAGGTTCGGCGTCCGGCCGGCCATCATGCCACGATGGTAAGCACCGATATTCCAGATGCCGATATCGTCCCCCATGATGACGACGATATTGGGCCGCTGTCCGCTCGGTGCCTGCTGCGCCTGGGCCAGTGCCGTTTCAACCGATGCGGCGGCGCCCAATGCGGACGCGGCGGCAATGCTTGTCGTCGCGAGCAGAACATTGCGGCGGTTCATATCGCGCGCCTTGTCGTCCTTCTTCTCATCGCTCATCATTTGCTCCCTTCCTTATGATGCATCGAAAGCCAACGTGGCTCGTGGACGTATCCACCGCTTCCGCATGACGCGCAGCCGGGCGATAGCGACGGCAGTAGTTCGGCGCGCAGAGATGCGAGCCGCCTTTGAGAACCTTGCGTGGAATCTTGATCCTGGGCAGAGACGGATCATGGCTGTCTTGCTCACGCCCGCCGCGTGGATTGTGCGGAATGCAGCACGCCTTGGCCGCATCGGGCTCATGTCTGGTGGACCACCAATCCGTGGTCCACTCCCAGACGTTACCGATCATGTCATGGAGGCCGTAGCCATTCGGCGGGAACGCCATCACCGGCGAGGTCCGCGCGTGACCATCCCTGCTAAGATTTTCGTACGGAAATGCGCCTTGCCAGGTATTCGCCATTGGCTTGCCGCCGGGCATGAGCTCGTCGCCCCAGGCGAACTCGGCTCCGTCGAGTCCGCCGCGCCCGGCAAACTCCCATTCGGCTTCGGTCGGCAAGTCCTTGCCAGCCCATGTCGCGTAGGCCTCAGCATCGCGATAGGCAATGTGGACCACGGGATGATCGTCGAGGCCGCTGATCGAACTGCGGGGGCCGTATGGCCGGCACCAGTTGGCGCCAAATTTGAAATTCCACCATTGCGACCAGTCGCGCAAATCGATCGGACGCTTCGGTGGCGTGAAAACCAGCGAGCCTGCCTTGAGCATGTGCGGCAGCGCGCCCGGATAGTCCTTTGCGTCAGGCGGCGTCTCCGCCGACGTCACGTAGCCTGTAGCGTTGACGAACTTGCGAAAATCGCGATTGGTGACCGGCGTTCGGTCCATCCAAAAGCCGCTCACCGAGACGCGATGGACGGGTGCCTCTTCGGCGTAGTGCCTATCGGAGCCCATGCGGAACGTGCCGCCCGGAATCCAGTTCATGCCCCCTTGGCTGGGCTCATCCGACAAAGGTACGCCTGCCGCAACGCCAACGTCGTGCATGCGCTGCTCCCAGCGAATGAGTTTTAAAAAATTGCGAAGGGCACTCGCAAAAAATCTCTCGGCAGCTTCCTATCGTCGATTCTGCCGGGGACGAGCGCGGCTTAACATCTTAGTCAGCCAACATGACCAATCGAACATCTGGAGCGGTCGCACGTTCGCAGCGGCACAACCTTCTTTTATTGATCTAGATCAATCGAGAGAGGTCGCCTCTTCCTTGTCGAGAGGCCAGATGGCTATGCGAAAAGTGCCAGGGTTGTGGCGTCATGGACACAGCCTTTCAATAAATGTCCGGCTGAACTCAAGTATGCCGAATTCGCGTAGACGAACGGCGGCGTCAGCTTATTCTTTCTGAGTTTCTACCCCGCCGGAGCAATGGTGGGTCGCAAGAGTCGGGGGATCGGCGATGCGGTACTTTAAACCGGATTTGGCACGCAGATTTTTTTCGCAGTGGCATTTGAGTGTTGGGGCGCTTGCCGCTCTGCTGGTGCTGTCCACCCAGGCGGCTCGCGCCGATGAAAATGGCATCAGCTTCTGGATACCCGGCTTTTTTGGCAGCCTCGCGGCCGTGCCCCAGCAGGCGCCGGGCTGGTCGGTGACCACGGTTTATTATCACACCTCTGTTTCCGCCGGCGGCGACGTGGCGCGGTCGCGCGAAATCACGCTTGGTCGCTTTCCGGCGAATCTGACGGCCAACGTCAACGCGAGCGTCAATGCGAATGTGGATCTTGGACTTGTCGCCGGGACTTACACCTTTGCAACGCCCGTGCTGGGCGGTCAGGCCTCTGCCAGCCTGTTGGCGACCTACGGCTCCAACTCCACGTCGCTGGCGGGATCGCTCGTTGGGACATTGGCGGGACCGGGCGGCGCCACCTTGCCCTTCTCCCGGTTTGACAGCATCGACAGCTCGCTCATTGCATTCGGCGACCTGATCCCGCAGTTCGCGCTGCGCTGGAATGCAGGTGTCAACAATTACATGACGTACATTACCGCCGATCTTCCGGCCGGCGCTTACCAGTCGAACCGCCTGGCGAATTTGGGGATCGGGCACTGGGCGATCGACGCGGGCGGCGGCTACACCTACTTCGATCCAAAGACCGGGCATGAATTTTCGACGGTGCTGGGATTCACCTACAACTTCGTCAACCCTTCGACCCAATATCAAAGCGGCGTTGACATGCACCTCGACTGGGGCGCATCGCAATTCCTGACCAAGCAGTGGCAGGTCGGCCTCGTCGGTTACCTCTATCAGCAGCTCGGCTGCGACAGTGGCTCCGGCGATCGCGTCGGCTGCTTCCGGTCGCGCGTGGCCGGTGTCGGCCCGCAGGTCGGCTACATTTTCCCGGTCGGAGACATGCAGGGATATCTGAACCTGAAGGGCTACGGCGAGTTCGCCAATGAAAATCGGCCAGCAGGCTGGAACGTCTGGCTGACGTTCAATCTTCAGCCCGCGGCACCAACGCCGCCGACATCCACAAGGCCCAGATTCACGAAATAGCAGTAGCGGTGACGCTGCCACCGGTGCCGTGCTGAAGGATAAATCCGGCGTGGCGGTAGCAACGCAATCAGCTACTCCGCAGGCGTGCGGGAAGCACTAAGTCTCGATCCGTTCAGTTTTGCGGAATGGCTGTAGAGCTTCTCGCGACCTCACTCGAGGCGGCGATAGCTCCGGCATGTCATTGACTATGCGACCAGTCCTCCGCTTCGACAAATTCGCGAAGCGGACAAATTGCGAGAATTCGGCTCTTCGCCGCCAATTCGACTATCATCACAAGCACGGCAATGGCCCCGACGTTTGCACGTCGGGGCCATTCAAGATCAACAGGCAATGGGTACATCCGCCGTGCCTGCCGATCGTTGATGCCACTGATTACCACATCCGATCTGGCACAGACTGTGGCGAGGCTGCGGCATCGGGATGATGATATTCTGCCTGAAAGCTGACGGCAGTCCACCCCATCATTGGTGGTACTCCCACCAGCTCGCTGACCCGCACGAGCTGGCCGCTTCGCAAGACGTGCACCCTCGCTGACCTATATGCGCTCGCCATCCGGCGCCGTCGCCGCTGAACCTTTTCGGGATTACCGGGACCAAACTCTATAAGCTGCGCGAACGACGGCTTTTCTGCCGTGAACCGGCCCGACCATTGTGAAGTGACAGTTTGATTTTTTGGCGCTGCACTAGCGCAAGAGAGGTCCGTTATGGACCTTACAGCTGGCAAGAAAGTCAGTTGCCATACCATACGGTGTCATTCGCCAGGATGGCACCGCTGTGTAATTCATATTGTCGCGCTGCTCTGTACCGCTTGCACTCTCCTGTTTGCCAGCGAAGCCGGCGCTCAATGCACGGCGCGAGACGTCCTGCAGAACCAGCTAAGGTTCAAGAAAGCCCCGTCAGCCGACAGGCCGCAAATCCCGATCAAATCCGCCGTCGAAGTCCCGGTGTGGAAGACGATCACAATCGGGACGTTTGCAAATCTCTTTGCCCTCAGTAACGCATTGGATGCGGTAGGTTGCGGCATCGGAAACTCGGCTGGCGAAATTCTCGCACGACCGACCTTTACCCTTCGCCGCGCGAAAACAAACGTAGAGCTTTTTGCGGTGTCGGCAGCCGAACTCGGCTTTCAGACCGATACTGCGTCGCTGGCGGACATTTATGCGCGCGCCAAGCAGCTGGGTTTCGGACTTGCGGCGGCAGAAGTCGGGCCACAGCTGAGGCTTCAATATTTTAACCAGCCGATCGGTGAATTTCTCATCATCGGAATGGAGCCTATCAGAACGTGGAAGGGTGCCCCCGTCATCTTGAATGTAGCCAATGGCGGAGCGGGACTAATTCTCATCGGCCAGGATGGCAGCCCCGACGCACAGATCTCCGTGGCATCCCGTTTTGTATTTGTGCGGAGCAATGAGGCCGCCCCTGCCGCGGAACAGGAGGCCGTAGCACTTACCGATCGCTGAACTTCCAAGTGTGCGCAGCAACAGCGTAGTCAGCCCATCAGGTGGGGAGCGTGAGATGAATGTCCCGTCTCCAGTCAACGAGAGTCTCCTGAGCCAGCGTCTCGCCGCGCTCGGAGCGGCAAGAAGCTGGGCACCGAATGTTCTGCCGGAGCTCGAGCGCTTCATCCGGACCGCCGACGACTATGATCTTCTTCGCGTCAATCCCATCCAATACGCCCGCGCCGTCGGCATGTCCGAGGCGGACGCGATCGGGCTGTTCGTGCACGCTGCCAAGGTGGGCCTGTTCGACATGGACTGGCTGCTGATCTGCGCCTACTGCCCGCAGGTCGCCGGCAGCTTCCGCGAACTCGACCAGGTCCATCCACGCTTTCAGTGCGCGTTCTGCAACGCGATCAACGATGTGGCGCTGGACGACTACATTCAGGTCGCATTTACGGTCTCGAGCGGCGTCCGCGACATCATATTCCGCCATCCCGAAAGGCTGTCCGTCGAGGATTTTTACCTGCGCTACAACTTTTCCAAAGGCTTCATCGCTCCGCACGGAATGACGCACCAGCAGCTCGTTGCCGCGCTCTCACGGGGATTCGCCGATATCGAGGCGCATGAGCACCGCAGCTTCGACTTCGAGGTCACGACTGGCCGCTTCGAGGTGCTGGATTTGAGCCACAAACTCCTTCTGGTGTTCTTCGCGAACGGGGCGCCGGCAGAGCCGCAAGAGACGCTGGTCCAGCTCGAGTCGGGTCGCTTTCTGCTACCGGACCGGGCCACGGCACCGCGAGACATCGTCCTCGGCGACGGACGGTTTTCGTTCCGGCAGACGGCCGATCTCAGCCCAGGCAAGCACACCATCCGGATCGAGAACCGCTCTGGCGATCGCGGCCGCTTCTGGTTCGTCCAGTACCCCTTCGGTTTCCAGCCCCATCGGGTCGAATATGAACCGTTTCTTTCCGGCAAGCGGTTGCTGCTCACCCCGAGCTTCCGCGAACTGTACAAGGCGCAGCTGGTGGATGAGGGCGAGAGCATCAAGGTCTCGGACATGACTTTCCTGTTCACCGATCTGAAGCAGTCGACCCCGCTGTATGAAAGCGTCGGTGACGTGAACGCGTATTTCCTGGTTCGTCAGCACTTCGAGATCTTGAACAGAATCATCCGGGAACGATCCGGCACCATTATCAAGACGATCGGCGATGCAGTCATGGCCGGGTTCGAGCGTCCCCAGGACGCCGTTTGCGCCTCAGTCGAGATGATCGAAGAATTGTCGCGATTCAACCGGACCGCTTCACGGCCGCTGGGCCTCAAGGTCGGTGTCCATAAGGGTCGGGCGATTGCGGTGACGCTCAACGACCGGATCGACTTCTTCGGACAGGACGTGAATATCGCCGCACGCGTGCAAGGTCTCGCCGATGTCAACGAAGTTTGCATCAGTGCAACCGCGATGGAGGCGCCTGGCGTCGGTGATATCGTCAATTCACGCCCGGTGTCGCGCAACTACGAGAACCTGAAGGGCATCGGTCAAAAGATGGAAGTCCATCGCATGACAATCCCGCCGACGCAGACGTGAACCTGGTAACTCTACACCACTGTCCTGTGCCGCGCGATGCAGGTGCGAAGCACTTCGTCCATCGGCTTGCCCCACCAGTCATTGGAGAAGATCTCGATCTCCGAATAGCCGGCAAAGCCCTGCGCTTCGACCGCTTGACGCACCGATTTGATGTCGATGACGCCGTCGCCCATCATGCCGCGGTCGTTGAGGATGTCCTTGGTCGGCACCAGCCAGTCGCAGACATGGAACGCGAGCAGGCGATCCTTGCCGGCGCGCGCGATCTGGCCCATCAGCTCCGGATCCCACCAGATGTGATAGACGTCGAGCGCAACGCCGAGCATGCCGCTGCGGCCGGGGTCTAGCCGGTCGCAGATGTCGAGCGCCTGCTTTGTGGTGTTCACGCAGGCACGGTCGGCGGCGTAAGCCGGATGCAGCGGCTCGATAGCCAGAGGCAAGTTGGCCTGTTTGGCGTAGTCGAGCATCTCGGCGAGGGCTTCCTCGACCTGTCCGCGCGCTCCCGCGATATCTTTCGAGGCCCCGCTGCCCGGCCGCGAATATTGCGGCAGCCCGCCGACGACGAGAACGATGCAGGGCGCGCCCAGCGCCTTGGCCTCGTCGACACAGCGCCGGTTGTCATCGCGCACTTCGCCCCGGCGCGATGCGTCCGAGGTGAACATGCCGCCGCGGCAATAGCCTGACAGATCGAGGCCAGCGTCGCGCACGGCGCGCGCGGCGCGGTCGAGGCCGACGGCGGCGACCTGGTCGCGCCAGGGATCGATGGCGCGAATGCCGTGCTTCGCGCAGGCGTCGATGATCTCGACGAGATCACCCTGCTTGCGGACGGTCGCCGTGTTCAGCGACAGCCAGCGGTGGTCGGACGAAAAATCGCGCATCAGGATTCGATACCGTGGGTGGCGAGCACGGTCTTCATCCGCTGCGTCGCGAGTTCGGGGTCGGCGAGCAGGCCGGCCTTGTCGGCGAGACGGAACAGCTCGGCCAGATGCAACGTGGAGCGCGTGCTCTCCTGACCGCCGACCATGGTGAAATGATCCTGGTGGCCGTTCAGATATGCCATGAACACGACGCCGGTCTTGTAGAACCGCGTCGGCGCTTTGAAGATGTGGCGCGAGAGCGGTACCGTCGGCCCCAGCACGTCATGGAAGCCGGCCTCGTCACCGGCAGCCAGCCGCGACAGCGCGTAGGACGCCGCAGGCGCGATGGCATCGAAGATACCGAGCAGCGCGTGCGAAAAACCTTGGCTATCGCCGGCGATCAGCTCCGCATAATTGAAGTCGTCGCCGGTGTACATCTTGATGCGCTTGTCGAGGCGCCGGCGCATGTCGATCTCGCGCTGCTTGTCGAGCAGCGACACCTTGACGCCGTCGACCTTGGCGGCGTTGCCGTTGATGATCGCGACCGCGGTGTCCATCGCCTTGTCGAGATCCTTCGTGCCCCAATAGCCCGTCAGCGCCGGATCGAACATGTCGCCGAGCCAGTGGATGATCACGGGCTCGCGGACTTGCGACAGCACGCGGTCATAGACTTTTGCGTAATCGTCAGCGTTGCGGCCAAGCTTGGCCAGGGCGCGCGAGGCCATCAGGATGATGCGACCGCCGATCTTCTCGATCGCCGATATCTGCTCCTCATAGGCACGGATGACGTCGTCGATGGTCCTGGCATCCTCGACCGCGAGATGGTCGGTGCCGGCTCCGGAGAACACCAGCGCGTTGCGGCGCTTGGCGGCGCCGACCGAACGCGTGATCAGCTCGAGCGAAGTCGGCCAGTCCAGCCCCATGCCGCGCTGCGCGGTGTCCATGGCTTCGGCAACGCCGAGGCCGAGGTCCCAGACGTGCTCGCGGAAGGCGATGGTCTTGTCCCAGTCGACGGCGACCGACAGCCAGGGGTCGTTGTCGGCAAAGGGATCGGCCACGGTATGCACGGCTGAGAAGGCGATGCGGTTCAGCGGTCCCTCGAGCTTTGCGGCGAACGTGCGCGAGGCCGCAAGGCGATAGGTCTCGATCGAGCGATCGGCCTTGGGCAGCTTGAGCGATAGGGATGACATCGGCTGGACGGGCTTGTTCATTTCAGACCTCTCCCCGTCATTGCGAGCGAAGCGAAGCAATCCAGAATGTCTCCGCACGGAAGGTCTGGATTGCTTCGTCGCTTCGCTCCTCGCAATGACGGCTCAACTGACATTTTGACTCTCTCGACCTCAGACCTTGATCGGAGCGACGTCGATCCAGCGCCGCTCCTTCCAGCTCTTCAGCGCGCATTCGGCGAGCTGCACGCCCTTGGCGCCTTCGAGCAGGGTGAACTTGTAGGGCGCATCCTCGTAGACGTGGCGGATGAACATCTCCCACTGCTCCTTGAAGCCGTTGTCGTAGGTAACGTTGTCGGGCAGCTTCTGCCAGTCCCCGTAGAAATCGTGCAGCCGCTTCTCGTCGGGGTTCCACACCGGACGGGGTGTCGCCTGCCGCGCCTGGATCATGCAGTCGGAAAGGCCCGCAACCGCCGAGCCGAGCGTGCCGTCGACCTGGAAGGTGACGAGGTCGTCGCGATAGACGCGCGTGACCCAGGACATGTTGATGTGGGCGATGACGCCGCCATCGAGCTGGAAGGTCGCGTAGGCGGAATCGTCCGCGGTCGCCTTGTAGGTCTTGCCCTGCTCGTCGAAGCGCTCGGGAATGTCGGTATTGCCAATGCAGACCACGCTCTGGACATTACCGAAGAGATTATCGAGCACGTAGCGCCAGTGGCAGACCATATCGAGGATGATGCCGCCGCCGTCCTCGTCGCGGTAGTTCCAGGACGGCCGCTGCGCCTCCTGCCAGCCGCCTTCGAACACCCAATAGCCGAACTCGCCGCGCACCGAGAGGATGCGGCCGAAGAAGCCGGAATCGCGCAGGAACGCGATCTTCTTCAGGCCGGGCAGGAACAGCTTGTCCTGCACCGTGCCGTGCTTGACGCCCTTGGCATTGGCGAGCTTCACGACCTCGATGGCTTCCTCGAAATTCGTCGCGATCGGCTTCTCGCAATAGACGTGCTTGCCGGCGTTGATGGCCTGGGTCAGCAGGCCGGGACGGGCCTGCGTGGTCGCTGCGTCGAAGAACATGGTGTCGTTCTTGTCGGCGAGCGCGGCGTCGAGATCGGTGGTCCAGCGCGTGATGTTGTAACGCTTCGCCAGCGCCTCGACCTTCTCGGCGCTGCGGCCGACCAGGATCGGATCGGGCATCACGCGGTCGCCGTTCTTGAGGCGGACGCCGCCCTGGTCGCGGATCGCGACGATCGAACGGATCAGATGCTGGTTGAGCCCCATGCGGCCGGTGACGCCGTTCATGATGAGGCCGAGGCGTTGGGTGGTCATGCCGATTGCTCCTGAAGTGATCTTGGCTGTTCGAGCGGGCGGAGCGCCGACCAGTCCGGATGGACCGACGTCGCAAAGCCCACTGTGTTGAGCGATCCCGTCAGGAGATCGCCGTTGTGAATCTTGAGGCGGATGCCCTGCCCGGCATCGGCGTAGAGATCGGGATGCGCGGCCGCGAAGGCCGCAGCTTCGGCGGCGGGCGTCTCGCCAAAGCCGTCGACGTAGTGGTGGCCGTTGCGCTCGGCGTGGGTGACGCCAATGAAGGCACCGAGCGCGAGATCCTGCTGCACGGCAAGGCCAGCCTGGCAGGTCAGGTCCTCGCCGGTCACGAAGAAGGTTTCGCCGCCCGCGCTCCACTTCGCCGCGCGCGTTGCGTTGACGATGGATTTGTAGAGCCCTTTGCAGGACTTTGAGGAAATGCCGCGATAGCCGAGCGCCCGCGCTGCGGGGAAAGCATCGTAGGAATCGTCTGCCTCGTCGATGATGAAGCCACGCGCAGCCAGCGAACCTAGTGGCGATTGCCGCGTAATGTCGCGCGGCATCGGCTGTTCGAGGTAGAGCAGGTGAGAGGCGATCGGGCGCAGCGCCGAATCCCGGTCGAGCCGATCCATCAGCGCCTGCAGCGCATCGAGATCAGCATACTGCTCGTTGGCGTCGAGCGTCACCTTGTAGGCGCGCCCGAGCGTGTCGAGCTCCTTGCCGATCCGCGCCAGCCGCGTCGCATCGGCTGCGGGATCGCCCGACAGCTTCAGCTTGAAATAGCTTGCACCGGCGTTCTCATGTGGATCGGCAACACCGCCCTTACCTTCGACGGTGTCGTCGAGGCCAACGGTATGCCTGATCGCCATACGCGGCAGCGGTTTTCGGCCGGCGAGAAACGTCGTGAGATCCGCGTCCTTCAGATCCGGCGAAAGTCGCGCATCGATGCCGGCGATGTTGCCCGCCATGCCGTCGAAGAAATTGGCTTCAACGCCGCGCAAGAGCGCATCGAGGATCGCCTTGTCGATCTCTGCGGGACCATAAGCCGCGGCAAGTGCCGGAATGTTCTTTTTCGCGCACGTCGCGATCTGGGCTCCGACGCACGAGGCATGCAGATCGAACGCCGTCTGGAATCCAGTCCGCGCAAGATAAAGTCCGCGCGCGATCTCCAGCGACCGTCGCAGGCCATCGACCGTCTGCGCCGGCGACAGCTCCGGCCGCTTGTCGAACCATTTCGGTACCAGCAGCTCGGCGCTGGCGCCGACCGCAACGCCCCTGCCCTCGACCTCGATCTCGACCCGCACGAACAGCTGCGGCGTCGCGTTGATCGTGATCGCGCCGAAGCGGAACGGCCGCGCGAACTGCACGGGGCGCTCGAAAAAGGCGATGTCTCGGAGCTTCAGGCGCGGCGCCATGGTCTTAGTCCAGCGAACCTTGCGAGAAGAAATGTTTGCGGATGCGTTGCACGAGCTCGGTGAAGACGGGATCGGCCATCACATCGAGCGAGCGCGGACGCGGGAGCGGCACGTCGTAGATCGCAGCGACCGCGCCAGGCCGCTCGGTCATGACAAGCACGCGGTCGGCGAGGAACACCGCCTCCGGAATCGAATGCGTGATCAGCAGCACCGTTTTCTTGGTCTCGCGCTGAATCCGCATCAGCTCGACATTCATGCGCTCGCGCGTCAGCGCATCGAGCGCACCGAACGGCTCGTCCATCAGCATGATCTTCGGGTCGTGCACCAGAGCACGGCAGATCGAGGCTCGCTGCTGCATGCCGCCGGAGAGCTGCCAGGGCAGCTTCTTCTCGAACCCTTCGAGGCCGACCAGCTTCAACAGTGACTTGGCGCGATCGAGATATTCCTGCCGCGGCAGCCGCTTCATGTCGATCGGCAGCATCACGTTGTTGAGGATGTTGCGCCATGGCAGCAGCAGGGCGTTCTGGAACACGATGCCGACATTGCCGTGCGGCGTCGTCACCTTTTCGCCCTCGACCAGGATCTCTCCCGTGGTCGGCGGCAACAGGCCCGAGATCAGCTTGAGCAGCGTGGACTTGCCGCAGCCGGAAGGGCCGACCACGACGAAGAACTCGCCGTCATTGATGTGGAAATCGAGCGGCCGCAGCGACGGCACGTCGCCGTCGCGCGTCCTGTAGGTCTTCGACACGCCGGACAAGTTGATGCCCGACGCATCGCCGGCCCGGTCGCTCACCAATCTCAGATGCGCGGCCGGCTGCATCTCACCTACCACCTTCATTGCTGCAGTCATCTCAAGTCCACTCGGCGATTATGAACCGTCATTCCGGGGCGCCCAAAGGGCGAACCCGGAATCTCGAGATTCCGGGTTCGATGCTACGCATCGCCCCGGAATGACGGTATTTGGCTCACGAGCCGCTCTTCGGCAGATAGTCGTTGGTGTAGAAGGCCTTCGGGTTGTCCTTGGCCTTGGCGTCGAGCCCGCCATATTCGACCAGCAGATTGACGGTCTCGGTCATGTTCTGGTCGGTGACCTGGAACGGCCGCTTGGTCTTGGTCTCCGCGGTCCGGTACAGCGGGATGGTCAGCTCAAAGCCCTGCGTCAGCGTGTCGATCTTGCCGCCCTTGGGGTTGGCATCGAGGATCGCCTGCGCCGCGGCCTTCGGCTCCTTCTCGGCGGCCTCGACCGCCTTGGTGGTCGCCGACATGAAGCGGCGGACGAGATCGGCATTGGCCTTCACGTAATCGGCGTTGGCGATGATGCCCGAGGAAACCATGTTGATGCCGTAGTCGGCGAACTTGATCGGATAGACGTCCTTGCCGGTGGCGTCCTTGATCTTCATCGACTGGTCCATGACGTAGCCGAGCAAGAGATCGGCCTGGCCGTTGATCACGGCGTTGAGCTTGGTCTGGCCGTCGCCCGCAACCGTCTGGAAGTCGCTCTCCTTCAGGCCGGTCTTCTTCAGGAACAGCGGCCAGATCTGGGTCATGGAGTCCGCCGGCGTGATCGCCACCGTCTTGCCCTTGATGTCCTCAGGTTTCCTGATGTTCTTGTCGACGAAGCCCATCGCGGACATCGGTGAGGTCTGCAGCAGCACGCCGGTCGCAACCACCGGCGCGCCCTTGATGGCAGCGCGCATCATGGTGGGGACGTCGACGTAGCCGAAGTCCGCGGTCTTGGCGGCAACGGCCTGCGTGGTCGCAGCCGAGCCACGGCCCTCCTGGATCTCGAGGTCGATGCCTTCGGCGGCATAGATGCCCTTGGCCTTGCCGTAATAGAACGGCGCGTGCTCGCCATAGACGTACCAGTTCAGCATCAGCACGACCTTGTCGGCTGCCTGCGCCGGCGACACCGCGAACGCCATCAGCGCCAAAGATGCAGCTCCAATCCACCGCTTCATCGTCACTCTCCCTTTGTCGTTATGTTTCGGCCGTTAATGGCCGTTGCTTGAGTTTAAGAGGCGAAAATCACGTCCTCGCGCTGGCTGACATGCCAGGGAATGACCAGATTCTCGATCCGGTCCACGATCCAGAACAGGATCACGCCGAGCAGCGCCAGGATCACGAGGGCCGCGAACATCGTCGGCAGGTCAAAGGTGCCGATCGAGCGCTGCATCACATAGCCGATGCCGGAATTGGAGCCGACGAACTCGCCGACGACGGCGCCGACCACGGCGAGCGTCACCGACACTTTGAGACCTGAGAAGATCGCCGGCAGCGCATGCGGCAGATTCACCGCACGGAACACCTGCAGGCGGCTGCCCTGCATGGCACGGGCGAGATCAACCATGTCGGGGTCGACCGACTTGAAACCCTGCACGGCGGAGACGACCACCGGGAAGAAGCCGAGCAGAAACGCCGAGATCACCTTCGGAATGATGCCGAAGCCGAACCACACCACGAACAGTGGCGCGATCGCGATCTTCGGCACGGATTGGGAGAACACCAGCAGCGGATAGACATAGCTCTCCACCGTCTTCGAGCCCGCGATCAGCATGGCGACGGGAATGCCGAACAGCGCCGACAGCAGGAAGCCGCAGACGGTCGCATAGGTGGTCGGCCAGGACTGGCGCAGCAGTTCCGGCCATTCGGTGCGCAGCACGGCGAGAACATCGCCCGGCGACGGGATCTGGTAGGCGGGAATCCTGAACAGGCGGATCGCGAGATCCCAGGCGACGACGATGAAGACGAGGAACAAGAACGGCCGAACCCACGCCGCATTCAGCAACTTGGAGATCGCACCCTGTGGCTTCGGCTCGGCCAATTTTCACTCCCGGCAGTCTTCTTCGTTGTGCGGAGAAATTAACCCGTTGGATAAATACTGTCTAGGGGTCTCCCTGTGGCGATTTGTGGCGGGTTCCGGGCGTTTGTGGCGGCGGCGCTGCGTCGGGGGCACGAAAGCACGATTTGGCCCCCGCTGCCGCCACCTCGTCATTGCGAGCGCAGCGAAGCAATCCAGACTGCCGCTGCGGAAAGATTCTGGATTGCTTCGCTGCGCTCGCAATGACGGAGCAAGGTGCGAGGTCATTGCCTCGTAGCCCGGGTGGAGCGAAGCGTAATCCGGGGTCGGTGCCACCAGCGACAGGGGCCCCGGATTGCGCTGCGGTCCATCCGGGCTACGGACTACACCGTCTGCGCCACCGCGGCGCGCGATTTCGGTGCCTTCGCGATCTCGAACAGCTCCGCCGAACGTCCCGTCAGTGCAGCGAGCACGAGGCCGGCCATGTGGGCGAGCCGCTCGTCCTTGGCCTTCTTGTCCAGCAGGTCGCGGCCGAAGATCACGCTGAGGGTCGCCGAGTTGGAGAGATAGAAGAAGCTGAGCGCGGCAATGGAGATGTAGAGCTGCACCGGGTCGACCGCGACCTGGAAGTCGCCGCTATCGACGCCGCGCCGCACCACGGTGCGGATCATCTCGACGAAGGGCGAGTGCATCGACTTGACCTTGGTCGATTTCTTCAGGTGCTTTGCGCGCGCGAGGTTCTCGGTCTGCAGCAGCGACAGGAACTCGGGATTACGCAGGAAGTAATTCCAGGTGAACTCGATCAGGCGGCGGATCGCTTCGGGCGGATCGAGATGCTCGAGATCGAGCCCGCGCTCCTCGCTGCGGATCTTGTCATAGGCGCCTTCGAGCACCGCCAGATACAGCTCGTCCTTGTTGCCGACGTGGTAGTACAGCATGCGCTTGTTGGCGCCGGCCTTGGCCGCGATGCGGTCGACGCGCGCGCCGGCGAGCCCGTGGGCGGAAAACTCCTGCTTGGCGGCTTCGAGAATGCGCAGCCGCATCCCCTCGGGGTCGCGCTGCCATTTCAGAGTTCGCTTTGCCTTTGCCAAACCGGGTGCTCGCTGGTGATCCAGATCAGCGTGTAGCATGAGGAAGCCGTCATTGCGAGGAGCCCTTGCGACGAAGCAATCCAGACTGCCACCGCGGAGGGATTCTGGATTGCTTCGCTTCGCTCGCAATGACGGGTGGAGAGACCGCCTCACTCCACCGGCTTCGGCGACCGCTCCAGCAGCACCGTCTGGATCCCGCACGTCCCGTTGCGCACCGTCATGATCCGCGTGCCCGGCTTGCGGCCGTTGCGGACTTCGGTGACGTCGAGGCCGGCCGCGATCAGGCGGGCGCGGGTGGCGTCGATGTCGGCGACGCGCCAGCTCAGGCCCCAGAGCCGGTCATGCGCGGCATCGCCGCCCGCGACAGGCCGGCGCACCACCTCGACGATGAGGTCGCCGCAGCGGAAGAACATCAGCTGGCCCCAATCCTGGTGCGAGCGGTCGAGCGCGAGGTCGAGCCCGAGCCGCGCGCCATAGAGCGCGGCGGCGCGCTCGGAATCCTCCGTGGTGATGACGACATGGTCGAGCCCGTCGATCGGCGCGATGTCGGTCGCGACCGATTTCGGCCGCTCCCCGGCAAGCTCGAGGAAGAACATGCGCACGCCGCGCGTCAGCTCCGTGGCGGCGCGGGTGCGCTTCCAGTGCAGAACAGCGTCGGTCGCGGCATCGCTGCTCTCGACCTCGGCGACCGGATCGGGCTTGAGCGCCACCCGCTCCAGCCGGCGATGCATCTTGCCGATGTCCGCGACACGAAAGCACAGGCTGGCGAGCACGCCCTCCTGGTCGTCCAGCAGCGCGCGCATGCGGTCGGCGGTGACGCTGAAGCCGCTCGGCGCCATCAGCTCTATCGTCATGTTCTCGAGCGTGAACAGCACCCGGTCGGCGCCCTCGCCCGAGTTCTGCCAGGCCGGCGCGCGGGCGAGCAGCGTCTGATAGGCCGCCCTGGCCGCACCGATATCCCTGACCAGAACGACGATGTGATCGAGGCCGCTGATCATGTTCCCTCCTCCGCAAACGGGCCGGAACCGAAACGGCTGCGGCGTCGTTGGCTCTGCCCGGGCAGCTCGCCCAGCCACGGTCGTATTCCGCCCCCAGGCCGACCTCAAGCGCCTATCGCCATGACTTTGCGAATATTTTGGCTCCCGCCGAAGCGGTGCTAAGGTAAGTAGCCGGTCGGGACCACTCAGCGCATCACGGACAACCAATGCAGGCTCTCTTTATCGGACAGACCTATATCGACGTCGTCTTCATCACCGACCACATGCCGACCGGCGACGAAAAGCACGTGGCCTCGGATTACGCGGTTTCCTTCGGCGGCAATGCGGTGACGGCGGCGTTCTGCTGCGCCAAGCTCGGCATCGTGCCGGATCTCATCGCCACCGCGGCCAATGACTGGCTGGGACGCATGTTCCAGGACATGTGCGCGAAATACGCGATCTCGCTGCATGCGCGGAAGGTGAACCAGTCTTCGCTGTCCTTCATCATGCCCAAGGACGGCAAGCGCGCCATCGTCCGCTGCCGTGACGACCACCACATTCACCCCTTCCCGATGCTCAATCTCGGCGGCTGCCGCGCGCTGCATGTCGACGGGCACCAGCCCGATGCGGCGATCCACTATGCCAAGGTCTGCCGCGAGGCCGGCATCCTGACCTCGCTCGACGGCGGGGGCTTGCGCACCAACACGCATGAGCTCTTGGAATTCATCGACGTTGCCATCGTCGCCGAACGCTTGTGCGAGCAGATGGACCTGACGCCGGAGAAGATGCTGGATTACCTGAAGAGCCGCGGCTGCAAGATCGGCGGCGTCACCATGGGTGAGAAGGGCCTGCTCTGGTACAACGAGACCGGTGCGGTCGAGACCATGCCGGCGATGCCGATCCCGCGTGAGCGCGTGATCGACACCAACGGCGCCGGCGACGTGTTCCACGGCGCCTATGTCTATTCCTACCTCGCCCATCCCGGCAAAAGCTGGCGCGAGCATTTCGACTTTGCGCGCGCCGCCTCCACCTTCAAGATCCAGCGCCTCGGCAACGAGGCGGGTCTGCCGACGCTCGTCGACATCGCCAAGGTCAGGCACGAGTTCGAGGTCAGGGTCTAGGGATTTTGTAAGGGCATATCATGGGACGTGTCTTCGTCGCCGGCAGCATCAACATGGATGTGGTGGCGACGGCCGATCGCCACCCCAGGGTCGGCGAGACCGTCGCCGGCTGGCAGGTGCTGTATTTCCCCGGCGGCAAGGGTGCGAACCAGGCGGTCGCGGCGTCCAGGCTCGGCGCGAAGACCACGCTGATCGGTCGGCTGGGCACGGATGCGTTCGGGGCCGAGCTGAGGACGTTCCTGACCGCGCAGGGGATCGATCCCGGCTCGATCAAGGAGACGCCGGAGACGCACACCGGCACGGCGATCATCACGGTCGCGGCGTCCGACAACACCATCGTCGTCATTCCCGGCAGCAATGCGCTGGTCAGCGCGGATGATGTTGCGGCTGTGCCGCTGGCGAAGGGCGATGTCGCCGTCAGCCAGTTCGAGATTCCGCTGCCGACGATTGCCGCGTTCTTCCAGCGGGCGCGTGCCGCTGGGGCGACGACGGTGCTCAATCCAGCACCGGCAATGAACGTAAGCCGCGATTTGTTGGGCCTCGTGGACGTACTCGTCCTCAACGAGACCGAACTCGGTCTGTTGGCCGGCACTGAGCTGTCCGATAGCGATCCGTACGACCGCATCACAGACGCCTCTCGGCGAGTCCAGACCGATGCGGATCAAATCATTTGTGTCACGTTGGGTAAGCGTGGCGTGTTGGCGCTCATTGCCGGCAGACCGCACCATATCTCGGGGCGAGCCGTCACGGCTGTGGACACGACCGGCGCAGGCGATTGCTTCGTCGGCGCAGTCGCGGCGCTGCTCGCTGACGGACAGCCGATCCAGAGTGCACTGGGCTACGCCAACGTAGCCGCATCGATCAGCGTGCAACGCATGGGCGCCGGCCCTTCAATGCCGACGATTGCTGAAGTATCGGCGGCGCTGCACGCGGAACGGCCGAGCTCGACCTAGGCCAGCGCGCCCTTCAAATCGAAGCTCTCGTCCGCGGCCTGTTCCGGCGTGATGGAGCGGTCCATGGCCTGCAGCCGGCGGCCGAACATGTGATCGCCGGCACGGTTGATGGATTCGATGCCAAGCAGCCTGTCGCCGTGATAGCAGAACGCGGAAAACGCCTTCCTGGCGGGATCGCCGCGCAGCACGACGCGGTCGTAGCCGGTGGTGAGGCCGGCGATCTGGAGCTTGTCGTCGCCCTGGTCGCTCCAGAACCAGGGATGGCTGTCGTACGCCTTCTTGTCGCCGGTCAGGCGCGCGGCGAGACAGCGGGCATGGTCGGTGGCGTTCTGCACCGATTCCAGCCGCAGCGATCCGCCGAAGCGGGGGCTTGCGAACAGCGCGCAATCGCCGATCGCCGAGATATCGGGATCAGCCGTCGACAGATATTCGTCGACGATGATGCCGGCGGCGACCGGTAGCCCCGCCTCGGCCGCAAGCTCGATATTCGGCAGCACGCCGACGCCGACCACGACGAGGTCGGCCGGCAGATGCCGGCCGTCGCTCAAGGACACGCCGGTGATCTTGCCACCCTCAGCCTCGATGGAGGTCGCCTGCACACCAAGATGGATGCGGACGCCGGCCTCGCGATGGCGTTCCTGGAAATATTCCGAGACCTCAGCCGTCACCGCGCGCGCCATCACGCGCGGGGCGAGCTCGAGCACGTCGACCTCAAGGCCCTTGATCCGCGCCGTGGCGGCGAATTCGAGCCCGATGAAGCCGGCGCCGATGATCACGGCGCGCTTCTTCGACGGCATGATCGCCCGCAGCGCCTCACTGTCGTCGAGGATGCGCAGATATTTCACGTCAGGCAGATTGGCATTGGGGAGATCGAGCAGCCGGTTGCGCGCGCCGGTGGCCAGCACGAGGTGGGCGTAAGGCAGCGTCTCGCCGGAAGCCAGAAGCACCTTGTGCGCGGCGCGGTCGATCGACACGGCGCGTCCCGCGATCAGCTCGATCTTCTGGTCCTGGTAGAATTTTTCCGGCCGGAACATGAGGCTCTCCGGCCCAGCCGAACCCTTGATGTAGCCCTTGGACAAAGGCGGCCGCTGATAGGGCAGATGCGCCTCGTCATTGATCAGGCAGATGCGCTCGGAAAAGCCCGCCTGGCGCAGGGATGCCGCCACCTGGTAGCCGCCATGGCCGGCACCGACAATGATCACCGGACCATCCGTCATTGGACAGCCCATTTCCGCAAGACACGAGCGTTACCCATGTCGTCTCCTCTCGCTAAATATGGCTTGGCTAGCCTAGGAGGAGCCGGCGCTCGTGTCCGTCCCTAAACGAAGGCGGCCCTATTTGAACCTATCATTCCGTCCTGCGCAAGAGTGCCGCGCGCGAGGCACTGGCGGCCGGGGGACTGGCGCCCAGGGATTGTCTCCCCTCGCCTTCTGCGATTTAGTTGCACCAACCACCTCTTGCCGGGGATTTCATCAGATGCCAGCTCCCGTCTCAAAGCCCGACGATCCCGCCCTGCTGCGGATCGACGGCCCGATCGCAACCATCACGCTCAACCGCCCCGCCGCGTTCAACTCGATCAATCTGGCCATTGCGCAGAAGCTCGAACAGCTCGCGGCCTATATCGAGGGAGCCGACGACATCAGGGTCGTGGTCCTCGAAGGCGAAGGCCGTGCCTTTTCGGCCGGCGGCGATCTGCAGACGATTGGCGCGGCGGCCGAGGCCAACACCGTGACGCCGGTCGTCGGCGAGTTGCTGAAGCACTACCACGCCTTCATCGAGATCATCCGCCGCATGCCAAAAATCTCGCTGTCGAGCGTGCACGGCTCGGCCGCCGGCGCCGGCATGGGGCTCGCTTTCGTCACCGACCTCTGCATCGCTGCCGACGACGCCAAGTTCACGCCGGCCTATGCCAAGATCGGCGTGTCGCCGGATGGCGGCTCCACGGTCGGGATCGTCAGCACGGTCGGCTCCCGGCGCGCGCTGCAGATCTTCCTCGCCGAGGACAATTTTACCGCGCAGCAGGCCCATGAATGGGGCCTCGTCGCCAAGACCGTTCCCGCGACCGAGCTGAAGGCGGCCACGCGCCAGCTCGCCGAGCGCCTCGCGCAGAATCCACCGGCGGCGATCGGCGGCACCAAGTCGCTGGTCTATGCGGCCGCCACCACGCCGGTGAAGCAGCAACTGGATGCCGAGGAGCACAAGATCATCATGGCGATGAACACGGAAGCGTTTCGCACCGCCGTGAAGAAGTTCACGAGCAAGTCGAAGTGACGCCCGCACGCACCTTCTACGGCCTCCGTCACGGAGCGACCGACTGGAATCGCAAGGGGCTGTTCCAGGGCCGGACCGACAATCCGCTGAACGAGGACGGCCTGCGGCAGGCGCACGAGGCCGTGGAGATGCTGCGCGGGGCCGGCATCAGCCGCATCGTCGCAAGCCCGCTGGTGCGCGCGGCGCGAACGGCCGAGATCATCGCGGACGCGATCGCGGTGCCGCTCGCGGTCGACGACGGCATCATCGAGTTCGATTTCGGCAGCTTCGAGGGCCTGCCCGTCCGCGACCTCATGATCAAGCACGGCGTCAAATCGGCGACGGGCCTCGTCTCGATCCTGCCCGCCGACGGCGAGCGCTGGGACGCCATGACCGTACGGTCGCTGGCTTGCGTCTCCGCCTGGCTCGACCGTCATCCCGGCGACGAACTCCTGTTCGTCTGCCACGACGCGGTGATGCAGGGCATGGCGAAGGCGCTGTGCGGCAGCTACTTCAAGAACAGCCATGGCACGCCGTTCCGTTACGTGCGCGAGCAGGCGCAATGGCGTGTCGAGCAGGTCGCTATTGCGGACAGATATAGCCCGTCCCCGCCGGCGACTTGAAGCAGCCGACCGACTCGGGGAGCACCTGCCGCGGCAACCATAGCACGACGCTCGGGAAATAGATCGCGAACGCGATCGTCGCCAGGAACACCACGTAGATCGGCAGTGCCGCACGTAGCGCCTTGGCGAAGCTGATGCCGACGAATTTCGAGGCCATCAACAGCACCAGCCCGTAAGGCGGCGTGATCAGGCCGAACGCGAGCGTTGCGATCAGCACCACGCCCATGTGCACGGCGTTGATGTCGCCGGCCTCCGTCAGCGCGTTGACCAGCGGCATGAAGATGATGATGGTCGGCACCGGCTCGATGAAGTCGCCGACCACGGTGAACAGCAGCACCATCAGCAGCATGATCAGATGCGGATCGTTGCCGGCAATGGACGTGATCCACTCGGCGATATAGGTCGCGCCGCGCAAATAGGCGAGCATCCAGCCGAAGGCGTTGGCCGCGCCGATCGTGATCAGCGGCAGCGAGAAGATCAGGCCCGCGAGGCAGAAATCGTACGGGATTTTCCTGAAGTGGCCACGGTTGAGCGCGGGGATGACGACCAGAATGATCCAGACCACGGCAACGACGCCCGCTTCCGTCGGCGTGAACCAGCCGGTCAGGATGCCCCCTAGCAGGATCACCGGGATCATCAGTGGCAGGGCCGCATCGCCTGCGGCGAACACCACCTGCCGCAGCGGCGCACGCGGCTTGCGCAGGCCGGAGGGGCCGAAGAAATAGCAATAGATCATCAATCCGAAACCGATCATCAGCCCGGGCACCACGCCCGCCATGAACAGGCCGGCGATCGAGACGTTGCCGACGGCGCCGTAGACCACCGCCGTGATGCTCGGCGGTACCAGGGCCGCGATGGTCGAGGCGGAGGCGATGATCGCGGCGATGAAGGCGGGTTCATAGCCTTCCCGCTTCATCGGGCCGCCCAGCGCGCGGCTCATCACGGCGACGTCGGCGGTGGTCGAGCCGGACATTTCCGAGAAGAACATGCTGAAGACGACCACGACCTGCGACAGCCCGCCCCTGATATGCCCGACCAGCGACACCGACAGGTTGGCTATTCGTACCACCACGTTGGCCGAGCTCATGAGCTCGCCGACCAAGAGGAAGAACGGAATGGCCAGCAGCGCCTCGGAATCGACGCCGTCAAAAATCTTCTGGATGATGGCGGCCAGCGAGACGTCGGACAGGATCGCGCCGATGAAGACGCCGGCCATCAGCGAGAACGGCACGGGCACGCCGAGATAGCCGAACGACAGGAAGCAGATCGACATCAATGCCAGGACGACAGGTGCGCTCACGGCTGCGCCCTCATCTGTGCCTCGGTGAGACCTGGCGCGGCATCTTCCTCGGGCGGCTCGGGGTGGTCAAAGCCGTTGCGCAGGCCGTTGACGAGCTGCTCGATGGTGAACAGGCCGATCAGCACGCCCGAGAGCGGGATGATCGCGTAGAGCGAAGCGATCGGCGTGCCCGAGGGCAGACGGAAGCTGCCGAAGCCGCGCAGATAGTTCTGATAGCCGTACCAGATCAGGCAGAAGGCAACGCCGAGCACGACGAGGCGGATGATCACCTCGACGATCAGCCGCGGCGTTCCGTGCATCGCCTCGGAGATCGCGGTGAGATAGAGGTGGTCGTTGCGCCGGGTCGCCGCCGCCGTGCCGACGAAGATCGCGTAGATGAACAGCGTCGAGGTGACTTCCTGGAGCCACAGCCAGGGATGGCCGATGGTGCGGGTGACGATGTCGGCGGTCACCGACAACGAGAAGCCGAAGCACAGCACGCCGCAGAGGATCATCAGCGCAAGCTCGAGCCAATCGAGCGCGCGCCATTTCAGGTGGCGTTGGCGTTGAACCAGCAGTTTGTCGGCGATGGCCATTTACGTCCTCGTCGTCACCGCCTGTAGCGGGATGATGTCAAGTTGAACGGCGGCTGCGGGTTGATTGAACCTCTCCCGCTTGCGGGGAGAGGTCGGCGCGGAGCGCCGGGTGAGGGCTCTCTCGTCATTGGGAGTCTCTCTGCGGAAGCCCCCTCTCCCCTACCCTCTCCCGCAAGCGGGAGAGGGAGCGCACCGAATGCCGTCGACTCAATTAATCGACCGGATCAGATTCTTGATCTTCTCGGCGTGCGGGCCGAGATCCTTGGCGAGCTTGTCGAGATAGGGATCGGCGATCACCGTGAAGGTCTTCTTGTCGACGTTGTCGACGATCTTCACGCCCATCTTCTTAAGCTTGTCGGCCGCCGTACGCTCCAGCTCGAATGCCTTTGCAGGCTCCTTGGTGCTGATCTCGTTGGCGGCGGCCTGCACCCAGCCCTTCTGTTCGGCGGAGAGACTCTGCCAGAGCTTGTCGGAGATGAACACCAGCGCGTTGTTGGCTTCGTGCTCGGTGATATTGAGGACAGGCGCGACCTCGTAATGCTTGTTGACGAGGTAGACGTTGATGCTGTTCTCGGCGACGTCGACCACGCCGGTCTGCAAGCTGGTGTAGACGCTGCCGAACGGCATGTGCACGGTCTGGGCGCCGTAGGCCGGGAACATGGTGTCCTCGGTCGCGGTCGCCTGCACGCGGACCTTCAGGCTTTTGACGTCGCCGACATTGTGGATCTCCTTCTTGGAGTACATGTGGCGCACGCCCTGCGAGCCGGTCGCGATCACGTGCAGGCCCTGCGTGGTCTCGTCGATCATGGTTTTCAGCGCCTCGAACACGCGCGGGTCGGCGAGGCCCTTGATGACGTGGTTCTCGTCGCGGAACAGGAAGTGCAGCGACATCACGCCGGCCTGTGGCGAGATCGTCGCGGTGTTGGCGGAGGAGATGATGGCGAATTCGACGTCGCCGGCCTTCACGAGCTGGAGCACCTGCGGCTCCTGCCCGAGCTGTGCGCCGGGATACTGGTCGATGATCATGGTGCCCTTGCTCAATTCCTTGAGCTTGTCGGCGAAGAGGTCACCCGCGATGGAATAGCCGGTGTTGCGCGGTTGGTCATAGGCGAAGCGATAGTGCTTCACCTCCTGTGCCCCCGCTTCGGTAACGAACAGCATGGCGACCACGGCCGCCAACCCACACATGGATCGTGCAATCATCGTTTCCCCCTGTTTTGTCGCCCGCCGCTTGTGCGGTCTGAGCGCTCGCTTGCTATCAGCCCTTCTCGGTCTTCCCAGTCCTCTGCATGAAGTCGAAATCGCAGCCCTCGTCGGCCTGCATGATAGTCTCGTTGAACAGCCAGGCGTAGCCGCGCCGCGCATCTTCGGGTGCAGCGGCTGGCTTCAAGGCGGTGCGCCGACGCTCCAGCTCGGCGGCGTCGACCAGCAGCTCGATGCTGCGCCTGGCAACATCGAGGCTGATCATGTCGCCGTTTTTCACCAGCGCCAGAGGCCCGCCAACAGCGGATTCCGGGGTGATGTGCAGCACGATGGTGCCGAAGGCGGTGCCGCTCATGCGCGCGTCGGAAATGCGCACCATGTCCTTGGTGCCGCCGCGCGCGAGCTTCTTCGGGATCGGCAGGTAGCCTGCCTCGGGCATGCCCGGCGCGCCTTTCGGGCCGGCATTGCGCAGCACCAGCACGTCGTCGGCAGTGACGTCGAGATCGGGATCGTCGACCCGCAAGGTCATGTCCTCGACGGATTCGAACACGACCGCGCGCCCGGTGTGCTGCAACAGTTTTGGGCTCGCGGCCGATTGCTTGATGACCGCACCGCGCGGGGCGAGATTGCCATGGAGGATGGCGAGGCCGCCTTCCTTCTTGATCGGATTGTCGCGCGGACGGATCGCGTCCTGGCCGGGTACGTCCTCGGCATTCGCGACGACGTCGCGCAGCGACTGGCCGGTGATGGTCTTCGCGTCGAGATCGATGAGATCGCCGAGCTGCGCCAGCAATTTCGGCACGCCGCCTGCGTGATGGAAATGCTCCATGTAGTGCTCGCCTGACGGCTTGAGGTCGACCAGCACTGGCACCTCGCGGCCGATCTGATCGAACGCTTCGAGGTCGAGCCGGTGCGGCGAGCGATGCGCCATCGCGGTCAGATGGATCAGGCCGTTGGTCGAGCCGCCGATCGCCTGGAGCACGACCTGTGCGTTCTTGAAAGATGCCGGCGTCAGAAATTCGCTCGGCTTCGGGCCCTTGGTCTTGGCCATCTCGGCGGCAACGCGGCCGCTGGCCTCGGCGAGGCGGAAGCGTTCGGCATGCGGCGCGGGAATCGTCGCGCTCATCGGCAGCGACAGGCCCATGGCTTCGATCATGCAAGCCATGGTCGAGGCCGTGCCCATCACCATGCAGGTGCCGACGGATGGCGCGAGGCGTCCGTTCACCGCCTCGATCTCAGCATCGTCCATCTCCCCGGCGCGATACTTGCCCCAGAGCCGGCGGCAGTCGGTGCAGGCGCCCAGCACCTCGCCCTTGTGATGGCCGACCACCATGGGACCGACGGGAATGACCACGGTCGGCAGATCGGCGCTGATCGCCGCCATGACCTGCGCCGGCAGCGTCTTGTCGCAGCCGCCGATCACGATCACCGCATCCATCGGCTGGGCCCGGATCATCTCCTCGGTGTCCATCGCCATCAGATTGCGCAGATACATCGAGGTCGGATGCGCAAAGCTCTCGGCGATCGAGATGGTCGGGAATACGAACGGCATCGCGCCCGACAGCATCACGCCGCGCTTGGCGGCTTCGATGATCTGCGGGACGTTGCCGTGGCAGGGATTGTAGTCGCTATAGGTGTTGGTGATGCCGACGATCGGACGCTCCAGCGCGTCGTCGGAATAGCCCATGGCCTTGATGAACGCCTTGCGCAGGAACAGCGAAAAGCCGGCATCGCCGTAGCTCGTCAGACCCTTGCGCAAACCACTCGTCATCATGCCACTCCTGAAGTTGCCATTGTCGTACAGCCTGCCCCCTGATTGTCAATAAGACAGGCGCCAGCATTGCCATTTTCCGGACCGCGGCACCGCCAAACGACCAGATTATTGACAATCCTCGCCTTCCCTGCTCCACAGTCGGGACCGGCTCGAGGCCGGGAGGCTGAGGGCATGTCCGACATACGCACCGCAGACGCCATGACGGTCCGGCGCGACGATCCGGACGACGTGGTCGCGCGGCTGGAGGAAGACATCATCTTCGGCCGCCTCGCGCCCGGCGCGCGCCTCACCGAGGACGCGTTGATGTCGCGCTACGGCACCTCCAGACACTTCGTGCGGCAGGCGCTGGTGGACGCGGAGCGGCGCGGCATCGTCCGCCGTGAGAAGAATGTCGGCGCCACCGTGCGGTTCTACTCGGCCGAGGAGGTGCGGCAGATCTACGAGGTCAGAGAGATGCTGACGCGGCAGGCCGCGCTGATGATCCCCCTGCCCGCACCGCAAGGCCTGATCGACGAGCTGAGCGCGCTGCAACGGCAATATTGCGCCAGGGCCGACGTGCAGGATTTGCGCGGCATCCACGAGGCCAACGACGCCTTCCACCTCGCGCTGTTCTCGGCCTGCGGCAATCCCTATCTGGTGCGTTCGCTCCAGGACTACATGAACCTGACGCTGCCGATGCGCGCAAAAAACCTCGCCGACCGCGAGGGTCTCGCGCAATCGCGCCGCCAGCACGAGCTGATGATCGAGCTGCTCAAAGGCCGCGACAGCTGGGCGCTGGCGCAGCTCTGCGTCGATCACATGCAGTTCAGCAAGTCGGATTATCTGGCGCGGATTGCCGGCGAGGCCGCGCGCTAGTCGGCGAACTTCTGCTGCAGGCATCCATCACGGAACGCCGCTGCCCCGGGCGCGTTGGAAGGCCAAGCACTGGCCTCGGTCTTGCTTCAGACGCGGTAGGTGGCGGTTTCTCGGAGCATGTCACCCCAAGGGAGACTGTCCGAGCGGGTTGAACAATGAGGGTCTGCGGAGCGATGCGGACCGGTTTGTTCATCGCATTAATTGCAGCGGCCTGGCTCGGCGGACAGGTCCAGGATTCTTTGGCGCAAAAGCGGCCGCCTGCTTCTCCGAGCGAATCCACGAAGGTGTCTCCGAGAAAGGAAGACACCCCCAAGAAGGAAACAGGACGATCTGCGGACCCGTATACGGTGGGATTCGTAACCGGATCGCCGCAATGCACTGAATTCGCGATCGCTCAGGACATTGCGACCACGCTCGCCGGCGGCCAGGAGACCGGTCCTCGTGGCCAGGTCGCATTGCGGGTCCTGCCAATCGTGGGAAACGGCGGTGTCCGCAACGTCCTTGATGTGCTCACCCTTGCGGGTGCCGACGTGGCGATCGCGCCCGTCGTCCTGGTCGACCGGCTCCGGGAGACAAAGACCTTCGGGGATATTTCTGACAGGCTGACCTACATTGTTCCGCTCCATATCGAGGAGTTCCATCTTCTCGCGCGGGCGGACATCAGAAGCCTGGCGGAGCTGTCGGGAAAGAGGGTCAATCTTGGGGACGAGGGCAGTGCCGGCGCCATTCTCGGCCGGGAAGTGTTGAACCATCTGGGCGTCAAGATCATCGAGTCGAGCCTGGGACCGGAGGCCGCGCTGGATGGTCTCAGGAAGGGAGATCTCTCCGCCGCTCTGCTGGTCTCGGGAAAACCGGTCAGCGTCCTGACGCAGGTCTCACAACTCGATCGTATTCACATCCTGCCGATCCCCTACTTCAAGGAGCTGCTGCAACAAGATTATCTGCCATCGACGCTCCGCCACAAGGACTACCCGAATTTGATCGCCGCCGAGGCGAGCGTCGACACGATTGCGATCAAATCAGCTCTCTTCGCCTACAACTGGCCGAGGGGCAACGAGCGGTTTCGGTTGCTGGAATTCTTCGTCCAGACATTGTTCACGCGCTTTCCCGAATTTCTGGGCGACGCCCATCACCCTAAATGGCGCGAGGTAAACCTGGCCGCGCAGCTCCCCGGATGGCGACGATTCCAACCGGCAGAGCGCTGGCTCCAGCAGCAATCGGGAGGCGAAGCCGCGCTTCGCAAGGCGTTCGGCCGGTTCCTCGAGGGAAAGCCAACCGCCGATCTACCCGACCACGAAGAATTGTTCCGGGATTTCCTGCGCTGGAGAGAACGCAATCCGGCCAAGTGAGCAAACTTTGGCAAACACAAAGCTCGGGAGTTGTCGATGCGCAAAGCCGTGGTGACGGCAGCCCTGGTTGCTTTGCTCGCCTTGATCGCCGATGTGAGGCGCCCCTCCGCCCAATTTGCTCCCTTCTGGCCACAAGCGCCACAGCTGCTCCCCCCGGCCGCCGCGCCACCGGCCGATGAGGTCAAGCAAACCAGGGCAGCCCCTCACCGAAAGAGCAAGGCGCACAGAAAGCACGAAGTCGTTCGGCCGCCGCCAAATCAGCGGGAGGTCGCGGAAAAAAACGGATACAAGCGGGTCAGCGATCTCGTGAACTTCCCGAAGTTCTTTCCAGGCCTCGGCATCATCTTCGTCAAGCCCGACACTTTGCCACTGGGGCCGTTCTTGAGCTTCGATCGCAGGGACCGTCTGGTCGCAACCGTGTACATGATCCCGAACAAGGACATCGACGATCACAAGACATTGGAGGCGGCCGGGTCAGCAGGACCAGTTGACCACGTCAGCCTCTACTTCAACCCGGGTCACCCCGGCGTGGATATGCCGCATTACCATGTGGTGCTCTGGCATGTGACCAAGAAGCAGGAAGCGCGCGTTGCAAAATGACGTACGACAGGAATGCGATCACGTCAGTGTCAGGACAGCCGATAATCTTCTGGTAGATGCCGCGCAATCACTCAACCGATTAACCGGTTGTTAGAGGACTCTATCTCAAATGGTTTCAGGAATACATAACAACCATGCCGGGTTCCATTTCCCGGAACAGTCCCATGAATGTACCTGGTTTCCTGATCGCAGTGGCCTTCGGCGGAGCATTCTTCGCCGCGGAGTATGTGTGGTACTACCAACCCGCTTTCCTCGACCCGGATGTCCTGCTCAGCACGTTCTCCTCGGAACATTCGAAAGCGCGCGCAGCCGTCAAACATGCGCTGATCGATCCGGACTCGGCCAAATTCAGCGCATTGCATTCGGTTGAGGCCGGCGCGGCGAGGTATGTTTGCGGCGGCGTCAAGGCGAGGGACAAGTCCGGCCAGTTCATCGATGTCGCTTTCGTCTACACCGTGGCCATTGATTTTGCCCGCATCGACGACGACGGACGGATCACGCATCAGCGTTCGGGATACAGACCGTGCCCCACGGAGGAGGACAAGGTCGCGCAGCAGCGGCCGGGTGTGTCACCCGGCGTGGCGGCGGTCGTCAAAACCGTTCAGAAGGTCGCCCCCGACGTGCAGACGTCGGTTGCCCCCGGCCTGACGAAGCCTGCCGCTTCAGCGGGCGGATCATCCGGCGGCACGATGGAGCAGCAGGTCCGCGAGCTCGCCGCCAAGACCGTTCCGCCTGATGCTGCAAATGGACAGGGGTCAAATCCGCCCGCGGCCCGTGGGGTCGCCAAGGAGAAGGAGAGTGAGTGGCGGGCCGATCGGCCTCCGGCCGCCTGGCCCACATTCCCTCCGGATCACGCATTGGCGCGATCCACCCGGAAACGAACTCCGTCCGAGGCACTGGCCCTGGCGAAAGACATCGAGGACCGCTGGAAGCAGGCGGAGTCATCGGCCAACATCTCGACGCGTCCTTCGCCGGAAGAGATCAACGAGGCCTGCCGCGCGCTGCTCACGATCGATTCCAAGGACGCCGACTATCCAAAAGCGTGGGCCGCCTTCACGCGGCTGCAAAAGATAAGTCAGGACATCGCCCGCGGCTGATGTCGCGCAAAATCCGTTCAGTACCGTCTCAGCAGGCCGCGCGCCACGCTGGTGTCGCCATGATCGGCGCAGGCCCGTGTCGGGTTCCTGATCAAGTCCGTCCGAACCTGCCGGAATGTTCTTCTGGCGGCCTCGGCCACCTCGGGGCGGAATTTTCCGGGATCATAGCTCTCGCCATCAAAGGCCTTGATGGCCGCAGCATAGGCGTCGATCATCGCCATCGCCGCATCGGGGCTGCCGAGAAGCCGGGCGCCGAGTTGAACGCTGCCCGAGCCATCGACCTCGTAGCCGGAGCATCGCTGCTCCAGCACCGCGGATGCGGTGACGAGCTGGTCGAGGAACGTCGCTTCGGCCTCGCTGAGGGTTGCGGCCTGCGCCGGCCCTGGCACGATCATCGCGAGCAGTGCGACAGCTGGCAGCCTGATGTTCATGCTCAGCCGATCATGTGCTCGATCAGGCGCGTCCCTGACGACCCATGACGAGGCCGTACAGAAACAGAAGGATGATGGCACCGACCACGCTTCCGATGAAGCCGGCGCCCTCACCGAACCGGTACCATCCCACGGCCTGACCGAGCCAGGTCGCAACGAAGGCGCCGATAATTCCCAGGACCGTCGTCAAGATGAACCCCTTGGGCTCGGACTTGTCGCCGGGCATGATGAACTTCGCGACCAGTCCGACGAGAAATCCGATGATGATCGTCCAAAGGATGCCCATGTCCATCGCTCCATTCGGTCAATTCGCACATCAACGTCTGAAGGAATGCGTGATTGATGGGCCAGACGATCCCCGAAATGACGTTGATCTAGATCAATGGGCAGAAGCGGCCGAGCCGAAAGCTGCAGTCCTCCCTTTCTTATGCGAAGGCGCTCAACGAGCCCCGCGGGGCCGGGCAAGGGTCAGGTGGTCTCAGTGAGAGAAAACGCGCGTGCCGGGAGTCCATGCCCGCGGGTTTCTGATGGGACTGGCCCCAATTTCCCAGCCCGCGCCACCCCACAGGGCGTCAACCACGCCGAGATCGCCCGTGCCGTCACGGACAAAGAAGAGGTTCGGAGCGGCGCTGGTCTGCAGCGCCCCGCTTTCGCCGTTGGCCTGCAGCTGCAGGAGACACCAGACATCGGCAAGCTTGCTCTCGGCGCGAGCGCCCAGCTCATCGACGATCTGCGCGGCATTTGCAGGATTGTTCAAGACATGAGTCTGCAGAGATGCGTCGTCCGTGGTTTCGACCTTGACGGCGAACCGGCGCGCGAAGGTCGCGCCGAGCCACGAAATCTTGACGCGCGCGGTCGGCGTAATGTCCTCCCTGAAATACTCGCTGGCAACGAAGGATTCGGGAACGGGGATCGCGGCCGTTGACGGGGGATCGAGGGGTTCACCAGGCTTGCGCTTGAGCGAGCATTCGATCTTCGTACGCGGAGCGAGTGACGCCGAGCTGCCGCTGTCGGCCTTCTTCTCGTCGGCGTACGCGCTGAAACCCGATGCCGCCAGAACAATCACGAGACATGGGTTGAGCGCTAAGCGGCGCATTGCTGTTGTCCTTGAATGACCGATTCAAGAACAAGGTAAACTGTAGATTGCAGCTGTAAATCGAGGATTAGGTTTCTGGTTAAGCTTAAAGCAAGGAACTTATTTGAGAGAAATGCGAGCTATCTGCGGAACCATGTGCGTCCAGCTGGCACAGCGCGTGATGCAGCACTTCAACCAGAAACCACGCGGCCGTTTTACCTGCCTGCCAGGCGCGCGATCGCCTGATTGGCCGGAGGAACCTGCGGGCCCGGTTCGGAGATCGGCTGCGGCGTGGCCCGGCAGCATCTTGCCTGTGCGCGCAGCGGATCGTTCCAGATCCAGCGCACGCTCCAGGCTGAATTGTGGGCGTACGCCGGGATGCGCCAGAACCAGATCGTTTCGTAGACACTGTCCCCGAAACGCTCCACGTCCGGGCGCGGCGTGGGCCAGGATACTGCCGCGACGAGGACGACGGTCAACACCGCGGCCCCTGAGAGAACCATCTTGCGCATCTTGCTTCCACAATCGCTAGAATGAAAAGGCGGTCACTTCCGCGACGCAATGCATAGAAGAAACGCTTCACGTGTTCCGACAATAGAACGCCTATTTCCGAAAACGGAAATCCGGAACTCTACGGTGTGAATACAGACGTTAGACGCAAGGGGCCGTTCAAAACCTCCGCCGTCATCGCGATCGTGCCCCTCTCCCGACCCCGCAAGCCGAGCCGGGAGGGCGCACCTGCGTTCGCGTCAAGCCTCAGCGCTTCTTCCAATCGATGATGCGGCATGGGTCGGCGTCGAACTCCATGCTGCAGAACGTACCGCCCTGGAAATAATCGCCGACCGGATCCGGCTTCAGCTTGGCCTGCTCGGCCATCGCGTGCTCGCGGAAATCCTCGGCGCGACCGGTGGGACGATAGCCGAACTCGTAGGCGCGGTGGTTGTCCCACCAGGCGCGCTCGTTGAGGGAGGCGCCGTAGAAGACCTCGAAATGGATGTCGGGATGCTCGAGCCCGATGCGGCAAAGCTGCACGAGGTCGTCGGGCTTGAGCCAGATCGCGAGCCGGCGCTGGTCCAGCGGCATGTCGCCGAAATTGCCGATGCGCAGGCAAGTCACCTTCAGCCCGTGCTTGTCGGCATAGAGCGCGCCGACCGCTTCGCCGAACACCTTGCTGACGCCGTAGCGCCCGTCGGGGCGCGGGGTGACGTCGGTGCCGATCTTGTGGTGACGCGGATAGAAGCCGACGGCGTGGTTCGACGAGGCGAACACCACGCGCTTGACGCCCTTGCGGTAGGCGGCCTCGAACAGATTGTAGCCGCCGATGATGTTGGCCTGGAGGATCTGATCCCAGGTACCTTCAACCGAATAGCCGCCGAAATGGATGATGCCGTCGACCCCCTCGCAGATCGCCTCGCATTGCGCGAGATCGGCGAGGTCTGCCGCCTTGAACTTCTCGTTCGCGCCGAGATCGGCCGGCGGCTTGATGTCGGAGAGCAGGAGATCCGGGTAGATCGGCGGCAGCAGTTTTCGCAGGCTCGTGCCGATTCCGCCCGAAGCTCCCGTCATCAAAATACGCGGCATGTTGTCCCTCGCCGTTGGTGATCGATTTGCGGTCACGTGTCTCTAATGATAGCAGCATTGTCCAGAGGGAACGAAACGAGAGAACCGACATGAATGAGGCATCGTCCCACCCCCAGGAGCGGCCAGGCTGGCAGCCGGCGAGCTACTATCCCGATCCTGCGATCAGGGCATTGGACCCACGCTTCGAAAAATACTGGCTGAAACTGTCGGCGGTGGAGCGGCTGGCGACCGGGCTGCGCTGGGCCGAGGGTCCGGTGTGGTTCGGCGACGGGCGCTATCTGCTCTGCAGCGACATCCCGAACCAGCGCATCATCAAATGGGAGGAGGAGACCGGCGCGGTCAGCGTCTTCCGCAAACCTTCCAATTTCGCCAATGGCAACACCAGGGATCGCCAGGGCCGGCTGATCACCTGCGAGCATGGCGGGCGGCGGATGGTGCGCACCGAATATGACGGCAGCATCACCGTGTTGATGGATCAATTCAACGGCAAGCGGTTGAACTCGCCGAACGATGTCGTTGTTAAATCGGACGGCTCAATCTGGTTCACCGATCCGACCTTCGGCCTGCTCGGCAATTACGAGGGCTACAAGGCCGAGCCCGAGATCGAGCCGAACGTCTACCGGCTCGATCCGGAGACCGGCAAGGCAACCATCGTCGCCGAAGGCGTGCTCGGGCCGAACGGGCTGTGCTTCTCGCCGGACGAGAAGATTCTGTACGTCGTGGAATCCCGCGGCGTGCCGAACCGAAAAATCCTCGCCTATGACGTTTCGCCCGAGGGCACCACGATTTCGAACAAGCGCGTCCACATCGATGCAGGTCCGGGCACGCCGGACGGCATGCGCTGCGACATCGACGGCAATCTCTGGTGCGGCTGGGGCATGGGCGATCCCGAGCTCGACGGCGTCGTGGTGTTCGCGCCCGACGGCGTCATGATCGGCCGCATCGCGCTGCCGGAGCGCTGCGCCAATCTCTGCTTCGGCGGCGTCAAGCGCAACCGCCTGTTCATGGCGGCGAGCCAGTCGATCTACGCGCTGTATGTGAACACGCAGGGGGCGTTGGGGGGATAGCGCTGCTTTCCCGTAGCCCGGGTGGAGCACAGCGTCATCCGGGAAAGTGTCCCCGCATTTCGCTTCGCTCCATGCGGGGTACGATTCTTTTCCCGCCGTGAGCACGGTCTCGTAGGGTGGGCAAAGCGAAAGCGTGCCCACCATTTCTTGCTCGTCGCGAGGTGGTGGGCACGTCGCTACGCTCCTTTGCCCACCCTACGAGGTCTCTCCTCCGTCATTGCGAGCGAAGCGAAGCAATCCAGAATCCCACCGCGGAGACAGTCTGGATTGCTTCGCTTCGCTCGCAATGACGGAAAATAAGAACGCCGGAGCGGTTGCCCGCTCCGGCGTCATTTTTGTTCACGCGATAGAGCTTACGCCGCGTTGAAGCCGGCCACGGCCTTCACTTCGAGGAAATCCTCGAGGCCGTACTTGCCCCACTCGCGGCCGTTGCCCGACTGCTTGTAGCCGCCGAACGGCGCGGTGCGGTCGTTGGGCACGCCCTGGAGGTTGACGTTGCCGGCGCGGATCTGGCGGCCGACGCGCTTGGCGTCCTCGACGGTCGCGCCCGAGACGTAACCGGCAAGACCGTACGGCGTGTCGTTGGCGATCTGCACGGCTTCGGCTTCGTCCTTGGCGCCGAGGATGGTCAGCACCGGTCCGAAGATCTCTTCGCGCGCGATCGTCATCTCGGGCGTGACGTCGGCGAAGATGGTCGGACGGACATAGAAGCCCTTGTTGACGCCCTCGGGCAGGCCCGGGCCGCCGGCAACGAGGGTTGCGCCCTCGTCGATGCCCTTCTTGATCAGCGCCTGGATCTTGTCCCACTGGCCGCGGTTGACGACCGGGCCGATGGTGGTGCCTTCGCCGCGGGGATCACCGGCCTTGGTCTTGTCGGCGACCGCCTTCGCGATCGCGGCGACCTCCTTCATCTTCGAGGCCGGCACGATCATGCGCGAGGGCGCGTTGCAGGACTGGCCGGAGTTGTTGAACATGTGCATCACGCCGCCGGTCACCGCCTTCGTGAGGTCGGCGCCGTCGAGGATGACGTTCGGCGACTTGCCGCCGAGCTCCTGGCTGACGCGCTTCACGGTCGGCGCGGCGCGCTTGGCCACATCGATGCCGGCGCGGGTCGAGCCGGTGAAGGAGATCATGTCGATATCGGGGTGCTCGCTCATGGCGGCGCCGACCTCGGGGCCGAGGCCGTTGACGAGGTTGAACACGCCCTTCGGCACGCCGGCTTCATGCAGGATTTCCGCGAAGATCAGCGCCGAGGTCGGCGTGAACTCCGAGGGCTTCAGGATCATGGTGCAGCCGGCCGCGAGCGCGGGCGCGACCTTGCAGGCGATCTGGTTGAGCGGCCAGTTCCAGGGCGTGATCATGCCGACCACGCCGACCGGCTCGCGCAGCACCATGGCGGTGCCGATCGGCTCCTCGAAATGATAGTTCTTGAGCACGTCGAGCGTGGTCATGAGATGGCCGAGGCCGGCACCGGCCTGCAGCTTCTCCGCCATCGGCAACGGGGCGCCCATCTCGTCGGAGACGGCGGCACCGATCTCCTTGAGACGGCCCTTGTAGACCTCGATGACTTTCGAGAGCAGCGCGACGCGCTCCTCGCGGCTGGTCTGGGAGAACGTTGCGAAGGCGCGCTTGGCGGCGGCAACGGCCTTGTCGACATCGGCCTTGGAGCCGAGCGCAACCTCGTACATCGCCTCTTCCGTCGCGGGATTGACCACGGCGGTGGACTTCTTGACGGCGGGATCGACCCAGGCGCCGTCGATGTAGAATTGCATGCGATTGACCATCGTTAACCTCTTCTTGGGGGCTTGGAGGGGGCGTTTCGGCAGGCATCCTTGCACGAAAGCGCCGGCAATTGAACCCGCCATATGCGGGGCCAGCGTTGCGGCGGACGGAGGTTATATGAGCCGATGGCGGGAACGAGGCAAGATGGCCATGAACGTCGACAACGGCGGGGCGTGCCCATGCGGCCGGTTACCCCGACTACACCGCCATCTTCCGATGCAGCACCGGCGCGCCGGTGGTGAGGCTTTCGGCCGCATCGATGATCGCATTCGCATCGATGCCGTAGTGGCGATAAAGGTCCGCGATGCTGCCGGTCTGGCCGAACTGCTCGACGCCGAGTGCCTCGACGCGATGGCCGCGGACGCTGCCGAGCCAGCCGAGCGCGGAGGGATGGCCGTCGATCACGGTCACGATGCCGCAGTCGCGCGGCAGCGGCGCCAGCAGTTTTTCGATGTGGCTGAGGTGCTGCACGCCGCGCCGGTCGCGCCGCAATTTCCGTGCGGCGGTCCAGCCCGCATGGAGGCGGTCGGCCGACGTGATCGCGAGCAGGCCGACGTCGCGGCGGCTTTCGCCGATGAAGCCGGTCGCCTCGATCGCCTCCGGCGCGACCGCGCCGGTATAGGCGATCACGACCTCGGCATTCGGGCCGGGCTTGCGCAGCCAATAGGCGCCGTCGGTGATGCCCTGCGCAAGCTCGCCCGTCACGATCCGCTGCGCCTGCTCGATGCTGCGCGTGGAGAGGCGCAGGTAAACGGAACCGCCCTCGCCCGGATTGCGCTGCATGTGGTCGAAGCCCCAGCCCATGATCACGGCGAGCTCGTCGACGAAGGCCGGCTCAAACGAGGCGAGCCCGTCCTGCGCCATGCCGATCAGGGGCGTCGCAATCGACTGGTGCGCGCCGCCTTCCGGTGCAAGCGTGATGCCTGAGGGCGTCGCCGCGACCATGAAGCGCGCATCCTGATAGCAGGCATAGTTCAGCGCATCGAGGCCGCGCTCGATGAAGGGGTCGTAGAGCGTGCCGACCGGCAACAGCCGCGCGCCGTTGATCTGGTGCGACAGGCCGAGCGCGGAGAGCATGATGAACAGGTTCATCTCGGCAATGCCGAGCTCGAGATGCTGGCCCTTGGGCGAGGCGTCCCAGTTGTAGGTCGAGGGAATTTTCTCGCTGCGGAATAAGTCCGCCTTCTCGGCGCGCGCGAACAGTCCGCGGCGATTCACCCAGGGACCGAGATTGGTCGAGACGGTGACATCAGGCGAGGTCGTGACGATACGTTTTGCCAGCTCGCTATCGCCGCGGGCGATCTCGTTCAGCACGAGGCCAAAACCCTGCTGGGTCGACATCTGCGGCGACGGCTTGAAGCTGAGCTGCGCGGGCACCTCGATGACAGGCGCGGTCAGCCGGCGGCCGTCCTGGTTGAACGGCACGTTTGCAAGGAAGGCATCCAGTTCGGCGGCGGATTGCGCGAGCCCCTCGTACTTGTCCCATTCGTGCCCGGGACGGATGTTCTGGCTGTCGCGATATTTCTCCATCTGCGCGACCGTCATCAGGCCGGCGTGGTTGTCCTTGTGTCCCTGGAACGGTAGGCCGACGCCCTTGATGGTGTAGGCGATGAAGCAGACCGGGCGGTCGTGATCGATGGATTCGAACGCCTCCAGCATGCTCTCCATGTCGTGACCGCCGAGATTCGACATCAGCGCCAGCAGCTCCTCGTCGCTGCGCTTGTCGATCAGCTTGGTGATCGGCCCTTGATCGCCGATCTCGTCGTGCAGATGTTTTCTGAAGGCCGCACCGCCCTGGAAGCACAGCGCCGCGTAGAGCGCGTTCGGGCAATTGTCGATCCAGCGCTTCAGCGCCTCGCCGCCGGGCTCGGCAAAGGCCTCGCGCATCAGCCGGCCGTATTTCACGATGACGACGTCCCAGCCGAAATTGCGGAACATGGTCTCGAACTTTTCCCACAGCCCTTCGCGCACGACGGCATCGAGCGACTGGCGGTTATAGTCGACCACCCACCAGGTGTTGCGCAGGCCGTGCTTCCACCCTTCTGCCAGGGCCTCGAAAATGTTGCCCTCGTCCATCTCGGCATCGCCGACGAGGGCAATCATCCGCCCTTCGCGGCGGTCCTTCATCCAGCCATGCGCCTTGACGTAGTCTTGCACCAGCGAAGCGAACAGCGTCTGCGCGACGCCGAGGCCGACCGAGCCGGTCGAGAAATCGACGTCATCGACGTCCTTGGTGCGCGAGGGATAGGACTGCGCGCCCTTGAAGCCGCGAAAGTTCTCGAGCTTCTCGCGGCTCTGCCGGCCGAACAGATACTGGATGGCGTGGAACACCGGGCTCGCATGCGGCTTCACCGCGACGCGGTCCTCGGGCCGCAGCACATGGAAATACAGCGCCGACATGATGGTCGCGAGCGAGGCGGACGAGGCCTGGTGTCCCCCGACCTTGAGACCGTCCGCATTGGGGCGGATGTGATTGGCGTGGTGGATGGTCCAGGACGACAGCCACAGCGCCTTGCGGCTGAGAGCGGTCAACGTGTCGAGGCGGGCGGAATCGACGGGCATGGCAATGCGCTCCCGGAAACAGGTTCTGACGATGATACGCCTGCGGCTGGCGCCAAACTTCTCAATTTTTCGCGCCATACCTCCAAATATTGGGATATTTTACCAACATAGCCCGCCGAAAACAGGTTCCATCCCAATGCCCGAGCTCGACACCATCGACCGCAAGATCCTCAGCTACCTCCAGAACGACAGCCGTTTGACCATGCAGGAGCTCGCCGACAAGGTCGGGCTTTCGGTCTCGCCCTGTCATCGCCGGGTCAAGCTGCTGGAGGAGCGCGGCGTCATCTCGCGCTATGTGGCAACCGTCGACCAGAAGGCGCTCGGCCTCCACGTCAGCGTGTTCATCTCGATCAAGCTGGCGCGGCAGAAGGAGGAGGACCTCAACCGCTTTGCCCGCGCCATCTCGAAATGGGACGAGGTGCTGGAATGTTACCTGATGACCGGCAACCGTGACTATCTGCTGCGCGTGGTGGCGGCCGACCTCGCCTCATACGAGACCTTCCTGAAGACCAAGCTGACCCGGCTCGATGGCATCGCCTCCATCGAGTCCAGCTTTGCACTGAGCCAGGTGAAATATTCGATCGCGCTGCCAGTGTGACGGTCCACCAGCTACCGCTGTCACATGGGTGCAACAAACCCTGCTGATGGTCGTTGACCACTCGTATCCAAGCCGAGAGCAGGACCCATGACAGACCGCACCGCCCAGACCGCCAAGCGCGAGCGCATCATCCAGGAGATGGCCGACGATCTCGACGAGGAACTGGAGATGGAGCTGGACGACGCCCGTCTCGACGAGCTTCTGGACGAGACGGATGTGCTGAACCCGACGGTCGATCGCAGGCTCTATTTCCGGGAGCTGCTGCGGCTTCAGGGCGAGCTGGTCAAGCTCCAGGACTGGGTGCAGAGCGAGAAGAAAAAGGTCGTGGTGCTGTTCGAGGGCCGCGATTCCGCCGGCAAGGGCGGCGTCATCAAGCGCATCACCCAGCGCCTCAATCCGCGCATCTGCCGCGTCGCCGCGCTGCCCGCGCCGAGCGAGCGCGAGCGCACGCAATGGTATTTCCAGCGCTACGTGTCGCACCTGCCGGCGGGCGGCGAGATCGTGCTGTTCGACCGCAGCTGGTACAACCGCGCCGGCGTCGAGCGCGTGATGGGCTTCTGCTCGGAGCAGGAGTACCAGGAGTTCTTCAAGACGGTGCCGGAGTTCGAGCGGATGCTGATCCGCTCCGGCATCATCCTGGTCAAGTACTGGTTCTCGATCACCGACGACGAGCAGCAGTTCCGCTTCACCATGCGAATCAAGGATCCGCTCAAGCAGTGGAAGCTGAGCCCAATGGACGTCGAGGCGCGCAGCCGCTGGGAGGCCTATACCAAGGCCAAGGAGACGATGCTGGAGTACACGCACCTGCCGGACTCGCCGTGGTGGATCGTCGATGCCGTCGACAAGAAGCGCGCCCGGCTCAACTGCATCTCGCATCTCCTGACCCAGATCCCCTACCAGGAGGTCGCGCGCGTCCCGGTGGTGCTGCCGGCGCGCGTGCGCAACCCCGACTACCACCGCGGCCCGGTCCCGCCGGAGATGTACGTGCCGGCGAAGTATTGAGGGGGCGAACGAACTCGGCCTGCATGGATGGCCGCAAACTCCGGTCTCGTAGGGTGGGCAAAGCGTAGCGTGCCCACCATTCCCACTACGAACGCGGACGCATGGTGGGCACGGCGCTTTGCGCCTTTGCCCACCCTACGGCACCTACCAAGCGGCTATCGCCACGGCTGCACGATGATCTTGGTGTGGGCCTCGGGATTGGCGAGATCGGCAAACGCCTTTGCGACACCGTCGATACCGACCTCCGCCGTCACCATGGCCGCGGCATCCACCTGCCCTTCCGCGATCAGACGCAGTGAGGCTGCGAATTCATCCGGCGTGTAGCCGAGCACGTACTGGACGTTCAGCTCCTTCATGATGCCGAGCATGGGCTCATTTCTGTCGGTCTCCATGCAGACGCCGACCACGACGATGCGCGCATCGCGCGGAGCGCCTTCGAACACCTGCTGCAACAGGCCGGGCACGCCGACGCATTCGAAGATGATCGCGGGCTTGAGCGCCGGCAGCATGGCCTGGAACGGCGGCCGCGCCGCCTTCTCCGCGTCCGACATCTGCGCATGCTCGGCCCAGGTCGTATAGGGCTGCGATACCCTGGGATCGACGACGATGTCGGCGCCGAGCTTTGCCGCGAGCGCGCGCCGCGCCGGCGAATAGTCGGCGGCAACGATCGGATGCAGGCCCCTGATCTTCAGCGCCGCGATCACCGCGAGCCCGACCGGGCCGCAGCCGATCACCAGCGGCACCTCGCCGCCGCGAATGTTGGCCTTCGCCACCGCGTGAACGCCGACCGCCAGCGGCTCGGTGAGCGCGGCGTGTTCCGGCGCGAGACCATTGGGCACCTCGAGCAACAACGGCTCGCTCAGCAGCATCGCTTCCGCATAGCCGCCGACGAATTCGTTGGAATAGCCGATGCCCTTGATGCCCTCCGGCGTCAGCAGCGCGGGCAGCGAGCAGACATGCGTCCCCGGCTTGAGCCGACGTTCAGTGCCCGGGCCGTAATCGACGATCTCGCAGCAGAACTCGTGACCAAACACGACATCGCGCGACAAATCCATCGGCGTGCGTCCGGTCTTCTTCGCCATCTCAACCATGCGGGGAGCGTGCTGGCGGGCATGTAGGTCGGAGCCGCAGATGCCGCAGGCGAGCGTCCTGACCAGAACCTGGCCGGGACCGGGCTTCGGATCCGCCATCTGGCCGACGACAATCTCACCATCCCTGAAAATCGCGGCGCGCATCCGGCTCCTCCCGTGTTGTTGGAGCCGTTGATAGCACGAAGCGGCGGGCGCGATATTGCGTCAGGCGTTCGGGGAACGCTCTTCCAGCACCAGGAGCTGGGCGCGGCGGACGCGCTCGCGATGGGCGATGTAGAGACCGCTGGCGACGATGAAGGCCGCACCGACGATGGTCCAGATGCTCGGCACCTCGCCGAAGATGAAGAAGCCGAGAATGCTGACCCACAACAATTGCGAGTAGGAGAACGGCGCCAGCACCGAGGCATCGCCGTAGCGATAGGCCAGCACGACGATCCACTGGCCCGCGGTCGAGGCGACGCCGATGAAGATGCCGAGCGCGATCGCGGTCCAGGACGGCGTCACCCAGACGAACGGCACGATTGCGGTGAGGATCGCAAGACCGGTCAGCGAGGAATAGGCCATGGTGGTGACGACGGCCTCACGGCCGCTCATCATCCGCGTCAAGATCAGCGTGCCGGCCCAGCAGGCCGCCGAGACGACCGGGAAGAATGCCGCCGGATGAAACGCGCTGGTGCCCGGGCGCAGGATGATCAGCACGCCGACGAGGCCGAGCGCGGTGGCGAACCAGCGGCGCATGCCGACCTTCTCGCCGAGGAAGACGATCGAGAGCGCAGTGACGAACAGCGGCGCGACGAAGCCGGTGGCCGACGCCTCCGCGATCGGGAGGAAGCCGAGGCCCGTGATGAAGAACAGCGAGGAGCCGAGCAGCACCGCGCCTCGCATCACGTGCAATCCGAGACGATCGGTGCGCATCGCGTAATACGGCGAGGACCGCAGCATCACCGGCGTGAAGATCAGCGCGAAGGTGAGAAAGCGGATCCAGGTGATCTCGATCGAGGGCAGGCTGGTCGACAGATATTTCGCGGCGGTGTCGGAGCAGCCGAGAAATACCGTCGAGAGCAGGATCAGCGCGATGCCCTTGAAGGGATGATCGACGCGCGCGGGTGCGCGGCGGCCGACATGCTTCTTCTCGGGCATGGGCACGGAAATACTATCGAGCCTTGCGGCTGCGGCTGGCGGCGGGGTCACGGCTGGAACTCGGGAAAAATGCGAATCGAGTGCGCTTGTAAAAAACGACAAATGCGCCGCTTTCACAACTTCCGAAAACAGGATGCCGATATGCGCTGATCGCCGCGCGCGTCAATACTCCATTAATAATGGGCGTTTGTGCACTACAGCATGGGCAGACTGCGCGGCTTCGGACCGCGTGGAAACGCCGCATCGAGCGCCGAAATCTCCTCTTTCGTCAGCACGAGATTACCGGCCGCCGCATTCTCGGCAGCATGTTCCGCGGATGAGGCCTTCGGGATCGCGGATACCGTAGTCGCACGGGTGAGGAAGCTCAACGCGACCTGACGCGGCGTCGCGCGTCGCGCCTCCGCGATGCGCGCGAGCACGGCGCCGCCTTTGCTGTTGCTGGCCGGGAAATCATCGTGACCGAACGGTGAATAGGCGACGACGGCGACGCCATGCTGCTTGCACCACGGAATCACCGCATGCTCGATCGCGCGTTCCTTCAGATGATAGAGCACCTGATTGCAGGCGATGCGCCCTTCGCCCGAGACAGCGAGAATCTCGTCGAGATCGTCGGCATCGAAATTGGAGACGCCCCAGGATTTGATCTTGCCGGCCTTCACGAGTTCCTCGAACGCGGCAACGGTGTCTTGCAGCGGATAGGAGCCACGCCAGTGCAGGAGATAGCAGTCGAGCCGATCGGTCTTCAGCCGCTTCAGCGAGCGCTCGCACGCCGTGATGGTTCCACGGCGCGAGGCGTTGCTCGGCAGCACCTTCGAGACGAGGAAGACTTCATCGCGGCGGCCCGCGATCGCATCCGCAATGACGAGCTCGGCATCGCCATACATCTCGGCGGTGTCGATGTGGGTCATGCCGAGATCGAGCCCACGCTGAAGCGCGGCGATCGCGCGCTTGCGGTCGCCATGGTCGAGATACCAGGTGCCCTGCCCGATGACGGAGACGTTGGCGTTGGTTTTGCCGAAGGGTTTTGTGTTCATGTTCTCTCCGATATTGCTCTCCCTCTCCCGATTCTTACGGGGAGAGGGTCGGGGTGAGGGGCTGCTTCCGCAAATTCGCCGGCAGTTGGACTCGCTGAGAGTCCCCCTCACCCGCCGCACTGCGTGCGTCGGCCTCTCCCCGCAAGCGGGGAGAGGCGAAGAAACTACAATCCGCCGATATCCGCCACCAGCACGCTGCCGGTCGCAGACTCCGTGATATAGAGTCGATCCCTGTTTTCGCCACCGATGGCGAGATTGGTGCAGTTCGGCCCTGCGCACGACTTGATCCGCGCGATCAGCTCCCCGTTCGGCGCGAACGCGAAAACATGTCCGAGGGACGCATGGCCGACGAACAGGCGACCCTTCGCATCCATGGTCATGCCGTCGGGCCCGCTGGTGCCGAACAGCGAGCAGAAGCGGCCGACTTTCGACACGCTGCCGTCCTTCATGAACGGCAGCCGCCACACCGCGTTGTCGCGCGTCATGGCGACGAACAGCACCGTCTCCGTGGGATCGAGCACGAGACCGTTCGGGCTGATGCCGGTGTCGAGCAGGCAGTCGAGCCGTCCATTTGGTGCGAGACGATAGACCCGGCCGCTCGGATCGTGCAGGCCGGTCTGGCCCTGATCGGTGAAATAGATGTCGCCATTGGAGGCGAGATGCAGGTCGTTGCAGCCGCGGAACGATTCCGAATTGCGCGCGGTCAGGATCGGCTTGATGCGCCCGGCCTTCGCATCGAGCTCCATGATGCCATGCATGTAGTCGGCGACCAGGATACGGCCGTCGGCTGCGATCTTGAGTCCGTTCGGCCAGCCCTCATATTCGATCGCCAGCGACCATTCGCCGTCCGGTGCGATACGGAAGATGCGGCCGAAGGGAATGTCGACGATATAGAGATTGCCGTCCCTGTCGAACGACGGGCCTTCGATGAAGGAGTCCGTCGGCACGCCCGGGCGATTGGCGTCAGCCCAATCGGTCCGCTCGCCTTTGCGGCGGAATTTGTCGGGCATCGCGGAGAACAGCCTGGTCTCGATCAGGCGCGGCGGCGTTTCCAGGTACATCATTGTTTTTTTTGATTGTTGAGGGTGAGCGCACGGCAGCATAGGCGACAATCGATGTCGCGTCGATTGGGCGGAGGGCATGGCTGCGTCCCCACCTCTCTCGTGTCCCGGACGCGCTGCAGCGTGAAACGCTGCTGCGCAGAGCCGGGACCCAGAAAAGCCAAACACTCTGCTGTTGGATGGGCCCGGCTCTGCAGCGCACCGTCGAAGGGACGCTGCGCTGCGTCCGGGGCACGAGACCATGGTTTCGGCACGCCTGCATCAACACAGTCATTGCGAGCGCAGCGAAGCAATCCAGAATCCCGCCGCGGAAAGTCTCTGGATTGCTTCGCTACGCTCGCAATGACGATGGAAGAGACGGGCCTACCCCGCCGCGCTCGCGACCTTTGCCTGCTTCGCCGGCGCGACTTCCGTCGTCGCGATCAAGCGCTTCAGCTCGGGGATGCAGGAACCGCAATTGGTGCCGGCCTTCAGCTTGGCACCGATCTCCGCTGCCGTCCGTGCACCGCCAGCGATGGTGTCGCAGATGGTGCCGCGGCCGACGCCGAAGCAGGCGCAGACGATCGGGCCGGTCGAAGCGGCGCCCTCGCTGGACTTGCCGGACAGCAGCATGCGGCGCTGATCGTCGGTGACCTGATCGGCGACGAACAGGCTCTTCACCACCTCCCAATCGCCGGCGTCATGCGCGGGTCCGACGAACAGGCAGGTCTCGATTCGATCTCCAGCGAACGAAGCCGCGCGGAAAACGCCGCCGCCGAAGTCGCGATATTCAGCAACGTCCTCGCCGGCAACGCTCTCGAGCCAGGCTGGCCAGCGGGAGAGGTCCGCGTTGTCGGCAAAGAGATAGCCGAAGCCGCCAGCCACCGTGACGCGGGTCCACAACAGGTTCTGCGGCAGGTCGAGCGGCTTGCGCGACAGCGCGAAGCCGCGGAAGACGTATTCGTAGGGCGCGACCGCGGCCGGCGTCGCCTTCGATTCCGGCTGGCCCGAGAACGGATCGGTGAAAGACTGCACCAGCGCGCCGACGCGGCCGTGCGAGGCATTCATCGCGCTCCAGTGGATCGGCACGAACAGGGTCCCGCGCTGCTGTCCCTCGCTGACGACGGCTTTCAGGATGCACTGGCCGTAATCGGTGGTGATGCGGGCATAGCCGTCGTGGGCGATGCCGTATTTGCCGGCGTCATCGGGATGAATCTCGACGAACGGCTCGGGCAGATGCGCACCCAGCCGCTGGCTGAGGCCGGTGCGCGTCATGGTGTGCCACTGGTCGCGGATGCGCCCGGTGTTGAGCCTAAGGGGGCGCGACGGACCGGTCTCGCCGCGCAGCGTGGGCACCTCCGGCGCAATGAAGCGGCCCTTGCGGTCATTGGTGAAGAAGCCGCCGTCCGCGAAGAAGCGCTCGCCCGGCGAAGCGCCTTCGCGCGACGGCCACTGCACCGGCTTCAACGCGTCGAAGGCTTCGTCCGATAGGGTGGTCAGCGCGCCGATGTCGAAGTCGCGGCTGCCGTCGTTCTCGAAAGCGGAGAGGGCGGCATGCTCGCGGAAAATGTCGGCCGCGGACTTGTAATTAAAACTGTCGCCGAAGCCGAGGCGCTTTGCGGTCTCGCTCAAAATCCACCAATCGGGGCGCGCCTCGCCCGGCGCCGGCAGGAACGAGCGCTGGCGCGAGATGCGCCGTTCTGAATTGGTCACGGTGCCTGACTTCTCGCCCCAGGCGAGCGCAGGCAACAGCACATGCGGGCCGGCCTCGACGGTGTCGTTGGAGAGCACGTTCTCGGACACCACGAACAATTCGAGCTTCTTCAGCGCCTCGCGCACGAAGTCGGCATCGGGCAGCGACACCGCGGGGTTGGTGCCCATCACCCAGAGCGCCTTGATCTCGCCGCGGTTGATCGCCTCGAACAGCTGCACCGCCTTCAGGCCCTCATGTGTGGCGATGCGCGGCGCCTTCCAGAACCGCCTGACACGGTCGATGTCGGGCGGTGTGAAGCCCATATGCGCGGCGAGCATATTGGCGAGGCCGCCGACCTCGCGACCGCCCATCGCGTTGGGCTGGCCGGTGAGCGAGAACGGCGAGGCACCGGGCTTGCCGATGCGGCCCGTCGCGAGATGGCAGTTCAGGATCGCATTGACCTTGTCGGTGCCCTGCGCCGACTGGTTCACCCCTTGCGAGTAGAGCGTGACGACCTTTTCGGTGTCGCGGAACATCTTGAAGAAGGTGGCGACGTCCTGCTCGGAGAGGCCGGTAGCAAGCGCGGTCGCAGCGACGCTGCCGGCGATGTTGCGCGCGCGCGCGAGCGCGTCGTCGAAACCGCTGGTATTCTCAGCGATGTAGTCCTGGTCCAGCGCGCCATTGTCGGCGAGATGGACGAACAGGCCGGAGAACAGCGCGGTGTCGGTGCCGGGCTTGAGGCCGAGGAACAGATCGACGTCGCTCGCGGTGTCGGTGCGGCGCGGATCGATCACGATCATGCGCGCGCCGCGCTCCCCGCGGTTCTTCAGCATGCGCTGGAACAGCACCGGATGGCACCAGGCTGCGTTCGAGCCGACGAAGACCAGCAGATCGGCCTGATCGAGATCCTCGTAACAGCCGGGCACCGTGTCGGCGCCGAAGGCGCGGCGATGGCCGGCGACCGAGGACGACATGCAGAGCCGCGAATTGGTGTCGACGTTCGCCGTGCCGACAAAGCCCTTCATCAGCTTGTTGGCGACGTAATAGTCCTCGGTGAGGAGCTGGCCGGAGAGATAGAACGCGACCGCATCGGCGCCATCGCGGGCCACGATGTGCTGCATGCGATGGGCAACATGATCGAGCGCATCGCTCCAGGCGACACGCTCCAGCACGCCCTTGCAGCGGATCATCGGATAGAGCAGCCGGCTCTCGAGCCCGACGGTCTCGCCGAGCGCCGAACCCTTCGAGCACAGCCGGCCGAAATTGGCGGGATGGTCAGGATCGCCCGCGATTGCCGCACCGCCCTTGCCGTCCGGCGTTGCCAGCACGCCGCAACCGACGCCGCAATAGGGGCAGGTCGTTTTCGTGGTGCGGAGGTTCGGGTCGATCGCCGTCATATCAAGCCGCTTTCGAAGGCAACGCGAGCGCACGGCCGAACATCATGTCGGTGCGGATCGCCGCGACCTTGTCGCGATTGCGGATCAGCTCGAGATACCAGAGCGCATCGACGGTATCGCCGATCAGAACGGCGCCGGTGAGCCGGCCGTCGGCGATCACGAGTTTCTTATAGGTGCCGCGCCTGCGGTCGGACAGCACAAGGCTCTCGCTGCCCTCCCCGCCCATGAAGTCGCCGGCAGAGAACACGCTGACGCCGGAGACCTTGAGGTTGGTCGAGACCACGCTGCCCTGATAGGCGGCGGACCGGCCGGCGAGATGCCGCGCCAGCACGCGCGCCTGCTCATAAGCGGGTTCGACCAGGCCATAGCAGGTGCCGCGATGCTCGGCGCATTCGCCGAGCGCGAAAATGTCGGACGAGGAGGTCTGCATCACATCGTTGACGACGACGCCGCGATTGACCGCGATCCCCGCCTCTTTCGCCAGCGCGACGTTCGGCTTGATGCCGGCGGCGAAGATCACCGCATCAGCTTCGATGCGGCTGCCGTCGGCAAGCTCGACGGCTTCGACGTCGCCGTCACCATGGATGCACTTCGTGCTGGCATTGAGCAGGACGCGGATGCCCTTGCGCTCGACCAGAGTCTTGAGCAGGTCGGCCGCGGGCGCATCGAGCTGACGCTCCATCAGCCGGTCCATCAGATGCAGCAGCGTCACCGGCGCCCCGGCCTTGGCGAGGCCATAGGCGGCTTCCAGGCCGAGCAGGCCGCCGCCGACCACGACGACGCGCTTCTTCGCCGCGGCCAGCGTCAGCAGCAGGTCGACGTCGCGCGTATCGCGAAACGTGTGCACGCCGGCGAGATCGGCGCCCGGCACGTTGAGCCGCAACGGCGTCGAGCCGGTCGCAAGCACGAGCTTGGAATATTCCATGCTCTCTTCGCCCGCGATCTTGAGCTCGCGGCGGCCGGTGTCGATCTCGGTGACGCGATAGCCGTAGCGCACCGTGACGCCGCGATGGCGCCACCAGTCGGCCGGCCTGAGCTCGATCTCGTGCGAGCCGGTTTCACCGGCCAGCACGGAGGAGAGCAGCACGCGATTGTATGCGAGCCGCGGCTCATCGCCGATGACGGCAACCGCGTAGCGGCCGAGTGCGGTCTTGGCGAGTTCATCGACAAGCCGCGCGGCCGCCATACCGTTACCGACGATGACCAGCGGTTCACTCACAAGGCATCTCCTATTCGGCGGCCTGCGCCTGTGCGCCGTAGGCCTCGGACATCATGTAGCCGGACAGCACGCCGTAGGCGTCGGTCCAGGCGGCAGCGAGTTCGGGCGTCCAGGCTTCGCCAAGACCCTTCTCGAGGGTCCACAGCAAGGTCGCACCGACCACGGGATAGTGCTCGGCCTTGGCGCCATAGGCGACATGACGCTTGGCGAGCGCCGAGGCCGCGGGAAGAATCGTCTCGAGGTTCGACAGGCCGCCGACCACGGCGGCGAGCATGCCCATCAGCTTCTTGCGCTGCTCGGTCATGTCTTCGGGAAACATCGCGCGCACCGGTGGCGCCACCTCGAACAGGCGGTCGTAGAACAGCACCGCGGCCTGCTCCGAGATCGGAGCGACCTTGGCGAAGCTCTGCTGAATGAGGGTAATCTGTTCGGGCGTCATGATGTTCTCCTGTCTGTTTCGGTCTGCCTTTGTCCGCGCCGTTGCGGACAAGGTTCATGGGTCAAACGTCATCAGAGAGTCTTCTCCCCGCGTACGGGGAGAAGCGAGATTCGTACCAAGTTCAGACCCGTGCTTCGGCAAGGCTTCCTGCGCCTTCGCCCTGCGGGCTGCGACGCAGATAGAACCACCAGGTCAGAGCGAGGCAGGAGGCATAGAAGGCGAGATAGATCGCGAGCGCGAGCTGCGGACCACCGGTCATGGCGATCGACTTGCCGAAACCGGTCGGGATCAGATAGCCGCCGACGGCACCGATCGCGCCGATGAAGCCGACCGCCGCGCCGCTCTCGATGCTCGCCGTCTTCAGCGCGGCTGCGCGCGCCGCATCGCCCTTGCCGCGCACCCTGAACAGGTTCTGCTCGCGGAAGATCGAGGGGATCATGCGGTAGGTCGAGCCGTTGCCGATGCCCGTCGTCACGAACAGGATCAGGAACATCGATAGGAAGCCGATGAAATCCTTCTGCCCGACGAAGTAGAGCACGCCGACCGTGGCGCCTGCCATCACGATGAAATTCCAGAACGTGATGATCGAGCCGCCGATCTTGTCGGCAAGCAAGCCGCCAAGCGGACGCGACAGCGAACCGACCAGCGGCCCGAGGAACGCGATCGCAATCGTGACTTGCGGGAACTGGGTCTTGATCAGCAGCGGAAACGCAGCCGAATAACCGATGAAGGATCCGAACGTGCCGATATAGAGGTACGCCATGATCCAGGTGTGCTTGCGCTTGACGATCGCGAGCTGGTTCTTCACCGACGACTTGGCCGAGGTCAGGTTGTTCATGAAGAACACTGCGCCGAACACCGCGATAGCGATCGGCAGCACCCACATCAGGCCGGCATTCTGCAGGAAGATGCCGTCGACCGGGCTTGCCTGGAACAGGTTGATGACTGCGAGCGTCATCAGGATCGGGGTCAGGAGCTGCACGCTGGAGACGCCGATATTGCCGCCGGCCGCATTCAGACCGAGCGCCCATCCCTTCATCCGGTCGGGGAAGAAGAAGGAGATGTTGGTCATGCTGGAGGCGAAGTTGCCGCCACCGAGACCCGCGGTCGAGGCAACCAGCAGCATCAGCCAGAACGGCGTGTCGGGCTGGCTGACGAAATAAGCAAGTGACAGCGTCGGGATGAACAGGATCGCCGCGCTGAAGATGGTCCAGTTGCGGCCGCCGAAGGTCGTGACCGCGAATGTATAAGGAAAGCGCATGAAGGCGCCGATCAGGCCCGGCACCGCGACGAGCTGAAACAGCTGGTCGGTGGTGTAGTGGAAGCCTGCCTGCGGCAGCTTGGTGGTGACGATGCTCCAGATCAGCCACACCGAGAAGCCGATATGCTCGGCGACGATCGACCAGATCAGGTTACGCCGGGCGATGGTCTTGCCGCCCGCATTCCAGAACGCCTCATCTTCGGGGCGCCAGTCAGAAATCCACGTCGAATTCTTGGTCATACATTATCCCTTCCAGGCTCACCGCTGCGTCGTTGCAGGCTCAGCCTCCGGCCACGGAGGCGCGCGCCGAGGCTTCACCCCGGTGGCGAGTTCACGATGCTGATTGATGATGTTGAGGGACGTCGTCGTTGGCGTCACGCAAGTACACTTCAATTTCCGTGCCAGTTGCGCGCATGCTGGAAATACAGGGATTTCAGCACGTTATTCGTATTGCCCGAAATTTTTGCAGGGCTTTTTCGCTCGCTAAATTTGCGATTCGCTCAATCCTTGTGCGGCGCACAAGGATTGAGCTTGATGTCGATTATTTAGGCGCGGACGCTTCGCGCGCTAAACTTTGGTCTACGCGGCCTCAACGAAGCGATGACGCTCGTAGAGGAATTCGAGCACGCGCTGCCGGCACTTCAGATACGTGGTGTTGGTCGCGAGCTCGAGCCGCTTGCGCGGCCGTGCCAGCGGCACCTCCAGCACCTCGCCGATGCGCGCGCTCGGCCCGTTCGTCATCATCACGATGCGGTCGGACAACAGCACGGCCTCGTCGACGTCGTGAGTGATCATCAGGATCGTGTTGCCGAGCTTCTGATGCAGCGCCATCACCGAGTCCTGCAGATGCGCGCGGGTCAGCGCATCGAGCGCGCCGAACGGCTCATCCAGCAGCAGCACCTTCGGCTCCATCGCCAGCGCCCGCGCGATGCCCACGCGCTGCTTCATGCCGCCGGAGATTTCGCTAGGACGCTTGTCCCTGGCATGGGCCATCTGCACCAGGTTGAGATTGTGCATCACCCAGGCGTCGCGCTCGGCCCTCGTCTTGGTCCTGGCGAACACCTTGTCGACGCCGAGCCTGACGTTCTCGTAGACCGTGAGCCACGGCAGCAGGCTGTGGTTCTGGAACACCACCGCACGATCGGGCCCCGGCGAGTTGACCTCGCGGTTCTCCAGCAGCACGCCGCCGGTGGTGGCGGTCGTGAGCCCGGCGATGATGTTGAGCAGGGTCGACTTACCGCAGCCGGAATGACCGATGATCGAGACGTACTGGCCTTTCTCGATGGTCAGGTTGATGTCCTTCAGCACCTCGGTCTTTGCAGCGCCGCGGGTGAAAATCTTGTCGATGTGGTCGAGCTTCAGATAGGCGGTCATGTGTCCCTTCCCCTTAGCTTGTCGCGGTGCCGCGGGTGACGATCTTGCCGAGGCCCGCGATCAGGCGGTCCAGCACGAAGCCGACGATGCCGACATAGAACAGCGCCAGGATGATCTCGCTGATATGCGAGGAGTTCCAGGCGTCCCAGATGAAGAAGCCGATGCCGACGCCGCCGATCAGCATTTCCGCCGCGACGATCGCGAGCCAGGACAGGCCGATGCCGATGCGCAGGCCCGTGAAGATGTAGGGTGCGGCCGCCGGGATCATGATCTTGGAGAAGAATTCGAGCGGGTTGAGCTGCACCACCGCGGCGACGTTGCGATAGTCCTGCGGGATGTTGCGGATGCCGACCGCGGTGTTGATGATGATCGGCCAGATCGAGGTGATGAAGATGACGAAGATGGCCGAGGGCTGGCCGTCGCGGAACGCCGCGAGCGAGAGCGGCAGCCAGGCGAGCGGCGGAATGGTGCGCAGCACCTGGAACAGCGGATCGAGCCCGCGCATCGCCCAGACCGACTGCCCGACCAGCACGCCGAGCGCGATGCCGGCGATCGCCGAGAGCGAATAGCCGAGAGCGACGCGCTGGAGACTGGCGGAAAGATGCCAGAACAGACCCTTGTCGATGCCGCCATGGTCGAAGAACGGATCGACGATCAGCTCCTTGGTGTCCTTGAAGACCTTTGACGGCGGCGGCAGCGCCGAGCCGGCTCTCCGGCAAACCAGCTCCCACACCAGCGTCAGCAGCGCGAGCACGACCAGCGGCGGGATGACGCGCACCGCGGTTTCCCTTGCCATCCGTGCGTAGGCCTCACTGCGCGGCGGGCGCTTCGGCGTCATCGCGACGACGGGTGCGGCAACAGCCGCGGGCGTCGCGGTCTCAACCTCAATCTTCGTGGCAGGCATATTCATCGCAATATCTCTCCGGCTGCAAAAGAGGATGCGGCCGCCCAAGGGCGGCCGCGAGGCTCCATCAGACTTCGACCCGCTTGATCGCGAGCGACTTCAGATACGCAGCCGGATTTTCGGGATCGAACACCTTGCCGTCGAAGAAGGTCTCCTTGCCGCGCGAAGTGGAGGTGGGAATGTCCGCGGCCGCGACGCCGAGCGTCTTGGCCGCATCGCGCCACATGTCCTCGCGGTTGACCTTGGCGATCAGCGCCTTGGTGTCGAAATTCGCCTCATACTTGCCCCAGCGGATGTCCTCGGTGAGGAACCACAGATCGTGGCTCTGGAACGGATAGGAGGCGTGATCACGCCAGTACTTCATGATGTGCGGCGAATTCTCGACAACCTTGTCGGGGATGCCGTAGTCGAACTTGCCCGCGGTCCGGTCGAGCACGTCCTCGACCGGGCAGTTCATCCACTGCCGCTTGCCCATGATGGCGGCAAGCTCGGCCTTGTTCTCGGCCTTGTCCGACCACTGCTGGGCTTCCATCACGGCCATCAGCAGTGCCTTGGCAGCCTTCGGATATTTGTCGACGAAGGCCGCGCGCATGCCGAAGGATTTTTCGGGATGCTTGTTCCAGAGCTCGCCGGTGTTGACCGCGGTGTAGCCGATCTTCTGATGGATCAGTTGCAGGTTCCAGGGCTCGCCGACGCAGAAGCAGTCCATGGTGCCGACCTTCATGTTCGCCACCATCTGCGGCGGCGGCACAACGATGGTCTCGATGTCCTTGTCGGGGTCGATGCCGCCGGCCGCGAGCCAGTAGCGGATCCAGAGATCGTGCGTGCCGCCGGGGAAGGTCATCGCGGCTTTCACCGCCTTGCCGGAGGCCTTCTTCTTCTCCAGCGCCGCCTTGAATGGCGCAGCGTCGACGCCGAGCTTGAGGTCGGCATATTCGTTGGCGACCGAGATGCACTGGCTGTCGAGATTGAGCCGCGCCAGGATGTACATCGGCGTCGGCTGGTTGTTCTGCGTTACCTTGCCCGCCGAGATCAGGTACGGCATCGGGGTGAGGATGTGCGCGCCGTCGATGCCGTTGCCTTCGGAGCCGAGCACGAGATTGTCGCGCGTGGTGCCCCAGGACGCCTGCTTCTGCACGTCGGTGTCGGGCATGCCGTATTTGGCGAACAGGCCCTTGTCCTTGGCGACAAAGAGCGGGCCGGCGTCGCTCAGTGCGATGAAGCCGAGCTTGGCACCCTTGACCTCGGGGCCTGAATCCTGCGCGAAGGCGCCGGCGGGGAAATTGAGTTTGGCGGCGGCGAGAAGGGCAGCAGTGGAGCCGGCGGCTTTCAACAATTGACGGCGGCTGAGGCCAGTCTCGAAGGGCCGGCGAATGCGCTTGGTCATGTGTAGTGTCGTCCTTTGCATCGTTGCAGAATTTGATGGCGTCAGTGCACACGAGCAGCCCGTCCGTCCGGCGGCGCCGTCTTTGGCGCATGCGAACGCACGACGGGGGAGACCCCCGTCTGGTGGCGTCAGCAAATCGGATGAGAAGTCTCGCGGGACGGCTTCAATGGCGTCGGCATGGAACTATTCAAGCTTCATGCCAAGCTCGGCACCGCCAAAACACCAATAGTTTTAGTAAGTTATATGGTCCGCGCCAGACTGTCGCAGGCTGACCCCGCTTGCGAAATTTGCGCACTGCTCAATTCTTGTGCGGCGCACAAAGCTTGTGCAGTCGCTTAAGCGGGAGGCTGCCAAGCACCTCGGGCCAAATTCGGCGAGTGACGTATCAGCTTGATATAACGCTACTTTTCTTGCGCCTCTCGGCGGCACGCAACTTGCTTCTTTATGGACGTCAACGAAGACTGCGGCTTGCCGCATTGTTGCAGCCTCTGGCGGCTGCATTTGGAAGCTCGTCTGCTTCGCGGCCCTTCCGGCTCAGTCCTCGTGACGCGATTCCCAAAGCTTCCAGACATTCCACAGCCCTCGTGCGCGGCAGAACCGTCCGCACGGCCAAGACGTTCAGCCGCGTCCTCTGAGTGGGGCGTGTCGATCTCACTTACGAAGCAAAAGGAACCATTGATGTCGTATCTCGCGCCTTCGGAATTCGTCACCAAGATGGTGGATGCAGGCGAGTCCAAGATCTTCATGTCCACCCGGGATACCATCATCCGGGCCTATATGGCCGGCGCCATCCTTGCCCTCGCCGCCTGGTTCGCCGTCACCATCAACGTGAACACGGGCCAGCCCCTGGTTGGCGCGCTGCTGTTTCCGGTCGGCTTCGTCATGCTCTATCTGCTGGGCTTCGACCTGCTCACCGGCGTGTTCGTGCTCTCGCCGCTCGCCTTGATCGACAAGCGCCCGGGCGTCACCCTTGGGGGCGTGCTGCGCAACTGGGGCCTCGTCTTCGTCGGCAACTTCGCCGGCGCGTTCACCGTGGCCTTCATGATGGCCTTCGTCACGACCTTCGGCTTCACCCAGGCCCCTGACAAGGTCGGGGCGGCGATCGGCAACATCGGCGAGGGCCGAACGCTGGGCTACGCCGCGCACGGCGCGGCCGGCATGGCGACGCTGTTCATGCGCGGCATGCTCTGCAACTGGATGGTCTCGACCGGCGTCGTCGGCGCCATGATCTCGACCTCGGTCCCCGGCAAGGTCATCGCGATGTGGATGCCGATCCTGGTCTTCTTCTACATGGTGTTCGAGCATTCCGTCGTGAACATGTTCCTGTTCCCGTCGGGCCTGATGCTGCACGCGAAGTTCTCGATCATGGACTATCTGATCTGGAACGAGATCCCGACCGTGCTCGGCAACCTCGTCGGCGGCCTCGCCTTCACCGGCATGACCCTCTACGCCACGCACGTCATGACCCTGCCGAAGCGCCAGGCCGACAAGACTGCGAAGCCCCGCGTCGCGGCCTGATCGAATACGTCTCGACAGGGGAGCCTCGCCCGATCAGGGTGAGGCTCCCCCTTGCCGGTGATGACGATGACCCGCGGACTCCTGATTTCGATCGGCCAGCACTCCGACAGGGGTCGCAAGCCCGTCAACCAGGATTTCCACGGCGTCCTGATTCCGGAAGAGCCGCTGCTCAGCCTGAAGGGCATCGCGGCGGTTCTCGCCGACGGCATCTCCAGCAGCAGCGTGAGCCAGATCGCCAGCGAGTCGGCGGTCAAGAGCTTCCTGATGGATTACTACTGCACGTCGGAATCCTGGACGGTGAAGACCTCCGCCCGCCGCATGCTGGAAGCGACCAATTCCTGGCTGCATGCGCAGACGCGCAAGAGCCAATATGCCTATGACCGCGACAAGGGCTATGTCTGCACCCTCAGCGCCATGGTCATCAAGGCGGCCACCGCGCACATCTTCCATGTCGGCGACTGCCGTATCTACCGCGTCGCCGGCAAGGCGCTGGAGCAGCTGACCGACGATCATCGCATCATCGTGTCGTCGGAGCAGACCTATCTCGGCCGCGCGCTCGGCATCAATCCGCAGCTCGAGATCGACTACCAGACGGTCGAGGTCCAGGCGGGCGACACCTTCCTGCTGGCAACGGACGGTGCGTACGAATTCGTCGAGCCGCGTTTCGTCACGAGCGCGATCAACGAGCATGCGGCCGAGCTCGACGGCGCTGCAAAAGCGATCGTCGAGGAGGCCTATCGCCGCGGCAGCGACGACAACATCACCGTCCAGATCCTGCGCATCGATGCGGTGCCGGAGGAGGAATCCGGCGTCTTCGACCAGACCACGGCGCTACCGCTGCCGCCTCTGCTGGAGCCGCGGGCGATGTTCGATGGCTACCGGATCATCCGGGAGATCCACGGCAGCAGCCGCAGCCACATCTATCTCGCCGTCGATGCGGAGACCGAGGAAACGGTCGCGCTCAAGATTCCGTCGATCGACCTGCGCGACAACCAGGCCTATCTGAAACGTTTCCTGATGGAGGAATGGATCGCGCGGCGGATCGACAGTCCGTACGTGCTCAAGCCGCGATCGAGATCGACGCGGCGCAACTATCTTTACGTCGCGACCGAGTTCGTCGAGGGCCAGACGCTGCGGCAGTGGATGCTCGACAACCCCCGTCCCGATCTGGAGACCGTGCGCAGGATCATCGAGCAGATCGCCACCGGGCTTCGCGCCTTCCATCGCATGGAGATGCTGCACCAGGATCTCAGGCCCGATAATGTCCTGATCGACAAGACCGGCACCGCAAAGATCATCGACTTCGGATCGGTCAGGGTCGCGGGCGTCGCTGAAGCTGCGCCGAGATCGGCCGACGCGGAAATTCTCGGCACGGTCCAATACACGGCGCCGGAATATTTCCTCGGCGAGGGCGGCTCGCCCCGGTCCGACATGTTCTCGCTGGCCGCCATCTGCTACCAGATGCTCACCGGACATCTGCCCTATGGTGCTCAGCTTGCCAAGATCCGCGGACGATCGGACGCATGGAAACTGCGATACCGCCCTGCGGTCGATGCCGAGCGCGGCATCCCCGGCTGGATCGACGGCGCGCTCAGGAAGGCGCTGCATCCCGATCCCTACAAGCGCCACGAAGACCTCTCCGAGTTCGTCTTCGAGCTTAGAAATCCCAATCCGGCCTATCTCGCGACGCGGACCACGCCACTTCTGGAGCGCAATCCGCTGCTGTTCTGGAAGCTGACCACGGCGATCCTGGCCTGCGCCGTCATCGCGTTGCTCGCAGTGCTCCGGCTGCGATAGCGGGACAAGGTCGGATCACGCCGGCTCCGCCGCCTTCGTCCCCAGCGGCTTCGGCGCCATGCCGCCGCCGGGCTTGAGGTGGAATTCGTAGCTCATCAGATGCCACTTCCCGTTCGCCCTGGTGCCGTCGGGCATCGTGGGATCGTTGCGCGGCTCGACCTTGGCGACGAGGTCGTCCTTGACACCGAACACCACGTCGGAATCCAGATATTTGTCGCCATCCATGAAGACGTGGGTGATCAGCGGCTCGTGGCCCTTGGCGTTGACCAGGAAGTGCACATGCGCCGGCCGCATCGGATGGCGCTTGGTCTGCACGATCATCTCGCCGACAGGGCCATCGGTCGGGATCGGATAGCTGCACGGCAAAATGGTGCGGAAGAAGAAGCGGCCGTCATGATCGGTGATGAAGCGCGCCCGCGCGGAGGCGCCGACCTCGTCATAGTTCGCCTTCTGTGAATCGTAGAAGCCGTCGTCGTCGGCATGCCAGACATCGACGGGAACGCCTGCGAGCGGCTTGCCCTTGAGATCGGTGACGCGGCTCTGCACGAACATCCGCTCGCCCGTGAGATTGTTCGGCGAGATGTCGGTGCCATGCGCGGTCACCTTGTGCTCGCCGACATAGAACGGCCCGAGCACCGTCGTTTGGGTGGCGCCCTCGCGGTCCCTGTGGTTGACGGCGTCGACCAGCATGGAGACGCCGAGCACGTCGGACAGCAGGATGAATTCCTGGCGGGTGTCGGTGCATTTCTGCCCGGTTCGGGTCAGGAAACCGATGGCGTATTCCCATTCCTCGAAGGTGAGACCGGTCTTGCTCACGTAATCGTGCAGCGACTTCACCAATTCCTGGAGCAGGAATTTTGCCCGCGTATCAGGCGTCTGGTCGAAGCTTCTGACGACGGCTTCGGTGAGTTCGGTCTCGTTGAACTGGGTCATGGTGCGTTTGCCCTCGCGTTTTTTCGTTGGCCCGGGCGGGCTCCCTGGAGGTGTTCCAGGCTGGACTCTACACCAGTCGGCGGCCCCGCGTTAAGCGCGACTGGCTTGGAATGGGGCCGCCATTTGGCTATCACCTTCTTGAGAAACTGCCCGGAGGAACTGATGCTCGCCCCCACCCCCGCCTCGCCCGAATCCGTCGGCATGTCCAAGGCCGCGCTCGACCGCGTCGATGCGCATCTGAAGAAGCGGTACATCGATGCCGGCCGTTTCCCGGGCACGCAGCTCCTGGTCTATCGCCGCGGCAAGATCGCCCACAGCTCGGTGCAGGGCCTTGCCGATGTCGAGCGCAAGGTGCCGGTGAAAGACGACACCATCTACCGCATCTATTCCATGACCAAGCCCCTCACCAGCGTCGCCTTCATGATGCTGGTCGAGGAAGGCCTCGTCGCGATCGACGAGCCCGTCGCCAAGTACATTCCGGAGTGGAAGGATCTCGGCGTGTTCGTCGCCGGCACCGCGCCTTCCTTCCTGACCCGGCCGCCGTCCCGGCCGATGCTGATCGTCGACCTCTTGCGCCACACCTCCGGCCTCACCTACGGCTTCCAGCAGCGTTCCAATGTCGATGCCGCCTATCGCGCCGAGAAACTCGGCGAGGTCGAGAAGTCAGGCACGCTGCAGACCATGATCGATAGCCTCGCAAAGATCCCGCTGGAGTTCTCGCCGGGCGAATCCTGGAACTATTCGGTCGCGACCGACGTGATCGGCTACCTCATCGGCAAGATCTCAGGCGTGCCGTTCGAGCAGTTCCTCAAGACACGCATTCTCGATCCGCTCGGCATGACCGACACCGATTTCCACGTGCCGGCCTCCAAGGCGCACCGCTTCGCGGCCTGCTATTCGGCGGACCCGGGCGGCGGCATGACCTTCCATGCCGGCCAGCGCCGCGAGGGGTTGACGCTTCAGGACGATCCGACGACGAGCTCGTTTCTGTCACCGCCCTCCTTCATCTCCGGCGGCGGCGGATTGTGCTCGACGGCCGCCGACTATCTCACCTTCTGCCGCGCGCTGCTCAACGGCGGCGAGCTCGGCGGCGTCAGGCTGATCGGGCCGAAGACGCTGGCGCTGATGACGACCAACCACATTCCGGGCGGCCGCGCGCTACCGGAAGTGTCGCGTTCGCTGTTCTCGGAAGCCACCTATAACGGCATCGGCTTCGGCCTCGGCTTCGCCGTGACCATGCGCCCGGCCGAGACGCTGATCGCCGGCAGCCCCGGCGAATACAATTGGGGCGGCGCGGCCACGACCTCGTTCTGGATCGATCCGGCCGAGGAGCTGATCACGATCTTCATGACGCAGGTTCTGCCGTCGAGCGCCTATCCGCTCCGCCGCGAGCTGCGCAGCATGGTCTACGCCGCGATCACCGAGAGCAATCTGTAACCCATTGAACTGATCCCGCGGCCGGCAGCCGCGGGATCGCACGATCGGACGCTCATTTCAGCATCTCCGGCACGATCAGGCGCGGCAGGAACAGCGACACGCTCGGCCAGACGATAAGTGCCGCCAGCACGAGCAGCATCGGAACCAGCATGATCGCGGTGTCCTTCAGCGCATAGCGCAGCCGCACGCCGGCGACCGAGCAGGCGATCATCAGGCATAGACCGTAAGGGGGCGTCACCAGTCCGAAGGCCAGCGAGACGATCGATATGATCGCGAACTGGACCGGATGCAGGTCGACCGACTTCGCCAGCGGCTCCAGCACGGTGCCGACGATGATGATGGCCGGGATGGCGTCGAGGAAGCAGCCCACCACCAGAAAGCAGAAGCAGATGAAGAAGCCGGCCGCGACGGGGCCCATGCCCCATGCCGAGACGTTGGCCAGCAGCTCCTGCGGGATCCTGTAATAGGCGAGCAGCCAGCCGAACGCGCTTGCGGTGCCGACACAGAACAGCGCGACGCCGGCAAGACGCCCGGTGTCGAGAAAGGCCTTGTACAATTCGCGCGGACCCGTCTCGCGGTAGAAGAACGCCGAGAGCGCCACGGAATAGAGCACCGCGACGCAGGCGGACTCGGTTGCGGTGAACCAGCCGAGCAGAATGCCGCCGACGATGATGAACGGCGTCATCATGGCCGGTATCGACCGCCAGATGGCGCATCGCATCTCGACCCAGGTCGCCTTCGGATAGGTCGGGTAGCCGCGGCGCACCGCATAGATGTGCACCGTCGCCATCTGCGCGCCCGCGATCAGCAGACCCGGCACGATGCCGGCCAGATACATCGCCGCAATCGAGGTCGAGATCAGCCCGCCCCACACGATCATGAGGATCGACGGCGGGATGATCACCGCCAGAACCGCCGACACCGCCGTGATGGCGATGGAAAACGAGAGGTCGTAGCCCTCCTTGGTCTGCGCATCGATGAAGATCTTTGACTGGCTCGCCGCGTCGGCGGTCGACGAGCCCGAGATGCCGGCAAAGAACACCGACAGCACGACATTGATCTGCGCCAGCGATCCCGGCCAGTGCCCGACCATTGAGCGCGACAGCGCCACCAGGCGATCGGTGATGCCGCCGATGCTCATCAGGTTCGCCGTCAGCAGGAAGAACGGTACCGCCAGCAGGATGAATGAATTGTACGCATTGAAGGTTTCCTGCGCGAGCGTCATCAGCGACAGACGCGGCTCGATCAGCAGGATCGGCACGCAGGCAAGACCGAGTGCGAAGGCGACCGGCACGCGCACGATGAGCAGGCCAATGAAAACCCCGAACAGCACCATCGCAGCCTGTCCGGCAGAGAGTACATTGCCGCTCATCGCCGTGCCCCGACCAGAATGCGCATTTCATCGACGATCTGTTCGCCGGCAAAGACGATCCACGTCGCGCCGGTCACCGGCCAGGCGACGTGAATCAGCCAGAGCGGCAGATCGGCCAGCTCGGACGTTCTGTTCCAGGCAAAGCGGGTGAACTCCAGGCCGGCGAACACGAACACCAGCGCCAGCGCCAGCACCCCGAGCCGCGCGAGGATCCGCACCGCAGCCTCCGACCGGCGCGACAGGTCCGGCCACACGTCGACCTCGAAATGCTGCGCTTCCCGCACACCGACCATGGCGCCGATCATGATCGTCCAGACGAACAGGAAGCGCGCCATTTCCTCCGTCCAGATGTAGGACGGAATGAAGGGCGTGTAGCGCGAGATGATCTGCAGCGTCACGGGGACGACGAGAATGCCGACGCAGGCCGCGAGCAGGATTTCCAATAGTTTCGCATAGGCCGCCGTGACGCGGCGCCACAGCGACGGTGTGGACGGGACGGGCATGTCAGACATTGGGACTCCCAGCGGCAGCGCATCCGCCACGGCCGGGCAAGAAGCGGGGCTTGCCCGGAGGTGCCGTCGGCGGATGCAACGAGCTCAGGCGACGTTGATCTTCTCGAAAATGCCCTCCGCGCCAATCTCCTTGGCGTAGGTGGCCATCACGGGATCGGCGAGCTTCTTCATGGCCTCCCGCTCCTCGAAGGGAACGCGCTTGAGCTTGCCGGCCTTCTCGAGCGTGTCGAGCTTGACGACCTCCTCGCTCGACTCGAGCTGACGGCCGTAGTCGCCGGCCTCCTTGCCGGCCTTCATGATCGCGTCCTGCAAATCCTTCGGCAACGTCTTCAGCGTCTTCACCGAGAAGCAGATCGGCCGGATCGAGACGGCATGCTGGGTGAGGCTGAGATGCGGGGCCACCTCGTAGAACTTCATCGCCTCGACGCCCGCCGCCTCGTTCTCGCCGGCCGATATCACGCCGTTCTGGATCGCATTGTAGATTTCGTTATAGGCGATCACGGTCGGGCTCATGCCGACAGCCGCAAAGGTCTTCGACCAGATCGGTGCGCCCTGCACGCGAACCTTGAGACCCTTGAGATCGGCGAGATTCTTGAGCGGCTTGTTGGCGAAGATGTTGCGGATGCCGCCGCCTGAATAACCGATCAGAACGACCTCGGCTTTCGCCGCGACCTCGTCGGCGATCGGTGCCAGGATATTGGCTTCGACGACCTTGTTCATGTGCTCGATGCCCTTGAACACGAAGGGCGCATCGATGAACGGAGCCGCCTTGGCGAAGGTCGACATGTGAGCCGGCGAGACGATGCCGTAATCGACCGCCTTGCCCTGCGACATGTACTCGAAATACTGCTTCTCGAGGCCGAGCGAGGAGTTCTTGTGCAAGGTGAAATTGACGGGCTTGCCGTAGTATTTCTTCACCAGCTCCTCGAACCGGATCAATGCCCGGTTGAAGGCATGGTCGTCGTTGAACTGCACCGCACCGTTCAGCGCGATCGGCGCCTGCGCCCTGAGGATCGACGGCATGCCGATCGCGGCTGCCGCAGTGGTTGCACCGATACCACCGAGAAATGATCGTCGCTTCATCGTCTCCCCTCCCTTTGATGCTCCGGCCCTGTCGCCGGGCCGTGCGTGCAGCCGGTATGCGGCTTGCGAGGGGAAGCGTATGAAAAACCCCGGCGGGACGGAAGTCATTTCGCGCGCGCTGGAGGTACTCTTCGTCGCAGGACTTGCGCCTGCGCGACCTGCTGCACTGCAACTCGCGTTCCTGTCGGCGGCACGCCGCGTGAGCGGCCTCCCCGCTCCCGGCGGAAACAAGACGGCGGACCTGTGCGCTGCACGCACAGACCCGCGCGTCTTCCACGGCCGACCTAGTGCATATGACCAATCAGATAGATGCCGCCGCCGATCACAATGATCGCCGGCACGGCCCAGAGAATGAATACTGGCATCACATGCTCCTTAATTGGATGTGCAGACCTTGACGGTCTTCATGCCGCTCTCAGCCTCTGTGCGCGTCTTGTAGACCATGCCCGACGGGCTGACGACGGTCATGGACGCGTCGGTCGGCTTCTTGTCGACGATGGTGCACTTCTTGGTCTTGACGTCCTGGACCACGTAGAACTCGTCGGCCGCGAACGCCGGCAGGGAAAACGCAGCAACCATCAGTGCTGCAGTCGCCATCTTCAGCATCATCTTGTCTCCTCCTCCAATTGCCGGATTTCGGTCCGGTCGATTCAGAAACGGGAAAAAATGGTATTTTGTTCCTATCCTCGGGGAACGTCGCGCGCGGCGAAAGGTTGTTGCGGCGCTTATGCTTGTGAGGAGGACAAGATGAAGAAGCTGTTCCTGTTATCCGCCGCGGCCGTTCTGATTTCGACCGGCGCATTCGCGCAATCCACCGTGACCACGACCGGAACCGGTCACGCCGCGGTCGTTCAGATCGAGCCGCAATACCGCACCAAGATCAAATCCTACGTCACCGAGCACCGGGTGCGTCCGGTTACGACGAAGGAGAAGATCATCGTCGGCGCAACGGTGCCGAGCGAGGTCGAGCTCGAAGCGGTTCCGGCCGATTGGGGCCCGTCCCTCACCAAATATCGCTACGTCTATTCCGGCGAACGCGTGATGCTGGTGGATCCGGGCACGCGGACCGTCGTTCAGGAAATCGATTGATCAGGACTGACGGACGAGCGGCCGCCGCGAAGGCGGCCGCCAGCCGGAGTTGACCGCATGAAACCGCATCGAGAGGCGCGGATCGCCGGGCTCAGTCTGGCGGCCATCTACGTCGTGTGTCTGCTGCTGACCGCGATCAGCATGAGCTGAGGCGCAGGGCTCCCCGCACTGCGCTGCAAAATCCTTCCGGACCGCTCGTCACAAGCGAAAATCGTAGCGCCCTGCCAGTCCTGCCCGTATGGTTCTCGCCAAAATCATAAGCCGGCGCCGCCGCGCCGGAAGCGGGACAAGCGCGTTTGTCAAAGCTCACCCTGCCGGTCCGGCTCGCTCTCCTGGTCGCGGGAACGATGTTGCCGATGATCGTCTTCGCGGTCGGCATCGCCTTCTACCATTACAAGCAGGACCGCAGCGACGCGACCCGCCGCGTGCTGGAGAACGTCCGCAGCATGCGCCTCGTGCTGGATTCCGAGGTGCAGCGGATGACCGGCAGCTTGCAGGTGCTGGCGCTGACGAACTCGCTGCGCAACGACGACTTCCAGAACTTTCGCCGCATCGCGCTCGGCTTCCTCGACCAGTACGGCAAGGGCGGCCTGTTGCTGATCTCCGACCGCAAGGGCCGATTGCTGTTCTCCTCGACGACGGAGGACACCGCGAGCCTGCCGCTGCGTGGCAATCTCGCCATCGTCGAGAACGTGTTCGCGACCAGAACGCCGCAATATTCCGACCTGTTCACCGGCGCGATCAATGGGCGTCAGGTGTTGACCGTCGAGGTGCCGGTGTTCCGGAACGGCGAGGTGATCTATGACCTCTGCTTCAGCCCGCCGATCGGCATCTTCCAGGAGCTGGTCGAGAAGCAGCGGCCCGACCAGAAGTGGACAGTGTCCCTGCTCGACACCACAGGCACGGTATTCGCCCGCGTGCCTAATCCCGCTGAAAACTTCGGCAAGCGCGCATCGCCTTCGCTGTACGAGGAAATGTTTCGCGCTCCCGAGGCAACGCTGTCGTCGGTCTCGCTCGACGGCGTCGCGCTCGCCTCCGCCTACACCCGATCTCGGCTCACCGGATGGACGGTGGCCGCGGGCGTCCCCGAAAGCTCGTTGATCGCCCCGCTCTGGCGCAACATTGCGATCACCGGCCTGATCGGCGGCATCTTGCTGCTGATCGGCCTCACCTTCGCGGTGCGGATGGCAACCACGATCGCGCGCGGCGAGATGCTGCACAATCTCCTGATCGAGGAGCTCAACCACCGCGTCAAGAACACGCTGGCCTTGATGCAGGCGATCGCGGTGCAGACCTTCCGCAGTGCCAGTCGTGACGAGCGGGCCAAGTTCGAGGGACGGCTCGGCGCGCTCGCCCAGGCGCATAATCTGCTCAGCCAGGAGAAATGGGTGGGCTCGGAGCTGAGGGAGGTGATCGCCCGTGCGCTTCAACCGTTCCTGCTGAGCAACGCCGACCGCATCCGGATGGCCGGCCCTACGGTGCCGCTGTCGCCGCGGCTTGCGGTGGTGCTGTCGATGATCGTGCACGAGATCGCCACCAATGCGGCGAAATACGGCGCGCTGTCGAACGAGACCGGCCGGGTGACGCTCGACTGGGAGGTCATCGCCGATACACCGAAGCCGCGGCTGCGCCTGATCTGGACCGAGATCGGCGGACCGCCGGTGACCGCGCCGGTGCGGCGCGGCTTCGGCTCGCGCCTGATCGAGCGCAGCGCCCGCGACCAGCTCGGCGGCGAGGCAACCGTCGACTTCCTTCCGCGCGGCGTCGTCTGCACGGTGACTTGCATGCTGGACGAGACGCGCTGAACAGGGACCATCGAGCAGCGGTGCCGACCTGCTCGTTAGCTCGCCCTTTGACGGCTTGCCGCTCTTTCACAAGCCATTTCGACGGCATCTAACCGTCTCTCGCGCGATCTCCGTTCAACACCGCGACAGCTCGACGCCGCCCGGCGTGCGTTTGCGAAAACGCGCGCCTGCCCTGAGCAGGATCGGACAAAGCACGACCGCTTCAGGAAAGACGCTGTTCCGTCACCCGCATAGAACGCGCACCGACCCGTACAAATACGGACGGCTGATGTGCAGCCTGAGACGATCAGGAGGAGCCGCACAATGATTGGGAGCACCGCACTCATGCGCAATCCCTCGCCCAAGGGCTTGCCACCCCCACCCGGCACACAGCCTGACGATGGCGAGACGTCCCAGCTGCGCGCTGCCGATGCGGAGATGGCGCGCGTGCTCAAGACGAAGCCACTTCGCATGGCCTCCGATTCCCAGAGCGGCACGATTGCCTATTGGAAGCACGAGCCGCTGCACGACGTAGTCGAACCCATGGCCGATCACGTCATCATGACCTATCCCGCCGGCTCACAGGCACTGGAGCGGCGCAGCGGAAAATCGGCTGCGATCAGCACGGCGCGACCCGGCGTCGTCACGATCATTCCGGCCGGATCGACCTCGCGATGGGACATTCACCGTTCGATGCATGTCGTTCAGCTCTATCTTCCGCAGCGAACGCTGCTGCGTATCGCCGATGAAGCCGGCACGGCGAGCCCCGGCGACCTCCTGGAAAGAACCGGGCATCCCGACGCCATCACGTCCCGCCTGCTGCTGAGCGCAGCCGACTCGCTCGAAGGCAGCGCCACGCTCGACACGCTGTTCAGGCAGCAGCTGACCGATCTCCTCGCCACGCGCGTGCTCGCGGCCCATGCCGGCGTGCCGGCCGCGCCGCAGCCGATCATCGGCGGCCTCTCGCCAACGGTCCTGCGTCGGTCCATCGAGCGCCTTCGCTCGGACAGCGATGCGGATGTGTCGCTCTCGGCGCTGGCCTCCGACGCCGGTCTGTCGCGTTTCCATTTCTGCCGCTCCTTCAAGGAGAGCACCGGACTCTCGCCGCATGCCTGGCTGCGCCAGCACCGGCTCGAGCAGGCCATGAACATGCTGCGGGAGACCGACGAACCGGTCGTCTCGATCGCCGCAGCGCTCGGCTATTCCACGCAGACCGCCTTCGCCGCCGCATTCAAGAAGCTGACGGGTGAAACGCCGAGCGATTGGCGCAGACGGACGCGTTAGCAGCAATCCCGCGACAGCGACGGCAATCGCTCTGGGGCGGTCGAGTATCTGGTTCGCTAGATATCTCAGGAACGGACCACGCGGACGGAGACGAACAATGGACTGGAAACGCCTTGCAATTGCACCGCGCCGCAAAGCCACCGCAACGGCGCTCCTGTACGGGCTCTCGCTGACCGTGCGTCTCACCTCGCCGACAGCCGAGGAGGCGCCGGCACAGAGCGCCAGTCCCCTGGCGTCAATCCTGATCAATCATGATTGGCCGAGGAAACCAGCGGTGCCGGCCGCCCTGCGCGGCTGGCCATCGAGCCCGAGAAGCTGCCAGGCGGCCTGTGGAAGCCCCGCGCTGCTGTCGTCCCTGCCAGCTTGTACCGCGCCGTAACGGGCAACCGGCCTCCGCTTCACCTCTTCGCGTCATCGCCGATCGCAGCAGGCTCCGCCGACCTTGGGCGGCAGCGACGACGCACGTCTGTCCCGACCACCGAACTCAGGAGTGAACCACATGCGACTGCTCATCATCGGCGCCGGCTTTGCCGGCATGTATGCCGCCCTCTCCGCCGCCCGTCTGCGCGACATCCAGGGCGCATCCCCCGGCGATCTCGAGATCGCGCTGATCGCACCCGAGCCGACGCTGGTGGTCCGCCCGCGGCTCTACGAGCCGAAGCCGGAAACGCTGACGGCGCCGCTGCTCGACGTCCTCCAGGCGATCGACGTCAACTACATCCAGGGCAGCGCCGAGACCGTGAACACCGAAGCGCGGACGGTGCAGATCACGTCTCCCAAGGGTCCGCGCAGGACCCTGTCCTACGACCGTCTGGTGATCGCGACCGGCAGCCGCCTGTTCCGGCCCGACATTCCCGGCCTCGCCGAGCACGGGTTCAGCGTCGATTCGCTCGATGACGCCATCGCGCTGGACAAGCATCTGCACGGGCTTGCCGACCGGCCGGCCGTGAACGGGCGCGACACGGTCGTCGTCGCCGGCGGCGGCTTTACGGGCATCGAAGCCGCAACCGAGCTGCCCGCGCGCCTGCGCAAGATCCTCGGCAAGGATTCGAAGACACGCGTGATCATCGTCGAGCGCAACGGCGCGATCGCTCCGGATATGGGTGAAGGCCCCCGTCCGCTCATCGCGGACGCCCTGCGCAAGCTCGGCGTTGAGACCCGGCTCGGGGCCTGCGTCGCCTCGCTCGACAAATCCGGTGTGACGCTCTCGACCGGCGAGCATATCGAGACCGAGACGGTGGTCTGGGCCGCCGGCATCCGCGCCGCTCCATTGACGGCACAGATTCCGGCCGAGCGCGACAATTTTGGCCGGCTTCTGGTGGATCGCGATCTGCGCGTGCCTGGTGTTGCCGGCGTCTTCGCCACCGGCGATGCCGCCCGCGCCGCCTGCGACGACGAGGGCAATTACGCGCTGATGTCGTGCCAGCATGCCACGCGCATGGGCGCCTTTGCCGGCAACAATGCCGCCGCCGAGCTGCTCGGCGTTCCGACGAGGCCGTACCACCAGAAGGCCTACGTCACCTGCCTCGACCTCGGCGAAGCCGGCGCGCTGTTCACGCGCGGCTGGGAGCGCAAGGTCGAGATGGTCGGCGACGTCGCCAAGAAGACCAAGCACGAGATCAACACCGTCTGGATCTATCCGCCGAAAGCCGAGCGTGCCGCCGCGCTCGCTTCGGCCGATCCGGAGCGTGTGACTGCTCTCTAGACGCACGAAGTGACGGCGGCCGCGCGTCCTGGCTGCGCGGCCCGCTCAACCAGGACCAGCCAGAAGCCTTCCATGAAACAGGAGACGAACATGAACCTGCACAACACCTCATATCCCCAGGCATCGGGCCCCGAAGAGCTCGTTCCGTCACGCTACGCGCTGAAGGTCGGCGAGATCGACGTGCTGGTGGTCAGCGACGGCGTGCTGCCGTTGCCGACCACGATGCTGGCGCACAACGCTAGCCCGGCCGAGCGGGCGGCCTGGCTGCACGACATGTTCCTGCCGCAGGACGCGTTCGACTGGGCGCTGAATGCGGTCATGGTGCGCAGCGGCGACAAGACCATCCTGATCGACGCCGGCCTCGGCTCCGACCCGAACTTGCACCTGCCGCGAGCCGGGCAGTTGATCAAGCGACTGGAGGCCGCCGGCATCGATCTTTCGGCCGTGACCGATCTGGTGCTGACCCATTTGCACATGGACCATATCGGCGGGCTGCTCGTCGACGGCGTGAAGCAGCGGCTGCGCAAGGACCTGCGCATCCACGTCGCGGCCGCCGAGGTCAAGTTCTGGGAGGCACCCGATTTCTCCCATACCAACATGCCGCAAGGCTTCCCGGACGCGCTTCGGGCCACCGCCAAGCGGTTCGTGAAGGAGTACGGCAGTCAGCTGCGGACATTCGATGAAACGCAGGAGATCGCGCCCGGCGTCATCGCGCGTCGGACCGGCGGTCACACCCCCGGACACAGCGTGGTTCGCGTAGCGTCCGGCGGCGACGCATTGACCTTCGCGGGCGATGCCGTGTTCGCGGTCGGGTTCGAACAACCCGACTGGCACAACGGCTTCGAGCACGACCCCGAGGAGGCGGCGCGCGTTCGTGTCCGTCTGCTGCGCGAGCTTGCCGAGACCGGCGAGATGCTGGTGGCCACGCATTTGCCGTTCCCGTCGGTGGGCCGCGTGGCGGTTGATGGCGACGCCTTCCGCTGGGTGCCGGTGTTCTGGGATTACTGACGGCTGGTCAGGCGAGGCCAAACCGGGGCGCGTGCTCATGACCTTCGTGAGTGCGCGCCCTGATTCAAATCACTGAGGCGCTCGGCATCCGCGACACATCCAAGGACCTGCCTCGGATCCTCACGGACCCTGCCCTGCGACGATTCCAGACAGCCAGTATGGCCTCCGTCCATCGTCCCGGATATAGCGAGACATTCCGGTGAACGATGTGCTTGGAGCCTCGCAAGAATGACCTCTGCAAGTCCCGAACTTGTCATTTTCGATTCGGACGGCGTCCTGGTCGATAGCGAGATCATTGCACTGACCGTGCTGGTTCAAACGGCATCCGAGGAAGGCATATCGATCAGCGTCGAAGACGCCATACGTTCTTTCCGCGGGGTCAAGATGGCCGAATGCGTGCGCCAAATCGAGCAGCGGCTAGGCCGCCGCGTCCGAGACAGTTTCATCGACGACGTTCGACGGGCGACCGCGCTGGCGTTTGATGCCGAACTGAAGCCCATCGAAGGAATCCATGCGGCATTGGCCGAAATCGACGTTCCGGTTTGCGTAGCATCCAACGGCCCCATGTCGAAGCTGACACATGCACTCGGATTGACCAAACTGCTGGAGCACTTCGAAGGCCGCATCTTCAGTGCGTATGAGGTTGGTTCGTGGAAGCCGGACCCCGGCCTGTTCCTGCATGCCGCACGTACGTTGGGCGTTCCCCCCTCACGTTGCGTCGTTGTTGAGGACTCGTTGTCCGGAGTCCGCGCGGCAAAGACCGCAGGAATGAGAGTCCTCGGCTTTACCGGAGGAGATTCGGGAGCTGAGCGAGAGCTAGCGGAGGTCTGTGACGACCTCTGTCATCGAATGAGCGACCTTCCGGCTTTGCTGCGCATGGAATGATCGCAGCACTCCCAAGCCTCCTCTCGGAGGCCGCCATGGCACAGCCCTACCCGATCGTCTGCAGCGCCGGGAACGTCTCGAGCAGCCAGATGCTCACATTGGAGACCGCGCCGGTGAGGAAGCCGATGCCGGTGATCACCATCAACACGCCCATGGCGCGCTCGACATTGACGAGCTGGCCCTTCATGCGCGCGAACAGCGTGGAGAACTGCTCGATCATCAGCGCGGCGATCAGGAACGGAATGCCGAGGCCCGCCGAATAGACCGCGAGCAGCCCCGCGCCCTTCGCCACCGTGGCTTCGGCCGCGGCGATCGAGAGGATCGCAGCCAGAATCGGCCCGATGCAGGGCGTCCAGCCGAAGGCGAAGGCGAGGCCCATGATGTAGGCGCCCCAGAGTCCGACGGGTTTCGGGATCGGCAGCCGGCCCTCGCGCATCAACAGGCCGATGCGCGTCAGGCCGAGGAAGTGCAGGCCCATGATGATGATGACGATGCCGGCGAGGATCGACAGCTCGGCCGACCAGGCCCGGATCAGCCCGCCGATCAGCGAGGCGCTGGCGCCGAGCGCCACAAACACAGTGGAGAAGCCGAGCACGAACAGCAGTGCCGACATCATGATCGCGCGCTTGGAGGTCGAGGCCGGCTCCTCGCTCTCGACATGCTCGATCGTCGCGCCCGTGAGATAGATCAGGTAGGGCGGAACCAGCGGCAGGACGCAAGGGGAGAGGAAGCTGACGAGGCCGGCAATCAGCGCCGCCGGGATCGAAACATTTTGCATGATGCAGTCGGAGCCATCTCAGGCGCCGGTGCGGCACGCGGGAAACGCGCGCGGCCCGGAGCACCGGCTCTGGTGTAGCCGATGCCGGAGAATGCGCAACAGAGGCGCACAAAACCAAGGCTCCTCCCGATGCCGTCCGTGATCACAGATGCGGCATCGGGACGCGCACAAACCTCGCCAAAAAGCGAGACCAGGCGGCGCGGCTACTTCACCACGCGGAGCAGCGGACGCCGGGGCTGGTCCTGCGTCTGCTTGGAAGAGGGCGGCGGTTCGCTTCCGGCGTTCCGCAGCATTTCGTCGCACAGCGCCTTGAGATCGGCGCTGTCAATTCCTTTGAGTTTCATCCGCACGTCGAGGATGACAATCGACAGCAGCTCGGCCGACTCGCGACTATTCATCTCGTTGAGCGCCCTGCGGCACTCCTCGAGCGTCTCCAGCACCGACTGCAACTGTTCGTCTGAATGCGACACCGGGCGTTCTTTCCGTTAATTCGGCCTGCGAGACGTATTTGCGACGACCCCTTTGGCCCCCATGGGAGACCAAGGATAACACGAGGCCGCGACGCCTCTGAACATGATTTCAATGTGTTTCTGCGTTGATTTCGCGGTTCCGACGAACATCGGCCCGCCGCAACGTCGGCCATCGTCGAGGCAGCCGGGGAGAGAACGCCTGTTGCGTTGTGATTGATCCATGCAGGGGGTTGAAAGCGCCACTTGCGCAAGGATGTCCATTGCGGACAGCGCCGACAATCCCGCAGCCATCTGAAGGCTCGCAACGGAACTCACGCGACACCCCTCAATTCAGGCGATCGTCTGCCCGATTCCCAGCCCGTGGCCGCACCATGATACCAGCCGCGAGGCAGTAAGGATGACGTTCAAAACTCGTCACCCCGCAACCCGCCGTGGTTGTGGTTTGCGCCAGATTCTGCCAGTTTAGCCGCCTGAAGGGACTTGTATGCACTCCTTGGCGGAAAGGGGCGTTCCTCCAGAGGAACGCCTAAAAGCAAATCTCAGCGGCCTCTCCGATTGGGATGCGGCGCGCATCTTCCTGGAAGTCGTCCGTTGCGGAAGTTTTCGCTCGGCAGCCGAACGGCTGTCGTTGTCGATCAACGCTGTCCGCCGCCGCATTGACGATTTCGAGCGCCAGACCGGCACCACTCTGTTCACGCGCGACGTCCATGGCACGCATCTGACGGACGAGGGCGCGCTCGTCGTCTCCGCCGTCGAGCGGATGGAAGCAGCCGCGTTCGACGTGTTGCGCACCAGTGATTCGACCGGCAATGCTCTGTCCGGCGAGGTCCGCGTCGCAGTCACCGAGGGGCTCGGCACGTTCTGGCTCGCCCCGCGCCTGGTCGAATTCCAGCAGACCTATCCGAAGATCCTGGTCGACCTGCATTGCGCCATGCGCTCGGCCGACGTCTCGCGACACGAGGCCGACGTCGCCATCCACCTGTCCCGGCCTTCTGCGCTCGACGTCAAGCTGGTGCGGCTCGGCCGCATGCATCTGATGTTCTGGGCTTCGGAGAAATACCTCGAGAAACACGGCACGCCGCGCTCGGCCCATGAATTGATCAAGCACCGCCTGGTGCTGCAGTTCGCCGACCAGCTCGCCGCCAAGGAGACTTTTGAGAGCTTCTTCCCGGGCGTTCAGGAACGTGACCTTCTGGTCATGAAGACGAACGTCTCAAGCGCCAATTACTGGGCAGTCGCGAATGGCGCCGGAATCGGCGTATTCCCGAGTTACGCCATTGCGCTTGGCGGGAAGTTGATTCCACTGGAGGTCGAATTGAACCGACCGCTGGATATCTGGTTGTCCTACCATCCCGGTAGCGGCCGCATCCCGCGCGTTCGGCACATGATTGACTGGCTGATCGAGGCTTTCAATCCAGCTCGCTTCCCGTGGTTTAAGGAAGAGTTCGTGCACCCGCATGAATTCAAGGACTCGTATATGGGCGAACCCCTGACCCAGCTCTTCGGGGGATTTTCAACCGAAGAACGGTGAGAAACGACTATGAAAACAGCGGCGAAAAGAATGAAGCAGCGCAGTGCCGGCAAGCCGGACATTGAGCTTGGCAAGCGGATCCGTCTGCGGCGCGTCGAGATGAAGATCTCGCAGGCCGAGCTTGGCGAAAAGCTCGGCGTGAGCTTCCAGCAGGTCCAGAAGTACGAGAAGGGCGTCAATCGCGTCGGCGCAGCCCGCCTGCAGCAGATCGCATCCGCCCTCGACGTGCCCGTGACCTTCTTCTATGACGGCGACAACAAGGCGCGCGAAGTCGAAAGCCTGCTCTTCCTCGATTCGGCTTTCAGCCTCCGCCTGCTGCGCGCCTACAGCAAGATCAAGGACCAGACGGTGCAGCGTCAGCTCGTCTCGCTGATGGAATCGATCGCGGCCAACGAAAGCTGAGCCGATCGACGGTCTGGCCTTGACGGCCAACGTTCAATCCGCCGCGTCGCGGGGGCGCGGCCGGATTGGACGAGATCGGCTGGATCAGATCTTCTGAACCAGATCTGGCGTGCGCCATCCGCGCGCGGCCTTCGTATTTCGGGGCGGCCTGACCGCCCTTTTTCTTGCCCTTTTCCCTCCCTCATCGCGGTTTTGGCGAACCCATTCCGCACTTGCCGCGACCCAATCGAGAGACTCCGCGAGCGGACGCGTGGAGCTTTCGACTGCCGCGCTTAATGGGACCTCAACACCGGCGCCCTAATTTTCCGCCGATTTCGCGAATCGGCGTACGCAGCGCGGCGGCCGAACATTGCCAATGCGAGCGCCCGTCCGGGCCTCGCTCTCTTGGGGAAGATGGGACACATGTCGAAACGCCATGCGATGATCGTTGCCGTCGGCGTGCTCGCCAGCGCCTCTGCGCTGGCACAAACCGAGACCGTCGGACAGGCCACGCCCAAGCCTGCAACGGCCGGGACTGTGCCGGCTGCGGCCAATCCGGCCCACGCAGCTGCGCCGAAAACCGCAACGACGCCCGCCTCGACGCCCGAAAGCCGCTCGGCCGAGGCGCTCGCGCTGACGCACGAGCCGACCTATGACGAAGGCTCCGCCCAGCGCATCAAGGAGGCCGCGTTCAGCTATTCCGCACTCGCCGTACGCGGCGGCTGGCCGACGATCCCCGCGGATGCCAAATTCGCGCTTGGCGTCCAGGGCGCGAGCGACGATCTCCTGCGCAAGCGGCTGATCCTCTCCGGCGATCTTTCCGCCGACAAGACCAGCGGCGCCTTCGACCAGGATCTCGCCGACGCGGTGAAGCGCTTCCAGGCACGTCACGGCCTCGCGCCGACCGGCACGGTGACGCCGCGCACGCTCGCGGCGATGAACGTCTCCGTGCAGAAGCGCATCCGCCAGCTCGAGGCCTCGCTCGAGCGGCTCGAGAACATGAATTTCAGCTTCGGCCAGCGCTATGTCGTGGTCAACATTCCCGCCGCCTTTGCCGAAGCGGTCGAGAACGACGTCGTGGTGCGGCGCTATCGCGTCATCGTCGGCAAGACCGAAAAGCCCTCGCCGACGCTGACGGCCCAGATCACCAGCGTCGTCCTCAATCCGACCTGGACGGTGCCGGCCTCGATCGCCAAGACCGAGATCTCGGCGCATATGCGCAAGGACCCGACTTATCTGTCGCGCATGCACATGGAAGTGCTCGACGCCCACGACAATCCGATCGATCCGCATTCGGTCGACTGGTCGGGCACGCGCACGCCGAACTTCACGGTGCGCCAGCGCAACGGCACCTTCAACGCGCTCGGCGCGGTCAAGATCGACATGCCGAATTCCTATTCGGTCTACATGCACGACACCAACCAGCGCAACTTGTTCAGCGACGACTACCGCTTCGATTCCCACGGCTGCTCGCGCGTCGACAATGTGCGCGATCTCGCCGCCTGGCTGCTCAAGGACCAGCCGAAATGGAGCCGCGCCGCGATCGACGCGGAGATCGCCAGCGGTCAGCATCTCGAGGTCGCCATGGCGAAGAAGGTGCCGGTGGCCTGGATCTATCTCACGGCGTGGATGACCAAGGACCAGACCATCCAGTTCCGCAACGACGTCTATAGCCAGGACGAGCAGCTGCTGGAGGCGACGGCCGAAGAGGCGGCGTTCTTCGGCAAGGCCGCCGGCCATCCGCTGACCGCGCACATGCATGTGACGCAATAGGCGCTTCTCGCGCCATGCAATCGCGGCACGGGCCGATGCAAAGCCGCGTCCCCTGCCGCGGTTGACCCCGGCCTCGGCCCGGCCGCACATTGCGCCTCGCCAACAACACGCGAGCGCGCGATGCCTGACATCTCCAACGAAAAATCCTACGCCGACGGCAAGATCCTCCAGCACGCCGGCGACGGCGTCGGCGTGATCACGTTCAACAATCCCGACAAGCGCAACGCGATGTCGCTGGAGATGTGGGAGGGCTTTGGCGAAGCGCTGACGGCCTTGCGCGATGACGATACCGTGCGGGTCGTGATCCTGCGCGGTTCCGGCGGCAAGGCGTTCGTCTCGGGGGCCGACATCAGCCAGTTCGAAAAAACCCGTCACAACGCCGCGGCGTCCGAGGAATATGCCAGGCGCAGCGTCGCCCAGCGCGCGCTGCTCGCCGACTATCCGAAGCCGACCATCGCCTGCATCCAGGGCTTTTGCCTCGGCGGCGGCATGCAGGTCGCGATGCTCGCCGACATCCGCATCGCCTCGCGGGACAGCCAGTTCGGCATCCCCGCGGCCCGGCTCGGCATCGCCTATGGCTATGACGGCTTGAAGCACCTGGTGTCGCTGGTCGGCCCGTCCTGGGCGCGGCTTCTGATGTACACGGGCATGCGCATCGATTCCGCCGAGGCGCTGCGCATCGGCCTCGTCGAGCGCGTGTTCCCGGAGGACCAGCTCTGGGGTGAGACCATGGCGATTGCCGAGACGATCTCGCAGAACGCCCCGCTCGCGATCAAGGCCGCCAAGATCACCATCGCGCAGGTCTTGAAGGACGAGAGCGCACGCGACATGGACGCGATCAAGGCGATCGGCACCGCATGCATGGACTCGGCGGATTTCCGCGAGGGCCGGCAGGCCTTCATGGAGAAGCGCAAGCCGAAGTTTCAAGGGAAGTGAACGGCTGTCGTTGCAAACACGCCTCTCTCACCGCCGTCATTGCGAGGAGCTCTTGCGACGAAGCAGAGCGAGGTGAACCAACGTTCAGGAAGATTAAATTCCTCTCCCGCCTGCGTTGCGGTAGCAACCAATTGATCTGTCGCTAGTTCTCCCGGAACCAACGAGGGAGACTGCGATGAAACTCAAACTTGCTGTTCTTGGCCTGGCTGCCGTGGGCGGTATGGCGCTCGCTTCGGGACCGGCCCTTGCGGCAATGCCGAACGGCATTCCGCAGGCGGACCAGATTGCAAAAGGCCCGGCTGCCGACGTCGATCAGGTGCGTTGGGTCTGTAACCCCTGGGGCCGCTGCTTCTGGCGCCCGAACTACTATGGCGCCTATGGCTATTACGGCGGCCCGCGCCGGTTTTACGGGCCGCGCCCGTGGGGCTGGGGCCACCGCCACTGGCACCGCTGGTAGATTGAAGGGGGCCGCAAGGCCCCTTTTCGTCGGAGGCGTTTGATCAGCCGAAGCCAGCGCTCGATCCGGATAGCCAACACGCGCGTCTGGAAACGAGGAAGGCGATCATCGCCGAGCTAAAGTCAGCTATCGTTCCGCGGGCGGCAGCTCCCCAAACACCTCGATCAGGCGAAAGCGCTCGCACATGAGCATCATGTCTTCGCCGAATCGTCCGAGCCGGCCGAAATAGGTGCGATGAGCGCTGCGCCAATAGGCCAGGCTTCGATCGCCTTCGCCCTCGTCATAGGCAAAGGCGGCGTCGACTTCATGGAAGCGCCGATATGTGATCTCGGTGCTTTCGATGACACAGCGCGGCTCTCCCCGTCCATCGAGCACGACCCAGCGCTCTCCGGGCGTAGATGTGTTCGGCTCGTCTTCCGTGCTGCAGGTTGCGGTCTTGATGCCCCTGACGACGAGATCGAGCAATTCGTCCGCGAGCCCGGGACTGTCGCCGAAAGCAAACGTCCGGAGGTGTCGATAGCGTTCGGGGACCTGCCCGCTCATCCGCTTCCTTTCAGAGTGCGGCAATCACCGCCTTCGTGATGTCGGCGGTGCCGTTGCTGCCGCCGAACTCCATCGGCTTGATGCCGCCGGCATAGACCCGGTCCACCGCGCGCTCGATTTGCTCGCCCGCCTCGGCCGCACTCTCGACGCCATGCTTCTCGGCGAGCCAGTCCAGCATCATCGCGGCCGACAGGATCATGCCGGTGGGGTTGGCCTTGCCCTGCCCCATGATGTCAGGGGCGGTGCCATGGCAGGGCTGGAACACCGCATATTTGTCGCCAATGTCGGCGGACGGCGCCATCCCGAGACCGCCGATCAGGCTCGCGGTGATGTCGGAAACGATGTCGCCGAACATGTTCTCCATCACCATCACGTCGAAATCCCAGGGACGCTTGACCAGCATCGCCGAGCAGGCATCGACATAGAGCCGGTCGGTCTTCACGCCGGGATGCTTCTTCTCGATCTCGTCGAAGATGCCGCGGAAGAATGCAAAGGCCTTGAACACGTTCGCCTTGTCGACGCAGGTCAGCGCGCCCGGCTTGCCGCGCGCCTTGCGCCGCTCGGCGAGGCGAAACGAGAAGTCGAACAGGCGCTCGGACGTCCGGCGCGTGATCACCATGGTCTCGCGCGCGTCCTCGTGGGTGACCACGCCCTTGCCCATCGAGGCGAACAGGCCTTCGGTCGACTCGCGGATGACGACGAGATCGATGCCGCGCTTGTCCGCGCCGACGATCGGGCTCGGCACGCCGGGAATGAGGCGCGCCGGCCGCACGCCGGCATAGAGATCGAAGATGAAGCGCAGCTCGATCTGCGGCGCGATCTCGGTATTGTCGGGGTAGCGCACCGACGGCAGGCCGCAGGCGCCGAGCAGGATCGCATCCGCCTCCTCGCACAGCTTGATCGTGCTGTCCGGCATCGACTTGCCGGTGGCGAGATAATTGTTGGCACCGGCCGGCGCCTCGGTGAAGCGGAAGTTGAGGCCGGATTTGTCGCCGACCTTGCGCAGCACTTCGAGCGCCGGCGCCATGACTTCGGGACCGATGCCGTCACCGGCGAGCACGGCAATGTGGAAGGCGTTGTTTGCGGACATAGGGGTTCCTGCGTGAAGAAAGGTGTGGCCCCGTCATTGCGAGGAGCTCTTGCGACGAAGCAATCCAGACTGTTTCCACGGCGGGATTTCTGGATTGCTTCGCTGCGCTCGCAATGACGGTGGAGAGAGTTATTACGGCGTCAGCACGGTGCGGCCGACCACCGCGCCCTGCTGCAATTGCACCAGCGCGTCGTTGGCTTTGGCGAGCGGCGCCGTCGTCACCGGGATCGGCGGCACCTTCTTGGTGCGGACGAGATCGAGCAGCTCCTGCGTTTCGCGCAGGTTTCCGACATAGCTGCCCTGGATCGTCACCGCCTTGATCGGGATCAGCGGCAGCGCCCAGGTCGCGCCGCCACCGAACAGGCCGACGATGATGAGCTTGCCGCCCTTGGTCAGACAGTCGAAGCCGAGCTGCGTCGTGGCGGAGTTGCCGACGAGGTCGATCACGGCGCGGATCGGCCCACCCGCCTTCTTCGCAAGCTGCTCCAGCGCATCCGGCGCCTTGGGATCGACGGTTGAGAGCGCGCCGGCCTTCTCGGCCGCTTCGCGCTTCCTGGCGTCGATGTCGACCATGATCGCGCCCTTGCCGCCCATCGCCTTGAGCAGCGACAGCGCCATCAGGCCGAGGCCGCCGGCGCCGAACATCACGATCGGCGTGTCGAAGTGCTGCTCGACCTTCTTCAGCGCGCTGTAGGTGGTGACGCCCGAGCAGGCGTAAGGCGCGGCCGACGCGGGATCGAGGCCTTTCAGATTGAGCAGATAGCGCGGATGCGGCACCAGCATGTGATCGGAATAGCCGCCGTCGCAATAGACGCCGAGCGAGCGCGGCGTCAGGCACATGTTCTCGTCCCCGCCAAGGCACGTCGCGCATTTGCCGCAGCCGATCCAGGGATAGACCAGGCCGATGTCGCCAAGCTTGAGGTCACCCTGGTCGCCCGGCTTCACGTCCGGTCCGAACGCCAGGACTTCGCCGACGGTCTCGTGCCCCATGGTCAGCGGCAGGTTGATGCCGCGGTCCTTCAGCGACAGCGGCTTGCGGCCGTGGCCGAGATCGTAGCCGCCTTCCCAGATGTGGAGGTCGCTGTGGCAGACGCCGGCGGCCTTCACCTTGATCAGCACCTGCGTGCCCGAGGGCTGCGGCGTCGCCTCGTCGAACTCCTGCAGCGGCGCCTTGAAGTCGGCAACCTTGAAACTCTTCATTGGAATCCTCCCGGCATGCTTGTCGTTCTCGGCCTCACCATGCCATGGCGGGCGGGGCGAGACAAACCGGTCTTAGTTCAGGCCAGCGGATGGTGGCAAGCGGCGAACTGGCCGGGGGCGACCTCGCGCAACTCCGGTATCTCCGCGCTGCATCGCTGATCGGCGCGTGGGCAGCGGGTGCGGAAGCGGCAGCCGGACGGCGGTGCAATCGGCGATGGCGGCTCGCCGGTCGCCACACTCTCGGCGGGACGCACATCCGGATCGGGCACCGGGATCGCCTGCAGCAGCAGGCTGGTGTAGGGATGCGCGGGCCGTGCGAACAATTGCTCGGAGGGGCCGACCTCGCAGAGCCGGCCGAGATACATCACCGCGACGCGGTCGCTGACGGCTTTGACCACCGCAAGGTCATGCGCGATGAACAGCAGCGTCAGGCCGAAGCGCGCCTTCATCTCCTCCAGCAGGTTGAGGATCTGTGCTCGGATGGAGACGTCGAGCGCCGAAACCGGCTCGTCGCAGACGATGAACTCGGGGTTGAGCACCAGCGACCGCGCGATGCAGATGCGCTGGCACTGGCCGCCGGAAAATTCGTGCGGCAGGCGGCCCACGACGAGATCAGGATCGAGCCCGACCGCAGCGAGCACCTCGTGCACCCTACGCTTGCGCTCCGCAGCATTCTTGACGCCGGCGATGATCAGCGGCTCGGCGACGATGTCGCCGATGCGCCGGCGCGGATTGAGCGAGGCGATCGGATCCTGGAAGATCAGCTGCACCCGCCGGCGCATTTTTCGTAGCGCCTCGCCTTCCATTGCCGTGAGGTCTTCGCCGTCGAACAGCACACGGCCGGATTTGGCACGGCGCAATTGCAGCACCGCACGCCCGAGCGTCGACTTGCCGCAGCCGGATTCGCCGACCAGCCCCAGCGTCTCGCCGCGCGCGACCTGAAGGCTGACGCCGGAGACGGCATGAACCGTCTTGTTGCCGAGGCCATACTCGACGACGAGATTGTCGACGTTGAGAAGCGCCTCGTTGCGCACGGCCAGCTGCATCATGCGCCGATCCCCTCAGCCATCCGGATCGGATGGAAGCAGGCGTAGAGATGATCAGGCATCTCCGCGCCCTTCAGCCCGGGCTTGGTTTCGCGACAATGGCCGGTGGCATAGCGGCAGCGCGGCGCGAAAGAGCAGCCCTGCAGCGGCCGGGTCGGATCGGGCGGACGGCCGGATATCGCAGGCAGCGGCGTGTGCGGCGCGGTCTCCAGCTTCGGGATCGCCGCCAGCAGCGCCTCGGTGTAGGGCATGTGCATGCGCTTGAACAGCGCCTGCGTCGGCGCGCGCTCCACCACCCGGCCCGCATACATCACCGCGACCTCGTCGGCGCGGCCGGCGACGACGCCGAGATCGTGGGTGATGATGATCATCGCCATGTGACGGCGCTGCTGCTCGCGCGCGAGCAGGTCGAGGATCTGCGCCTGGATGGTGACGTCGAGCGCCGTGGTCGGCTCGTCCGCGATCAGGAGCTTCGGCTCGCAGGACAGAGCGATCGCGATCGCGATGCGCTGGCGCATGCCGCCGGAGCATTGATGCGGATATTGCGCGAGGCGCTGCTCCGGCGCGGGAATGCCAACGGCGGCCAGCAGCTCGATGCTGCGCGCCTTCGCCGCGGGCGCATCGAGCTCGATATGCTCCTGGATCGTCTCCATCAGTTGCGTGCCGATGGTGAGCACCGGGTTGAGCGAGGTCATGGGATCCTGGAACACCACCGCGAGGTCGCGTCCGCGCAATTGTCGCAGGCTCTCGCGATCGAGCCGCACCAGGTCTTGGCCGTCGAACATCACGCGGCCCGTCAGCTTGGCCTTCTTCGGCAGCAGTTGAAGCACCGCGCGCGACAGCATGGTCTTGCCGCAGCCGGATTCACCGACGATGCCGAGCGTGCGCCCACCCTCCAGTGACAGATCTACGTGATCGACAGCGCGCAAGTTGCCGCGGGGGGTCGGCAGCTCGACCGCGACGTCCTCGATGGTCAGGAGCGGCATGCTCACAGCGCCCCCTGACGCGGGTCCGTCAGCGCCCGCAAGGTGTCGCCGACGAGGTTGAAGGCCAGCACGGTTAGGAACAGGCCCGCTGCCGGCAGGAAGGCGAGCCGTGGCGCGACATCGAGACTTTCGCGCCCCTCGCCGATCATGCTGCCCCAGCTTGCCATCGGCGGCGGCACGCCGAGCCCGAGAAAGGACAGCGCGCCTTCGACCACGATGGTGACGGCGACGCCGAGCAGGAAGAAGGCCAGCAGCGGCAGGATCACGTTCGGTAGCAGCTCGCGCAGGAGGATGCGCGCATGGCTCGCACCCAGCGCTTCCGCCGCGATCACGAATTCGCGCCGCGCCAGCGTCAGCGTCGCCGCGCGCGCCACGCGCATGAAGGCGGGGATGCCGAGCACGCCGAGGATCAATGTGAGATTGGGAATGGACTGGCCGAGATAGGCGGTCACGGCGAGCGCGAAGATCAGCGGCGGAAACGCCAGCAGCACGTCCATGCTGCCGACCACCAGCGTCTCGAACCTCCCGCGAAAATAGCCCGCGAGCAGGCCGAGCGCGCCGCCGAACACGAGACCGATCATCGGCGCAATCAGCCCGACCGTCAGCGAAACGCGCGCGCCAAAAATCAGGCGGGCGAGCTCGTCGCGGCCGAGCCCGTCGGTGCCGAGCCAGTGCTCGGTCGAAAACGCGGCGCGGCGCTCCAGCATGTCCATGTCTACAGGGTTCTGCAGCGGCAGCACCGGCGCCAGGATCGCCAATGTCAGGATGATGGCGAGCCAGCCGCTCGCGAGCCAGAACAGCAGCCCGAGCTTGCGCCCGCGTCGCACCGGCGCAGATACGGCCTCGTCCTGGATTGACAGCTCAAGCGTGGCCATGGCGGATCCTCGGATCGAGCACGGCGTAGAGCATGTCGACGATGAAATTGACGATGACGAAGCCGCAGGCCACCAGCAGCACCACGCCCTGGAGGATGACGAGGTCACGGGTGTAGATCGCCCCGACCAGCAGCCGGCCGATGCCGGGCAGCGCGAAGATCGATTCCACGATCAGCGTGCCCCCGAGCAGGCGGCCGATATTGATGCCGGTCACCGTCACCAGCGTCAGCGACGAAGGCTTGAGCGCATGCACGAACAGGATGCGCGATGGCTTGAGCCCCTTGGCCTTGGCAAGCGCGATATAGTCCTCCTGCAAGGTCGCGATCATGTCGGAGCGCAGCACGCGCATGATTCCAGGCCATTCCGCCAGCGCCAGCGTCAGCGCCGGCAGCACGAAGAAGCGCAAATTGGACAGCGGCTCCTCGGTGAACGGCACATAGCCGGTCGCCGGCAGCCAGTGCAGCTCGACCGCGAACAGGTAGATCAAGAGGATCGCCATCAGAAAGGACGGCATCGACAGCATCGCGAAGGCACTGCCGGTCATGAAGCGGTCGAAGGCGCCGCCGGCGCGCGCGGCGCAGGCGATCGCGACGGGAACGCCGATCAGCAGCCCGATGAACTCGGCCATCAGCATCAGCTGAAGCGAGACCGGAATGCGCTCGGCGACCGCCTGCAGCACGGTCTGACCGGTGCGGAACGAGCGGCCGAGATCACCCTGCAGCACGTGGCCGAGCCAGCTCAGGTAGCGCCACCACAACGGCTGGTCGAGCCCCATGTCACGGCGCAGCGCCGCGACATTCTCCGGCGTCGCCTGGTCGCCGAGGATGACGAAGGCAAGATCGCCGGGGAGCAGCGAGGCGATCAGGAAGGTGAGCAGCGAGACGGCGAGCAGCACCGGCAGGATGGCAAGCAGCCGCCGAACGACGAAGTTCAGCATCGCACATTCATTCCAGCCAGGTGGTCGAGACGTCGATCACGCCGTTGTAGATCTTCGGAAAGCCTTTCAGCTTCGCGCTCGATAGAGCGTAGTACGTGTTCTGGAAGGTCCAGAACCAGATCGCCTCCTTGTTGATCAGGCGGCTGATGGCGCAATAGTCTTCCGTGCGCTGGCCGAGATCGGCGGTGACGCGCGCGTGGTCCAGCAGCTTGTCGAGCTCGGGATTTGAGAAGCTGGAGAGCGCCAGCGGGCTGCCGCTGCGGAAATTCGCGTACATCTGCGGATCGGGATCGGCGAGGTCGACGATACGCCACGGCGTCAGTTGGAACTGGCGGGTGAAGGCGCGCGACGGAATCGTGGCCTGGTCGACCTGCTCGATCTCCATGTTGGCGCCGGCGCGCTTCCAGAACTGCTGCAGCACCTGGCCGATCATGCGGCCGCGCGGCGTTGCGCTCACCAGCATCTTGAACTCGACCGGCTTGCCGTAATCCTTGAGCAACGCCTTGGCCTTCTCGACGTCGAACGGCAGCGCGCCGTCGTCCTTGCACTTGACCCAGGAGCCCTCGCCGTAAGGATTGGTCGCGGGCCGGCTCAGGCCGTTGCTGATCGCCTGCGACATCTTCGGGCGGTCGATCGCCATCACCAGCGCCTGGCGCACGCGGACGTCGTCGAACGGCGCCAGCTTGGTGTTGAAGGCGTAGACCTGCGCGCCCGAGCCCTTGTAGGTGTGTACGGTCAGCTTGGAGTCCTTCTGCGCCTTCATGATGTTGTCGGCGTCGTTCTCGTCGTCCCAGATGATGTCGGCCTCACCCGATTGCAGCGAGGCGAAGCGCGACTGCGCGTCGGGCAGCGGCTTCAGGATGATGCGATCGAGATAGGGACGGCTCTTGTCCCAGTAGCTGGGATTCTTCTCCAGCACCATGCGGTCGCCGGCGGTCCATGATTTCAGGATGTAGGGGCCGGTGCCAACGGGATTGCGATTGTAGTCGTCGCCCTTGGTCTTCCAGGCGGTCGGCGAGTGAATGACGTTGTTCTGGCTCTGGATGGTGATCACCGCCGGCAGATTCACGGAAGGATCGGTCAGCTTATAGACGACGGTGTATTCGTCCGGCGCCAGCACCTCCTTGACGTTGGTGATGTAGAAGGCGCAGCGGCACTTGTTGGCGGGGTCCTTCTGCCGGTCGAAATTCTCCTTGAAGGCTTGCGCGTTGAACGGCGTGCCGTCGTGGAATTTCACGCCCTCGCGCAGCTTGAAGGTCCAGATCATGTAGTCGTCGGAATGGGTCCATGACACCGCGAGCTTCGGCGCGACCTCGCCTTTTTCATCAAGTGTTGTGAGCGTGTCGAAGATCGCGGCCGCGGCGGTGTTGGTCGAGGTGTCGTAGACGCCGACCTTGAGCGGATCGAACCCGGGAATGTCGAGCTCCTGGCCGACGGTGATGCTGCCGCCCGATTTTTGCGCCTGCGCAGGCGAGACAAGCGCAAATGCCGCAACAAGGAAAATCGGCACGTGCTTGCGCGCCGCGGCAGCAATCTTCGTCATGGTTCCTCCCGGGATCCCTCGTCCGATGTTTCGGATCGTTGATGACTCGGAAAGCGAGCTTGGCGACAAATGCTCGCCACGGCAAGAGGAACACACGAGAGATCAAACGCCGCATGCGCACGGCGTCACGTTGCTCAGGATGTCGCGGCCGTTTTGCCTGACGGAATTGGCGCCTTGTCGGCAAGGCCGATCTCGTCGCGCAATGCGTCCGTGTGCGCGCCGAGCACGGACACCGTCTTGGCCGGCGTGGTGTCGGCCCCCGACATCCGGAACGGCAGGTTGAGCACCCTAAACGAGCCGCCCTCGTCCCGCACCTCGGAGAGCGCCCCGCGATGCGCAAGCTGCGGATCGGCCAGCGCCTCTGACACGGTGCGATAGGCCGAGGCCGGCACGCCGGCAGCGCCAAGCGCGAGCAGGCATGCATCGGTCGAGAGCTGCCGCGACCAGACCTCGACGCCGTCCATCAACGCTGCCCAGTTCTCGCGGCGCGGGGCGTAGGTGGCGAAGCGTGGATCGGAGACCCATTCGGGACGGCCGATCACCGCCATCAGGGCCTGGAATGTCTTCTCGCTGGCGACCGTGATCATGACGTAGCCGCTGGCCGTCTCGGTCGGTCCGAACATCGGGCGCGGCGGCGGCGCCACCGCGAACTGCGTGCTCTGCAACTCGGTCAGGGTCAAGGTCAGCATCGATTCCAGCATGGAGACGTCGATGTGCTGGCCGAGCCCGGTCACGGTGCGCTGATAAAGCGCCGAGGCGATCGCACCAAAACCGTAGGTGCCGGTGACGACGTCGGCGTGATAGATGCCGCAATAGTCGGGCCTGTTACGGCCGGGCTGGTAGGCGAGATGCGCCATGTCGTACCCGGAGGCGGCATGGATCACCGGCGCATAGGCCGGCAGCTCGGCCGAGGGGCCGGTCTGGCCATAGCCGGAGATCGAGCAGTAGATCAGCCTCTCGTTGACCCCACGCAGCCTGTCATAGTCGAGCCGCAGCCGGTGCATCACGCCGGGGCGGAAGTTCTCGACCAGGATGTCGGCGGTCGCGGCCAGCCGGTAGACCGCGTCCCTGCCGTCGTCGGACTTGAGGTCGAGCACCAGGCTCTTCTTGCCGACATTGAGCTGGCCGAACGCGGTGCTGCACCCCTTGCGCAGCGGCGGCCGGGTCCGCATCGTCTCCCCGCCGTCGGTCTCGATCTTGATGACCTCGGCGCCCATGTCGGCTAGCATGCGCGCGCAGTGGGGACCGGCGATCGTGGTCGAAAAATCCAGGACCCGCAGGCCCGCGAAAGCCTTTGTCGTCGTCCCCTCATGCTTGTCTGGTAGCTGCATGCGTGCCGCGTCTCCCTGGGGCTCCCTTGGGAACCATGGATGTTCTCTCTTGTTGGTGCGGCGACCCTAGAGGGCGGCGGCTAAGTAGGAAAGTCTTTACCGAGCAGGCGCGTCTTGCGCGGCTTGAGAATTTCCGGGACAACTGGACCCGTTCTTGCATAGCAGCAAACGGGATCGGATGAGGGCAGCAGTTCTTGAGGGTCTTGTTCGTTACGACAGAGATGGACGACCTCGTCCGCGTCGGCGGACTCGGAGCCGTTTCCGCCGCCCTGCCCCGAGCGCTACGCCCCTTCGCCGATATCCGGATCATGTTGCCCGGCTATCGCGACATCATCGAGCAACTCACGCATATCCAGATTGTCGGCCGCTGCCCGCCGTTCGCGGAGCTGCCGGCCTGCTCGCTCGGCCGTGCCGCGACCAAGGACGGCCTGCCGGTCTATGTGCTGTTGTGCTCGCAGCTCTATGACCGGCCCGGCAATCCCTATGGCGATGAGTCCGGGCACGACTGGCCCGACAACGACATCCGCTTCGCGCGCTTCGCCTCGGCAGCCGCTGAGCTGGCCATGGGCAAGCTGGACAAGAATTGGGCAGCGGACCTGATCCATGCCAACGATTGGCAGGCTTCCCTGGTGCCGGCCTATCTCGCCTGGCGCGGCGCCAGGCTGCCGTCGATCCTGACCATCCACAACCTCGCCTATCAGGGCCTCTTCCCGAAGGAGGCGCTGCGACGGATCGGCGCACCGGAAAGCTCCTTCCACATCGACGGCGTCGAGTTCTACGACCAGGTCTCCTTCCTCAAGGCGGGCCTGGTCTACGCTTCGCACCTCACCACCGTCAGCGGCACCTATGCGCGGGAGATCACCACGGCCGAATTCGGCTGCGGCCTGGAAGGCCTGCTCCGCCTGCGCTCGGATGCGGCCGAGCTCACCGGCATCCTCAACGGCATCGACGAGAGCTGGGACCCGCGCTATTGCGCGCAGCTCGCCCAGCAGTTCGGCGCCGGCGACTGGGTCGGCAAGAAGGCCAATGCGGATTACGTGCGCAAGCAGTTCGGGCTTGCGGTGTCGCGCGGACCGATGTTCGGCATCGTCGCCCGCCTGGTGCACCAGAAGGGCATCGACCTCGTGCTGGCGGCGGCCGACGAGATCATCGATGCCGGCGGGCAGATCGTGGTCACCGGCTCCGGCGAGCCCGCGCTCGAGCAGGCGCTGATCAACGCCCATCGCCGCCGTCCCGACGCCATCGGGGTCGCGATCGGCTTCAACGACGCCCAGGCGCGGCGCATCTTTGCCGGCAGCGACTTCACCTTGATGCCGTCACGGTTCGAGCCCTGCGGCCTCAGCCAGATGTACGCCCAGCGCTTCGGCTCATTGCCGATCGGTCACCAGACCGGCGGCCTCGCCGAGACCATCAGCGACGGCGAGACCGGCTTCCTGTTCTCGAAGCCCTCGCACGAATCCTTCCTCGGCGGCGTCCGCCGCGCCTTCTCGGCCTTCATGGCGCAGGACCAGCTCGACACCATGCGCCGCAGCGCCATGGGACGATCGTTCTCCTGGAGCATCTCGGCCGGCAGCTACAGCGCGCTGTATCGGAAGCTGGCGTCGGTGTGAGGCCGAGGCGCTTCTCCGTTCTCCGTCATTGCGAGCGAAGCGAAGCAATCCAGAATCTTTCGGCGGGCAGGATTCTGGATTGCTTCGCTGCGCTCGCAATGACGATGAGGAGAGCAGCGCGCACCCATCCATCCCCGTCACCCTGAGGTGCTCGCCCCTTCGGCGAGCCTCGAAGGGCGACGGCCCAGCTGCAGCAGCGGGGCCGTGCATCCTTCGAGGCTCCCGGCGCGATGCTTTCGCATCGCGCCACTCGCACCTCAGGATGACGGGGCTGACGATGGACCACCCGACCTCCCGCCGCGCACGTCCATCTGCGGCCGGCCGATCCAGGCGCGGTTGAGACAGCGGGTCATCCAGTCCGGCTGGAGCTCGCCCCGCAGCCGCGCCTGTGCTTCCTGATACGGGCCGACGTAGCGCAGCCTGTGCGGCAGTTTCGGATAGACGCGCCTGATCCATCGCAGCGCATTGTCGGCAGATCTGGCGTCGCGCTCGTCGAGCTCAAACCCAAAACCGGCGCGCAAGCGCTCCGGCAACATCCCCGCCGTGACCGCGCGATACCAGCGCGGCGGACGCAACCACGGACGCGCACCCGTGAAGATCTGCGTTGCGATCTCGCGTGCCGCGGTGCTGACCGTCAGCGTGTCCGATTGCGCCATCGCCGCGGTATAAGCGGCGAAGCCGGACCAATCCGCCGGCAGGTCATCCGCCGTCAGCCCGAACAGAGCACCGAACGTCCGGCTCTCGGCCCAGTAACGCTCGCGCTCCTCCGCCGAGAGCGGTGGCAGAACGAGATCATGCGCCATCAGCGCTGTCTCGACCAGTGTGGCATGAACCCAGCGCAGCGATGGAATGTCGTTGGCGCAATAGCGCGAGCCCGCCGCAAAGGGACCGACCGTCTCCGGCATCTCGCCGACGATCATGCCGTGGCGCCGGTGCAATTGCCGGGACGACAGCATGGCACGGTCGAGCGAGCCGAACACCATGGCGAAGACGATGTCGAAGGTGCGATGGAAGCGACCGATCGGATCGGCAAAGGTTGTGGAATGCTCAGCGATCGCGGCGGCGACCCAGGGATGGGCGAGTTGCAGCAGCAGCGCGCGGCCGGCGCCGAGGAAGTTCAGGGCTTCCCGGTCGATCTGCCAGGTCACCGTGTCAGGACCAAACACGCCGGCAACCGGGCCCGCCGCGTCAGCGCGGACCTGATCGAGTGCCGCTTCCAGATCTTTCTCAACGACCACTTTGCGAGTCTCGCGACGAAGACGCCGCGATCATAGCCCAGACCGCACGCTCTTGACATCGTCACGGCCCGAAACAAATGACGGACAGGGCCCTCACTCCGCCGCAATCGGCATCTCGTCCGTGTGCTCGTGCAGCACCACGCCGGCGAGCGGATCGAACTCGCCGATCCAGGGCCTGCGCGCCAGCACCGATCGCGTGTGAGCGTAGCCGGCATGCCAGCGCCGCGTGATCCCCGACGGACTGAAGTCGATATCCTTGGTGTGGGTCTCGTGCTCGAGCTGCGGCGCCAGCAGCCGCACCACATGCATGCGGGTTGGACAACCGTAGCTCGTCAGCTCCATCACCGCGGGATCGCTGCGCTCGCTCTCGGGCAGCCGCGCCGCGAGCTGGTTGATGACATGGCGCAGGCGATGAGCCTGCTGCTGCCGCACGATCTGGCTCGCGATGCGGCTGGAATATTGCACGTCCTTGTGCCGGTTCAGCACCTCCGCCATCGTGGTCGGCTCCGGCCCGACGGGATTCCACAGATGCACCGAGAAGATCAGCGAATCCCGGCGTGGATTGTCGTCGAACACCGCCTCCGTCGGCGTGTTCGAGAGGATACCGCCGTCCCAATAGAGCTCGCCGTCGATGCGCACGGCCGGGAAAGCCGGCGGCAGCGCGCCCGACGCCATCACATGCTTCACCGTCAGCTCGCCGTCACGGCTGTCGAAATAGCGCATCTCGCTGGTGCCGACATGGGCCGCACCGACCGTCAGGCGCGGCGCGCAGCGATTGGCCAGATCGAAATCGACCAGCTCGCTCAGCGTCTTCTCCAGCGGAGTCGTCGAATAGAAGCCGGCGTGATCGGCGCCCAGCGGATAGGAATCGCCGGCATGCGCCAGCGGATTGGGCCGGAAGAAACCGGGAATGCCATGGGTCACGGTCGACCAATAGGCCAGCTTCTCGTTGAAGCCGGGAAACGCGGCGCGCCAGTCCCAGACCGGCTGCTGCTCCATCCGCTTCCAGAACTCCCGCAGGCGCGCGAGCCGGTGCTCGGGCGAGTTACCCGCAATGAGGCTCGCATTGATCGCGCCGATCGAGGTACCGATGATCCAGTCCGGCTCGATGCCGGCTTCGTGCAAGGCCTGATAGACCCCGGCCTGGTACGAGCCGAGCGCGCCGCCGCCCTGGAGCACGAGAACGACCTGCCCCGGCAGGTCCATGCTCTTGCGCTGTACCTTGTCCTGCATGCCGTTCATGTCTCGCTCCTGTCGAGCCTATGGTTATCATTCGTCGGGCGTAGGGCCATTGTTACGTCCTGCCGTTCTCGGCGATTGTCGGGCCTTTTGGAAATGCCGGCTGGCTTCCATAACCATACGCAGGCGCTATCGAGCCCGGGATGTCATTCCCTGTCCGGATCGGCTAGATTCCGGCCGATCCAGCTGGGGAGCCGATCCATGGAAATGCACCAGGTCCGCTATTTCCTCGCGGTGGCGCAGCTGTTGAATTTTACGCGCGCCGCCGAGGAATGCAACGTGACGCAACCCTCGCTGACGCGCGCGATCAAGCAGCTCGAGGCCGAGCTCGGGGGCGACCTGTTCCGCCGCGAACGGCCGGCCGCGCAACTGACCGAGCTCGGCCAGCGCATGCATCCGCTCTTGAAGCAGTGCTATGACGCCGCCACCGGCGCGCGCTCGCTCGCCTCATCGTTCAGAAGCGGCGAGATCGGCGCGCTGCGCATCGCGCTGACGCATTCGATCGACCTGGCGCTACTTATTCCGCATCTCAACGAAATCAGGCGGCAGTTCAACCGGCTGGAATTCCGCTTCCTGCGCGGGACCAGCCGCGAAGTCGGCGAATTCCTGAAGAAGGGCGAAGCCGAGCTCGGCATCGCCGCCGAGATCGACGAAGCCTGGGACCGGCTCGACGTCTGGCCGCTGTTCACGGAAGACTTCGACCTCGTCGTCAGCAGGAAGCACCGTCTTGCCGGACACGACACGATCGAGCCGGATGATTTGCGCGCGGAGCAATTGCTCGGCCGGAATTACTGCGAGCATTCCAGGCGTATCTCTGCGAGCCTGCGCGAGCACGGCATCGACGTCGATCACGGCCACGAGATTTCGAGCGAGCGCGATTTGATCGAGCTGGTCGAGGCCGATATCGGCATCGCCATGATGCCCCACACCTCGCCGGTGCCGGAGAGCGTCAAACGCGCGGCAGTCGCCGGGCTCGACGCACGCCGCACCGTCAGCCTCTACGGCGTCGCCGGCCGGCAGCGAACGGCCGTCGCCAATGCGGTGATGCGGATGCTACGCGGCGCGGACTGGCGGGAGATCGCGGGGTAGTAGAGCAGATGATCGCCGCGCCTCTTCCTTCTCCCCTTGTGGGCCTGTTGCGCTACTGCCTTTTGAGGCAGGAGACGTAGGGAGAGAGGGCTGTGTTGACGCCGATTGTCAGGCCGAGATCTGTACTTGGTGCCCTTGGCGGGCGTCTCAGGCGGCGATCGCGGCCCAGCGCCTCATGTTGAACGCGATGGAGGCAAGCAGGACCTGCCCGCTTGCCTTCATGAGACCGACATAGCGGATGCAGGTCAGCCGCATGCGGCGTTTGAGAGTGGCGAAGGTGGTCTCGACCTGGGCTCGTCGGCGCGCGATGAGGAGGTTGTAGCGTTTGAGCCGAGGCGGTAGCTCCGGGTGATGTCGGTTGGGACGACGGGCGATGCGGGGCTTCTTGCCTTCCGCTTTCAGCCGAGCCCGTCGGGCATGGGTGTCGTAGGCTGCATCGGCCCACACCACGGCTTCATCGCCACGGATCAGTTCGTCGGCCGGCGTTGTGTCGTTGACATTGGCGGGCGTGGTCAGGACTGCGCGGATCAGGCCGGATCCCTCGTCGACACCCATGTGAGCCTTGTAGCCGAAGGTCGAACCACCCTTGCCCTGCCGCTTGGTAAACCGGGCATCTGGGTCGTTTGAGGGACGATCCTGCTTCGGAGGGGCTGACACCGCCTGGATCAAGGTCGCATCCAGCATCGTGCCGCGCTTGAGGATGACCCCGGCATTCTCGAGCTGGCGATCCAGCTCGCCAAACAGCTTCTCCAACAGCCCTTGTTCGACGAGCTGGTTCCGGAAGCGGTTCAGAACCGTGTGGTCGGGCGTCGCATGCTTCGAGGCTCAAACCGACGAAGCGCTTGAACGACAACCGGTCGCCCAACGCTTCCTCGAGTTCGCATTCCGAAAGACCATAGAGCGACTGCAACAGCACGGCACGAAACAGCACCAGCACCGGATAGCCTGGACGACCGGGGCTCCCTTCATCCCGCAGATGGCCGATCAGCTTCTCGAACCGGTACCACTTGACCAGGCCAGCCAGCCGATCCAGCGCTGCATTGGCGCCGGCCCCCTTCGGCATCAGTGCTTCCACAAAGCTCGGCTGTCCCGTCCGCTTAACCGCCATCGTCATCCCCTCAAGGCTTTGCCCTAGGGAATCACAACTGGCGAATTACGCAACAGGCCCCTTGTGGGAGAAGGTGGCGCGAAGCGCCGGATGAGGGGTTCTATCCGCGCACTCGACGCAAAGGATTCGCTCGTGGAGAGAGACCCCTCACCCGTCTCGCCGCTACGCGGCGAGCCACCCTCTCCCACAAGGGGAGAGGGAAAGAACACTGCGCGCAGCTTCAATTCTCCTGGCTCGCACGCTCCAGCGCTTCGATCAGGTCATCGATCTCCATGCGCTTGCGGAAATCCGGATCGACGAAGCGAGCCTTCACCAGTCCGTCGCGGCCGACGACGAACACGGCGGGGATCGGCAGCATCCAGCCGTCATTGCCGTGGAATTTCGCCATATCCTGATAGGACAGCAGGCTCTGGATCTCGGCGCCGAGCCAGATCGCGAGATTGAGCGACAGCGCATAGCCGTTGTCGAGGTCGGTCAGGATCGGAAACGGCGCGCCGGAGTCGGCCTTGACCTGCCTCGTGTATTCTTGCGTCTCCGGCATGATCGCGACGACCTGTGCGCCCATCGCCTTGATGCGCTCCTGCGCCTGCACCACGGCGCGGACATTGAGCCGGCAATATGGGCACCAGTGTCCGCGGAAGAACATCACCGCGACGGGGCCTTGCTCCAGGAGAGCAGGCAGCGCGACCAGACTTCCACTTTCATCCGGCAGCATGAATGGCGGCATCGCATCGCCAGGGAGCGGCGCGGTCTCGCCGCCGCCGTTGCCGTTCAGTCTCGCCACCAGCCGGTCGGCCGCCTCGCCATAGGCCGGAAACACCTTACGGCTCGCATCCGCATAGGCCCGAAGCTGCTCGTTCAGCGTCCCCTCCATGTCGCGGCAGCGCTGGAAGGCGAGCCTCAGTCGATCGGCGTCGGCTGGTGAGAGAGACGTCATCTTCCACTCCGGCGTTAGAAGGGCGATCTTAGGTTCCAGGTCCGGCCGCCCGCAAGGGGCGGCCGTTGCGCGAGGGCCAGTTCAGTTCACGTAGAAATTGCCGGTGGGATCGAGCCGTCCCGAGGTGGAATACAGCGTGCCGTTGTCCATGAAGAAGACGGTGTCGGCGGGCACCTTCTTGGCGTTCTTCATCATGGACTCGTGGTTCTTCTCGGCCGGGGCCATGGCCATCGCCGACATCTTGCCAGGCCCGCCATAGACATAGGCCATGCCGGCCTTCAAATCCCAGGCCGCTTCCGAGAAGGCCGATGTGGCGATCACCGCGAAGGCGGCGGAAAAGATCAGGGTTTTTGACACTTTCGTCATGAGATGCTCCTCCGGATTGACGTGAACGCCCGCCAATCGGGCGCCCTGTCATCGGACGCCAGATCCCCCGGAAGCGGAAATGCCGTTGCCCAATCGGTTCGATAGCCGCCGCGCATCAAGATAGCGCAGGGCTATCGCATCGAAAGCAAGCCGGCATTTCAACATCGACGCCGTCTCGACGAAGCTCCTTCCATAGCCGGCGACCAGCGAGGTTGCGGCCAACAGAGGAGACTTCCCATGTTCAAGCAGCACATGTTATCGCGCCTGGTCTGGTCGGGCGCAGCCGTTCTCGGTGCACTGGCATTTGCGGCGCAGCCGGCGCTCGCGGGCGAATGTCCCGCCGGCAAGATCAAGCCGAACGCACAGCAGATGGTCGACTATAAGCCCGTCGGCGTCACCGACGTCACTCTCGGCGCGATCGATCTCGGCAAGCAGCCGGCCCATATCGAGGGACGGGAGCTGCGCTTCCGCAAGCTGACCATCGCGCCTGGCGGCATCGTGCCCTGGCACAGCCATGACGATCGCCCCGCGCTGATCTTCGTGCAGCAGGGCGAGATCGTCGAGTACGCCTCCAACTGTGTCGATCCGATCGTGCACAAGGCCGGCGACATCCGCCCCGAAGTCTACGGCACCTCGCACTGGTGGAAGAACCTCGGCAACGAAACCGTCATTCTCTATGTCGGCGACGTCCGCAAGGATCCCAACGACCATCACATGTAACGACTTTGGTACCCCGTCATTCCGGGGCGCGAAGCGAACCCGGAATCTCGAGATTCCGGGTCTGGTGCTGACGCACCAGCCCGGAATGACAGACCTACGGACAATCACGCCATGACCGATCTTTCCGCTCCCTTCAAGCAAGGCGAGATGACGATGGAGGCGCACTCGCCTGGTCTCGTGCTGCGCTCGCTCGTGATCGGGCTCACTGCATTCCTGACCGTCGTCGACCTCTTCGCCACGCAGGCGATCCTGCCCTCGCTGACGCGGCACTACGGCGTCACTCCCGCAGCAATGGGCTTTGCCGTCAACGCCAGCACCTTCGGCATGGCGACAGCCAGCCTCGTCGTCGGCCTCTTCAGCCCGCACATCAACCGGCGCACCGGCATCCTGCTCAGCCTGACGCTGCTGGCGATCCCAACCAGCCTGCTGGCGTCGGCGCCCAATCTTGCCGTCTTCACCGCCTTGCGGGTCGCGCAGGGGCTTTGCATGGCCTCCGCCTTCGCGCTCACCCTCGCTTATCTCGGCGAGCAATGCAGCGCCACGGACGCCGGCAGTGCGTTTGCCGCCTACATCACCGGCAATGTTGCCAGCAACCTTGTCGGCCGGCTGATCTCGGCGGCGGTCGCCGACGGCCTCGGCCTCGCCTGGAATTTCTACTTCTTTGCGGCGCTCAATCTGGCCGGCGCGGTGCTGGTGTATTTCACGATTCGACGCGTGAAGCCGATGCATGCGATGATGCCGGCGGCTTCGCCGCTCGCCGCCACCATCGCGCATTGGCGCAATCCGCACCTGCGCGCGGCCTTCGGCATCGGCTTCTGCATCCTGTTCGCCTTCATCGGCACCTTCACATTCGTCAATTTCGTGCTGGTGCGACCGCCGCTGTCGCTCGGCATGATGGATCTGGGCCTCGTCTATTTCGTCTTCCTGCCCTCGGTCGTCACGACGCTTCTGGCCGGCAAGGTTGCCGCGCGGTTCGGAACGCGCGCCACGATCTGGCTATCGCTCGCCGTTGCCGGGCTCGGCCTGCCCTTGATGCTGGCGCCGCATCTGGGCGAAGTGCTCGCCGGCATGGTTCTGGTCGGCGTCGGCACGTTCTTCGCGCAGGCCGCCGCGACCGGCTTCGTCGGACAGGCGGCAACCGACAACCGCGGCATCGCCAGCGGGACCTATCTTGCGTGCTACTTCGGCGGCGGGCTGGTCGGCACGGCCGTGCTGGGACGGCTGTTCGACAGTTTCGGCTGGCACGCCTGCGTCGCGGGCATCGGCGCGGCCCTTGCGCTCGCAGCCGTGCTCACCGTCGCCCTGAAGCCTAACGCTTGACCGGCGCGTCCTGCGGCGGCTCGTCGTCGGCGATGGCGCGCCAGGCAGCGCCGTCGAGATCGTCGTACTGGCCGCTGCGCAGCGACCAGAGGAAGGCGACGAGACCGGCGCCACCGAGCATCAAGGCCAGCGGCACCAGGATGACCAGGATCTCCATCACACGATCTCCCGCGAGGCGCTGCGCGCGCGCAGCGAGTTCAGCATCACCAGGATCGACGACCCGCTCATGGCGGCCGCCGCAATCAGGGGCGTCACGACGCCGCTGATCGCGACCGGCACCGCGAGCACATTATAGCCGATCGCAAGCCAGAGGTTCTGCCGCATCAGATGCAGCGCCTTGCGCGAGGCGTCGATGGCGGCGACCACGGGGGCCAGCGGCCGGCCGAGGAAGACGAGATCGGCGGTGGCCTGGCTGAGATGCGCGGCCGAGATCGGCGACATCGAGACATGGGCTGCCGCCAGCGAGGGCGCATCGTTCATGCCGTCGCCGACCATCAGCACCTTTACTCCGCGCCGCTTCAGTTCCTCGATCCGCGCGATCTTGTCGGCCGGCGTGACGCCGGCGCGCCATTCGGGAATGGACAGGGCATGCGCCGCCGCCGTCACGGCCGGCTCGCGATCGCCAGAGAGGATCTCCATGCCGATGCCACGCGCCTTCAGCGCCGCGATCACGGCCTGCGCGTCCGGACGCAGGCCCTGGCGCACCGAGAGGATGAATTTTGCGGTCCCCTTGCTGAACGCCACGATGGAGGCTTCGGGATCGAGATCGTCGGTCAGGCCGACGAGGCCCTCGGCACCGCAAAAGGACGGCCGCCCAAGACGGATCTCGACACCGTCGATCACCGCACGCACGCCCTGCCCGGCTTCCTCGACCGCGCCAATGATGGGCGATCTGGCACCGGCCGCCTGCGCCACCGCGGCGGCCACAGGGTGATGGCTCGACAGCGCCAGGCGTCCGGCGAGCTCGAAGATGTCGGCGGGGATATCGGCCGCGTTCATCACTTCGAGATCGGGCAGCGTCAGCGTGCCGGTCTTGTCGAAGATGACGTGGTCGGCTTCCGCCAGCCGCTCGATCGCATCGCCCGCGTTGAGCAGCACACCCGCCCTGAACATCGCGCCCGAGGCCACCGTCTGCACGGTCGGGATCGCGAGCCCCAGCGCGCAGGGACAGGTGATGATCAGCACGGCGACGCCGGTCACGATCGCATCATGCCAGGAGGCACCCGCGAGGACCCAGCCGAGAATGGTCAGCAGCGCGGTCGCATGCACCACCGGCGCGTAGAGCCGCGAGGCGCGGTCGGCGAGCCGCATGTAGCGCGAGCGCGCCTGGAGCGCATTGTCGAGCAGCCGCGTGATCTCGGCGAGCAGCGTCGCCTCGGAGGCCGCCGAGACCCGCACCCGCAGCGTGCCGGAGATGTTCATCGATCCCGCATAGACCGGCGTGCCCTGCTCCGCCGTGACATAGAGCGTCTCGCCGGTGATCAGGCTCTGGTCGATCTCGGAACGGCCCTCGATCACGGTGCCGTCGACCGCGCAGCGCTCGCCGGGCCGCAGCAGCACGATGTCGCCGGGATGGATCGCGGCCACCGGCACCTGCGAGATCTCGTCGGGCCCGACGAACTTGGCCGCGGTCTCCGCCTTCAGCGCGGCGAGATTGCCAGCCACCGCGCGGGTCCGCCGCCGCATGTTCTGGTCGAGGAAGCGGCCGACCAGCAGGAAGGTCAGCAGCATGATCGCCGCATCGAAATAGGCATGCTCGGCGTGGTGGATGGTCTCGACCACGGACATGCCGAGCGCCAGGATCACGCCGATCGAGATCGGCACGTCCATGTTGGTCGTCTTCGCCGACAGCGCGCGCCAGGCCGATCGGAAGAACGGCTGGCCGGCATAGGCCGCCGCCGGCAGCGCGATCAGGGCCGACAGCCAGTGGAAGAAGTCGCGCTGCTCCGGCAGCATGTCCGAGACGTTGCCGGACCATACCGGGATCGACAGCATCATCACGTTCATGGTGGCGAATGCTGCGACCCCGAGGCAGCGCAGCAGGAAGCCGGATTCGGCGACCTCGGCGGCTTCCGCGCTCTCGGTCTCGAACGGATAGGCCTTGTAGCCGAGCTCTTCGAGCCGGTCGATGAAGCGGCCGGGATCGAGCGTGCCCGCCTTCCATTCCAGTGCGACACGGCGGTCGGTCAGGTTCACGCGCGCCAGCGTGACGTCAGGAATGGCCGAAAGCCCGCGCTCGATCTTGGCCATGCAGCCGGCGCAGTGAACGCCCTCGACCGCGAGGTCGATATGCCGAAGGCCCGCGCCGGCGTCGCGAACATAGTGAGAGAAATCGCGCGTGACCTGCATGACGAGATCCTTCAGTTCAGGATCACGCGGTTGCGCGAGAGGAACACACGCGCCCCTCGCGCCTCACCCTCGATCACCAGATCCCACTGCCCCGGCGCGACGGACGCGGCATTGCCGCGATAGACGCCGATGCCGGCTTCCGCGAGCTCGACCTGGAGATCGGCGCGCTTGTCGGTCGGCCGCTCCAGGCGTCCGCCGAACTTCAATCCGGCGAGCGGCTGGCCGCTCGCATCACGCGCCTCGACCTGGATCGCGGCACCACCGTCGGTGCGGCGCTCGATATGGGCGCTGACCTGCCATTTTCGCGCGGCCTGGTCCTGTGCGGCCGAGATCTCGCGGTCATAGGTCAGGCCCGCTGCATAGGGACTGTCGACGTCCGTGCCCGGCAGCGTCGCGATGGCGAGCTTCATCATGGTGACGTTGACGCCGATCACGAGGCCGAAGAAGGCGACCAGCATCAGGAACACCTTGGTTCCAGTCAGCGGCTTGAATGCCATGGCAGTCTCCTTCCTACGGCGCGACGAAATTGTCGGTGGCGGACGCGACCTCGCCGAGGCCGACATCGGTGACGTGGAAGCGGACCGGGACCGACTTCTCCGGATTGCTTTCCGCCGGCGCCGTGACGAGCAGCCGGAGCTCGCTGGTGGAATCGCGGGGGATCACGACCATCGGCCGGTCGGGCGTCACGGAATCCACGCCGACGACATGGACGGTCAAATTGGCCGGGCCGTCCGCGTCGATCGCGATGACGCGATCGTAGCCGCTCTTGTTCAACAGCCGCACGGTATAGGCGTTGCGGATCGAGCCGTCGCTGAGCTTGACCGCGACCGGATTGCGGTCGTGCAGCACGTTGACGTCGAGCAGGCTGCGCGTCGCCAGCGTATAGATCATGATGCCGCCGACCGCGGCGATGATCGCGCTGTAGACGATCGTGCGGGGCCGCACGATGCGGTAGACCGGCGCCTTGCCTTCCTGGCGGCGATGGATGTTGATGTCGTTGTCGTAGCCGATCAGCCGCTTCGGCCGGCCGATCTTGGCCATCACGTTGTCGCAGGCGTCGATGCAGAGGCCGCACTGGATGCATTCCATCTGCGGTCCGTTGCGGATGTCGATGCCGGTCGGGCAGACCGCGACGCACTGGTAGCAATCGACACAGTCGCCGACCTGCTGGCCGAGCGCGCGCAGCTCGGCCGCCTTCTTCACCGAAGTGCGCTTCTCGCCGCGATCGTAGCGGTAGGTGACGTTGAGCGCCCATTCGTCGGTGAGCGCGGCCTGGATGCGCGGCCACGGGCACATATAGGTGCAGACCTGCTCGCGCATGTAGCCGGCGAGCAGATAGGTCGTTGCGGTGAGGATGCCGATCCAGACATAGGCGATCATCGGCCCCTGGAAGGTGACGAGCTCCTTCACCAGGGTCGGCGCGTCGTTGAAGTAGAGCACCCAGGCGCCGCCGGTCCACCAGGCGATCAGCAGCCAGATCGAATGCTTGAGCACGATCTCGGAGATGCGCTCGAGCTTCATCGGGTCGCTCGACGCGTCCTTCTTCATCCGCTCGCGCCGGTCGCCCTCGATCAGGCGCTCGACGGCATAGAACAGGTCGGTCCAGACCGTCTGCTGACAGAGATAGCCGCACCAGATGCGGCCGCCGATGGAGTTTATCAGGAACAGCGCCACCGCGGCGACGATCAACAGACCGGTGAAGTAGTAGACCTCCTGCGGCCACAGCTCGATGAAGAAGAAATAGAAGCGGCTGTTGGGAAGATCGATCAGCACCGCCTGGCTGGGCGCGCCGACGCCCCGATTCCAGCGCACGAAGGGCAGGAAGTAGTAGACGCCGAGGCAGAACGCCATCAGGCCCCATTTGATCCGGCGAAACGTGCCGGAGACGCTCTGGGGGTAGACCTTCTTGCGGGCTGCGTAGAGCGGCCCATAGTCATCTTCCGATGTGAGGTCTTTCGGATTCACGGTCTTGTTCATCGCCTGGAGCTTCTCGAAAAGGTGCGATTGAACCTAGACGCGACACCGCCGCATCAGTTGATCCAGCTCAAACGGGGGCATTTTTGTTCGCCCTGGTCGGGCTTGAGACTCGACGGGCGCGCCAACGAAGGGGCGTTCCCTCCCCCCTTGCGGGGGAGGGAACGGAGAGAGCCCCGCTGTTGGCCGAGCTCCATTCGAGTTCTACTTTCCGCCGCCCAGCGAATGCACGTAAACCGCCATAGCCTTGATGGTGGCGGGATCGAGCCGCCCTTCCCAGGCCGGCATCACGCCGGCGCGGCCCTGGCTGATGGTCTCGATCAGGGCGGCCTCGTCCGAGCCATAGAGCCAGATCTTGTCGGTCAGATCAGGCGCGCCGAGCTCCTGGTTGCCCTTGCCGCCGTCGCCGTGGCAGGCGACGCAGTTTTCAGTGAAGATCTTCTCGCCCTTGGCCGCGTCAAAGCCTTTGCGGGTCGGAAGGCCCGACAGCGAGCGCACGTAATTGGCAACCGTGACGATCTCGTCGGCCTTCAGCACGCCGTCCTTGCCGAAGGCGAGCATCTGGCCCTCATGCGTCTTGGCATGGCCGGAACGCGCGCCGAACTGGATGGTCTGCATGATCTGGTCGAGCGTGCCGCCCCACAGCCAGTCGTCGTCGTTCAGGTTCGGGTAGCCCTTGGCGCCGGCGCCGCCGGAGCCGTGGCACGGCGCGCAATTGTCGCCGAACACGGTCCTGCCCTTGGCGCGGGCGAGCGCCAGCAAGGCCGGGTCCTTCTCGATGTCGGCGAGCGGCGCCGCCGCCAACGCCGCCATCTTCTCGCCGCGCAACGCCTCGAGATTGGCGAGCTCCACCGCGAGGCTGGCGCGCGTCGAGTAGCCGAGCAGCCCAGTCGTATGGCTCGAGATCAGCGGCCAGGCCGGATAGACGATCCAGTAGCCGATCGACCAGATGATGGTGAGGTAGAAGCTGATCACCCACCAGCGCGGCAGCGGCGTGTTGAGCTCCTTGATGCCGTCCCATTCATGTCCGGTCGTGGACTTGCCGGTGACGGTATCGACTTCGCTATGATCGGTCATGGTCTCTCACTCCTCCCGCAACGGCAGGCGTGCCGCTTCGTCGAACGCGGCCTTGTTACGGGGCCAAAATGCGTAGGCGATGATCGCGAGAAAGATCGCGACGAACACCGGCGTCCAGATCGTCGTCACCAGCTCGGACGCAAGATTGTGGGCTGTCAGGATGGCTTTCATCGTTGATGCCTTCTCAGCGAAGATTGGCTTTCTCGTTGTAGATCTTGAAGTCGACCAGCGTGCCGAGCATCTGCAGGTACGCGATCAGTGCGTCCATCTCGGTCGGCGTGCCGGTCTTGCCGTCGAAGTTGCGCACCACGGCCTTGGCGTAGCGCTTGCTGAAGGCGTCGGAGCCGGCATTGTCCGGGTCGGCCTGGGCCTTCAGATCGGCGCCCGCGCTCGCGATCTGCTCGTCGGTGTAGGGCACGCCGACGGCCCGCAACGTGCGCATGTGGTCTGCGATCGTGTCCGGATCCACCTCGTTCTGGCTGAGGAACGGATAGCCCGGCATCACCGACTGCGGCACGATCGCGCGCGGGTTGATCAGGTGGGTGACGTGCCAGTCGTCGGAATATTTGGCGCCGACGCGGGCAAGGTCCGGACCGGTGCGCTTCGAGCCCCACTGGAACGGGTGATCGAACATGCTCTCAGCGGCGAGCGAGAAGTGGCCGTAGCGCTCGACCTCGTCACGCAGGGGACGGATCATCTGCGAATGGCAGAGATAGCAGCCCTCGCGGACGTAGACGTTGCGTCCCGCCAGCTCCAGCGGCGTATAGGGCCGCACGCCGTCGACCTTCTCGATCGTGCTCTTGAGGTAGAACAGCGGAGTGATCTCGACGAGACCGCCGATCGAGATCACCAGGAGGATGCCGACGATCAGGATGATCGAGTTCTTTTCGAAGATTTGGTGGCGTGTCCAGAACGACATTGCTTGAGCTCCTCATTCCGCCGGCTGAAGAGCGACGGGCATCTGGACTTCCCGTTCGCCGACGCGAACCGTCATCCAGAGATTGTAGGCCATGATCAGCGAGCCGATCAGGAACAGGCCGCCGCCTGCGGCGCGGATGATGTAGAAGGGATGCATCGCTTCGACGGTTTCGATGAAGGAATATTCGAGGAAGCCGAGCGAGGTGTAGGCGCGCCACATCAGGCCCTGGAGGATGCCGGACACCCACATCGCCGAGATGTAGAGAACGATGCCGAGGGTCGCGACCCAGAAGTGCCAGTTGACGAGCTTCAGGCTGTAGAGGCCCTTGCGATTCCAGGCCCACGGCACCAGGCAGTACAGTGCGCCGAAGGAGACGAAGCCGACCCAGCCGAGCGCGCCCGAGTGGACGTGGCCGATGGTCCAGTCGGTGTAGTGGCTGAGTGAGTTGACCACCTTGATCGACATCATCGGGCCTTCGAAGGTCGACATGCCGTAGAAGGCGACGGAGACCACCAGCATGCGCAGCACGGGGTCGGTGCGGAGCTTGTCCCAGGCGCCCGACAGCGTCATCAGGCCGTTGATCATGCCGCCCCAGGAGGGCATCCACAGCATGATCGAGAAGGTCATGCCGAGCGTCTGCGTCCAGTCCGGCAGCGCCGTGTAGTGCAGATGGTGGGGACCTGCCCAGATGTAGAGGAAGATCAGCGCCCAGAAGTGGATGATCGACAGGCGATAGGAATAGATCGGCCGGTCGGCGCGCTTCGGAATGAAGTAGTACATGATGGCGAGGAAGCCGGCGGTCAGGAAGAAGCCGACCGCGTTATGGCCGTACCACCACTGGAACATCGCATCCTGGATGCCGCCCCAGGCGACGTAGGACTTCGAGCCGAACGCCGAGACGGGAAGCGCCGGGTTGTTGCCGAGATGCAGCACCGCGATCGTCACGATGAAGGCGAGGTAGAACCAGTTCGCGACGAAGATGTGCGGCTCCTTGCGCTTGATGATGGTCGCGAGGAAGACGAGCAGATAGACCACCCATACGATGGTCAGCCATAGGTCCGCGTACCATTCCGGCTCGGCGTATTCCTTCGACTGGGTGACGCCGAGCAGGTAGCCCGTGCCCGCGACCAGGATGAAGAAGTTGTAGCCGATCACGACGAACCAGGGCGCGAGGTCGCCGGCGAGACGAACGCGGCAGGACTTCTGCACGACGTAGAGGGACGTCGCGATCAGCACGTTGCCGCCGAAGGCAAAGATCACGGCCGAGGTGTGCAGCGGCCGCAACCGGCCGAACTGGATCCAGGGCAGATCGAAGTTCAGCGCGGGCCATGCCAGTTGCGAGGCGATGATGAGACCGACGAGGAAGCCGGCGATGCCCCAGAACATCGCCATGAAGGAGCTGAACTTGATCGGCCCCATGTTGTAGTTGGGGCGGCCGTTGATCTCCGCCGGCGGCAGCGCCGCCGGGCGTTCGAAGTAGCGGTTGATGATGACGAACACCGCGGCCAGGCTCGCCGCCGCGCTGAGCGCGGCATGGAAGGCGAAGGGCGCGTCGAGCGCCTTGGCCGAGGCGATCACGCAGAGGAAGGCGGTGGCTGCGAACACGACAGCCAGGCCGCTTTCACCGATGGTCATGGATTTGGAGATGGAGGGCTGGCTCATGCGGATTCTCTCTGAAAGAACACGGAGCCAGAAACCACATTCACCCTCGCGGGGAATTGATTGAAATCAAGACAGGCGTTTGAGTTCTGCGTTCTGGGCAAGCATTTTGGGGATTGATCCCGTATTTCTGCGGAGCGCCCGTTGATGTGCCCTCTCCCCTTGCGGGAGAGGGCGGCGAGATGGCGCGGCAGGCTCGCTCGGGTGAGGGGTTGGTTCGGCATTGAACAATGCCTGTGGGGAGACAGACCCCTCATCCGGCGCTTCGCGCCACCTTCTCCCGCAAGGGGAGAAGGGAAGAAAAATAGACAACCTCCGTGAAATCACGGATCCGATTCCGATTTGGTCGCGTCAATCCCCCGCCGTGGCCTTGAGCGCCTTGATGACGTCCTCGCGGGCGATGATACCGACCAGCTTCTGCGCACTGTCGAGCACGATGATGCTCCGGATGCGGTGCTCGACCATGATCTGGAGCACGCGCGTCAGACGCGTGTCGGGGCTGACATAGATGAACTCCGGCGTCATGACGTCGCCGATCTTGCGGCTCATCAGGTCATGATAGCGCGGCAGCATCTGGTTTGGGGTGAAGGCGAAGCACTTCAGGATGTCGAACTTGGTGACGATGCCGACCACCTGTCCGTCGTCCTCGACCGGATAGGAGTTGAAATCGTCGCGCTCGAACATCTCGCTGAGCTCGAGCATGTTGCGGTCGCGCTGCACCGTCTTGACGTTGCGCGTCATGTAGCCACTGGCGGTCTGCTCGAGAAATCTGTACACGGCGCGTCCTCCTCAACTCGCTATGGCCGACCGGCCGTCAGTGCGACAGCAGCACGCAACGCGTGGATTGCGTGACCAGATACCGGGTGACGCCGCCCAGGACCAGCTCACGGAACCTCGAATGCCCGTAGGCGCCCGCCACGATCAGGCCGGCTCCGACGTCGCCGGCGACCTTCTCCAATTGCACGGCGGCGGGTTCGTTCCGCGCGGCCTCCGAGGCGCGCGCGGCCGCGGTGACACCGTGACGGGCGAGCCAGGCGGCGACGTCGGTGACGCCGGCCATCACGCGCGAACGGTCGTCGCCCTGCTCCGGAATTTCGACGATGATGACGTCCCTCGCCTTGCGCAGCATCGGCAGCGCGTCGGCCACCGCCCGCCGCGCCTCCGGCGTATCCTTCCACGCCACCAGCACGCTGCGCAGATCGAGCCAGTTGACCCGGTCGGGCACGACGAGAAGCGGACGTCCGGCCTGCATCACGAGATCCGTGGGGCTTGCCAGCGCGAAGGCGTCCGAGAAGGCCCGGCTCTGCCCACCGCTGACGACGATGTCGGCGCAGCGCGCCTGCGCCGGCACGAAGCGCGCCGGAAAATCCAGGGCGCTGCGCCACTCCGCAGGCCGGCCACGATTCTTCGTCGCGGCGCGGAATTGCGCCTCGAGACCGGCCAGGCGGCGCTTGACGGAAGCTTCGCCCTCCTCGATCAGCCCCTGGGCCTCGGCGCCGTCGGTGAAATAGAGCGGCGGCGCAAACTGCGCCGCGGCAACCCCCACGATGGCCGATTCGAATCGCTCGGCGAGCTCGCCCGCAACCTGAAGACGCGCCTCGTTGGATTGATCGAGCGCCAGGCTGACCATCACGGTCGCGTATGTCATCGGGATTCTCCGCACGGCTGTGAACTGGCGCGAAATCTAGCCTCGCCGCTGCAAGGCAGTATGAGGTAGATCAAATTGCCGGGTGCCAGCTTGCGGGAAATCCCGCAATGGAATCAGACATCCGAACTTGCCTCCGGCCGGCCCATGGGCGAAATTGCCCTCATGTCTCGCGGCACCTGCCCGCCGCACCAGAATGGGAGCCATCGATTGTCGCCGACCCGCGTAACGCATCCGCCGGACGATGGTCGCGGCGAGCATTTCCGGGTCCGGATCGAGGGATTCGGCGTCGGCACCTGGGATCTCGACCTCGCAACGCGGGAACTGGACTGGTCGGACACCGCCAGGACCCTGCTTGGTATCGCGCAGGACCAGCCGCCGAGCTACGACCTCTTCCTGTCGCGGCTCGAGCCCCGGGATCGCGACCGCGTGGAAAGCGCGATCGAGCACATCAGCGAACGCGGCGGGGGCTTCGACGTGTCCTTCAAGGTCGCAGGCGCCTCCAACGGAGGACAGTGGATTCGCGCCCGCGCCGGCGTCATTCGGGACGAAGCCGGCTTGGCCCGCCATCTCAGCGGCATCTTCCTCGATATCGACCAGGAGAAGCAGGTCGAGAGTGCGCTGCGGACCCGCGAGACCCACCTTCGCTCCATCCTCCACACCATCCCCGACGCCATGATCGTCATCGACGGCCACGGCATCATCCAGCTGTTCAGCACGGCGGCCGAGCGCCTGTTCGGCTGGTCCGAGCATGAGGCGATCGGCCAGAATGTCAGCATCCTGATGCCGGAGCCCGACCGCTCCCGGCATGACAGCTACATTGCGCGCTACCGCACTACCAGCGATCCGCACATCATCGGCATCGGCCGCATCGTGACCGGCAAGCGCCGCGACGGCACCACCTTCCCGATGCACCTGTCGATCGGCGAGATGCAGTCCGGCGGCGAGCCTTATTTCACCGGCTTCGTCCGCGATCTGACCGAGCACCAGCAGACCCAGGCGCGGCTCCAGGAGCTGCAATCCGAGCTGGTCCACGTCTCCAGGCTGAGCGCCATGGGCGAGATGGCGTCCGCGCTCGCGCACGAGCTCAACCAGCCGCTGGCAGCGATCAGCAACTATATGAAGGGCTCGCGGCGGCTGCTCGCGGGCAGCGTCGATCCCAACACACCGAAGGTCGAGAGCGCGCTGGACCGTGCTGCCGAGCAGGCGCTGCGCGCCGGCCAGATCATCCGGCGCCTGCGCGACTTCGTCGCCCGCGGCGAATCGGAGAAGCGGGTCGAGAGCCTGTCCAAGCTGATCGAGGAGGCCGGCGCGCTCGGGCTCGCCGGCGCGCGCGAGCAGAATGTGCAGCTTCGCTTCAGCCTCGATCCGGAAGCCGACCTCGTCCTCGCCGACCGGGTGCAGGTCCAGCAGGTGCTGGTCAATTTGTTCCGCAACGCGCTGGAGGCCATGGCGCAGTCGCCGCGGCGCGAGCTCGTCGTCACCAACACGCCTGTCGCCGACGACATGATCGAGATCGAGGTGTCCGACACCGGCTCCGGCTTCCAGGACGACGTCATTCCAAACCTGTTCCAGACTTTCTTCACCACCAAGGACACCGGCATGGGCGTGGGACTGTCGATCAGCCGCTCGATCATCGAGGCTCACGGCGGACGCATGTGGGCCGAGAGCAACGCATCGGGCGGGGCGACATTCCGCTTCACCCTCCCGGCAGCCGACGAGAATTGATGCATGACGACCAAGGGACATGTCTACGTCATCGATGACGACGACGCGATGCGGGACTCGCTGAACTTTCTGCTGGATTCCTCCGGCTTCGGCGTCACGCTGTTCGACAACGCGCAGAGCTTCATCGACGCCCTGCCCGGCCTTGCCTTCGGCTGCGTCGTCTCCGACGTGCGCATGCCGGGCCTCGACGGCATCGAGCTCCTGAAGCGCATGAAGGCGCAGCAGAGCCCGTTTCCGATCCTGATCATGACCGGTCACGGCGACGTGCCGCTCGCGGTCGAGGCGATGAAGCTCGGGGCAGTCGACTTCCTGGAGAAACCGTTCGAGGACGATCGTCTCACCACCATGATCGAGACGGCGATACGCCAGGCCGAGCCGGCCGCCAAGAACGAGGCCGTCGCGCAGGACATCGCGGCCCGGGTCGCATCCTTGAGTCCCCGGGAGCGTCAGGTGATGGAGGGACTGATCGCAGGTCTTTCCAACAAGCTGATCGCCCGCGAATACGATATCAGCCCGCGCACCATTGAAGTGTACCGGGCCAACGTCATGACCAAGATGCAGGCCAACTCTCTCTCGGAGCTGGTTCGCCTCGCGATGCGCGCCGGCATGCTCAACGATTGAGCCGAACCGGCTTGAGGCAAATCGGCTTGAGGCAGGTCAAGGCGGTTGTGGCCACCTGTGCTAGCCAGTCAGAATGATCGAGATTGGCTCGCACCCTCAGCGTGTCCCGATGGCGTCATCGGCAAAGCCCACCGTCTACGTGGTCGACGACGATGCCGCCGTGCTGGGCTCCCTGCGCTTCCTGCTGGAAACCGACGGCTTCGCCGTGCGGACCTTCAAGAATGCGACGGCGCTGCTCAATACCGCCGGCGCTCCGGGCGCGGACTGCTATGTGATCGACTACAAGATGCCCGATATCAACGGGATCGACCTCGCCGGCCGCCTGCGCGAATCCGACAGCGACACGCCCGTGATCCTGATCACGGGCTATCCGGACGAGAACATCTCGACCCGGGCGGCTGCAGTGGGCGTCAAGGACGTGGTTTTGAAGCCGCTTCTCGATGAAAACCTGGTCAAGTGCATCCGCCACGCCATCCAGGACCGCCGCGGTAATTGACCTACGGGATTCTACGTAGGTAAACGTCCTTAAGATAACGCGCGAAATTTCCGGATTGCGCAAACGGGGGTAGCGATGTTCCATCACAACGGAGATGGCGCAGATGCTGACCCAGACACTCAAGCCCCAGGCGATCAACACCCAGATCGGTGGCAAGATTGCCCCTGCCCACCCCGTTTCCGACCAGTTCGGCGCGGTCACCGGCCATGTCGGCCTCGTCGCCACCGAGTTCTCCTATCGCAAGGACGAGGAGATCTATGGCGAGGACGAGCCGGCCGAATATGTCTACCAGGTCGTGTCGGGCGCGGTGCGCAGCTACAAGCTCCTCTCAGACGGTCGCCGCCAGATCGGCGCCTTCCATCTTCCCGGCGACGTGTTCGGCCTCGAATCCGGCGCCACCCACCGCCTCGCCGCCGAGGCCATCATCGACACCAATGTGCGTCTCGTGAAGCGCGCCAGCCTCGAGAAGGCCGCCGGCACCGACGTTCAGGTCGCCCGCAAGCTCTGGGCCATGACGGCCTCCGAGCTGCGTCACGCCGAAGATCACATGCTGCTGCTCGGCCGCAAGACCGCGATGGAGCGCGTTGCGACCTTCTTGCTCGAAATGGACCGCCGCCTCGCGGTTGCCGGCATGATGGCGCTGCCGATGTGCCGCCGCGACATCGGCGACTATCTCGGCCTCACGCTCGAAACCGTTTCGCGTGCGCTGTCCCAGCTGCACACCCAGGGCATTCTCGGCTTCTCCGGCGCCCGCCAGATCGTGCTGCGCAACCGCCAGCGCCTGCACAATCTCGACGCCTGACATTCTTCCTCCCTGCCTACTTTGGCCGGCTGAAATTCTTCAGCCGGCCATTTCTTTCGTCGCGGCCATGCCGGTGCGCCGGGTCTCCGGCATGACGAGCAGGATCAGCAGCAGCCCCGTCGCGGCAACGCCGGACAGCCCGATGAAGGCGGTGGCGTTGCCGAACTTGTCGCTGACATAGCCGCCGAGCGCCGTGCTCAGCGACGCGCCGATGCCGGTCGCGGTGCCGACGATGCCCTGCGCCAGGTTGAAATGACCGCTGCCGAAGGCGACGTCGGCGACGATCAGCGGAATCATCACCGCGAACACCGCCGCCGTGATGCCGTCGAACACCTGCACCGCGACCAGCAGATAGGGATCGCGCACGGTCGCGAACAACAGACCGCGAATCGTCAACGCACCGAATCCGATCAACAGCAGCGGCCGGCGGCCCCAGACTTGCGCCTTGCGCCCGACGGTCGGCGACAGCAGCGCCACGATCGCCTGCGGCACGATGATGCAGGCCGCGACCAGCACCGTCGCCCACTGGCTCGACCGCGCCGTCACCGCGCTCGCCATCAGCGGCATCATCGCAGCGTTCGCGAGCTGCAACAGCAGCACGCTGAGCGCGAAGACGATGAGCGGACGCTGCCGGATCAAATGCCAGACATTGGTGTCGCCGCGGTCGGCGGCTTCCGGCGGCATCTCGCCGTGACAGCGCCTGATGTCGACCTCCTCCTCGCGGATCCGCGACAACGCGATCAGGGTCGGGATCGCGAGCAGGAAGGTGACGAGGAACACCGAGCGGCTCGACAAGAGATATCCGGCCGTGCCCATCACGGCGGCGGCGACGCCGTTGCCGAGCGAGGCGAACCGCGCGTTTCGGCCGAGCCGCTCGCCGATCGCGAGCGGGCCGACCAGGCCGAGGCTGATCGCCGCGATCGCCGGCCCCAGCACGCAGCTCGCCATCGCATGCAGGGTGGCGGCCGTCACCACCACGGCGAAGACCGGCATCGCGGCATAGGCGAGCGCGCAGGCGCCGATGGTCGCGATCGCGAGCGCAGCGACCAGCCGTTCGGACTTCGCCGCATCGATGATCGCGCCGCCCGGCATCTGTCCGATCAGGGCGACGATGCCGCCGATCGACAGCACGAGGCCGATCTCGACCTGGGTCCATTTCTGCGTCGTCAGGTAGACCGCGATGAAGGGACCGAAGCCGGTCTGCACGTCGGCGAGGAAGAAGATGAACCAGTCGAGGCCGCGCAGGCTCTGACGCGACGGCGCCGGAATGCCCGCAGGCGGCAGCGCGGCGACGTTGTCCCGTTCAACGTGGCCATCGCGATCTGCATGGTTCGGCTTCCTGGACAACAGCACAGGCGGTCAGCCCTCCCGGCACCTCACTGGATCGCTTGCAGCGGTTGAAGGCTGCCGGACGCGCCGAGCACGACCATCGGCGTGTCTTCCTTGTATTCCGGCGCGGCCGCGACCTGCGCCTTGGTCAGTTCCAGCGTGATGCTGTCCTTCTTGTTGGCAATCTTGCCGAACCGCATCGCGTTCCAGTCCACCACGATCTTGCGGCTGCCGACGCCGAGGAACCCGCCGAAATCGATCACCGCCGCGCGCACGTGCCCGTCCCGGTCGACGATGACATCGACGATGCGGCCCATGTCCTCGTCGGCGGCGCTGCGCACATCGCGGCCGAGCACGCCATGTGCATCGCTCGCGCCGATGATGGTCACCGACGGCGGCGGCGCGGCGTCCTTCGGCGTGACGGGAACGGTCGAAGCCGGCGGCTGTGCCGTCGGCGGCGCGTTTGCTTCAGTCTGTCCCGCGGGCGGTCCGTCGGCGGCGCGCGTGGCGGCGACCGCCACGCCCGCGACGACCGCCACGCCCAAGGTTAGCGCTCGGGTTAGCGCTCCGATCGCACGCATAACACCCTCCTCACGGCGCGCCGCTAGCGCGCCAGCACGATCGAGACCTGGATCTGGCCGCGCGTGCGCAACACCTCCAGCGCCACGTCGTCGCCGTGGCGGCTGACGCGCAAGTCCACGCTGGAATCGCCGAGGCGCAGATCGCGCAGGATGACCTCGTTCAGGAACGCGGGCAGATGCGGATTGCGCAGGCGAATCTCGCCGCGCGCCACGTCAAACTCGATGCCGAGCGCCGCCTCCAGCAGCGTGAACGGCGTCGCGCTGGCCCAGGCCTGCGGCGCGCAGGCGACCGGATAGAGCGTCGGGCCGCGCCGCTTCTCGCGCCGGAAGCCGCAGAACAATTCGGGCAGCCGGCGCAGGTCCATATAGGTGGCGGCGTCGAACAGCCCCTTGAAGACATGCGCCACCGAATGCTTGAGGCCGTAGCGCGCGAGCCCAAGCGCGATCAGCGCGTTGTCGTGCGGCCAGATCGATCCGTCGTGATAGGACATCGGGTTGTAGCGCACCTCGCCGACGGCGACGGTGCGGATGCCCCAGCCCGAGAAGAAATGCGGCCGCATCAGGTCGGCGGCGACGAGACGGGCGCGGTCCTCCCGGATCATGCCGCTGAACAGCACCTGCCCGGCATTGGAGGTCCGCACCTTGCAGGGCCGCTTCTTGCCGTCGAGGGCCAGGGCGTAGGTGCCGAGCTCCTCGCACCAGAACGCCTGTTCGAAGCGCTCGGCCAGTGCCTTGGCCTCGGCCTCGAACTTGCGCACGAGGTCCGGCTTGCCGAGGCGCAGCGCACAGCGCGCCGCCAGCTGCTTTGCCATATAGACGTAGCCCTGGACCTCCGCGAGCGCGATATTGCCTTCCGCGAGCTGGCCGTCGGCATGGAAGATCGCGTCATAGGAATCCTTCCAGCCCTGGTTGGCGAGCCCCTTCTCCGTCGCGCGCTGATATTCGACGAAGCCGTCGTGGTCGGGATCGCCGGGACCGTCGATCCAGGCGAGCCCCGCCTCGATCGCGGGCCACAGCTCGATCAAGGTCTTCTCGTCACCGGTGCGCTCGAAATAGCTTCCGGCCAGCAGCACGAACAGCGCGGTCGAATCGACGCTGCCGTAATATTGCGCGAACGGCACCTCGCGCAGTGCCGCCATCTCGCCGCCGCGCATCTCGTGCAGGATCTTTCCGGGCGCGGCATCGGCCAGTGGATCGATCGCCTTGGCCTGGAAATGCGAGAGCCGCCTCAGCACGCCCTTGGCGATCCGCGGATCGATCCACAGCATCTGCAGCGCGGTGATCAGTCCGTCGCGCCCGAAGGTCGTCGAGTACCAGGGAATGCCGGCATAGGGATAGCGTCCCTGCGGCGTCTCCGTCATCAGCATGTTGAGGTCGGCCATGGCCTGGCACAGCACCTCGTTGAAGATGTTGTTGGAGGTCTCGATACTGGCCGCGCCCATCGTCGACTGCCGCATCTCGCGGCGGTGTGCGAGCAGGCCCCTGAAGAAGCGCGCCGGCTTCTCGGTGACCGGCCGGTTGCACAACGCGGCCACGAACAGCGATTTCGACTGGTGCGGATCCAGCTCGAGCTGCCAGGTGGCGGCATTGACCGAGAGCCGCGTCGGACGCGGATCGAAATGCAGGCCGGTGGTGCGCTCGCGATCGTCGAGACCGCGATATTCGAACAGCACGTCGGTCGGCCCGAGCAGCCGGCTGGTACCGGTCCCGCGGCGCGGCCGCCGCTCGCCGCGAACCTCGAACAAATCGGCGAAGTCGTTGTCGAACAGCAGCGTCAGCTCGAAGCAGGCAGGCCGGTCGCCGTGGTTCTGCACGCCGATGCGCTGATAGGCCGTGCCGCGCCACAGGAACACCGTGCGCACGATGTGCAGCAGGTCCTTTTGCAGCACGAGGCTGCCCTCGCGGTAGATGTCGGGGTTGGTGAGATCGACGGTCAGCGCCGAATTGTCGTCGCGCAGGTTGGAGCCGAGCAGCAGGGGCTGGAGATCGTCGAGCACGAGCTCCAGCCGCGCGAGATAGCGCGTATCGTGGTGAAACAGCCCGTCCGGCCCGCCGGCCGATGCGCCGATGTCGCCATGACTGTCGAGCACGATGAAGGTGTCATCGTGCTTGAGCGAGCGTCGCGGGCGCGCCGACGGCCCCGTCATCGGGATATAGAAGGGCTGCTCGACGACCTGCTCCACGGTCCGCGCCACAGAGACGAACTTGGTGATGACTTCGGCTGCCATAAGCGGCTCCCCTGCGCTTGTTTCGAGACGCAACCAACGCGAATGCACCGTCGGGCTTACGCGGCGACTTTCGCCAGCCGGCTCATCTCCTGCGTCACCAGCTCACGGTAGGGGCCGTGGCCCTGCATCAGCCGGTCGGGCGCGCCGTCCTCGATGATCTTGCCGGCCTTGAGCACCACCACGCGATCGAAATTGCGCAGCGTCGCCAGGCGATGCGCGATCGCAACCACGGTGCGGCCGCGCATCAGGCGTGTCAGCGCCTCGCGGATCGCCTCCTCGGATTCGCTGTCGAGAGCCGCGGTCGCCTCGTCGAGCAGCAGGATCGGCGCGTCCTTCAGGAAGGCGCGCGCGATGGCAATGCGCTGGCGCTGGCCGCCGGACATCTTGACACCGCGGTCGCCGACCATGGTGTCGAGGCCCTCAGGCAGGCTCTCGACGAAGTCGCAGCGCGCCGCGATCGCTGCGCGCAGCACCTCGTCGTCGGTCGCGTTCGGCCGCCCATAGCGGATATTCTCGCGAATCGAGCGATGAAACAAGGAAATATCCTGCGGCACCACCGAGATCGCCTCGCGCAGGCTCAGCTGGGTCACCTTGGAGATATCCTGACCGTCGATGGTGACGCTGCCCTCGTCGACATCGTAGAAGCGCTGAAGCAGGGTAAATAGCGTCGACTTGCCGCCGCCGGAGTGGCCGACCAGACCGACGCGCTGGCCGGGTTGCAGCCGCAGGCTGAAGCGCTCGAAGATCTTCTCAGCCCCGGGATAGCCGAAGGTGACGTTGTTGTACGCGATCGCGGCGCCGCTCTTGACCAGGGGTTCGGCCTCGGGATGGTCGCGCAATTCGTGCGGCACGAGAAGGGTCGCAATCGCCTCGGTCAGGCGGGCGACGTGCTGGGTGACGTCGACCAGCGCCACCGCCAGATCGCGCGTCGCATTGAGGATGGAGAGGCCGAGCGTGCAGACCAGGACGACGTCGCCGGTGGTGGCCTCGCCCTGCTGCCAGAGCGTGATGGCCCAGGCCATCAGCGCCACCGTCAGGAGAACGGTCACGCCGGCATGGGTCAGCCGCAGCTTCTCGAGATAGCGCAGGCTGCGGCCGCGCGCGGTGAGCTCGCGATTGACGGTCGCATCGAAGCGCTCGTGCTCATGGCTGATGCCGCAGAAGGCGCGGACCAGCGGCATGTTGCTGATGACGTCGATCATCTCGCCGTCGACGACAGCGGCCTTGTCGGCGAAGTCGTCGTGCAGCGGCTTGCCGGCTGCAGCCAGATGGAACATCGCGATCACCATGCCGCCGGCGATCACGATCAGGCCCAGCGCCATGTAGGGACTGACGGTTCCAATCAGCATGATTGCCGCAATTGTGGCAATGCACGGCGGCAGGACATTCCAGACGAACATGTTCTCGACCGTGAACACCGCATTCGAGGTCGCGGTGATACGGCTCGTCAGCATGCCGGGCATGCGATCGGAGAAGTAGCTCGGCGCGTGCCCGGTCAGATGGCGAAAGATGTCACGCCTGAGATCGCCGGTGACGCGAACGAAGGTGAAGCTGGCCGTCCAGCTCGCGATCCGCCACAGGAAGTTGTCGGCGGCGATCAGTGACATGAGCAGAATGAATGCCAGCCATACGCTGCCACCATGAGAAGTTCCCGCTGACAAACTGTCGACCAGGGATTTGACGCCGTACTGCGTGCCCACGGAGCAGGCAACGGCGCCCACGACCGCGGTCAGGATCACCAGATGTGATGCGAGGCGACGCCTGAGATAGCGCAAGACAAAGGCAAATGGCCTGCGTGCGTATCCAGAAAGTTGATCCATATGCTATCGCCCCGTCGTGACTGGCTTTTCAATTTGTACTGATCGACGTGAACATCGACCGCTTGTCCCGGTTCCCGGGTTCAGTGATCACGACATGCGGATGCGGACGATCTGCGAAGATGTGATGGCAGCATCGCGACCATTCCCCAACGTGTCGAATAAGTAACGTTAGGGAGAAGGAACTTCGCAAGTGCGGGAACGTTCCCTTGGCTGGCATTGCCAGTGCCGCATAGGTGGGGGTTTCAACATTCATGATCGCAGAGGAGATGGTGAGATGCGCATCGCGCAGGTAGCTCCGTTGACGGAGGCTGTTCCACCCAAGCTGTATGGCGGCACTGAGCGGGTGGTGCATTGGTTGACGGAAGAGTTGGTGGCCCTGGGGCATGACGTGACGCTGTTCGCCAGTGGCGACTCGCAGACATCTGCAAAGCTCGATGCATTGTGGCCGCGGGCGCTGCGCCTCGACGGTTCCGTACGAGATCCCAACGCACTGCATATGGTGCTCCTGGAGCGCGTGCGGCAGAAATGTGACGACGAGGAGTTCGACTTCCTCCACTTCCATCTCGATTACTATCCGTGGTCGTTGTTCTACCGCCAGCCGACGCCGTTCGTGACCACGCTGCACGGCCGGCTCGACTTGCCGGAGCACCAGCCTGTCTTCACCACCTTCTCGAAGATGCCTGTGATCTCGATCTCGAACGCGCAGCGGCGGCCGGTGCCGCAGGCGAATTGGGTGACGACGATCCACCACGGCCTGCCCGAGAACCTGCTGACGCCGAAACCGGTGAAGCAGGAATACCTCGCCGTGCTCGGCCGCATCGCGCCGGAGAAGGGCGTCGACCGCGCCATCAAGATCGCGACCCATTGCGGCATCCCGCTGAAGATCGCGGCCAAGGTCGATCGCGCCGACCAGGATTACTATGACGAATTGATCAAGCCGATGATCGAGAACAATCCGCTGGTGGAGTTCATCGGCGAGATCAACGATCACGAGAAGTCCGACTTCCTGAGCGGCGCGCTTGCACTTCTGCTGCCGATCGACTGGCCGGAGCCGTTCGGCCTCGTGATGATCGAAGCCATGGCCTGCGGAACGCCGGTGATCGCCTTCAACCGCGGCTCGGTGCCTGAGATCATCGACGAGGGCCTGACCGGCTTCGTGGTCGAGGACGTCATCAGCGCCGCGGGCGTGGTCAAACGGATCCCGCAACTGGACCGCGCCGCCATCCGCAAGCAGTTCGAGACGCGCTTCACGGCGCGGCGGATGGCGCTGGACTATCTCGCCGCCTATCGCAGCCTGACCGAGGAGCAAGCGCCGCGGATCAAGCTGGTCAGCAGCGCGGAGTAAGGCGGCAACAATCTCCGTCGTCGTCCCGGCGAAGGCCGGGACGACACCCAGTATGTTGCGCCCTCCTCTATTAATTCGTGATTGCGAGCGCAGCGAAGCAATCCAGGCGCCCCCGCGGAAAGATCCTGGATTGCTTCGCTGCGCTCGCAATGACGGAGTGTGACGCAGCGGCGATGGCTACCCCACCACCACCCGCTTCGGCTCCACGATCTCGAACATCCTCGGAAACTCGTCCATCAGGCCCATCAGCTCGGCGAGCTTCATCGGATTGCCCGACAGCTTGACCTTGCCGGCCGCCACCGCCTCCGGAAAGCTCGTCAGCTTCGCGATCACCTCGGCCAGCGTCGCGCGCGCCAGCGTGAAGCTGGCATCCGCGCCCTCCGCCTGCACGCCCTCGGTGTAGGTCAGCGCCGAATTCTCCAGGTTGAGCACGAAGGTCTCACCGGTGTCGGAAAAATTCCAGTTCAGCACGATGTGCTTTCCGTCCGCCTTGGGCCCGTTGAGGCGGATGCCGAGCACGTCCCAGAGCTGCGAGGTGCGTAGCGCCGCCAGCGTCTCGCGCGGCATCGGCGGGCGCGGCGGGGTCTTCGGCATGCCCTGGCGTAATTCCTGGGCGCCGAACAGATAGGCGTTACGCCAGGTCGAGCTCTCGGCGGCATAGCCGAGCTGCTCCAGCGTATCGGCCAGCAGGTGACGCGCCGCCGCATTGTCGGGTTCGGCGAAGACGAGATGGCCGAGTGCCTGCGCCACGAAGCGGAATTCGCCCTTGTCAAAATCCGCGCGCGCCCGCGTGAGGATGGCGTCCGCGCCGCCCATATACTCGACGTACTTCCTGCCCGACTCCACCGGCGGCAGCGGATCGAGATTGACCGGATTGGCGTCGTACCAGCCGAGATACTTCTGGTAGATCGCCTTCACATTGTGCCGGATGTGGCCGTAATAACCGCGGCCATGCCAGGCGCCCTCGAGGCTCTTCGGCAGCTGGATCGTCTCGGCGATCTCGGCGGCGTTGAGGCCATGGTTCATCAGCCGAATGGTCTGGTCATGCGCGAATTTGTAGAGATCGCGCTGCTGGCGGATCATCGTGCCGATGCGCTCGCGTCCCCACACCGGCCAGTGATGCTGGCCGCACATCGCCTCCGCCTTGCCGTCCCACAGCTGCAAGGCCTCGCCCAGATATTTCGACCACGCCAGCGCATCGCGCACGTCGGCACCGCGGAACGGCAGCAAATTGTGGAAATTGTGGGTGCAGTTCTCAGCCAAGTTCAAGAGCTTGTAGCGCGGGATGAAGAAATGCATCTCCGCCGGCGCTTCGCTGTTCGGCGCCATCTGGAATTCGAATTCGACGCCGTCGATCACGCGCTTGTCGCCGGTCGCCATGATCAGATCGGTCGGGCGCAGCAGCGCAACGCCGCCTGCCGCCATCGACTTGCCGAGCCCGTTGTCGACCTGCCCCCGTGTTCCCTTGGCGAGGAACGGGCCGAACTGATACTGCGCCCGGCGCAGCATCGCCGGTCCCGCGATGATGTTCTCGGAGACCGCATGCTCCATGAACAGGTTCGGCGCGATGATCGGCACGCTGCCGGTGGCGAGCGCGTCCTCCTCCAGCACGCCGCGCGCGCCGCCCCAGTGATCGGTGTGGGTGTGCGTGAAGATGACGGCCGCGACCGGCTTCAGGCCACGATGCCTGAAGTAAAGATCGAGCGCGGCGCGCGCGCCTTCGATCGAGGTCAGCGTGTCCACGACGATGACGCCGCTGTCGCCCTCGATCAGCGTCATGTTGGCGATGTCGAGCCCGCGCACCTGGTAGACGCCGGGCACCACCTCGAACAAGCCGTGATGCATGTTGAGCCGCGCCTGCCGCCACAGGCTCGGATTGACCGTGAGCGGCGCCGGTTCGGCGGAGAGAAAGCCGTAAGGCTCGAGGTTCCAGACCGTCCGGCCTTGCGGATTCAATATCTTCGCGTTGTCGATGGTGCCGAGGAAGCCTCGCGCGGCGTCGTCGAAATCCCGCGTGTCGGAAAACGGCAACGCGTTCAGCATCGCCGTTTGCTGCGCGATGACGGAGGGCGTTGCGTCCTTCGGCTCGCTGGTGGGTTCTGTCATTTTGTTGTCCTCCCGGCCTATCGCGCGGCATCTAACCGCATCTCGCGGTCGATTTCCACCGCTGGCGGAAGGATGCGTAGCCCGGATGGAGCGAAGCGCAATCCGGGGATGTCGATCCTCGCGCGGAATGTCCCGGATTACGCTTGCGCTCCATCCGGGCTACGACGTGCTCTTCCCGCTACATCCCCAGCAGCCGCGGCAGCCACAACGACAGGCCCGGCCAATACGTCACCACCACCAGGAATCCGAGCATCGTCAGCAGCCACGGCCACACCGCGACCGTGAGCTCGGTGATCCCCATCTTGGCGATGCCCGAGGCGACGTAGAGATTGAGGCCGACAGGCGGATGGCACAGGCCAACCTCCATGTTCACCGTCATCAGGATGCCGAAATGAATGGGATCGATGCCGAGCTTGATCGCGACCGGAAACAGGATCGGCGCCATGATCAGGATGATCGAGGATGGCTCCATCACGTTGCCCGCCAGCAGCAGCAGCAGGTTGACGACGAGCAGGAAGCCGATCCACCCGAGGCCTTGGTCGATCATCCACTGCGCCAGCGCCTGCGGGACGTTCTCGTAGGTCATCAGGAACGAGAACAGCACGGCGTTGGTAATGATGTAGAGCAGCATCGCCGACAGGTTCGCCGACGACAGCAGCACGCGCGGCACGTCGCGCAGCTTGAGATCCTTGTAGATGAACACCGCGACGATGAAGGCGTAGACCGCGCTGACGGCGGCGGCCTCGGTCGGTGTGAACAGGCCGCTGTAGATGCCGCCGATCACGATCACGATCAGCAGGATGCCCCAGACCGACTTGCGGAACGCATCGAAGCGCTGGAGCAGTGTTGCCTTCGGCATCCGCGGATAGTCGTTGCGCCAGGCGCGATAGAACGTCGTGGCGCCGAGCAGCGTGGCCAGCACGAGCCCCGGCACGATGCCGGCGATGAACAGCTTTCCCACCGAGCTGTTGGTGGAGACGGCGTAGAGAACCATCGGGATCGACGGTGGAATGAGAATTCCGAGCGAGCCGGAGGTCGTGATCACGCCGGCGCCGAACCGCCTCGGAAATCCCTGCGCAACCATGGCGGGCAGGATCACCGAGCCGATCGCCACGACGGTTGCCGGCGACGAGCCGGAAATCGCCGCGAATAGCGCGCAGGCCACCACGCCCGACAAAGCGAGACCGCCGTACCAGTGACCGACCAGCGCGGTCGCAAAATTGATCATCCGGCGCGCCACCCCGCCATGGGTCAGGAAGTTGCCGGCGAGGATGAAGAACGGGATCGCCATGATCTCGAAATTCTCGATGCCGGTGAACAGTTTCAGCGCCACCGATTCCGTCCGGACGTCGGTCAGCGTGAACATGAAGCTGAGCACGGTGAGACCGAGCGCGATCGAGATCGGCATGCCGGTCAGCATCAACGAGAGCAACAGTGCGAACACGATGGCGACGCGCAGACCCTGCGGCAGCGTGATGACATGGCCCGCATGCGCGAAGCAGATCGCGACAATCAGGACCGGCAGCAGCATCAGGATCCAGCCGAGCGGGCTGCGCTCGTCGCGGGCGACCTGGCTGCGCGTGACCGGCGCCGGATGAACCGGGTCGGGCTCGACGCCTTCGACGCCAGCCATGTCGTGATGCGGCAGCTCGCCGGTGCGGTAGAACGACCAGGCGACCTGCAGGAAGCGGAAGCACATCAGGCCTGAGCCGAGCGGGATGGTGAGATACACCATCCACATCGGCGCTTCGAGGTCGTTGGACTGCTGGCCGGTCTGCCACATCTGGTTGACGAAGGCCCCGCCGAAATAGGCAACGATGGCGGTAAACAGCGCGCCGCACAGCAGACCGAAGGTGATGACGCGCCGGCGCGACCCGCCGGGAAGGATGTTGACGAGCACGTCGACGCCGACATGGATGCCGGTCCGCACGCCATAGGCCGCACCGAACTTCGCCATCCAGATGAACATGTAGATGCAGAGTTCCTGCGCCCAGGACAGGTCGAGCGAGGCAAGCCAGGTGAACGCGGCGCGCGCGGGAACGGCAATGAAGCTCAGGCTGCGGGCCTCCGCCCATTTGGCGATGTCGATCGACAGCCCGGCGCCGTAGCGGTGCAGCACCGCCACAAATATGAGCGACGTTGCGGCCGCAATCATCGTCGCGATCAGCCATTCCTCGAGATGATCGAGAAAACGATTCAGCACACGCAGCAACTTCAGCCCCCTAGAATTAGCCCGTCTTTCAAGAGCGAAACGGTCGGGAGTGCGATCACTCCCGACCGTTCATGTTGTTCTTGTTCGAACGCGACCGTCAGTTCATCTTGACGTCGAGTTCCTTGGCGACGAGGTCGAGCACTTCCTGCCCGACCCGGCCCTTTGCCCATTTATACGTCGGCTGCATCGCCTCCTGCCACGCCTTGCGATCGGCGTCGGTGAGGTAATGCAGATTGGTCTTGCCTGTCTTCTTGATCTCGGCCAGCGCGTCCTCGTTCTCCTGGTGCGCGATCTGGTTGGTGTAGTCGGTCGCGTCCGCCATTGCCTTATCAAGCTGGGTGCGGATGTCGCGCGGCAGGCCGGACCAGAATTTCGAGTTGACGATGACGGCATATTGCAGATGGGCATGATAGGACACGGTGATGTCCTTCTGCACCTCGTAGAACTTCTGCGTCAGGTAGTTCGACGCGGTGTTCTCGCAGCCGTCGACGACGCCGGTCTGCAGCGCCTGGTAGACTTCCGAGAACGCCATGATCTGCGGGATCGAGCCGACCAGGCGGAAATACTGATCGGCAACCTTCGATCCCGAGATGCGGAACTTGAGCCCCTGGAAATCCGTCGGCTTCGTCAGCGGACGATTGGCGGAGACCATGTGGAAGCCGTTGTCCCAATAAGCGAGCCCTGTGATGCCCTTGGCCTCGAGCTTCTGGAACAGCCACTTGCCGACCGTGCCCTTCATCGCGTTGGAATAGGTCAGATCGTCCTTGAACAGCCAGGGCAGGTCGAGCGCCTCGAATTCCTTGATGCCGAGCGGGGCGAATTTCGCGGTCGATGGTGCGAGCATCTGCACCGAGCCGAGTTGGAGCGCCTCGATCTCCTCCTTGTCCTTGTAGAGCGTGGAGTTGGGATAGACTTCGACCTTGACCTTGCCGTCGGTGTACTTCTCGGCGAGTTCCTTGAACTTCAGCGCGCCCTTGCCCTTCGGCGTGTCATTGGCGACGACGTGGCTGAACTTGATGACGATAGGGCTCTGGGCTTGTGCGATGGCGGGGGCCACGAGAATGGCCGCGGCGGCAACCGCAAGGAGCAGCTTGCGCATGAAGAACCTCCCAACAACCTCTAAAACCGGGTCTTTTTTGTATTACGCGGTCAGTAGTGGCAGCAAACCGCGAGCCGAACAACTAGACCTAAGCCCAATCGTCCGCGGCCAAGCTATCTTGACGAGAGCTGCATGCGCAACCCGGCACCCGCTCCGCTTCGACGAAGCGAGCTTCATGCCGCATTGCGGCAATGCCATCAGCTCTTGCGCTGGGCAACGATGAACAGACGCCGGAACGGGAACAGCGTCTGCCCCGCCGCATTCTTCGGATACGCCTTCGCGACCCGCATCCCATACGCCGCCTCGAACGCGGCCCTCTCGTCGCCCTGCAGGACGTCGAGATAGCGCGTCAGCCACGTCCCCTTGGTCCACTCCTTCACGGGATTCTCGCCTTCGAGCACTTGCAGATATTCGGTCTCCCAGATGTCGATATTGGCGGACATCGGAGCCAGCAGATCGTGATAGAAGGCGGGCCCTTCGACCGGCGGCGGCGTGACGAGATGCTCGACCTTGGAGCGCCAGGGACCATCAAGCGCGGTCTCGCCGATCAGCACGTGCGAAGGCGCGAGAAAATTGCGCGGCATCTGCACCGCGAGCATGCCGCCGGACTTCACCTTCTCCATCACCGACGCAAACAGTGCCGCATGATTGGGCAGCCAGTGCAGTGCGGCATTGGAATAGATCAAATCATATGGCTTCGCCGGGCGCCACTGACCGAGGTCTTCATGCGACCATTCCACGTCAGGCGCCGCCTTGCGGCCGGCGGCAACCATCTCGGCCGAACCCTCGACGCCAGTCACGGCCGCATCCGGCCAGCGCTCCCCAATGAGCTTGGTGACGTTGCCCGCGCCCGCCCCGAGATCGGCGATCTCGCGCGGCGCGAAATCCGGAATCCGCATCAGCAGGTCGACGGCGGGCCGCAGCCGGTGGCCGGAGAATTTCAGGTATTGCTGCGGATCCCAGACCATCGTTTCAGCCTTTTCGTTTTTCGTGTTTCCTTCGCGAGAGCTCTTGGTTACCACTGCTCGTCCCGCTCAGGCAATTCGCAAGGCCTGCGGGACAGGCGGGAAACGACGAGCAACAAGCAAAAGCAAAGCAAGAAGCAAACAAGAGGGCGTGCGACCATGGACCTCGGGCTCAAATCGAAAACCGCTGTCGTCACGGGTTCGAGCATCGGCATCGGCCGCGCCATTGCCAAGGGCTTGGCTGCCGAAGGCGTGCGCGTCGTCGGCGTGGCGCGGCGCACCGACCTGCTTGCCGAGTTGGTGAACGAAGTCGGCGGCGGGCTGATCACGCCTTTCGAGCAGGACGTGATGGCCAGCGACGCGGCCGAGAGCATCGCCGCCTTCGCGGTGAGAGAGCTCGGTCATGTCGACATCCTCGTCAACAATGCCGGCGGCAGCCGTCCCCTGCCCATCGATGCACCCGACAGCAAATGGGACGAGGCGATCGCGCTGAACTTCACGAGCTACCGCCGCATCGCGCATACGCTGCTGCCGCAGATGATCGCGCGCAAATGGGGCCGCATCGTCAACATCACCGGCAAGTCCGAGCCCGAAGGCCTCAACGCCGCCTTCGCCGCGAAGGCCGCCGTGCACGCCTGGGCCAAGGGCCTGTCGCGCGAGATCGGCGAACACGGCATCACCATCAACTGCATCCCGCCCGGCCGCATCATGAGCGAGCAGATCCGCCGCAACTATCCGCCTGACTATCGCGAGCGCTTTGCGGAAGAGGAGATCCCGGTCGGCTATTGGGGCGAGCCGGAAGACCTCGCCGCGCTCGCGGTGTTCCTGGCCTCGCCGGTTGCGCGGTACATCACGGGCACGGTGATCCCGGTGGATGGCGGCTTGCGGAGGTATCAGTTCTAAAGCACGATCCGGAAAAGTGAGAGGCCGCCAACCGGGCGGCCTCTTGTCGATTGGGATTCGTCAGCGGCAGGGTTTGCCGGACATCTGAGCAGCCCTGCCGTGGCAACCGTCGTGCATCCTCGGCTTGGCCTTCGCGGTACTCGATGATTTCGCAGGAGGCTGCGTTTGTGCGTATGCCGAGATCGGAGAGGCTATAATGAGCAATGCCAATGCGACTTTCAAAATTGACTTCATGACTTCCCCCAGATTGGTTCAAGCTAAAATCCGCTCACCGAGCGGCAGACAGTCTAACGTTCAGTTCCATTTGTGTCAGCTCCGAATGAGCGGGTTTGCCCATTCGCCTCAATTGCACACTTCGCGCGTTCGCCCGTTGATCCCGGCGGCGTTGCCGATGCCGGCGGAGGTGTCGGCGACGAGCCTGCATCCGCGAGCGACGGGACGGCAGCCGGCCTGATTGCAGATCATCTGGCCGGATGATTGCTGCTTGGCGGGTGCAGCCTCGTCGCTCTTGCGCTCGGCATCGCGAGCCCTGGACTGCTCGCGGCTCGCGGTTGGTTTTTTGTCCTGGATCTTCTCGCACTCGTTGTCGTCATTGACGCGGTAGCCGGCACGGCAGGCGATCTTGACGCAAGCATCGCCGTCGGCCCTGAAACCGCGGTCGCAGACCAGGGGGCAAACCCGGCCGGGCTTCGCCTTGATCGCGTCCAGCGCGTCGAGGCCGGCGGCGGTCTGGTCGAGCTTGGTGCCCGCATATTTGTTGAACATCGCGAGCGATCGCTGCGAGGACACCTTCCAGTCGCCGTCAGCAGGTGCGGACAGGCATCCGACCCGCCGCAATTCCGACTGCACCGCCTTTGCCGTCTCCTGCGGCGACAGGCTCGGCTGTGACGACGTCGGCGCAACGGCCGCGACCTTCAGCTCGCCGCCGTCCTGCGCCTTCTTCGCGGCCGCATCCCTTGCGGTCGTTTCGGCAGCTGCCTTCTCATTGGCGATCTTGTCGGCGAGCGCTTTCTCCGCAGCCGCCTTGTCGGCCAGAGCCTTTGCCACCGCGGCTTCCGCCTCCTTGCGCCGTTGCTCTGCCGCGCCGGCCTTGGCCTCTTCGATCTGCTTCGCCTTTTCGGCGGCGATCCGGGCATCCTCGGCGGCCTTCGCAGCGGCGGCGGCCTTGTCCTGTTCCACCTTCTTGGCGCGGTCGGCTGCGAGCCGCACCTTCTCCTCCTCGGCCAGCCGCGCCTTCTCCGCGGCCGCCGCACGCGTCTCCTCGGCGGCGATCCGGTTGAGCTGGCCCTTGGCGAGGCTGGCGTAAAAACCTTCGGGATATTCAGCCAGGAACGCGGTCCAGACTTCCCTCGTGCCGATCTGGAGCGCCAGCTCGTAATCGCGACGGACGGCATCCTGCGGGCTTGCCTGCGGCGCGGTGACGACGGGTTTTGCCGCGACCAGCGGCACGTCATCTCCACCAAGGGAGCCGTAGACATAAGGCTCCTGCTTGTAGCCGGTGGTTTTCAGCACGTCGTCGCGGACGAAACCGAAGGCCTTGCGCAGATCGAGACCGGGTGTCGGCAGCCGCTCGACCAGGGCCGCGGCAAACGGGCTGTTTCTGGAATCGCCGTCGGAGGCCGTCGAGCCCGCCTTCGCTGCATAAGCGATCATCGTGTTCGGGCTGGTCGGCTCGACTTTGGCAAGGCCGCGTCCAATGGCGCGGGCGGCCACGGTTCGCTTCATGGTCTTGGCGAAGGGATTGTCGCGGCACGCATCCAGAATGATGAGCCGGAGCTGCTTGGCCGGCTCGACGGCGAACAGCGCACGGTCGAGCCCCACGGTCTCGTCGAGAACGTCACTGTCCGTCTCCAGCGCCGCGTCGATCGGGATCAGGTAATTGGTGCCGTCCAGCTCGATGCCGTGCCCCGCGTAGTAGATGACGGCAACCTCGGCGTCCCGGGCCCGCCCGCCGAATTCACGCAGCGCTTTTCGCATCTCCGCGGCATTGAGATCGGTCCGGGTATCGATCCAGTCGAATCCGGCCTTCCTGAACATGCCGCCGACAAGGACGGCATCGTTCGCGGGGTTGGGGAGCTTCGCCACGCTCTTGTAGGCGGAATTGCCGATCACCAGCGCGACCCGGCGCTCGGCCTGGGCCGGGCCGCAAGCGAGCCAGATGAAAAAGAACAATGAAAACCAGCGAAAAGCGCCCATTGCAGCCCCGAATATATGTGCGCAGCCTATGCGGAGCCTGATGAAAGGCAAGCGCGGCGTAAGTGATATCAGTCACACAAGCCGGCCAGGTGGACGGCCGTCGCCCTGCCGCGTGCGGCAGTGCGCGTCACCCTGACAGGCCCGCATCGCGGAGAGCCCTGGCGAAGATCTCGAAGTCACCGGTCCGGCGAAATGGCGCCAGATCTCTTAGGTTGGAGAGGTGCAAATCGGGATTGAATTCGAGCGCACGCAATATGGCTCTCTGCGCCTGCTCGCGCCGTCCGGCGATCGCATTGCTGGCTGCTAAGATGCAGATCGACAGCAGAAAACCCGGATTGTCGCGCACGGCCTGTTCGGCGCATGCCAACGCAAGATCGTGGCGGCTCGCCAGGAAATGAGCATAGGCCATGGCTCCGTACGTGGTGTAGTACATGGACGGATCGCGCGGACTCAGGCGCATGGCATGCGCAGCGTGCTCGAGTGCGAGGTCCGGCTCGCCTCTCCAGACTCGCAACCAGGCACTGAGCATCCAGGCTCTGGCCAGGTTTGGATTGACGGCCAGCGCCCGATCCATGATGGCCGCGGCGTCATCGAACTCATGGGCCAGAAACGCAAGTGCGTATCCACCCATACATAGTGCGAATGGATCATCCGCCCCCAGATCCACGGCCTTCCGAGCCAGCCGCGTGCCCTCCGCACTTTCCAGCGCTTGATCGTTCATGCAACCGAGCGCCTTGCGCCGAACATGGCACCAGGCGGCCATCCCATAGGCGCAGGCCAGATGAGGGTCCAGCTCGATCGCCTTGTAAAAGAGCTGAAGCGCCTCGCTGTTCGCGTCCTTGGTCCAACGCGCTTTCGCCAGCCCGCGCAGGTAGTAGTCGTACGCATCCAGATTTTCGGTCGGCTTGCGCCTGGCCCGCTTGATCTCCTCATGCTGCAGCTTCGGGGCGATTGCGCCCACGACGCTGGACGTCACGTCGTCTTGCAGATCGAACATATCCTCGATCGGCCCCTCGAAGCGGTCCGCCCAGAGATGCGCTCCGGTTTCGGCATCGATGAGCTGACCCGCGATGCGAACGCGGTTTCCGGCCTTGCGCACGCTGCCTTCGAGCACATAACGCACGCCAAGCTCGCGGCCGACCTGCTTCACGTCCACGGCCCGGCCCTTGTACGTGAAGCTCGAATTGCGTGCGATCACAAACAGCCAGCGAAAGAGAGACAGCGCCATCGTGATATCCTCCACGACGCCATCTGCGAAATACTCCTGCTCCGGATCGGAGCTCAAATTGGCAAACGGGAGTACGGCGATCGAGGGTTTATCGGGGAGCGCGAGGGCAGGTTTTTCTGGTTCGCCCCCGCTGTCGGCGAGCACCGGACCATCGCGCCCTTCCTCCCGCACTGGTCCGATGAAGCGGAAGCCCTTGCGCGGCAATGTCTTGATCAGACGCTGCTCGTCTCCGGTGTCGCTCACCGCGCTCCGGGCAACGTTCAGGCGCGTCGTCAACGCCGCATCCGAGACGCTGCGCCCATTCCAGATGGCGTTGATGAGGTCGTCCTTGCTGACGACCCGCTCCCGGTTGCGGATGAGGTAGTCCAGCAGGTCAAAGACTTGCGGCGCCACGGGGACGACATTCGCGCCGCGATACAGCTCGCGACGGTCGGGATCCAATGCGTAGTCCTCGAAGAGATAGCGCAAGCTGCGAAACTCCCTGAATTCAGAGGTCCCGGTCACCGGCCAGCGCTTTGGCCCCGGTGGAAATTGCAAGAATAAGCTGGCGGTGAGGAAAATGTAAGTTGCCGGTCAAGCGTGCCGGGCCGGATCTTGGCAGCTTGTCCGGGGTGGAAACAGGCACCCGAGGATGCTGCCATGAGCACGATTTACCAGACGACGGGCTTGGTCCAGACGGCCGTATCGCAGCAGCGCAGTGTCAGCGCTTTCAGGAATTGTTGGACGGCTTTTCAGGAGTGGCGGAAATGGGAGCGGCTGCGGCGCGATCTTTGCAGCCTGAGTGATCGGGAGCTGAGGGACATCGGCATTACGTATGGCGAGATCGACTACGTGGCCTCGAACCGGGATACTGACCCGCGAGGCATACGATCGCCCGGATGATGCCGGCCTCCGGCGCGGTGGACGGTCCGGCACGACCTGCTGACCGGCCTTCAATGAGTATGTCCTTGACTTCAGTATCGGGCCTGGCAGGCGACATCGGCCGCACAGCAGGAGACCGCCCGAAGGCGGTCTCGCACGCGGGGGAGAAGGTGCTCCGTCAGAGATCAACCTGGATGGCAACGTTGGAGCGCACCCAATCGGATTGCCCGGCCTTCAGCCGCTTGGCTTGAAATTCAACGAAAGCCGGATCGGCGCCCAGCGACGCCAGGGTACGACCATAAGCTTCCACGCTATCGAAGCGAGCAACGAAGGCATAGTTTCCGACCTCGCCGCCGATCACCGACCAATAGCTGACATCGGCCCCGTGTTTCTTCCAGAGTGTCGCACCTTCTTTTGCCAGCTGTAGGACGGTCGCAAGATCGCTACCGGGTCTTGGATGCGAAACGAACTGCATAATGACTGCAGGCATATTCCCCTCCAATAAAAAATAACAATGATGGCGCCAGATGACCCGGCTGGTCATTTGGCCCGAGGAGAATTCCAAGCGGTGCACGCTCAAGCTTGATCTGGATCAATTCAATTTTTTGCGCCGGACGGCAGTCTGCCGCCCTTGCACTGAATGACGGCATTGCGTGGAGATCGCCCATGATGGAGCAGCGCAATCGGGTTGTTCAGGTCAGCCGCTTCGGTGATCCGGAGGCACTGGAGATCGTCGACGCTCGCCTGCCGACCGCTGGCCGCGGCGAGGTGCGCGTTCGCGTCCTTGCGTCGAGCCTCAACTACACCGAGGTGTTGATCAGGCGGCATCTCTACCCGCAAACGATGCGCCTCCGCCCCCCGTTCGTGATGGGCTACGACGTGGTGGGCGTCATCGATCAGCTCGGCGAAGGCGTGCACGACTTTCAGATCGGCGACCGCGTGGCCGACATGACGGTGGTCGGGTCGAACGCCGAGTATCGCACGCTTCGGGCCACCGACCTCACCCGCGTGCCGGTGGGCGTGGACGACGCAGAAGCCGCCGCGCTGATCTTGAGCTGGACGACCGCGTACCAAATTCTGCACCGCGCGGCCAAGGTCCAGCAGGGCCAGCGCGTTCTCGTTCACGGGGCCGCCGGCGCGGTCGGCCAGGCGCTGCTCGTGCTCGGGAGACTGGCCGGCCTCGAGCTGTGGGGAACCGTACGCAACGAACACATGGCGCTCGTCCAAAACCTGGGGGCAGCGCCGATCGACTACCAGCATGAGGACTTCACGCGGGTTCTGCCGGGCGGGTTCGACCTCATCGTCGACGGCGTTGGCGAAGACGGCTATCGCCGCTCATACGCAGCGCTCAAGCCTGGCGGGCTGCTCTGTGCCATCGGCTTCTCGGCGAGCGTGCAGGCGCAGCGTCGAATGCTTCCTATCGCGATGGAGATCGCGCGCCTGTACTTGTGGAGACTGCTGCCCGGCGGCAAGCGAGCCCGCTTTTACTCGGTCAATGCCATGCGGGCGCGACATCCCACCTGGTTCAGGGAGGACCTGGAGCAACTGTTCGAGCTTCTGGCAACCGGCGCCATCCGGCCGCGCATCGCCGGGCGGATCTCCTTCGAGGAGGTGGCCGATGCTCACCGCCGCCTCGAGGCCGGCGGTCTCGAGGGCAAGCTGGTGCTGTGTCCGGATCTCTCCTCGCGTCACACCCAGCGCGCCGCCTGACGCGGCCGACGGCTAACGATAAGTATTACGATGAGACCCTCGACTTCTGGCGTCCGAGCCTAAGTTCGCGGCGCCGGCTGCGACGGGGATGGCGTAGCAGGCTGTTGCGATGGTGTGGCGGGAGGTTGCTGCTGCGAGGTAACGGGCTGCCGATCACCGCCACCATGCGGGACGCACGTCCCGACATTGCTCAACAGCCGTTTGGCCTCGATCTCGCGGGCTTTCTTGTAGTCCCTGCGCCGGTCAATTCTTGTCGCAGCCGTGCGATCCCACGCATCGAACGCATCGGCGTAGTGCTGTCGCATCTGTTCCTCAGCGGCGAGGCATTCACTGAACTTATCGAACACCAGATCAGTATTGACGGGTGAGACGCCGCCAACCAGGACCACAAGCATCCATTTCATGGCTTCCGCCTACATTTGCGCCCGCTCACCGGGAACGACAAAGCATCGGCAAAGTTCCCGACTGGGAAAGGGGCGTCAAATTGGTGCTTGCCTCGTCGCGGTCTGCCAATCGGGTCTTCAGACGAAACCACCTGTTTCTCAAGCATCTCAGGTGGCGTAGAATGCAGTCGCCGTTGAAGCGGGATGTGCCGAAGTCGCCGTTCGGGACGAACGAGCAGAGCTAATGCTGTCGGCAGGTACGCATCCTTGAGAGACCGCCCCTTTTTCGGTCTCGCATGACCATTCACAGTCCACGAATGCGTGAGCCGCTTTTGCGGCGGCGTTGCAGTAACTTCAGGAGAAAGCGATGAGCAAGATCAATCGAAGGTCTGCATTGGGAATCGGGTTGGCAGCGGCTACCGCAGCCGTGATGAAGCCCGCCTCGGCTCAAACCGCAGGCTACAAGGATACGACGCCGTGGCCAGGAGTGGTGGTGCGCGAATACGAGGGCGACACACCGTCCATCATCCCCGGTTTCAAGACCGTCTCGATGCGCGACGTCATCATGCAGCCGGGGTCGAAGACCATGGGCCCCCCGATGATGAATGCCATGGTTTGCCACATCACCGAAGGGGAGCTTCGGCTCGATCAGGACGGAAAGGTCTTTACGGGCAAGAAGAACTTTGTCTGGACCTGCAACAAGGACACGAAAGAGCAGGCGTACAATGACGGAAACGTGGTCGCAATTATGAGGATCACGGACCTAAAAGCTTAAGGCTCGTTTCTGCGAGGCCGATTTGCAGATGCGGATGGCGTATTCGACTACGCGCGATCCGCGGCGTGCATCCCCTGCGCGACTTTCGCGCAAGCGAAGTGCCTCCGCCGAAACTGACGCAAGTCCACCAAGGACCACGAGCCCGCGCGGCGCTCGATTACTGTCTGCCCTGCCGCGAGCGTCCGAATGCATAGCGCGGATTGATCCCGCAGGACGCATGGGTGCCGGAGGCAGCTGCCCTGCACTGCTGGAGAGTCTCGAACTGGCAGTTGCCGGGATGGCCCCAGCGGCGCCCTTGCAGGCAGTAGCGATCTGCGACTGCGGGCGAGAGCGATCCGACCGTGACCGAGATCAAAATGGCGGAAACCGCAGCAAACAGAATACGGCGCATCGGAGTCCTCCTGTATGACCGTTGGGTGAGTGCTCACCCGTGCTCCACTTGAGTTGGAAAGGCACCAAGACCAGGGTCGACTATAACTTCAGCGCTCCGAATGATGATCCGATCATACCCTTAGAGTTCGCGGTGAATTTCCCGAGACCCCTGCAAGCCGCTTCCCGTCTACACTCGACACCCGACGCCTGGACGAGCGCCGAGATGCAGCCTCGGGAGCTGCCGCATGGGCGGCACAGGGGTTTTGGCCGGCGAATTTTCGAGGAGGGTTTGAGCTTCTTGATCGTTCCTTCGTCACTACGACGAAACCCGAACCCTCCTCAATTTACAACCCCATCTTCACCATAGGCGATGACGGAGGAGAGATGCCGTCAAGACCTGATGAACGAGAGCAGGTCGGGGTTGAGGACATCCGCATGAGTGGTGAGCATGCCATGGGGGTAGCCGGGATAAGTCTTCAGCGACCCGTTCTTGAGCAGGTCGACCGCACGCGGCACTGAACTTGCGAACGGGACGACTTGATCAGCCTCGCCATGCATCACCAGCACCGGCACGGTGATCTTCTTGAGGTCTTCGGTATAATCTTCGAGCCAAGAGTCGACGGTTGCGTAATGAGCGAGGGCACCGCCGGCCATGCCTTGGCGCCACCAGTTCGCAATGACCGCCTCCGAAGGCTTCGCCCCATCTAGGTTGTAGCCGTAGAACGGATTCTCAGGGACGAAACGGTAGAACTCCGACCGGTTGCCCAGCACGCCCGCGCGGATCGCTTCGAACCACTCCGGCGGTTGACCGGACGGGTTGTCCTCGCTCCGGTACATGTTCGGCGTCAGTGAAGCGACCAGCGCCGCCTTCGCGACGCGCTCCTGGTGGCGAGCGACATAGCGAGCCACCTCACCGCCACCTGTGGAGTGGCCGATGTGGATCGCGTCGCGCAGATTGAGGTGTTCGGTCAGGGCCGCGAGGTCGGCAACCCAGTGGTCCATGTCGTTGCCGGTGCTGGGCTGGTCGGACCGGCCGTGGCCGCGTCGGTCGTGGGCGATCACCCGGTATCCGTGGCGAAGGAAGAAGGTCATCTGGGCATCCCAGTCGTCCGCTGTCAGCGGCCAGCCGTGGCTGAAAACGATCGGCTGACCTGATCCCCAATCCTTGTAGAAGATGCTTACGCCGTCTTTGGTAGTGATCGTGGACATCGAGTCGCTCCATCTGCGCTGTTAGACATTCTATCGATAAGATAGCGATTGATTGATCCATTGAGCCACGCGTTACTCAATTTTCGGGCGTTTTAGAATTAAAGGCCCCAGCGAGCCCTTGCCCTGGCAACACCCGATCGCCGGCGCGTTATCAGCCGAATTGGTCCGGCAGTATTCGACGTTCCTGCGCATTTGTGCGCGCTTCCTGCTGAATGAGGGAAACCATTCTCAATCGCGCTGCTCGGTCCGGAACTGACGCGGCGTCATTCCCGTATGCCGGCGAAAGAGGCGATTGAAGTTGCTCTGCGAGCAGAACCCACCCCAAGCGCAACCTCGATCATCGACGCGCGGCGCCATGGCAAAAAACGATTGCTGGCTTGGAAGTTGAAGGCATTGTCTTGTCCTTTTCTGATTGAACGAGAGCGACCGTAGATCTCCCTTCTGCTGACGACAAAGACCTTGTAGGTTGCGACCTATGCCTTGAAAGTATAGCGAGGGGCGGATGGAACTACGGCATTTGCGTTATTTCATTGCCGTCGCGGAGGAAGGCAGCTTGCTGACTGCCGCCCAGCGGCGCCTGAACACGTCGCAGCCGTCGCTGAGCCGGCAGATTCGCGATTTGGAATCCGAAGTCGGCGTGCAGCTACTGGAGCGGCAGGCGCGCGGCGTGGTGCTGACCGATGCCGGAAGAGTTTTCCTCGATCACGCACGGCTGGCGCTGTTGCAAGTCGAGGCGGCGACAGATGGTGCGCGGCGGACCGCACAGCCGCGAAAGCCCGCACTTTCCATGGGGTTCATGGTCGGGCTGGAGGTGATGTGGCTCCCCCACTTATTGCGGATCCTCCGCGAGGAAGAGCCGGAGATCGAAGTTACCCTGTGTAGTCAGTCCTCGCCAGAACTCGCCCTCGCATTAACGCGCGGGAAGCTGGACATAGCCTTTCTCCGCCCCGAGAAACAGAACGCAGGCCTGACCTTCAAGTTGTTGGCGAAGGAGCCCTTGATCGCAGTGCTACCGGCAGACCATCGCTTGGCCTCGCGCAAAAGGATTCGCCCACAGGATCTTGTCCGCGAGATCTATGTCAGCTCGGCGAGAACGTCTCCGGTATTGCACGCTGTGATTCAGGATTATGCGTCGAAGGTTGGGATCGTGCTCAAGGCAAAGTACGAAGGCGAGAACATATCGTCGGCCATGTCGCTGGTCGCATCCACGGGCGGAGTGACTCTCGTTCCGCTCTATGCGCAAAACATGCTGGCGCCAAACGTTGTTGCTAGAGCGCTCGAGGGCGTCCCACCAACCGTCGATCTCACTCTCGGCTACAACCAGGCAAATTCCTCTCCTTTGCTCTACCGGCTTTTGTCCCGCGCGGATGAATTGGTTGCAAGCGTTCAAGATCAGAGCATCATTCGCTACGTTGAGGCTGACTAGGACGTGGACTCATGAGTGCGAAGCCATAGCCTGATCGAGACAAGCTCAACGAAAGCAAGGTAGCCCGTAGGATGGGTAGAGCGCAGCGAAACCCATCGACAGTATCCGACACGAAGCGAGATGGGTTTCGCAAGGACTCTACCCATTCTGCGGCCTGCTCATTCGATCACCTCGTCGGCGACTAGGAGAAAGTCCCGACCAATCGACAAGCCAAGCGTTTTGGCCGTTGCAAGATTTATGACCAGCTCGAACTTGGTCGGCTGCTGTATCGGCAATTCGGCCGGCTTTGCACCTTTGAGAATTCTGGCCAGATAGCTGGCGGTGGCTCGCGACAAGTCAGGCAGGTTGACGCCGTAGGAGACCAGGCCCCCGAGATCAACTGCTTCTCTGGCGGCGTAGATGGCCGGCAGGCGGTTCTTCTCGGCAAATGGCACAATCCGCGTGTACTGGCTGTACAGCATCGGGCTGGGAAACAGGACGAGGCCATCGGCGCGCGCTTTGGCCAGGTCCGCGAACGCGCCTTCGAGATCGGCAGGACCTTCCGCCGGCACAAGTTGAAGCTTGACTGCGAGAGATTGAGCGGCACTCTCGATCTCGTTCAGCATCCCCTTCATCGTGCGCTCACCGTATGCCCGGGGGTGCCACAGTACGACGACGCGCGAAAGGCCGGGAACGATCACCTTGAGCAATTGAAGCCGTTTGGACACCAGCTCCGGGCCAAGAAATGTCGTCCCGGTCACATTGCCGCCCGGCCGCGCCAGGCTGGAAGCGAGTTCGTCCTCGACGGGGTCGGCCATGCCTATGCCGACAATAGGAAGTGTGGAAGTCGCATTCTTGGCGGCGCGGACGGCCGGTGTAGCCAAAGCAACGATTGCATCGACCCGTTGCGCCACGAATTCCTGCGCGAGCTCGCTGAGCTTGTCCGCATCGCCGTCCGCGAATCTGCGGTGCAATGCGACATCCTTTCCTTCGGCATAGCCGAGCTCACGCAATGCCGGGACAAACGCATCGAGCGTCTTCAGACTGGCGTCGGATTTGTCGCCGCGGCCGAGTGAAAGCATACCAATCTGGCGAAGCCTGCTCGATTGCTGAGCATGAGCTGCGAACGGCCACGTGGCAGCCACTCCCCCAATGACAGTGATGAACTTGCGCCGTTTCATGGGGCCCTCAGCCAAGCACGAACCATCATACAGACAAAAGGCGACGCCGTGGAAGGCCCATAGGACGGGTAGAGCCCGTAGGATGGGTAGAGCGTAGCGAAACCCATCAACGCACCCGAGATGAAGCGTGATGGGTTTCGCAAGTGCTCTACCCATCCTTCGGGCTAACAGACCATCTTCCGTGCCAAGGTGCGGTCTGCTCGCGGAAACCGACGTAAGCGGCGGTATTCTCGGTACGTGTTGGGAGCATCACGGCGTTAACCCTGTCGGCAAATGATTCGTCGTGGGTCGGCAGCCGCCGACAAGTTGCCTTATTGGAGCGGAGGATTATCAGCGGCACTAACCCAGGTTAGAGGCGCATTATGCTGAGAATGGCGTTGTTGGGCCTCCTTATCCTGTTGAGTGTAGGAATGCTGTCAGCAATGGAGCTGAGAGCTCCGTCGCGTCGCGCAGCCGCGATCGTCCAGCCGCTTGCCGAGCAAAACGCAGGCATTTCTGCTTCCCATGACGCCTTGGCGAAGGCCGATCGCCTCGAAGTTGTCGCTGCGAGCAACGAGATGCCGACACAGGCAGCTTCGGTCGGAGACCGCGTTGCTCCGCCAGAAGACATCCATATCGTTTCGTCCGAGCCGGAGCCGATCGCCCGTCATCGGCACAATCAGAAGAAGATCGCCGCTGTACGCCCCAAGCCGAAGAAGGCAACCGTTATCAAACGAACTGCCAATTTCCAGCGTTCAAAGGCTGTCAGCGATACCGAGCCCTGCCGGCTCAAGGCGTTTGGTGGCTTGCGCAGGGCATTGAATTTGACCGGTTGCGAAATCTGAGCCCGTAGGATGGGTAGAGCGCAGCGAAACCCATCGACAGCATCCGACGTGAAGCGTGATGGGTTTCGCAAGTGCTCTACCCATCCTACGGGCTAACGGGGATCGTTGTCGCTCTGGTGCTTCGGCACCACGCGAAACGTGGCGTTCGCCCGAGCGATCACGCTGTCGTCGGCCTTGACCAGGCTTTGCGCGAAGCAGATCGTTTTGCCGGTTTTGATCACGTCACTTTCCACGGTGAGCCATTGCCCGATCTGCGCGGGGCCGATGAAATCGACCGTAAGGGAGATTGTCGCCATCCACGACGACGCCCAGCCGCCCATGACTTGCCTGCAGCTATAGGCCATCGCGTTGTCCACAAGGGTCGCAATCAGCCCGCCATGAACCTGCCCCTGCCCATTGGTGTGTGGCTTGGCCACCCTTAATCCGAGAACCACGGCCTTCTCTGTCCGTTTTGAATAGAGCGGCTCCCATGGGGCGGTGATGGGACTTTTGGGGAGATCGGGCGCAAAACCTTCGGGGATATCGCTGCTGTTCATGGGGTTGTCCTCAAATTCGTTCGTGGGCCAAGTCGCTGGCTATTTGAGGTCAATCTATCCTCGTCCCGGCACGATCCGGACGATGAGCCTGCGACATCGGGCTGCCAGAAAACCGCCAATCGCCGCTCTACGTACTCGCTGCTCATGACGCATCCCGGCTAGGGAGATTTAGTTCCGACTATAGCAGTCTGGTGATCTGTTGTTTGGCTGATACGAAGTCCGCCTTGGGTTAAAAGAGCCGGTTGAAGGATGGCCCGTCGCTTCCGGTTAGCCCGTAGGATGGGTAGAGCGTAGCGAAACCCATCGACAGCATCCGACGTGAAGCGTGATGGGTTTCGCAAGTGCTCTACCCATTCTCCGAACTAAGGTCAGCCATGGGCCATTTTTCAGACTCATGCACCGCAGCAAATGGCTTTCTCATTCGATGACCTCGTCGGCGCGGGCGAACAGCATCGGAGGCATTTCGAGGCTCAGCGCGTTGGCGGTCTTCAGATTGATAACCAGTTGGAATTTGTTGGGCCGGTAGATTGGGATGTCGCCCGGCCTGGTCCCGTTGAGGATCTGGTGCACATCAACGGCAAGCCGTTCGGCAAGCTCACCGAGATCCGGCGCATAGCTGATCAGCCCACCCGCATCCGAATAGTCGCGAAAGGGATAGATCATCGGAAGATGAAATTTCCCGGCCAGTTCGGTGATCAACGCACATCGCGCCAAAAAGCTGCCGCTTGCGTCAACCATGGCAGCGTCGAACCGCTGTGACGTCAGCTCGGCAAAGGTACGACGGAGTTGCGCATCATTCACCTCTTGAAGGAAATTCCAGCTCAGCACGATGCCCAGGGCCTGCCCTGCCTTCTGAAGCGACAGTCCCAGGGGAGTATCCATCAAGGTGCGCGACGATGTCAGGTAAGCGACCTTAGCGGCCGAGGGCATCGCCTCCTTCAGAATCTGCAGGCGTTTCGCGACGATTTCGTAGCCTGCATCGACGCTGACACCCGTCAGGTTGCCTCCGGGACGCGCGAGGTTTGCAACCAATCCTGTCGCGACAGGGTCTCCCATGATCGCGACAATCGGTATCGTTGTCGTAGCCGCGGCAAACGCTTTGACCAGTTCGTTAAGATTTACAACGATCACCTGCGGGTCGCTGCCGACGACGGCAGCGGCGAGAGAAGTGAAGTGCTGCGAGCGCCCCTCGGCCGAATGACGTTCGACGACAATATTGCTTCCCTCGGTATATCCGAGACCACGCAGCGTTTGATAAAACCTCCGCACCCAGAAGGGGCCAGCAGTCTCGGTCAGTTGGCCAGCGGGGATACCCGAATGGACCAACGCAATGCGGTGTTGCCGCCGCGCCTGCTGCGCCAGCCCCGCGAGCGGCCAGGCCGCTGCCGCGCCGCTCGCAAACTTGAAGAACTCCCGTCGCTGCATCGCCAATCCCCGATGCTCCCAACCTGAGCGTAAGCAATTTTTTGGCGCAGGTCCAAGCCCGCAGGATGGGGTAGAGCGCAGCGAAACCCATCGACAGCATCCGACGTGAAGCGTGATGGGTTTCGCAAGTGCTCTACCCATCCTACGGGCTACCCATCCTACGGGCTCAATCAGCGGTCACCGACGCCGATCTCCGCCCTCGGAGATCAATCCATCTGCTCGTAGAACGCATCCTCGTCGGGCAATGCCGGGGGCCTACCGGTCAGTTCCTTGGAAACGCCTTGAAGACTTCGGTGAGCAGTTGCGATTTCGACATCTCTGCTGCCAAGCCATCAATTCGCTTCTGTAATTCGGCGACCTTTTCAGGATTTTGACCTGCTAGGTTGGTCTTTTCGTAGGGGTCTTGCGCCAAGTTAAAAAGCTCAATTTTCGATGGCAATGTCGTTCGCCAGACCAGTTTCCAATCCCCCTTGCGAACTGCACCGCGAAACATTTCAACGTTGTACACCACCTCGTCGCGCGGCGATGTTTTGCCGTCGCTGATGGTCGGCCACATGTCGAAGCCATCAAGCGGCTTGCTCTTGCCGAGGCTCGCGCCAGCAAGTTTGGCCAGCGTCGGGTAGTAATCCACCACGTGCATCTTCTGGTCGACGATGGTCCCCGGTTTGATCCACCCGGCCAGTTGATGAGAGACGACACCCGCGTGCCTCCCTCGTACAAGTCTCCCTTTCCGCCACGATAAGGCCCGTTGCTCGCAGGCAGCGGTCCCTTCACCTCGGTCTCGCCCGCCAGATGGGCCGATTGGTTGCCGCCATTGTCGCCGTGGAAAATGATTATCGTATTTTGCCGCAATCCCTTCCTTTCCAGCGCCGTCACGACCCGGCCAATCTGGTCATCCATGGCTGTGATCATCGCAGCATAGATGCGGCGGTTGGGGTCACTGATTTTCTTGTACCTCTCGATATACTCCTGCGGCGCCTGATAGGGCGTATGGGGTGCGGTGAAGGCGAGATACATGAAGAAAGGCTTCTTGGCGCTCTGTGCGTCGATGAAGCGAACCGCGTCATCGCCCAACAGGCTCGTCACATAGCCCTTCTCGTTGACTGGCTTGTTGTCCCGATACCAATCAAGCTTGCCGTGGACGGAGTGTGTGAAGTAGTCGATCTCGCCAAGTTGCGCGCCATACTGATAGTCGAAACCGCGTTGCGTTGGCCAAAACTCGCGTTTGGCATGACCGAGATGCCATTTGCCCACAATCGCAGTTGTGTAACCGGCCTCCTTCAGCGCTTGAGGGAGGAGCCATTCATCAGTCGGCAGACCATAGGACAAAGATGCGGGAATGACCAAGGTTTGCAGTCCGTAGCGTAAGGGATAGCGACCAGTCATCAAAGCCGCTCGCGTGGGCGTACACATGGGCTGTACGTAAAATTGTTCGAGCCGTGCCCCGGTCTTTGCGAGCTCATCAATATTTGGTGTCAGGATGTCGGAGCCATGAAATCCGACATCGGCCCAACCCAGATCGTCGGCCAGGATATAGATGATATTGGCCTGCGGAGCGCTCTGCTGCGCAGCAGTTGGCGCGGCGGCGCCGAAGCAAGTCGCTAGACCCACGAGCACGGAAGCCACCGCGAACAGTGTTCTCTTCATAGTGTCATCCCCGAAATATCTGCGGTCCAGGGCATGAGGTCCCCGGCAAAAATGGATTGCCTGAAAGGTATCGCGGTTGGAACTCTAGCAGCAGGGCTGATGATGCAAAAGTGGGCGCTGAGGTCCGTTCCGGGTCAAAGGCCGAAACGGCTGCCGAGCCGAAGAACGTCTCCTTCTTTCCGAAGCGAACCTTCGCCGATGAGGTGGCCTGCAGCCCGCTGCCATCCAGATGCTTGATCCAGATCAAGGCCGCCACGGCAGCGCCACAACGGAATAGGCTCGATGGCCGCGCAGAATGCGCCGCCCTAGCCAAGGAGATGATCGATCATGAGCTCCCCGAACTCCCTGCGCCCCCTCGTTCTCGCTGCTGCGAGCGCCCTGCTGCTCGGCACCGGTGCAGAGGCCGGGCCGCTCCCGACGCATCTGTCGACGATGAAATCGATGGTCGATCAGACCACGACCGAAGTGCGCTGGGTCGGCGGCTGGCGTGGCGGCTACGGCTATCGCGGCGTCGGCTGGGGTTACCGTGGCGGTTACGGCTATCGTGGAGGCTGGGGCTATCGCGGCTATGGTTATCGCGGCCTCGGTTACGGTGTCGCCGGCGCCGTCGTGGGTGGCGCGATCGCGCGGAGCGCCTATTATGGAAGCTATGGCGGCTATTATGGCGGTTATCCCGCCTACGGCTATCCGGCCGCGTCCTATTACGGATATGGCGGCGACTACGGCTACGGCGGCGATTATTGCGCGCCCTCCGGCAGCTATTGGGCTTACTAGCGGAAACGTATTCGCGTCTTCGGACGATGGCTAGTCACGGGCCGCCGTTCGCCGATGAACCAATTCACGCGCCGACGGGCGACCGCACTTCATCCCTGGCCCGCCGGCGGGACCACATACAGCGTCAGCGCGAAGACCGCGTAGATGAAGATCATCAGCGCGCCGACGAACCATGCCGAGCGTCCGCTGGCGGTGATGAACGCCGACGTGACCGTTGCGATCATCACCATGGTGACGGCGCCCGGCCAGAACTGCAGGTCCATCGGCTTCGGCCCCACGACGTAGCTGAGCAGCACCAGCGCGGGTGCAACGAACAGCGCGATCTGCGAGGCGCTGCCGAGCGCGATGCTGACGACCATGTCGAGCCGGTCCTTGCGCGCCGCGGCGAAGGCCACCGCAAATTCGGCGGCGGCGCCGACCAGCGAGACGACGATGAAGCCGACGAAGGCCGGGCTCATCCCGAAGGTTTCCGCCGCCTTCTGCACCGATTCCACGAAGATTTCGCTGACCAGCGCGACCAGCACGGTGACGGCCAGCAGCGTGCCGACCGCCAGCCCGATCGGCCAGTGCGCCTCCTTCTCGTCGCCGTGATCGGCGCTTGCGAACAATTCCTTGTGGGTCCCGAGCGAGAACAACAGGCCGAGCCCGTAAGCCAAAATGAGCAGGACCGAAATGCCGAGGCTGAGCTTGTTCAGGATGCCCGCGCCCTGCGGCAGGTGCCCGAGATCGGCGACCGCCGACGGCGCAAGCAGGGCGACGGTTGCCATCAGCAACAGGCCGGACGAGAGTCGCGCGCCGGCGCGGTTGTACTCCTGCACGTGATAGCGCAGGCCGCCGAGCAGCAGGCAGGCCCCCAGCATGAACACCGCGTTGGTGACGATCGCGCCCGCAATCGAGGCCTTCACCAGCATGTATTGGCCTGCGCGCAGCGCCGTGATGGCGATGATCAGCTCCGTGAGATTGCCGAGGGTTGCATTGAGCAGTCCGCCGACGGCATCGCCGGTCTTCGCGGCGACCGCCTCGGTGGCGTGGCTGAGCAGCGCCGCCAGCGGCACGATGGCAAGCACCGCCAGCACGAACAGCAGCGTGTGGGAATGCGGGGCCACCGCCTCGGCCACAAGCACGATCGGCACGAACACCAGCATCCAGAGCAAAGGGGTGTCCCTGATTTCCCTGAGCAGGGTCTGCATATGGGCCGTCCTTTCCATCGCTGCGCTGATGGGAAGGTCCGGCGGGCCTGCTGGGGGAGTATTGATCTGGCTCAACGTGGGCGGAGCCATGTCGCCGGGGGCCGCCTACCGCCTATTCATGCAGCCGTGTTTGCCAGTCCGGAGGCACCGCTCCGGCGGGTCCGGGCACCGGCTGATCCAACGGATGCGATTGCGGGCCTTGAAGCTTCGGGCCGGCGAAAGCCTCTCCTGTGCGATAGTCGTAAAACCATCGCTCGCCCGGCTCGAAGCTCGTGATGATCGGATGACCTGTGGCCGCGTTGTGTTTCGATGCGTGCTGATTAGGCGAGGCATCACAACAGCCGATGTGACCGCATTCGACGCATCGGCGAAGATGCAGCCACCACCCGCCTGCAGCCGAGCATTCCACGCAACCCGTTCCACTTGGCTTGGCTGCGAGGTTGATGCCATCCGTCTCAGACTTCATAGGTCAACCCGCTGGAAATGCGCGCCGTCGCCGCAGATGCAGATGCATTTACGCCGCGATCCGCCACGATTGCATCCTGCCAGTGTTTTGCCCGACGGGTCAACTTGATCGCGGCTGCGGATGCCGTCGCGACGCATCGCAAAAATCCCTTGTCGATCAAGGGCCGTTCTACTGTGCATGGGGTTGTTTTTCGACTTTTTGTTTTGAGCCCCAAGGAAAAGCGAAGACGTCCCTCACTCCGCCTGCAGGATCTCCGCGATCGCTGCCCCCGCCGCGATGGTGCCGAGCTTGCCGCCGACGTCGCGCGTCGCCCTGCCCTCGCGAAGCGCCTTCGCCACCGCCGATTCGATCGCTCGCGCGGCTTCTTCGTAGCGCACGGCGCTCGTCTTCTCGCCGTGCCAGGCCAGCAGCAGCGCCGTCGACAGGATCAGCGAGACCGGGTTGGCGACGTCCTGGCCCGCGATGTCGGGCGCCGAGCCGTGCGCGGCCTGCGCCATGGCGTAGCGGTCGCCGACATTGAGCGAGCCGCCGAGCCCGAGACTGCCTGACAGCTCCGCCGTGAGATCGGACAGGATGTCGCCGAACATGTTGGTCGAGACGATCACGTCGAAGCGGTCGGGGCTCCGCACCACATGCGCCATCATGGCGTCGACCAGGATGTCGTCGACCGCAAGGCCGGGATAGCCCTGCGCCGCCGCGCGGCAGATGTCGAGGAACATGCCGTCGCCGATCTTGAGCACATTGGCCTTGTGCACGATGGTGAGATGCCTGCGCCGCTTCATCGCGAGGCGGCAGGCGGCGTGCGCGATGCGCTCGCAGCACAGACGCGTGATCCGGCGCAGCGAGATCACGACGTCCGGCGTGACCAGCATCTCGCCATTGCCCTGCTCCATGTTGCGGTCGGCATAAAACCCCTCGGTGTTCTCGCGCACGACGACGAGGTCGAAATCACTGATGCGGCCGGGCCGCCCGGCATAGGTGCGCGCGGGCCGGACATTGGCATAGAGATCGAGGTTCTTGCGAAAATACCTGGACGGATTGATCTCGCCATGCGCCTCGTCCTTGAAGTCGAACGTCGCGGTCGGCCCCAAAATGACACCGTCTGCGGCGCGGACGATGTCGAGCAGCTCGGGGCGCACCGTCGTGCCCGATAGCTTGAGGCTCGCATGCCCGACCGCATGCTCCTCGAGGCGGAGATTGAGCTGGAAGCGTTCGGAGGCCGCGCGCAACACGCCCGATGTCGCGGTCGTGATCTCCGGACCAATGCCGTCACCGGGCAGAACGACGATTTGCATGGCGTTTCCCCATATTGCGGCAGCCGGCGCGATCATATGCCGGCGCGAGGCCACATCGCCTCACCTTCGCGCATACACAGCATGCAAGCATATGCCTGTGGAGGCGGCCTTCGGCGTAGTACATGCCAAAAGTCCCCTCAGCCGCCGGAGCAACGCGCTCACGCAATGACAATCACGTTACCTGCCGCCGCGCGCGAGCCCGACCACGTCACCGCCGACGGCCTTCCGGCCACGCAGCGGCGCTGGGCGATTGCCGCGATCTTCACCGCGCTGGCGATGGCCTCGCTCGACACCGCGATCGCCAACATCGCGCTGCCCGCCATTGCCGCCGATCTGCATGTCACGCCGGAGCAGTCGGTGTGGGTGGTCAACGTCTATCAGATCGCGCTGGTGGCGACCCTGCTGCCGCTCGGGGCGCTCGGCGAGATCGTCGGGCATCAGCGCATCTATCTCGGCGGCCTGATCCTGTTCACCATCGCCTCGCTGTTCTGCGCGGTGGCGTGGTCTCTGGACAGCCTGCTGGTCGCGCGCACGCTGCAGGGCCTTGGCGCCAGCGGCATCATGAGCGTCAACACCGCGCTGGTACGCTTCGTCTATCCCGGAAGGATGCTGGGCCGCGGTTTTGGTCACAACGCACTTGTTGTCGCGACCGCCTTCACCTTCGGACCGTCGATCGCCTCCGCCATCCTCGCGCTCGGCCCGTGGCCCTGGCTGTTCGCCGTCAACATCCCGTTCGGCCTGGTTGCGACCGGCATCGGCTTTGCGATGCTGCCGAAGACGCCGCGGGCCGATCACGGTTTTGATTTCCTCGGCGCGATCCTGGCGTCGGCCTGCCTCGGCCTGTTCATCACCGGCATCGGCAGCGCCGCGCATAACCTGTCGCCGGTGATCGTGGGCATCGAGCTGGTCGCGGCCATCGCGTTCGGCTTCATCCTGACGCGCCGCCATGCCGACCATCCCGCACCGATGCTGCCGATCGACCTGTTCGCCCGGCCGATGTTCGCGCTGTCGGCGGCGACCGCCGTGTGCTCCTTTGCCGTGCAGGGCCTCGCCTTCGTCTCGCTGCCGTTCTATTTCGAGGACGTGCTCGGGCGCTCGCAGGTCGAGACCGGCTTCTTCATGACGCCGTGGCCGCTGGTGGTCGGTATCATGGCGCCGATCGCAGGACGCCTGTCCGACCGCCACGCGGTCGGCCTGCTCGGCGGCATCGGTCTCGTGCTGCTCGGCCTGGGCATGGCATTGCTCGCCATGCTGCCGGCCAACCCTGCCATCCCCGACATCATCTGGCGGATGGTGATCTGCGGCATGGGGTTCGGCTTCTTCCAGGCGCCGAACATGAAGGCGGTGATGTCGAGCGCCCCGCCCCATCGCAGCGGCAGCGCCTCCGGCATCGTCGCCACCGCACGCCTGACCGGGCAGACCACGGGCGCGGCGCTCGCCGCGCTCTGCTTTGCGCTTGCCGGGCACGACGGCGCAACCGTCGCGCTGGCCCTTGGCGCGGGCTTTGCCGCGCTCGGCAGCGTCATGAGCTTCTTGCGGCTCGCGGTGAAGTAAGCGCTCAGGCCAGGTGCCGGGCCGCCGTCACGTCGATCGTCGCTGCGGGGACGACCGACTCGTCATCGAGCGCGGCGAGGCGCGTGTCGATGGCTTCGATGACCTTGCGCGAGAACGGCCCGAGATGCGCATAGGCCGCGATCATCTGCACGGCAATGCGCGCCGATGAGGTGTCGCGCTTGGCGCAGTTCATGAAGGTCTGCCACAGCGGCCCGCGCGCCTCGGGAAGGGCGGTGACGACGCGGTGCACCGTCTCCATCGCCCCGAGCCTGGCGCGGATATCTCCTTCGGCGAGTTCGGGGCGCTGCCTGGAACGGTCGAGCAGCGTCATCAGGCGGTCGACGCGGCTCGCATACGCCGCCGGGCTGTAGATGTGCTCCAGCACCCGCTTGTAGTCCATCAGGATGTCGCGCAACGGGCGGACCGGATCGAAGTTGATGCCGGCCGTGCACTGATCGGCGCCGATGGTCGGCGCCACATCGTGGCCCGTATGCAGCCGGCCTTCGCGCTCGAGCCGGCGCGTCAGCTGCGTGTTCGGCAACGCATAGAGCAAGCCGACCATGGCGACCGGAATCGCGGCCTCCTCGATGAAATCGATCATCGCCTCCGCCATCGAGACCTTCTCGTTGTCGAAGCCGACGATGAAGCCCGCGGTAACAAGCATGCCGGCGGCGTAGATCTTGTGGATGCTCTCGGCAATGTTGCGTCGCGTGTTCTGCTTCTTGCGCATCGCGACCAGCGTCGCGGGGTCCGGGCTTTCGATGCCGACGAAGATGCCGAAGAAATTTGCGGCTCCCATCAGCTCCAGCAATTCAGGATCGTCGGCGAGATTGACCGAGGCTTCGGTCGACAGCTCGAAGGGATAGTTGTGGGCGCGCTGCCATTCGGCGAGCTGGGGCAGGAACTGCCGCAGCGATTTCTTGTTGCCGATGAAATTGTCGTCGACGAAGTCAAGATGGCCGCGATAGCCCATGTTGTAGAGCGTCTGGAGCTCGACGAACATCTGCTCGGTCGTCTTGGTCCTGGGCACACGGCCGTAGAGCTCGATGATGTCGCAGAACTCGCAGGTGAACGGGCAACCGCGCGAATACTGCACACCGATATAGAGATAGTCCTCGAATTTGAGCAGGTCGAAGCGCGGCACCGGCGTCTTGGTGACGTCGGCCTGGAATTTCGGCGCGGTGAAGACACCGGAGCGGGCCCCGCTCTCCCAGGCCGCGATGAACTCGTCAATGACACTTTCGGCCTCGCCGAGCACCCGGAAGTCGGCCTTCTCGTAGATGTGGGGGCTGGAGGTGGGATCGGGCCCGCCCACGACCACCGGCTTGCCGGCGGCGCGGCAGAGCTCGATCAGGTGCAGCGTATCGGCCTGCTGCGGCAACATGCCGCCGGTGAAGACGACGTCGGCCCAGGCGAGATCCTCGTCGCCGAAAGATTGCGTGTTGCAGTCGATCAGCCGGACCGTCCAGTCCTTGGGCAACATCGCGGCGACCGTGATCAGCCCCAAAGGGGCGGCAGGGCGCTTGACGCCCATCACCTTGCAGGATTCGCCAAAGCTCCAGAAGGACTCTGCCGAGAACAGCGGATAGAGCATTAGCACGTTGGGACCCGGCACGTTCATGGAACTCCTTTTTACTCGGGTGCAGTGTAGCAAAGCATTTCCGTCTTGCACCCCTGCAAAAGGGACAAACTGTCGCCGCAACGCAGCGGTGGCCGGGGCCTGGAACCGGCGTTCACGGCCGGGCGTCGCTTCAGGCCGCATTATCTGGCATTTCGGGCTGGAACCCGGCCTGCCGAGGACCGAGCCGATCAGGCGCGCTCGGTTGCAAGCATCTTTCGGCTGGTCGCCAGGACATCACTGCACCAGGCGAAGAACGCGCCGAGGAACTCCCGGCCCGGCCCGTCGGTGCGGGCGTGCTGCCGCAAGGTCTCGAACCCCTTCTCCATCCGCGATGCGTTGCGCGCGAGCAACTGGCGGATGTCGCTGCGCACTTCCGGATCGTCTTCCTGCTCCAGCATGTGCACGTCGAGCTGGGTGACGTGGATGAACGAATATTGCGCGTGCAGCACCGCCGTCATCGGGCGCGGCCGGTCGACCACGATCGGGCTGGGATAGAGCTCGTCCTGCGGATTGCTGATGATCCGGATTGCATTCTCGTTGGCAACGCCGAACGCCCTCAGCTTGTGATGCGCCATTTCATGCACGATAGCCTGCGCGGTCGCGAGCGGGCAGTTCACGGTGAGGCCGATGACGCCGAAGCGCGCATCGACCGAGTGGCTGGCCGAACCGAGGCGGCCGGGTCCTTCGGTGGGCTGCTCGGTGTCGTGATAGCACTGGATCGTATGCACGATATCAGGCCATTGTTTCGCAGCGAGCGGCCAGCGGCGGACGTAATGGAGCGCCTGCTCCATCGCCGGGACCGCTTGCGCGTCGGGGACGAACCGCGGCGCGGGCAGCAGCGGATCCTCGGTGCGCAGGGCAACCCTGCCCTCCGCAATCGACGGCGCGCCGTTCACCGGAGGCCGCTGCGGCGGCAGCGGACGCCACGGCGTCGGCTCGGTTTCGATCAGGCCGAGGGCGACGGCGGTGTCGTAGCCGTCGGCCTGCGGGCGTGCCGTGCGTTCCCAGTCAATCGACGTCGCATTCATGGCGCGTTCTCCTTCGAACCGGTCAGTGCAGGCAATCATTCGCCGGCGAGAGCGCCGCAGAGACTCTCGCGGCCCGTCCAGGCAACAAGGCGAGCCCCATCGCCGCGGCATACGTATTCATGTCCTTGAACCGGTGCAGCGAGCGGTCGGTGCCAATCACGATCACCGTTTTTGCGACCGCGCGGACGGCGGCCAGCGCGTCGTGCCCCCCAAGCTGCTCCGCATCGATGAAGGCAAGATCGATACCTTCGGGTAAGAGACGCGACAGCGCGGCAAGCGCCTCGATGCTGGACCCGCCGAGCACCGGCAAGGAGGCGCCGAGGCGCCGGCGCGCTGCCTCCACTGCCGCAGCCTCCTCCTCGGTGCCGTACAGTCTCAGCTTGGGCTTCGTTTGCGCGATCAGTTCCAGCAGGAGCCCTTCGCCGCACCCGACATGCACGGCTGATGTGGCGCGGCGCAACGCGGCGGTCTGCTCCCACACCACGGTACTGAAGCGCGAGCGCATGGCGAAGGGGCTTTCGAATCCAGCCGCTTCAAATCCGTTGCCGAATTCGGCGAGGATGTTGGCGCTTTCCACGGGCTCGACCGGCGCGGCCTTTCGTTTTTCGGGGCGCGTCACTGCGTGACGCAGCGGCCGAGCCCGCGCCGCCCCCTCGTCTGAGAGCCACATGCAGCGGAAGGCCGTCGTCGCGATCTCGGCGATGCCATTGACCAGCGACGCATCGACCGCCCAATCAGCGATCTCTTCGAGCCACGCCATCTCTTCGACAAATCCGAGTTCGCGGCCGAGATCGAGGAACGCGCGCGAGCATTCCCGCGTGGCGAGACAATCCGCCGAACACGGCGCGTGCCGCACCGGTCCCAGTCCCAGAACCGCGAGCGCGACGTGAGCCATCATCGCTGCCTTGTCATCGCGCGCGAGAAGGCTCGCCAGCGGATCGCTTCCGCCGTGCCGGAGGTCATTCGCCCAGGACTTTGCGCAGCACGCGGGATAGCCAAACCGTATCGCCGCCTGCGCCAGGTCATTCGCGGCCGGCTCGGCGATCGATACGTCGAGCGGCGCGGTGCCGATCAGGAACGCATAGTCGAGGAGGCGCTTCGGTTCGTCGATCGATGCCTCAAGCGGCCAGTCTGCGGCATAGCCGAGCGAGGCCTTGACCGGCTTTGCTTCGAGACCAATCGCGCGCGCCCGTTCCGTCAAGGCGTCGACGCCATCATAGTCGGTCCACACCAGCGTCGCCGGAAGGCGCCCTTGGCGCACCATCTCGAATTCGATCGCGAGCGCCGCTCGCCTGAGACGTTCCAGACGCGGCTGCCAGAGGCTACGGGCTTGCGGGCCGCTGAAGCTGATGCGCTGCGTAGCCGCCTTGGCGACAACAGGCTCGCGCGGGGTCGCCGCAAGCGGAGGACGGGGCCAGGTCAACCAGCATGTCGGACCCGCGGACGTCATGGTGCGTCCACCTGCTCGATCAGTGAATGCAAGGTCGGATTGTCTCCGATCGACCAGGCTGCGATCATCCTCGCTTCAAGGTCGGACCTAAGGTCCGACCGGCTGATCACGGTTTCTCCCTTCGCCTGAAGCTCGGCCTCGATGTCCTCGAACAGGCCGAACCATACCGGGCAGTCGACCGAGCGCATCCGCCAGTCGCCCCCGATCGCCGTGCCTGGACAATTGCCCTTGCACGCCAGGAAGAACCGGCAGCCCTGGCATCCGCCATTGGCCTGCGGCGTGCGGTAGAGCGAGAGCTGACGCTCGAACGCCTCGCGGCCCGCGCGCAGATGGGTCACGCCACCCTTGTTGGTGCGACCGCAATTGCCGAGCCGGCCGTCGCTCTCGACGCCCACCACGGCGCGGGTCGCGTAGGGATCGCAGGCGTGGAATACGCACGAGGTGCGTGCGTCGTCGCCCCGAAGCATCGCGGCCATCTCGGCGAAAATGTCGAATTGAACCGACGGCAACTCCTGTTCGAGCCGGCGCAGTCGCCGCAGGGCCGCCAGGTTCTCCTGCGCGGTAAGTGCGAGGCCCTCGCCGCCTTCCGTTTCATCCTGCTCCAGCAAATGCAGGCGCAGCTTGCGCACACCGAGGCTGCCGAGAAACCTGATCCATTCGCACAATACGCCCAGCCGTTCCGGCGCAGCGTTCATCCGGTTCAGCGTCACGATCACGTTCGGCGGCATGCCCTCCCGGCACAGCGTCTCGATCACCGCCTCGATACGGGCGGTCGCGCGCCGCGTTGCCGCGAGGCTGCCGGCCCAGCGGGCATCGTTGAGCGGTCCCGGGCCGTCGATCGAAATGCCGATGCGCACGCGATATTTCCTGAACAGCTCGATGTCGCGCTCCTCGATCAGCGTGCCGTTGGTCTGCATGCCGACGCCGCCGTGACGGTCGAAGCCGAGCTGCATCAGGCGCTCGAGATCGGAGCGGCGGGTCATCATGATCTCGCCGCCGAACAGGCTGAACGGTTCCGCCAGCCTGTCCAGCGTCGCCATGATCGCGTCGAGATCGTAGCGCGTCGGAACGTTGCCGGCGGTGCGAATGCCCTCCTGATAGCAGTAGCGGCACTTGATGTTGCACTTGTCGCCGAGCGGGCGGACTTCGACGGTCATGGCTGCACCCGTTCCAGGCCGGTCGGCTCTTCGCGAACTTCAGTCAACGCCGCACGAGCTGTCGCGCGCTCGCGCGGCAGGACGAATCCGAGCGGAAACTCGGCGCGGGCATCGGCGTCAAAGATCTCCCGGCCGGCCTCCGTGACCAGCGACAGCATCCGGCCCTCGATCTCGACCACGAACCGCCGCGTCAAGACCGCATCCATTGCGGCCTCGACCGTTACAGTGTCGAAGCGATCTGCGAGCTGCGCAACGGCGCTCGGCCGCGTGCAGGGATTGCGCAGCAGATTGAGCACGGCAATCTCGACCGGTGCCGGGCAATAGAACGGCTGAAGCGCGCAGGCCCGCGTGTCGCTGACGAGATGCGCGGTGCCGACGGCCGTCATCGTCAGTTGCGGCGCGAAGGGCTGGTCGAACCAGCGCGCGCGCCAGGCCGCACTCGCGTCCTTGAGCAACACCAAGTCCTGCTCGCGCGCGGCGTCGGGGGCATCGCCCTCGAAGAAATAAGCGAGGTTCGCGAGATCCTCGTCCGGAACGTCGTAGATCGCGCCATAGGCCGGCATCGGCGTGACATTGCGAAAGCCGATCTCCGCGGCGCGCTCGAAATTGGGGCTGAAGCGGTCGAGGCGAATCCGGCCGCAGCCGACCGGCGGCTGCAGGTGTTCAAGCAGCGGGACCAACTTGGCGACGGTGTCGTAGGCCTCGCGCGGCTCTCCGGGGAAGCCATAGAGGATCGACCAGACCAGTCCGACGCCGAGCTCGCGGCAATTGCGCAATAGACGCAGGTTGAGCAGAGCGCTCACGCCCTTGCGCATGAGATGCAGCACCGGATCCGACAGGCTCTCGATGCCGGGCTGCAACCAGACCGTCCCCGCAAGCGCCAGCGTCTCGAGCTGCGCCTCGTCCATGTTGGCCTTGATCTCGTAGAAGAAGCGAAAGCCACGCACCGGGCGTTCCGCGAACTTTCCGAGCACGCCGTCGATGTGGGACATGCCCAGGATATTGTCGGTCGCGGCAAACCTGATGATCCCGAACTGCGCATGCAGCGTCTCGATTTCCTCGAGCACGCGCGGCGCCGACTTGGCCCTGAACGCCATGCCCTCCCCGTTCAGGCCGCAGAACGTGCAATGGTGTTTTTGGCCCCACCAGCAGCCGCGCGAGGACTCGAACGGAATCGAGGGACGCACGCGCGCGGCGTCGGACAGCTCGGCCAGCTGCGCGAAATAATCGGCGTAGTCGGGAATCGGCAGCGCATCCATCGCGGTCGGACCGGCCGCTGCACCCGTTGCGGGCTGGTCGCGCGACAGGCATCCCGGCAGGCCCCGGGGCCGCTCGCCGCGCAGGATCGCCACCACGGCGGGGCCGAACACGGTATCGGCCTCGCCATTGAAGACGTAGTCGATCTGCGAAAAGTTCTTCAGCAGCACCGCGCCCATCGGCCCGTGGCAATTGGCGCCGCCGAAGCAGATCACGACGGACGGATCCCGCGCCTTGACCGCAGCCGCGATCGCGAGCGAAGCGACCGTCTGCTCGAACATCGAGGTGAAGCCAATGATCTTGGGTTCTCGTTCAAGCAACCGGTCGGCTGCTTCCGCGACGAAGGACGGGATCAAATTGCGGCGGATCTCGTAGAGTTGCTCCAGCCCCTTGCGCGCGATGGCGGCGCCGAGCTCGTGGCTGTGGCGCTGCACCCGCGGCCGGTCGGGCCGCGCACCCAGGCAATCACCAAACAACCAGTCGCCGGCCAGGAGATGGCTGGGCAGCTTCTCCGCAAGCTGCTCGTTCAGATCGAGCCCGATACGATCGGCGAACAGCAGATTGAGATAGAGCGTCTCGGCGCGAATGCCCTTCTGCCGCAGCAGCGCCTGCAACAGACCGAGCGCCGCCGACGGCCGTACCACGGACATCACCGGTGCCGAACAGAAGAGGACATCGGTGCTCATTGGGCGCCCACGAGGTTGGCAGGCGACGGCTGTCCGTCCAGCAGCATCTCGCAGGTCTCGATCTGGCTGCGACGTGCCTCAGCAGCTTCGCGCACGCGTGCCAACAGGTCCGGCGAGCGGAAGATGCGATCGCATGCGGTGCAGATGCCGTCGAAATCCTGCGCGCGCATCGGCACGGGGTCGTCGGCCGTGACAGCGGCCAGGATGGCGATGGGCCCTTCGAGCCTGATCCATCGGTAGAGCGGATCGTCGGCGGCCGCCCGCATGGCGGCCTCGATCCCCTCCTTCGCGATGTGCCCGACCTTTAGTGAATCGTAATGAGGCAGCACGCCGCAGCACGGCCGGATACCGCCCTCGTGATCGATCGAAACCGTGTGGAGAACGGACTCGCAGGGACCGCGATAGGCCGACGCGTGCTGAACGCGCCCGGCCTGCGTTTTCTCGTCCGTGCCCTCGCCGCGGCCCGTCGAGTTGGCGACGGTCTCATAGATGTTGATGCCGGGCTCGTCATGAAGGCCCAAATCAGTGCGCAGGCTGGCGGCGGTGATCCTCGAGCCTGCTTCAACCACCACCGCGATCCGCAGCAGCAGGCCGCACTCGCGCGCCGCCGCCACCGCGTTGGCAATGAAGTTCAGCGGTACGAACTCGGCATGGGGATCGTCGTAAGACAACGTCATTTCGGTGAGGCCGGCCGTGCGCAATCGCCGGACGGCCGCCGTCGCGCGCGCGGGCGACTTGGCCCAGAACGCACTCGTGGTGATGCCGGCGCGCAAGCCCAGCGATGCCGCCAGCGCCACGGCCTCGGCCACGATGTCGGCATGCAGCATCGGATCGCCCCCGACGAAATGGACGATCTCCATTGACGGGATCTGCGCCGCTTGCCGGATGCAGCGATGGACATCGGCGGCGGACAAATGGCCGCCGTGAAACATGTCAGATGAAAAGCAGCAGTGCGAACATCTGAGCGGGCATTTCAAGGTGACGTTGAGAACGAGATTGCTGGGCGTCACCCTGGCCGCGCGAAAATCGGATAAGAATTGTGCGCCGAGCGCCATGGCCGACGACCTCATATCCCGGCTGCCCGGCGAACCGGTCAGCCGGCCATCATGATCTGCCGACGAGATATTTGCCGACGCGGAATCAGAGGATGTCGATATGGATCGTTCCGGCCTGCACGCCGCCGCTTCGCGTGGCGAGCTTGCTCCGCAACATCGTTGCCGTCTGGTCGTCGAGCTGAACGCCGACGCTGCTCAGATACGAGACGGGATCCTTGCTGACGTCGCTGGCAAGGCCGAGCAGGTCTGCGTGTGTCGTGAGTCCAGAAGGCGACTTGGCTTTGAGATCATTACCTGACGCGAGAACTTTTTCGAGATCAATCGTGACGATGCGGCCCATGGCACTTCTCCCTTAGGATGGACTAATGGTCCACCAAACGCAAAGGTTGTACAACGCCTTGGGTTAGTCAAATTAATTCTGTGCGGCCAAGCGCTGCGGCCATGCACGGCCGTTCACACGCCGCAACACCGCGCACCCGACATTCTTCCCCGCGCGTTTCGATCTCTTTGACGGCCACCCCGCGGACTCTTGATTTGAACAGTTCCAATTTGCCGGACACATTACGCCCCTGAGTCCAATCGGTGGATTGGGCCAATCAGGGGACTGCGATGGCAAACCTAACAATCAACGGAAAAACCCTCACACTCGACGTCGAGCCGGACACCCCGCTGCTCTGGGCGATCCGCGAGAATGCCGGTCTGACCGGCACCAAATACGGCTGCGGCATCGCACAATGCGGCGCCTGCACGGTTCACATCGACGGTGTCGCCACCCGCTCCTGCGGCGTCTCGGTCGCCGAGGCCGAGGGCAAGAAGATCACCACCATCGAGGGCCTCGCCTCCGGCGCCACGCTGCACAAGGTGCAGGAAGCCTGGATCGCGAAGGATGTTCCGCAATGCGGCTATTGCCAGAGCGGCATGATCATGGCGGTCGCGGCGCTGCTGAACGAGAAGCCGAAGCCCACCGACGCCGATATCGACGAGGCCATCACCAATATCTGCCGCTGCGGCACCTTCCAGCAGGTGCGCGAGGCGATCCACACGATCGCAGCCGCGTAAGGAGCCGCCCCATGAACAAGCACGTCTCTCCCAAGATGAACCGTCGTGCCTTCGTCATCGGCAGCGCTGCTGTCGGCGCAGGCCTCGCAATCGGCCTCGACATCCCCTTCGGCGGCCCCGCCGTGGTGCGCGCCGCCGACGGCTCGCCCGAGATCGGCGCCTGGGTCGTGGTCAGGCCCGACGACACCGTCGTGATCCGCATCGCCCGCTCCGAGATGGGCCAGGGCTCGCTCACCGGCCTTGCCCAGCTCGTCGCCGAGGAGCTCGAATGCGACTGGTCGAAGGTCACCACCGAATATCCGACCCCCGGCCAGAGCGTTGCCCGCAAACGCGTCTGGGGCGATTTCTCCACCGGCGGCAGCCGCGGCATCCGCTCCTCGCAGGACTACGTCCGCAAGGGCGGCGCCACCGCGCGCGTGATGCTGATCGAGGCCGCCGCCAATGAGTGGAAGGTGCCGGCGTCCGAATGCACCGTGGCCAGGGGCGTCATCACCCATAAGGGATCAGGCCGGACCACGACCTATGGCAAGGTCGCCGAGGCCGCCGCAAGGCTGACCCCGCCCGCCGACGTCAAGCTCAAGGATCCCAAGGACTGGACCATCGTCGGCAAAGGCCTGCTTCGGCTCGACACCGCCGACAAGACCAACGGCGCGATGATCTACGGCATCGACGTCAAGCTGCCGGGCATGCTGAACGCCGCGATCAAGGACTGCCCGGTGTTCGGCGGCAAGCTGAAGAGCTATGACGAGGCCAAGGTCGCCGGAATGAAGGGCGTCAAGAAGGTCGTCAAGGTCGGCGATACCGCGGTCGCGGTCGTGGCCGACACCTGGTGGCACGCCAAGACCGCGCTGGAGGCGCTGCCGATCGTCTGGGACGAGGGCGACAACGCCAAGGTCTCCAGCGAGTCGATCGCGAAGTGGCTGGCGGAAGGCCTCGACAATGACCAGCCGGCCTATGTCGGCAACAAGAACGGCGACGCCAAGGCGGCGATCGCCGGCGCCGCCAAGAAGGTCGAGGCCGTCTACGCCTATCCCTACCAGAACCACGCCACCATGGAGCCGATGAACGCCACGGCGGTCTACACGGCGGACAAGTGCGAGGTCTGGTGCGGCACGCAGAACGGCGAAGCCGCCTTCGCGGCGGTGCTGGAGGCGTCAGGCCTGCCGGCGGAGAAGTGCGACGTGCACAAGGTCATGCTCGGCGGCGGCTTCGGCCGGCGCGGCCAGACCGACTATGTCCGGCAAGCGGTGATGATCGCCAAGCAGATGCCGGGCACCCCGGTCAAGCTGCTGTGGTCACGCGAAGAGGACATGGCGCACGGCCGGTATCACCCGATCACCCAGTGCAAGATGACCGGCGCATTCGATGCCAACAACAATCTGGTCGCGCTGCACTACCGCCTGTCCGGGCAATCGATCCTGTTCTCGCTGCGCCCCGAAGCGCTGCAGAACGGCATGGATCCGGCGGCATTCCAGGGCGTCGCCCAATCCGGCGAAGCCGCGTTCGGCTATTCGGTGCCGAACCTGCTGGTCGAGCATGCGATGCGCAACCCGCACGTTCCGCCGGGCTTCTGGCGCGGCGTCAACGTCAATCACAACGCGATCTACATGGAATGCTTCATGGACGAGCTCGCCCATGCCGCAGGCCAGGACCCCCTAGAGTTCCGCCGCAAGCTGATGGGTAACCACCCCAAGCATCTGGCGGTGCTCAATGCGGTCGCCGAGAAGATCGGCTGGACCACGCCGGCGCCGCAAGGCGTCTATCGCGGCATCGCGCAGGTGATGGGCTATGGCAGCTATGTCGCCGGCGCCGCCGAGATCTCGGTGACCGACGGCAGCAAGATCAAGGTGCATCGCATCGTCGCCTCCACCGATCCCGGCTACGTCGTCAATCCGGCGCAGGTGGAGCGGCAGATCGCGGGCTCCTTCGTCTATGGCCTCTCCGCGCTGTTCTATGGTGGTTGTACCGTCAAGGACGGCAAGATCGAGCAGAGCAACTTCGACACCTACAACTCGATGCGCATCAACGAGATGCCGAAGGTGGAATCGGTGATGGTGCCGAGCGGTGGGTTCTGGGGCGGCGTCGGCGAGCCGACCATCGGCGTTGCGGCGCCGGCGGTGCTCAATGCCTACTTCGCGGCGACGGGCAAGCGCATCCGCTCAGTGCCGCTGCGCGACCAGAACATCACCTTCGCCTAAAGCAACATGCTGCGGCGGCGAGAGATTGCCGCCGTAGCCCTTTTCCAGATGCCCCTGATGACCACGCGCCCGGTGACACGGCGCAATGCCGTGTTCGGCATCACCTTGGCGGCCGCAGCGTTGGCGCGGCCATCGATTTCGCGCGCGCAATCCACGGGACGTGTCGTCGTGGTCGGCGGCGGCTTCGGCGGCGCGGCTTGCGCCCGCGCGCTGAAGCATGCGCAGGGAGATTTGCAGGTCATCCTGATCGAACCCAACGCAGTCTACACCTCCTGTCCCTTCAGCAACGAGGTGATTGCGGGCCTGCGCGACATCGACGCGCAGCAGTTCGGCTACGACAAGCTCGCCGCCGAGGGCGTCACTGTGATCGGCCAGGCCGTAACTGCGATCGAGCCGGACCGGCGCAGCGTCATGACGACCGACGGCGTCGCGCTGCCTTACGACCGCCTCGTGCTCGCGCCCGGCATCGACTTCCATGTCGAGGCCCTGCCCGGCTATGACAACGCCGCATCGGAAAAAATGCCGCATGCCTGGAAGGCCGGCGCGCAAACGCTGTTGCTGCGCCGGCAGTTGGAGGCGATGGAAGACGGCGGCACGGTCGCCATTGCCATCCCCGCCAATCCGTCGCGCTGTCCGCCAGCGCCTTACGAGCGCGCCAGCCTGATCGCGCATTATCTGAAGACGAAAAAACCGCGCTCGAAAGTGCTGGTCCTCGACGCCAAGGACAGTTTCTCCCAACAGCGGCTGTTCGAGAAGGCGTGGAAGGAGCTCTACGGCGACATGATCGAGCGCATTGCTCTGTCGCAAGGCGGCCGCGTGACCTCTGTCGATGCCGCGACCCGGACCATCGTCACCGAATTCGGCAACTACACGCCTGACGTCGCCAACGTCATCCCGCCGCAACGCGCCGGTCGCATTGCCGATATCGCGGGCGCGGCGGATCATACCGGCTGGTGCCCGATCGATCCTGTCACCTTCGAGTCGAAACTCGTCAAGAACATCCACGTCATCGGCGACGCCTGTCTCGGCGGCGGCATCCCGAAATCGGCATCAGCGGCGAGCGCTCAGGGCAAGGCTTGCGCGAGCGCGATCATCGGCCTCCTCGCGGGCCGCGCACCGGAGGCGCCGCGGCTGACCGGCGTCTGCTACAACACCGTCGCGCCCGGTTACGGCTTTTCCCTCGCCGGCAACTACCAGCCCAGGGGCGACATCTTTGCCGAGGTCGAGGGCGGCACGACGAGCCCGGTCGATGCGCCGCGCGAGTTGCGTGCGCGCGAGGCGACTGATGCGGAGCGCTGGTTTCAAACCATCACGGCGGACACCTTTGGCTAGATCATCGGTCCATATCGCGGCGCTGATCGCCACAAGCCTCGCCTGCAGCGCGAGCGCGGACGAGCTCGTGCCCTACAGGATCGTCGGCGACGGCATTCCACAATCGCTCACCGGCGCGCCCGGCGATGCCGCGCGCGGGCGCGCGCTGGTGCTGGCGCGCACGACCACCTGTATCCTCTGCCATTCCGGCCCGTTTCCGGAAACGCGGTTCCAGGGCGACCTCGCGCCTGATCTCAGCGGCGCCGGGAACCGGTGGTCGGCGAGCCAGTTGCGGCTTCGGCTGGTCGATGCAGCGCGTTTCAACCCCGACACTATCATGCCGTCCTATTATCGTAACGATGGCCTCGTCCGGGTCGGGCGCAATTTTGCCGGCAAGCCGATCTTGTCGGCTGCGGAGATCGAGGACATCGTGGCCTTTCTTGCAACGCTTCGGGACTAGGCTCATGCCAACCACGCGACGACGATTTTTGAGCCTTGCCGGCGGCGTCACCGTTGCCGGGACGGTCCCGATCGTCACGCTGCGGCCGTTGGAGGCGACGCCGGCCATGCTCACCACCGCGATCCGCAACGTCGTCGGTGAAGCACAGATCCGCACCGGCAGGGTCAAGCTCGACATTCCGCCCCTGGTCGAGAACGGCAATACCGTGCCGATGACGGTGAGCGTCGCCAGCCCGATGACGGCGACCGACTACGTCAAGAGCATCCACGTCTTCAACGAGAAGAACCCGCAGCCGAACATCGGCAACTTCTATCTCAATCCTTCCTCCGGCCGTGCCCAGGTCTCGACGAGGATCCGGCTCGCCGACACCCAGAAGGTCGTGGCGATCGCGCGCCTCTCCGACGACACCTTCTGGCAGGTCATGGCCGATGTCGTTGTCACGCTGGCCGCCTGCACCGAGGAGATGAACTGATGGCCGCGCTCATCAACGTCCCGGCCAAGGCCAAGCGCGGCGACATCATCGAGATCCGCACATTGACCTCGCATATCATGGAAACCGGCTTCCGTCACACCGCGGACGGCAGACTGGTGCCGCGCGACATCATCACCAGTTTCACCTGTCGCTACAACGGCACCGAAATCTTCCGCGCCGACCTGTTTCCGGCGATCGCCGCGAACCCCTATCTCTCGTTCTTCACCGTCGCGAAGGAGAGCGGCAAGTTCGAGTTCGAATGGACCGGCGACAACGGCTATTCATCCACCGCCTCCGCATCGATCACGGTCGAATGATTCTTTGGCGCGCGATAGCGGCGGCGATGCTGCTCGTCACGGGCCCCGCCCTGCTCGCCGGCGAGATCCCGCCCGATGCGCGCCGCTCCGGCTATTCGTTCATGGGGCCGGACACGCGCGCCATGCAGGACGACGACACCTCCAATCCGGGCATGTTGTTCGTGCTCGACGGCGAGGCACTCTGGGGCAAGAAGATGGGCGACGCGGGCAAAGCCTGCGCAGATTGCCATGGCGATGCGCGCAGCAGCATGAAGAGCGTCGCAGCGCGCTATCCCGCCTTTGACAAGGCGCTGGCGCGCCCCGTCACGCTCGACCAACGCATCAATCTCTGCCGTGCCAATCATCAGCAGGTAATGCCGCTGCCTTACGAGAGCCGCGACCTGCTGGCGCTGTCGGCCTATGTCGCGCACCAGTCGAGCGGCGTCGCGATCACGGCCGGCGACGATCCGCAGCTCAAGCCGTTCGTCGACCAGGGCCGCGACCTCTTCATGCAGCGTGAAGGGCAGCTCAACCTCGCCTGCACCAATTGCCACGACGATAATTTCGACAAGCGCCTCGCGGGCGCGCCGATCACGCAAGCGCAGCCGACCGGCTATCCGCTCTACCGCCTGGAGTGGCAAACGCTGGGGTCGATCGAGCGTCGGTTGCGCAGCTGCATGAGCGGTGTCCGCGCCCAGGCCTATGATTACGGCTCGCCCGAGCTGGTCGCGCTCGAACTTTACCTGATGTCGCGGGCGCGCGGCCTGCCGATGGAGACGCCGGCCGTACGTCCCTGATCGTAGATTAGGACTAGGCAGGCGTGGTACGGCCGCTAGTATCCCTCCCAAAGAAGATGAATCAGAGGGAGGGACTGCATTGGCCAACCACAACATCTCGCGCCGCACGCTGCTGACGGGCACCGCCGCGGCCGGCGCGCTCAGTCTGACCGGTCTGCCGGCACGCGCCGAGGTCAACTGGAAGAAATACGCCGGGACCAAGCTGGAGGTGATCCTCGCCAAGGGCCCACGCGGCGATAATCTGCAGAAGAACATCAAGGAGTTTACCGAGCTCACCGGCATCCAGGTGGAATCCGAGCAGATCCCCGAGCAGCAGCAGCGCCAGAAGGTCGTGATCGAGCTCACCTCGGGACGGCCGAGCTTCGACGTCGTGCATCTCAGCTATCACGTGCAGAAGCGGCAGTTCGAGAAAGCCGGCTGGCTCGCCGACATAACGCCCTTCATGAAGGATCCGACGCTGACCGCGCCCGATCTCGTCGAGAGCGATTTCTCGGCCGCCGGCCTGCAATACGCCAAGAACGACAAGGGCCAGATGCTGTCGCTGCCCTGGTCGGTCGACTATTTCATCCTCTACTACAACAAGGAGCTGTTCCAGAAGAAGGGCGTCGCGGTGCCCAAGACCTTCGACGAGATGATCGCGGCTGCCGAGAAGCTCACCGACCCCAAGGAAGGCACCTTCGGCTTCGTCGGACGAGGCCTGCGCAATGCCAACATGACGTTGTGGACGAACTTCTTCCTCAATTGCGGCGGCGAATTCCTCGACGCCAAGGGTAACATCCTGACCGACGGTCCGGAAGCGATCGAGGCAACAAAAATCTACCAGACGCTGCTGACGAAGGTCGCTCCGCCCGGCGTCGTCGGCTTCAACTGGATGGAGTCGATGGCTTCGTTCACGCAAGGACGTTCCGCAATGTGGATCGACGGCGTTGGCTGGGCGCCGCCGCTGGAAGATCCTGCCGCCTCGCGCGTCGTCGGCAAGGTCGGCTACACCGTCGTTCCCGCCGGACCGAAGGGACAATATTCGGCCACCTATGGTGACGGCATCGGCATTGCCGCGGCGAGCAAGAACAAGGAAGCCGCTTATCTGCTCTGCCAGTGGGTGGTTTCCAAGAAGCAAGGCGCGCGGCTGTTGCAGGCCGGCGGCGGCGTACCGTTCCGCAACTCAATCCTGAATGACCCCGAGGTCCAGAGCGGCGTAAAGATGCCCAAGGAATGGCTGCAGTCGGTGATTGATTCCGCCAAGATCAGCAAGCTGGGCCTGCCCGTGATCATCCCGGTCGCCGAATTCCGCGATCTTGTCGGCGCCGCAATTACCTCGACCATCACAGGTACCGACCCCGCTACAGAGCTGAAAAAGGCTCACGAGCAGTTCCGGCCGATCCTGGAGCGCAGTGAAAAAGCGTGAGTGCGTTGACACAATCGACTCCGGCCGCGGCACGGTCCGATGCCGCGCCGGAGAAGGAGCTGCGGCCGCCGTCCTACTGGCCGTTCGTGGTGCCGGCGCTGGTCGTCGTGCTCGCGATCATCATCTTCCCGTGGGTCTTCACGATCTGGATGAGCCTGAACGAATGGAAGGTCGGCGCGCCGACCACCTTCGTCGGGTTCTCCAACTATCTGCGCCTCACGAGCGATCCGCGCTTTCTCGAAGCGGTCGGCCACACGCTGGTCTACACCGTGCTGTCGGTGGTGCTGCCGCTGATCCTCGGCACGCTCTCGGCCGTGGTGTTTCACCAGAACTTCGCCGGTCGCGGATTTCTGCGCGGCGTCTTCATCATGCCGATGATGGCGACGCCGGTGGCGATCGCGCTGGTGTGGACCATGATGTTCCACCCGCAGCTCGGCGTGCTGAACTATCTGCTGTCGCTGGTCGGGATTCCCGCACAGCTCTGGGTCTTCCACCCCGCAACCGTGATTCCCTCGCTGGTGCTGGTCGAGACCTGGCAATGGACGCCGCTGGTCATGCTGATCGTGCTCGGCGGCCTCGCCGCGATCCCGACCGAGCCTTACGAAAGCGCGCAGATCGACGGCGCCAGCTTCTGGCAGGTGTTCCGCTTCATCACGCTGCCGCTGATCATGCCGTTCCTGTTCATCGCCGGCATGATCCGCATGATCGACGCGGTGAAGAGCTTCGACATCATCTTCGCGATCACGCAGGGCGGACCGGGCTCGGCGTCGGAGACCATCAACATCTATCTCTATAGCGTCGCCTTCACCTATTACGATCTCGGTTACGGCTCGGCGATCGCGGTCGTGTTCTTCCTGCTGATTGTCCTGCTTGCGGCGGTGATGCTCTACGCCCGCCAGCGCATGCTGTGGACCGAGATCGCGAGGGGCGCATGACACCCCGTCAGATCATCGGCAAGATCGGCCTGTGGCTCTCTGTCTTCGTCATCGTCTCGCCGGCAATCCTGTTCTTCCTCTGGATGATCTCGCTGTCGCTCAAGTTCGAGGTCGACAATGCCGCCTACCCGCCGGTGTTCTTTCCGGATCGCATCGCCTGGAAGAACTATGCCGACGTGCTCGCCTCCAACCGCTTCCTGACCTATTTCATGAACAGCCTGATCGTCACCGGCAGCGCGACGTTGCTGGCGCTCATGGTCGGCGTCCCTGCCGGCTACGGCATCGCCCGCATGGCCGCGCACAAATCCGCGATCGTGATCCTGATCGCCCGCATCACGCCGGGCCTGTCCTATTTGATCCCGCTGTTCCTGCTGTTCCAGTGGCTCGGTCTGCTCGGCACGCTGGTGCCGCAGATCATCATCCATCTCGTCGTGACCGTGCCGATCGTGATCTGGATCATGATCGGCTATTTCGAGACGACCCCGATGGAGCTGGAGGAAGCCGCCCTGATCGACGGTGCCGGGCGCTGGCAGGTGTTCCGCCACGTCGCGCTGCCGATCGCAAAACCCGGCGTCGCGGTCGCGTTCATCCTCGCCGTGATCTTCTCCTGGAACAATTTTGTGTTTGGCATCGTGCTGGCGGGGCGCGAGACGCGCACCCTGCCCGTTGCGGTCTACAACATGATCTCGTTCGACCAGCTCAGCTGGGGCCCGCTGGCCGCCGCCGCGCTGATCGTCACCTTCCCGGTTCTGTTGCTGACGGTGTTCGCGCAGCGGCAGATCGTGGCCGGGCTCACGGCGGGGGCCGTCAAGGGCGGCTAAAATGAAGCGGCCGGGCGACACGGCGTCGCCCGGCTGCCACTAATGCGTGTACTCTACTCCGCCGGCGCGGCGTGCATCTCCGGATGCGCGGCGTAGTGCTCGGTGGTGCCGAGCTTGCTGGCCGCGAACAGTCCGGCGGCCATCACGGCGTAGGCAAACGCGACCGCGGGCGTGACGCCGAAGCCGCCGCCGATGCCGACGGCTTCGCCGTGCATGAAGCCGAAATAGGTCAGCACCGCACCGACCAGCGCAAAGCTTGATGCCTTCTCGAAGTCGCGCTCGATGATGAAGACGCCGATTGCGCCGAGGATGAGGCCGCCGAGGATGGAGCCGCCGCCCATGACTTCGAGGCCGTGATAGAACACGCCCTGCTGCGGCAGCGCCGCGACCGCAGCCGTCTTGACCGCGTCGGCCTTGTCGGCCGCCATGCCGCCGACGGTTGCCGCAGCCGTCATGGTCGAGGCCAGCATGGTGTCGATCTGGAGCTTGGCCCAGGCGGCCAGATGCGGCGTCAGCGCCAGCACGATCGCCGGCGCGTGCTTGACCGGCGTGGTCTGGAACGCCTGCGCGCCGATCAGCATGCCGATGTAGAGCAGGATCGGCGAAATCGCGACGACAGGCACCAACGCCAGCAGCACCGAGATGATGCCGAACCAGGCCAGCACCACCACCATGATGCCGGTCGCGGCGGAGTAGCCGATGCGGCCGCCCATCGCCTTCCAGCCGGGATGGCCGATATAGACGGCGTTGATGAAGGGATTGCCCATCAGGCAGCCGATCAGGCTGACGACGCCGTCGGCGGTCAGCACCCGCGTGGTCGGATATTCGTCGCCGGCCGCTTCCGCGCTCTCGACATTGTCCATGGCCTCGACGAGATCATAGATGCCGAACGGAATGGCGGTGACCAGGATGATGCCGAGGAACTCGAAGCCGGAGAAGACGTAGCCGACGGCCGGGATCGGCACCGAGAAGCCGAAATTGGCAAAGGCCGCGCCAACACCGGCGATGCTCAAGCCACCGAGGCCGAGGCCGAACAGGTTGGAGCCCCAGGCGATGATCATGCCGGCCGCGATGGCGACGAGGCCTGCGGGAATGCCGCGCCAATATTTCACGCCGCCGAACCAGCTCACCAGGATGATGGCGAAGCAGACGAGACCGATCTGCGGCGTCATGTACATCTCGAGCGCCGGCCGCATCGAGATGAAGGTGACGGAGACGCCGGCGAGCGTGCCGAGCAGCGCCGCACGCGGCGTGATCTTGCGGATGAACGGCGCGATAAAGCCGCCGATCATCAGAATAAAACTCTGGAAGAACACCCAGACGAGGCCGGCCGACCAGCCCTTGAGCGGATCGCCGGTCTTCAGCGTGATCGGCAGCATGATCACGAAGGTGACGATGAACATGTGCGGCACGCTGACGCCCGAGGGTAGCGCGCAGACGTCGTTGCGGCCGGTCTTCTGCGCGAGGCGGTAGGCGAGATACGCATAATAGAAGGTGGACAGGCACATCATCAGCCCGAGCGCGGGCAGGATGCGGCCGAACACGAGGCTGTCAGGCATCTTCAAGACGAAGCGCAACAGGCCCGTGAGCACCAGCATGTTGACGAGGATGTTGGTGCCGAAGCCGAAAAACGCGTTCCAGTCGCCCGATGTCCATAGCGCCGGCTTGAAATCGGACTTGTTCAGATCAGAACTGCCTGCCGTCCCCGTCAATGTGCTCATGATAATACCCCTATGTGGTCGAAACTTTCATTGCCTCCAGAACTGCGGCTGAATCTGTGACCCAGCCGAAGATGCCGCCCTGGGCCTTGATCATTTTCAGGCCCATCTCGTGAAACTCGGGGAAGTAGGATGCGCAGCCGTCGGAAATGACGACGCAGCGATAGCCGCGGTCATTGGCCTCGCGCACCGTGGTGTTGACGCAGACCTCGGTGGTGACGCCGCACACCAGAAGATTCTCGATGCCGTATTTCTCCAGCACGTCGGTGAGCTCGGTGGCGTAGAACGCGCCCTTGCCCGGCTTGTCGATCACGACCTCGCTGTCGAGCGGATAGAGCTCGGGAATGATGTCGTGGCCGGCTTCGCCGCGAATGAGGATGCGGCCCATCGGGCCGGGATCGCCGATGCGGAGGCTCGGCGCGCCGCGCTCGACTTTCGCTGGCGGCGCGTCGGAGAGATCGGGCAGATGGCCCTCGCGGGTGTGGATCACCAGCATGCCGGTATCGCGCGCCGCCTTCAGCACCGCGCCGATCGGCTTCACCGCGCGCGCGAGCTGCCTGACGTCGTTGCCCAGCGTCTCGCCGAAGCCGCCGGGCTCCATGAAATCGCGCTGCATGTCGATGATGAGAAGCGCGGTGGCGGGCCAGTCGAGCTTGATCGGCTCGGGCTCGGCGCTGATGACGCCCGGTGTCGGCTTGGCTGAGTTCAACATGACGCAGGCCCCCGCGAGAACTCTCTTTGCCAGGAGTTCTGCAAGCGCCGTGCCATTGTGTACAATTGCGACCGGACCGACGGTGCGCGGAAATTTACTGCGCTGTCAGAATGTTATGGGAGGAGTGCGGGTCTGCTTATTCGCTGTGCGACGGCTTTACGGCGTGCATTTGCTCAAAGCATGAGCGACGACCGAGCCCGCTTTTCTAGCGGGCAGTATCTCCGTACAGCCGCCGATACTCGTCCTCATACGGCGCATAGGAGTCCTTCAGCGTCGCCATGTTCAGCAACATCGTCGCGACCACCGTACCCGCCTTGTCGAACACGCGCGTCTTTGCCCAGGCGCTCTCGGTGCGACGGCTGCCGGAGAGTGCGACCACCTCGCGCTCGACCTCGTACTCTTCGTCGACGAAGAGCGGCCCCTTCACCAGTCGGATCTCCTGGTCGGCAAACAGGCCGACGGCCGGTCCCTTGGCCGGCAGCGGATCCTCTTTGGAGCGGTACTGGAACAGCACGCTCAGCATCTCCATCGGGATGATGGCCCTGCTCCATGGATTGTCGGTGCCCGAGTAGTACGGCGAGCTCTCGGTGATGACGGCGAGCTTCTGCCTGAGCGAGAACGGATAGAGGTCGCCCATGTTCTGGTCGAACGCCATCCGCACCGTCTGCCGCTTGCTCGTCTGCGCCACCTTGACGTCGCGCAGGATCACGGGATCGGTCAGCGGTTTGAGCTCGCCGAGACGGGTCTCGAGCGCGGTCGCGACCGCAGCGTCGCCGACCGAGGCCGTCCCGCGCAGCACCTCGGTGCCGTCGCGCTTGACCATCTGGATCTGACACTGGCTTGTGCCCGGCAACGGCTTCGACAGGATCGCCTGCACCTCCTCGCCCTCGTAGCAGACGCTGCGGTAATGCGCGGACAGGCAGCCGCTCTCGAACCAGGCCTGCCCCCAGAGCCGCGCACCGAGCGGGGCGAACTGGCTGAAATGCGTCGGGCCTTCGATGGTGCCGCCCTTGAAGCCGAGCTTCTGCGCGGTGGCATCGTCATGGATGGAGGCGTGCGCATCGTAAGTTTGCGCCTGCAGCATCTGGCGCGGCTTACGCCACGGGCCGATCAGCGTCTCCGCAGTCTCGGTGATCTCGGTCTCGAATGCGTTTGCGGTCATGGCTTTCCTCCACAGGCAGCCATGACTAACAGGACCGCCACGGATGCGGCCAGCGATATTGACTTCGCCTGTCCATGCTTTTGACTGGCAACACCCGCTTCGCAAGCCGCCGCTCTTTCCGCGGCGCAAAATCCCCGCCGAACCAAGAAGAACAAGGACCTCCGAAATGACGCTGATGCAGGTCGAGCTGGACGACAAATACCGGCTCGAATCGAAGCGGATCTTCCTGTCCGGCACGCAGGCCCTGGTTCGATTGCCCATGTTGCAGCGCGAACGCGACCGGCTCCAAGGCCTCAACACCGGCGGTTTCATCTCAGGCTATCGCGGTTCCCCGCTCGGCATGTACGACCACGCGCTCTGGCGCGCGAAGTCGCATCTGCAGCAGCACGACATCGCCTTCGTCCCCGGCCTGAACGAGGACCTGGCGGCGACTGCGGTCTGGGGCAGCCAGCAGGTCGGACTGTTCCCCGGCGCCAAGGTCGATGGCGTGTTCGGCATCTGGTACGGCAAGGGGCCCGGCGTCGACCGCTCGGTCGACGCGCTCAAGCACGCCAATGCGGCCGGCACCTCGCTCAATGGCGGCGTGCTGGCGCTCGCCGGCGACGATCACGGCTGCCAGTCCTCGACGCTGGCGCATCAGAGCGAGCAGGTGTTCGCCGCGGCGCTGATTCCCGTGATCAATCCGGCGACGCTGCAGGACTATCTCGATCTCGGCCTCTACGGTTTCGCGCTGTCGCGCTTCTCCGGCTGCTGGGTCGGCTTCAAGGCGATCAGCGAGACGGTCGAGAGCTCGGCCTCGATTGACAGCGATCCTGAACGCATCAAGATCGTGCTCCCCGACGATTTCGAGATGCCGCCCGGCGGCCTCAACATCCGCTGGCCCGATCCGCCGCTGGAGGCCGAGAAGCGCCTGTTCGGCCCGAAGATGGCGGCGGTGCAGGCCTTCGCCCGCGCCAACCAGCTCGACCGCATCGTGCTCGATTCCAAGCCGGCCCGGCTCGGCATCGTCGCGACCGGCAAGGCCTATCTCGATCTGCGTCAGGCCCTCGCCGACTTAGGCATCACCGACAAGGACGCGCAGGACCTCGGTCTTCGCATCTACAAGGTCGCGCTGACCTGGCCGCTGGAGGAAAGCGGCGCCAGGCGTTTCGCCGAAGGTCTGCAGGACGTGCTGGTGGTCGAGGAGAAGCGTGGCTTCATCGAAGACCAGCTCATGCGCATCCTCTACAACATCGATGCGTCCAGGCGCCCGACCGTCACCGGAAAACGCGACGAGCGCGGCGCGCCGCTGCTGCCGAGCGAGGGCGAGCTGACGCCGACCATCGTCGCGGGTGCAGTCCTGGCGCGGCTGCGCAAGCTTGGCCATCACAGCCCGGTGCTGGAGCAGCGGCTGGCGCGGCTGGAAGCCTTCGACAATCCCGTCGCCACCAGCACCCAGATCAAGCTCGCGCGCACGCCATTCTTCTGCTCGGGCTGCCCTCACAACACCTCGACGCGCGTGCCCGAGGGCAGCCGCGCTATGGCCGGCATCGGCTGCCACGGCATGGCTCTGAGCATGCCGACGCGCCGCACCGATCTGATCTCGCATATGGGCGCCGAGGGCGTGAACTGGATCGGCCAGTCGCCCTTCACCACCGAGACGCACATCTTCCAGAATCTCGGTGACGGCACCTACACCCATTCGGGGCTTCTCGCTCTCCGCGCGGCTTCGGCCGCCGGCATCAACATCACCTACAAGATCCTCTACAACGACGCCGTCGCGATGACCGGCGGCCAGCCGGCCGAAGGCAGCTTCAATGTCGCGCAGATCGCACATCAGGTCTGGGCCGAGGGCGTCAAGCGGCTGGCGATCGTCTCCGACGATCCCAGCAAATACCCTGAAGGCAACTACTTCCCGCAGGGCGCGACCATCCATCACCGCCGCGAGCTCGATGCCGTGCAGCGCGAGCTGCGCGACATCAAGGGCCTCACGGTCATCATCTACGACCAGACCTGCGCGGCGGAAAAGCGCCGCCGCCGCAAGCGCGGCCTTTATCCCGATCCCGCCAAGCGCGCCTTCATCAACGAACTCGTCTGCGAAGGCTGCGGCGACTGCTCGCAGGCCTCCAACTGCGTTTCGGTGCAGCCGCTCGAAACCGAATTCGGCCGCAAGCGCCAGATCGACCAGTCGAACTGCAACAAGGACTTTTCCTGCGTCGAGGGCTTTTGCCCGAGCTTTGTCACCGTGCATGGCGGCAGCCTGAAGCGCATGAAGACGTCAGCGGTCGATTCCGGGCAGCTCTTCGCCGATTTGCCGCTGCCGCCCGCACGCGAGCTGGACGGCCCCTACAACATTCTCGTCACTGGCATCGGCGGCACCGGCGTCATCACCATCGGCGCGCTGCTCGGCATGGCCGCCCATGTCGACGGCCGCGGCTGCTCGGCGCTCGACTTCACCGGCCTGTCGCAGAAGAACGGCGCGGTGATGAGCCACGTGCGCATCGCCCCGAAGCCGGAAGATATCTCCGCGGTCCGCATCACCACCGGCGGCGCCGACGTCATTCTCGGCTGCGACATGATCGTCTCGGCCGGCCCGACTGCGCTCAGCCGCGCCGAGCGCGGCGTGACCAAGGCCTACATCAACGCCGACTTGCAGCCGACCGCTAGCTTCGTGCAGAATCCCGATCTCGATTTCGAGATGGGCACGATGCAGACAGTGCTGCGCGACGCCATTGGCGACAAGAACCTCGACATCATCGACGCCACGGGCATTGCCGCCGCGCTGATGGGCGACAGCATCGCGACCAATCCCTTCATGCTCGGCTTCGCCTTCCAGAAAGGCGCGATCCCGCTGTCACTGGAGGCCCTGCTCCGCGCCATCGAGATCAACGGCGCCGCTATCGAGATGAACAAGCTCGCCTTCACCTGGGGGCGCCTTGCCGCCCACGACATGTCGCGGGTGCGCAGCGTGCTCCAGTTCAAGAGCCGGGCCGCAGCGCCGGTGAAATCGCTAGACGACATCATCGCGGCTCGCGCGGGGTTTTTGACGGACTATCAGGACAAGGCATATGCCGACCGCTACCTTGCGGCCGTAGCGAAGGTGCGCAAGGCGGAGCACGCTGCCTTTCCCGCGTCCACCGAGCTGACGGAAGCCGTGGCGAAGAACCTGTTCAAGCTGATGTCCTACAAGGACGAGTACGAGGTTGCGCGGCTCTATACCGACGGCAGCTTTGCCAGGAAGGTGTCCGAAAAATTCGACGGCGACTTCACGCTGAAGTATCACCTGGCACCGCCGATCTTCGCCAAGCGCGACAAGGCGACCGGGCGTCTTCAGAAGCAGGAGTTCGGCAGCTGGATGATCCATGCCTTCCGCGTGCTGGCGAAGCTGAAATTCCTGCGCGGCGGCGCGTTCGATCCGTTCGGCCGCACCGAGGAGCGGCGGACCGAGCGGAAGCTGATCGAGGATTATTTTGCGATGATCGATGGGCGGGTCGCCGGGCTGAAGGCGGAGCAGATCCCGCTGCTGGCACGGCTCGCGCGCGTGCCGGAGAGCATCCGCGGCTTCGGGCACGTCAAGGAAGCCAACATCAAGCTGGCGGCGACCGAGACGGCGCGGCTGGAAGCGGAGCTCGAGAACAGCCGTTTTGCAGTGGCGGCGGAGTAGTGGTTAGGGACGTCCAATCTCTCCACGCGTCATTGCGAGGAACCCTTGCGACGAAGCAATCCAGAGTCTTTCCGCGGAGAGATGCTGGATTGCTGCGTTCGCAATGACGATGAGGAGACAGGCGCAAGCCTCATACTCACTGTCGTCGCCCGGCTTGACCGGGCGATCCAGTACTCCGAGACAGTTGTGGTTGAATCGATAAGCCGCGGCGTACTGGATGCCCCGCCTTCGCGGGGCATGACGGTGGTGGTCTAGGCGGAAGTTCCTGCGACCACAGGCGTCGCCGCCACCCCACCCTCCGCCAGATGCCGCCCGGCGATATACCCGAACGTCAACGCCGGGCCGAGCGTGATGCCCGGCCCCGGATAATTGCCATTCATGATCGAGCCCATGTCGTTGCCGCAGGCATAGAGGCCCGTGATCGGCGTACCATCCTCGCGCAACACGCGGGCCTGCGCATCAACCTTCATGCCGATCGCGGTGCCGAGATCGGCGGGATGGATGCGCATCGCGAAGAACGGCGCGCGCGCGATCGGTGCAACGCAAGGGTTCGGCTTGTGCGCGGCATCGCCGAGGTGGCGCTGATAGACGGTGCTGCCGCGGCCGAATTCGGGATCGCGCCCTTCCTTCGCACCTTCGTTGTAGCTCGCAATCGTCGCCGTGAGCGTGGACGGCTTGATGCCAATCTTCGCCGCCAGCTGTGCGATGTCAGGCGCCTCGACCAACTCGCCGCTCGCCACATAGCGCCGGACATTGCGCGTGAACGGCTTGATGCGACCGAGACCATAAGCCCACAGGAACGCGCGGTCGCAGATCAGATGGAATGGTCGGTCCGGCTCGCCATTGCCATCACGCAGCATAGCGAGCACGAACTCGTGGTAGGACAGCGCCTCGTTGACGAAGCGGCGGCCCGCGGCATTGACCGCGATCACGCCGGGCTTGGCGCGGTCGGTCACCGTATGTGGGAAGACACCGCGGCTGCCGTCGGCGCGGCGGAACAGCGAGGCGGGCACCCAATAGGCCGGGCTGGTCGTGTCCGTGTTGAGGGCAGCACCGGCCGTCGCCGCAAGCCGAAGCCCATCACCATTGCCTGCTGTGTTGGTCGCCGACACAGATCCGGCCGCCGGCGGGAAGAAGCGTTTGCGCAACGTCGCGTCATGCGAGAAGCCGCCGGTCGCCAGCACCACGCCGCGTCGCGCGGCGATCGGGCGATCACGGGCGCCATGACGGATCACTACGCCGGCGACACGATCGCCTTGCATCGACAGATCCTCGACATCCGCGCTGAAGAGGATCTCGACCTGCCGCGCGAGCAGCGAGGCGTATAATCGCGCCGCGAGCGCATTGCCGAGATGCAGCGTCGTGCCGCGCGGGCTGCGGAGCCGCTGCAACGCGTATACGGAAACCAGCCGCGCCGCGCGCAAGGTCGAACGCACCGACTTCCCGACCCGGCGCAGATGCGGAAGGTCGAGGCGATTGACCATCATCCCACCGAGCAACGTGAACTCCGGCAGCGGCGCGCGCAGCCGCGCAAAGCCCTGACCCAGCCGCGTGCCATCGAAAACCACCGGCTCCAGCACACGCCCGCCAGCTGTCGCGCCCAGCCGCTCCGGATAATAGTCCGGACAGACCTTCACCGGCTGCAGGTGCACTTCCGTGTGGGCTTCGAGCCAGGCGACTGCCTCCGGCCCGCGCGCGAGGAAGGCGGCACGCAAGCCCGCATTCGCAGGCTCAGGCACGGTGCTTGACAGGTACTGGACGGCATCGGTGATGCTATCGGTCAGCCCCGCTTCCCTCATTTTGGCATTGGCGGGGATCCAGACCATACCGCCCGACCACGCCGTGGTGCCGCCGACGAAGGCTGTCTTCTCGATCACCAGCACGCGCAGGCCTTCGACGGCAGCCACCGCCGCGGCGGTCATGCCGCCGGCGCCCGCGCCGATGACAATGACGTCGTAGGTCTCATGCGCCGGCATCATGCGGCGAGGGTCCGAGAACGAGGCATGACATCGTCATACCTCGCCCCAGCGCTCGCAGCTAGCGCGCCGGCTTGCGCTCTACGGGATCGATGTCGATCGCCCGCAGACGGCCGAGCCGCAGCACGTCCATGGCCAGCCGGCGGCCGATCCGGTCGCGGTCGAGCACGCGGATCAGGTCGTCGACGCCGTTGATCTCGACGCCATCGAGCCTGATCACGACGTCGCCGGGCAACAGGCCCGCCTTCGCCGCCGGCCCGTCCGGCTCGATCTGCGCGAGCAGCGCGCCCATCTTGTTCTCGACGCCGGCCACGACCGCGTGCCGTCGCGGGACCGGCGCGGTCTGCCCGGCGACGCCGATATAGGCGCGGCGGACATAGCCGTGGCGGATGATCTCCGACAGCACGAATTGCGCGGTGTTGCTGGCGACCGCGAAGCAGATGCCCTGCGCGCCGTTGATGATGGCCGTGTTGATGCCGATCACCTCGGCATTCGACGAGACCAGCGGCCCGCCGGAATTACCGGGGTTGAGCGCGGCATCGGTCTGGATCACGTCCTCGATGGTGCGGCCGCTGACCGAGCGGATCGAGCGCCCGAGCGCCGAAACCACGCCGGCGGTCACTGTCGACTCGAAGCCGAGCGGGTTGCCGATCGCGATCACGAGCTGGCCACGACGTAACGTCTTGGAGTTGCCGAGCGCAGCATAGGGCAAGTCGCGCACGCCATTGGCGCGCAGCAACGCCAGATCCGTATCCGGATCGACGCCGAGCACCTGGGCGTCGCCGACATGGCCTTCGACATCCCGCAGCCGGATCTCCTTGGACGAGCCGACCACGTGGCTGTTGGTAAGGACGAGTCCGTCCGGCGAGATCACGATGCCCGAGCCGAGCCCGCCGCGCTCGCGGCCGTTCGGTACCTTGGGACCGGTCTCGACGCGCACGACCGCAGGGCCGACACGGTCGGTGACGTCGATCACGGCATTGGAATAGGCGTCCAGCAGCGCCCGGTCATCGGCCGGGGCAGCCGCCACCGTTCGCGATGACGGTGCGTCATCGGCGATATCTGATGTAAAATCCAGCATGGTAGGAGTCCTTGAGGCTCACACAGATGGTGGCCTGCTCCCTCCAGCGCAAGGGACCCGTCTGGGGCGCAAGGCTGGGCTGCCCAGTGGACTGCCCAGGTGGCTAGGGCGCCCGCCGCAGCGTGCCTGCCCTCGCCTTGACTGGATCGAGCAACGACCAGTCGCCGTCCGGGAGCACATGCCCCTTCGGGAACGGCGCGCGCAGCTCCAGCCCGAGCGAACGCAGCACGCGGTCGTCGCGGTAGTAGCATTGCAAGATGACGCGGACGAGGGTTGCGGCAGCGACGCCGCCGGAGCTGCGGAGCTGCCGCGCCACGCCGTCTCGCGCGTCGGGCGCGAGGTCGGCGAGCGGCATCCCCGCGAGCCGCGCCAGATGGTCGAGCGCAGCCGCCACCGACCCGGTGTCCCGGCCGAGGGTTGCAAGGATGTCGGCCTGGATGATGTCGTCATCGGCGCCGGGGACGCGATATTCCTCGCTTGGTGGAATGATCATCGCGGCGATGGTGCGCAAGTCCTGGCGCTGCCGCGGCGTGAGGGTGAACTGATCAGTCATGGCATGCTCTCATTGGTTCTTTCCCGCCGCAAAGACGGTGCGCTCCGTCCCCCCGCTCGCGGGGGAGGGTTGGGGAGAGGGTGTCTCCACAGAGGGGCTCCCCCAGAGGAGAGAGCCCTCACCCGGCACTTCGTGCCGACCTCTCCCGCAAGCGGGAGAGGTGCAGGGAGCGCGCGGCTGCGTTTGAATGCAATCATGATCAGTCGAACAAATTGGCGAGGCGCTGCTTCATCTGGTCGGCGATGTAGAGCGCGAGGGCCTGGATGGTGGAGGTCGGGTTCACGCCGCCGGAGGTGACGAAGATGCTGCCGTCGACGATGAAGAGGTTCTTCACGTCGTGCGAGCGGCCCCATTCGTTGACGACGGAGCGCTCGGGGTCGGTGCCCATCCGCGCCGTGCCGAGCAAATGCCAGCCGCCCCACGGGATCGGCGAGTTGACGCAGATGTCGCTCGCTCCCGCGGTCTCGAGAAACTCCCGGCCGCGCGCCAGCGCATGCTCCATCATCTTCCGGCTGTTCTCGCTGATGGTGTAGTCGATCTTCGGCGCGGGAATGCCGTGACTGTCCTTCAGCACGGGATCGAGCGTGACGCGATTGTGCTCCTCCGGCAGGTCCTCGCAGATTGCGGAGAAACCCAGGCGATGGCCGTTGAGCTTGCGAAAGACGCGATGATGATCCTCGCCCCACGGCAAAATGCTCTTCTGCTCGCTGACGACGGCCTCGAACACCGGCCCTGCCCCGCGCACGAACTGGACGCCGTAGCCGCGCACGAAGCCGCGCGACAGGTCGGTGTCATACCATTCCTTGCTCCACAGACAGGTCGGCGGCGCACGGTTGGAGTCGGTCGGCTCCTTCACATAGCCGTAGATCTGCGCATAGGGGTGGAACATCAGGTTCTTGCCGACGAGACCCGACGAATTGGCAAGGCCGTTCGGGAAGCGCGAGGACGCCGAGTTCAGCAGCAGCCGCGGCGTGCCGACGCCGTTGCAGGCGATGATGACGACATGCGCGGGCTGAAACTGCTCGACCCCGTCCTTGTCGTAATAGACCACGCCCGAGGCCATGCCGTTCTCGTCGGTGGTGATCTCGCGCACGCGGCAATGGGTGCGCAGCTCGACGCCGGCGCGGATCGCATGCGGCCAATAGGTGATGTCGGTGGAGGACTTTGCGCCTTGCGCGCAGGCCGGCGTGCAATGGCCGAGATTGATGCAGCGCGCCCGGCCCTCATAGTCTGTGGTCGCGACCGTGGTGTCCGACGGCCACCAGTGCCAGCCCCGCTTGTTCATGGCCTTGCCGATGATGGCGCCGGACAATCCCATCGGCTGCTGCGGCATTGGCGGGTGGGTCAGCGGAGAGAGCGGATCGCCTGATAGACCCGACGTGCCCATGATGCGATCGTTCTCTTCGAAGAACGGGGTCAGCGCGTCGTAGTCGATCGGCCAGTCGTCGGCGACGCCGTCGAGCGTCTTCACCTTGAAGTCGGAAGGGTGCAGCCGCGGCCAGTGCGCGGTGTACATCACCGTGGAGCCGCCGACCGCATTGTAGTTCACGACCTTGATCGGCGAATTGTCGTCGTTGATCGGGTAGTCTTCGGGGCGGCCGCGGACGTTGGGGCTCGACGACCACTCGCCGTAGAACTTGGCCTCCCAGTCCCGGCCCGTGCTGGGATATTCCGCCGGGTTCATCCAGCCGCCCTGCTCCAGGCAGACGATGTGCATCTTGGTTTCGGCCAGCGACCACGCCACCGCCGCGCCCGATGCGCCGGCGCCGATGATCAGGACGTCCACGGGGTCTTTCATCGCAACCTCTTCCTCCCCCTCGCCGCTTACGGGCGATTCGGCCTTTCGCGCTCCGCGAGGCCGGCAAACGATAGGGGCAGAGCTGCGGCCGAGTAAAGCCGCAGGCCCGGAATGTCGCACTTCGCAGGGCGCAGACCATTGGTATCGCCACGTCCGGATGCTAGGAACAGGGCGCATGAGCCATCGATAGCGAGACCGCATGTCCTTCCGAAATTTCTTTGCCGCCGCCCGCGCTTTTGCGCTCGTTTTGTTTTTCATCTTGTCCGGAGTTCTGGCGTCGTCCGAGCCGGCCTCCGCCCTGACCGCTGTCGCGACGGCCCGCGACGGCAACTCCATCCAACTCGGCGACGTCACCTACCGGCTCGACGGCGTCGACGCGCCCGAGCTGGACCAGGTCTGCATCGACGATCACGCCGATCCCTGGACCTGCGGCATCGAGGCCCGCGACCAGCTGACGAAGCTGATCAACAAGCGCTCCGTGCGCTGCGACGATGTCGGGCCGGAAAAGAGTTTCGGCAAACGCCACCGCGCCATCTGCACGGCCGAGGGCGACAAGGCGACCTTGAACGAGCAGCTGGTCAAGCTCGGCTATGCCATCGCCCGCGAACCGATCAAGGCGAACGTCAAGCCGGCGGCGGCCGAGGCGAAGACGGCCGTCGCCGGGATCTGGAAGGGCTGCTTTGTTGCGCCGCAAGAATTCCGCAGTGGCAAGAAGGACGGTGCGCTGCTGGGCGCCGCCTGCCGCTCCGACCGCGACAAGGAGATCCGCGCCGTGCTGTTCCCGGACGAGCTGACGATGCCGCCGAGCTGCAGCATCAAGGGCAAGCTCGCGGTGCGTGCGCGGGTCACCGGCAATATCGGCATCTATCATTTGCGGGGCTGCCCGAGCTATCCCGCAACCACCAAGCCGGACCGCTGGTTCTGCTCCGAGGACGACGCCCAGGCCGCCGGCTTCCGCAAGGCCTATAATTGCCGCCGGCCAAAGTGAAAAATTCCTTCACGCACGCGTGAGTGGTAGTCCGAGACCGTATTGATCCGGAATTGAACTTCGGCGGGAGTTGCTGCACTTATCAAAGTGCGCACGCGCTTTGCGCGAGCGCTTCCTTGGCAGACGATCCTCATCGGATTGTCTTTGCTTGGGCGTTTCCTCCCTAGACTTGGGCCGCTTGTCACAACAAGCGGCTCTTCTTTTTGGGGGTCCCTACGTCCGCATCCGCATGATCTGGTCCATCGGCGGCATGTTCCCGTTCAGATGCGACATGATCCAGACGGTGCCGCCGACCACCAGGAAGACGACCAGCAGCCCGAAGGCCAGCGCCAGCACGTTGTTGGTGTTATCAGGGCCCGTGGTGATGTGCAGGAAGAACACCAGGTGCACGCCCATCTGCGCGATCGCCAGCACGATCAGCGCGACCGGGATCGAAGGCTGCCAGACCAGATCGGTGCCGGCGATGAAGAACGACGTCGCCGTGAGCAACAGCGCCAGAACAAGACCGACGACATAACCCAGGATCCGCTCACCGACACTATGCTGCTCTTCCTCGCCCGGCGCGAGATCGTGCCCGGTCGGAATATGCGTCTGATCGCTCATGGGGCACCCCCAAGCAGGTAGACGACGGAGAACACCCCGACCCAGATGATGTCGAGTGCGTGCCAGAACAGCGCAAAGCACATCATCCGCCGCAACACGTCGGCGCGAAAGCCTTTCGCGAAGACCTGAGCCATCATGGTGAGCAGCCAGAGCACTCCGGCGGAGACGTGCAGACCGTGGCAGCCGACCAGCGAGAAGAACGACGTCAGGAAGGCGCTGCGCGAGGGGCCATAGCCGCGCGCGACGAGATCGGCGAATTCGCGGAACTCGATAACGAGAAAGATCACGCCGAGCACGCAGGTCACGGCCATGCCGAGATAGAACCAGAACCGGTTGCGCACGTCGGCGGCAATGCTGGCCATGCCGCAGGTAAAACTCGACAGCAGCAGGCACACCGTCTCGATCGCGACGTTCCGCTGCTCGAATATCTCCGCCCCGCTGGGGCCGCCGGCGGTCTGGCCGGACAGCACCGCATAAGCCGCGAAGAAGCAGGAGAACATCACGATGTCGGAGAGCAGGAAAACCCAGAAACCGTAGGCAGTGACGATCCGCTTCGATGCGGGCCCGGGATGCTCGATGACGACCCCGATGTGATGGGGATCGGCGTGCGCATGGCCGACGGCTGCTGTCATCGACATCAGACCGCTCCCGCCATGCTGACGAGGCTGCGCCGCTCCTCGAGATTGACGCGATCGATGCGGGCAACCTCCTCCGCGGGAATCACGTATTCGTCATGGTCGCGCCAGGCGAACACGACAAAGGTCGCGAACGCGCCGAGGCCGCCCAGGATCACCATCCACCAGATATGCCAGATCAGCGCAAAGCCCATGATCGAGGCAAAGAACGCGCAGATGAATCCGGTCGGCGAGTTCCGGGGCATCTCGATGTCCTGATATTCCGGCACGTCATGTTCGAACGATTGCTGCTGTGCGCGGGTCTTCATATCCCAATAGGCATCCTCACCGCGAACATCGGGATGGAAGGCAAAATTGAACACCGGCGGCGGCGAGGACGTCGCCCATTCCAGCGAGCGGCCGTCCCAGGGATCGCCGGTGCGGTCGCGTAGCGCCTCGCGATTGCGGATGCTGACCACGAGCTGCATGATCTGGCAGATCACCCCGATCGACAGCACGGCCATTCCGATTGCCGCGACGATCATCCAGGGCCGCCACGCTGCGACGTCATAGTGCTGCAGGCGCCTGGTCATGCCGAGCATGCCGGCGATGTAGAGCGGCATGAAGGTGACGTAGAAGCCCGTGAAGGTGAACCAGAACGCGGCCTTGCCCCAGCGCTCGTCGAGGCGGAAGCCGAATGCCTTCGGAAACCAGTATTCGAAACCGGCGAAGGCGCCGAACAGCACGCCGCCGATGATGACGTTGTGGAAGTGCGCGACCAGGAACATGCTGTTGTGGAGCATGAAGTCCGCCGGCGGCACCGCGACCAGCACGCCTGTCAATCCGCCGATGATGAAGGTAACCATGAAGCCGACCGACCACAGCATCGGAGTCGCGAAGCGGATGCGGCCGCCATACATCGTGAACAGCCAGTTGTAGATCTTCACGCCGGTCGGTATCGCGATGATCATGCTGGCGATGCCGAAGATGGCATTCACGTCCGGCCCTGCGCCCATGGTGAAGAAATGGTGCAGCCAGACCATGAAGGAGACGACACAGATCGCCATGGTCGCGAGCACCATCGAGCGATAGCCGAACAGCGCCTTGCCCGAGAAGGTCGACACCACCTCGGAGAAGATGCCGAAGGCCGGCAGCACGAGGATGTAGACCTCCGGATGTCCCCAGGCCCAGATCAAATTCATGAACATCATGACGTTGCCGCCGGCTTCATTCGTGAAGAAGTGAAAGCCGAGGTAGCGGTCGAGCAAGAGCATCGCGAGCGTCGCGGTGAGGATCGGAAACGCGGCGACGATGAGGAGGTTCGAGGCCAGCGTGGTCCAGCAGAACATCGGCATGCGCAGATAGTTCATGCCCCTCGTGCGCAGCTTCAGCACCGTGGTCACGAGATTGATGCCGGCGACCAGCGTGCCGACACCGGATATCTGCAGCGACCAGGCGTAATAGTCGACGCCGACGCCCGGTGAATAGGACAATCCCGACAGCGGCGGAAAGGCGAGCCAGCCGGTGCGCGCGAACTCGCCGACTACCAGCGAGATATTGACCAGCAGCGCACCGGTCGCGGTCAGCCAGAAGCCGACCGAATTGAGCGTCGGGAAGGCAACGTCGCGGACGCCGAGCTGGAGGGGCACGACGAGGTTCATCAGCCCGATCACGAACGGCATCGCCACGAAGAAGATCATGATGGTGCCGTGCGCCGAGAAGATCTGGTTGTAGTGCTCCGGCGGCAGATAGCCCTGCGACTGGAAGGCGACCGCCTGCTGGATCCGCATCATGATGGCGTCGCTGCCGCCGCGCAGCAGCATCACCGAGGCCAGCAGGATGTACATGACGCCGATGCGCTTGTGATCGACGCTGGTGATCCATTCATCCCAGAGATAAGGCAGATGTCCCTTCACCACGACCCAGATCAGCACGGCGAGGATCGCAACCAGCACCACCGCGCCGGCAACGAGCGGAATGGGCTGGTCGAACGGAATGGCCGACCAGTCGAGCTTACCGAGCATCGTGGCCTCCACTGTGCGGCCGGCCGGCAGCCGATATCAGCTCGGGTCCGGGCCCTGGCGGAATGTGCTGGGTTGCGATCAGGTCGAACAGGCGCGGGTCTTCCAGCCGATAGGTCGGCCGGCCCCGCTCGATGCCCTGCTGCATCAATGCCTTGTAGCTGGCCTCGTTCAGCACGGCATCGCTCTTCGCCGTGGTCGCGACCCAGTCGGGAAACGCCAGCGGCGAGATCACGTTGACGTCGAACATCATGTCGGGAAAGCCGTCGCCGGAGAAATGCGCCGACAGGCCTTGCAACTTGCCCTCGTTGTCGGCGCGCAGGTTCAGCCGCGTCACCATGCCGTTCATGGTGTAGATCATGCTGCCGAGCTGCGGGATGAAGAACGTGTTCATCACGCTCGACGACGTCAGCTGGAAATTCAACTCGGCGCCGGCCGGTACCGTCAGCGTGTTGACGGTGGCGATGCGCTGGTCCGGATAGATGAACAGCCATTTCCAGTCGAGCGAGACGGCCTGGATGCGCACCGGACTGCCGGTCCCCGGCACGGGCGCTGCGGGATCGAGCTTGTGCGAGCCGATCCAGGCGACACCGCTGAGCAGGATGACGGTCAACGCAGGTATCGACCACACCACCATTTCGACGCGGCCGGAATAGACGAAGTCCGGCTGGAAGCGCGCTTTTGTATTGGAGGCGCGAAACCAGAACGCAAAGGCCAGGATCGTGACGATGGTCGGGACCACGATCACGAGCATGATGAAGACGGAATCGACCAGGATGGTGCTGTTGGCCGCAGCCACAGGCCCTTGTGGGTCGAGCAGATTCATCGGCAAGCCACTGGCGATTGGGAAGCCCCGGGAGAGAGCCTAGCGCGGAAAAGGCTCCGCAACAAACGCGGCGACTTCGGAACGGTTCCTGAACCGCAGGGGCAGCCATGCCCGATGAGCCGGCCGCAGCATGCAATTCCATGTGATGTCAATGACATGAACGCAGGAGCCGCGCCCTTCTCGCCGGTCGGGACGATTGCTAATCTGCACGAAAATAATGAGATGTACCGATCCAGGGAGTGAGCTGAGATGCGCTTGAAGGACAAGGTTGCCATCGTCGTCGGCGCCGGCCAGAGCCCGGGCGAAGGCATGGGCAATGGCCGCGCCACCGCGCTGACCTTCGCGCGCGAAGGCGCCAAAGTGCTGTGCGTCGATCACCACCTCGAGTCGGCGCAGGAAACGGTTGCGATGATCACCGCAAAAGGCGGTACCGCCGCCACCTTCAAGGCCGACGTTACCAAGTCAGCCGACATCAAGGCAATGGTCGCGGACGCGCAAATGCGCTGGGGCCGGATTGACGTGCTGCACAATAATGTCGGCGTCAGCCTGTCCGGCGGTGATGCCGAATTGCTGCAACTGACCGAGGAGGCGTTCGACCGCGTCGTCGCCATCAATCTGAAGAGCTGCATCCTGGCGGCGAAAGAGGTGATCCCGATCATGCGCGCGCAACGAAGCGGCGCCATCATCAACATCTCTTCGATGGCAGTGATCACGACGTATCCTTATGTCGCCTACAAGGCGACCAAATCGGCGATGATCGCCTTCACCGAACAGCTCGCCTACCAGAACGCCGAATACGGCATCCGCGCCAACGTCATCCTGCCCGGCCTGATGAACACGCCGATGGCGGTCGATACCCGCGCCCGCGAATGGCACAAGACCCGCGCCGAGGTCGAAGCCGAGCGCGACAGCAAGGTGCCGCTGCGCAAGAAGATGGGAACGGGTTGGGACGTCGCGAACGCCGCGCTGTTTCTGGCGTCCGACGAGGCGGGCTTCATCACGGGCGTGACGCTGCCGGTGGATGGCGGCGCCAGCGTGAGGCGGGGGTAGGTCTTTCATCTTGCCTTCTCCCCTTGTGGGAGAAGGTGGCGCGAAGCGCCGGATGAGGGGTTCTATCCGCGCACACCAATGGCGACGTCACGCGCGGAGACATACCCCTCACCCGTCTCGCCGCTGCGCGGCGAGCCACCCTCTCCACAAGGGGAGAGGGTGCACCATCATCACGGTGCGCTCGTCACCCGCCAGATCGTGCCGTTGCCATCCTCCGACACCAGCAGCGATCCATCCTTCGCCACGGCAACACCGACCGGCCTCCCCCACACCTCCGTGTCGCTCACCACGAACCCCGTGACGAAATCCTCGTACTCGCCGGTCGATTTTCCCTCCCTCATCCGGATGCGGATCACCTTGTAGCCGGTGCGCTTGGAGCGGTTCCAGGAGCCGTGCTCGGCGGCGAAAGCGTCGCCCTGGTACTCCGATGGAAACTGCGTGCCCTGGTAGAAGGTCATGCCGAGCGAGGCCGAGTGCGGCTGGATCAGCACGTCGGGCACCGTCACCTTGTCCTTGAGGTCCGGGCGCGCGCCGGCGTGGCGCGGGTCTTCGTTGCCGCCGATGTAGAACCACGGCCAGCCGTAGAACGCGCCCTCCTTCACGCTGGTGACGTAGTCGGGCACGAGATCGTCGCCGAGACCGTCGCGCTCATTGGTCGAGCACCAGGGCAGACCGGTCTGCGGCTGGACCGCGAGGCCGACGCAGTTGCGGATGCCGGTGGCGTAGATCTTCCGCTCCTTGCCGTCAGGCGTGAAGGCCAGCACCGCCGCGCGCTCGGTCTCGCTCGCCCACGTCGCGCCAAGCGGCTGCGCCTTTGACCACGCGTCCATCCCGCCCGGCGGCGTGCCCATGCCTTCGGCGACGTTGCTGAGCGAACCGACCGAGACCAGCATGCGCTTGCCATCCGGCGTGAAGACGATGTCGCGGGTGGAATGGCCGCCGTCATGCGGCAGGCTCGCCACGATCGTCTCCGCCTTGCCGCGCGCCTTGAGGTCGCCGGCCTGGTAGGGAAAGCGGACGACGCTGTCGGTGTTGGCGATGTAGACCCATTGCGGATTGTCGCCGTTCGGAAAGAAGGCGATGCCGAATGGCTGCCGCAAGCCGCCGGCAAAGACCTCGTTGGTCGCGACCTTGCCGCCCTCTCCAGCGCGAAGCACGCGGATGGTGCCAGCCCGCGTCTCCGCGACGAAGACATCGCCATTCGGCGCCACGCGTATGATGCGCGGCGCGCGCAGCCCTTCGGCGAACAGCTCGATCTTGAAACCCGGCGGCACCTGCGGCGAGGCATCCGGCGGCCGCGGCACCACGCGCGCGAAGCTCGCGGACGAGCGCGTGGCGCCGGGCCTGACGAGATCCTGCGGCCGGATGAACCTGACCAACCCGGGCTTGTCAGACTGCCAATCGCCATAGGCGTCCTTGCCCTGCAGCGGCGACTCGGCCCGGACAGAAGCCGCAACCGCAACCAGTAGCGCCGCAGACATCGCCGTCGTCGAAATCCTGGTCTTCATGTCGTCTTCCTCCCAGCCTGCACATCCGCGGCATCAACGCAGATCACCCCGCGATTGGCCTGCGACCGGCAAAGCGCCTGCCGCATCCCACATCAGCTCATGCCCGCACGATGTGCATCAGCCGCGGCCCATCGTACTGGAAAACATCATGGATAGGTGCAACACATTGCAAGGGAGCGGCCGCCGGTTGCGGTCATCAAAGCTGCGGCGTCCATGTCGCACCTGATGGGGTGATCATGTGGGGATCCATCATATCGGAATGGGCGAGCCTGCTGCTCCGCTGGCTGCACGTGGTCGCCGCGATCGCCTGGATCGGCAGCTCCTTCTACTTCATCGCCCTCGATCTCAGCCTGAGGCCGAGGTCTGACCTGCCTGACGGCGTGCAGGGCGAGGCCTGGCAGGTCCATGGCGGCGGCTTCTATCGGATCATGAAATACCTGGTGGCGCCCAGCCAGATGCCGGACGAACTGACCTGGTTCAAATGGGAGGCCTACACCACCTGGCTATCCGGCTTCGCGCTGATGGTCGTGGTCTATTATCTCGAGGCCGATTTGTTCCTGGTCGACAAGTCGATCCTCGATCTCACGCCGTTCCAGGCCGGCCTGTTCAGCTTCTGCAGCCTGGCGCTGGCGTGGCTGCTCTACGAGGCCGCCTGCCGCAGCGGACTGGCACAGCGCGAGCTGCCTTTCGCCATCGGCGGCTATCTGTTCCTGGTCGCGCTCACCTATGCCTTCACCCATGTGCTGAGCGGCCGCGGCGCCTTCAACCAGATCGGCGCGATCATCGGCACCATCATGGTCGCCAACGTCTTCACGCTGATCATCCCGAACCAGAAGAAGATCGTGGCCGCGCTGGTCGCGGGACAGGCGCCCGATCCGAAGCTCGGCAAGGCCAGCAAGGAACGCTCGGTCCACAACAACTATCTGACGCTGCCCGTGGTCGTGCTGATGATCAGCAACCACTATCCCCTGCTCTACGCGACGAAATTCAACTGGATCATCGTGGCGATCATTCTGGCGCTGGGGCCGGTGATCCGTCATTTCTTCAACGAGGGTCATGCCGGGCGCAAATCGCCATGGTGGGTCTGGGGCGTAGCAGCGATCGGCGTGATCGCGATCCTCTTCCTCTCCGCCGCCGGCCCGCGCGAGGTGAAGACGGGCGCGCTGACGACGCCGGTCACGGTCGCCAATGTCGAGGAGATCGTGATGTCCCGCTGCAGCATGTGCCACGCGGCCGAACCGGTCTGGGCCGGCATCGTCACCGCGCCAAAGGGCATTTTGCTCGACGCGCCCGAGCACATCCAGCGCAACATTCGCCTGATCGGCCGCGTCGCCGCCTGGTCCAATGCAATGCCGCCGGGCAACATCACCGAGATGACCAGCGAGGAGCGCGCCATCCTCGCTGCCTATATCGAGCAGGCCCGCTAAGGCCGTCATGCGTCGATAGCGCATTTCGCGGAACGAAATTCCGCATCTCCCACTGAATTGAAAATGACTTGACCGCCCATCCGGCGTAGACAGGGACGGCGGCCGCTGGTGCGGTCCAATTCAGTTTGCATCCGGGGATAAGAACAGTGGCCCTCAAAAACGTCATCGGTATCGACCACGCCGTGGTCATGGTGAAGGATCTCGACAAGGCCGCCGAAAACTATCGCCAGCTCGGCTTCACCATCTCCCCGCGCGGCACCCACAGCGCGCATATGGGCACCGGCAACTACACCATCATGTTCGACCCCGACTATATGGAGCTGCTCGGCGTGCTGGTGGCGACCGAGCACAATGCGCCGGCCCGCGCCTTCGTCGAGCGGCATGGCGAGGGCATCGAGCGCATCGCCTTCACTGCGGTCGACAGCGCCGCCGGCGCGGAGGAGATTCGCGCGCGCGGCCTGACGCCGATCGGCCCCACTGATTTCGAACGCCCTGTCACGCTGCCTGATGGTACGATCTCGGCGGCGAAATTCCGCACCTTCATGTGGCCGGCCGCGGAGGCGCCAGGCGGCGTGCGCATCTTCGCCTGCCAGCACAAGACCCGCGAGACCGTGTGGATCCCCGAGCTGATGAAGCACGCCAATGCGGCCAGGCGGATCAAGCAGACGCTGATCGCAACGCCGGAGCCGGCGAAGGACGCCGCCTATCTCGGCCGGCTGATCGACCGCGAGCCGAAGGCGGAGGCCGACGGCGCCGTGACCGTGCCCTCCGGCGGCGAGCGCGCCGATTTCGTCTATCTGACGCTGGACCAGCTCGGAAAGCGCTATCCCGGCGTCCCGCTCGCGGGCCTCTCCGAGCGCGGCGGTGCCGCGCTGGTGCTGGTCAGCGGCGATCTCGCGGCAACCGAGACAGCGCTGGGGTCGGCCGCCGTGCGCAGCGGGACCGCAATCTGCGTGCCGCCGGCCAAGGCCAACGGCACCCTGCTCGCCTTCGTTGCCGGCTGATTTGAACTAATTCTTTAACGCGTGTTTACCCGGCGGCTCTAGGATTCCCGGAAATCCAAGTCGCCGGGACCAGACGCATGTTCAAAGAGGGATCGCCGATCGCCTACGACGCGCCGGCCGAGCTGAAGAAGTGGCCGTCGCTGAAGGGCGAGAGGCAGAAGGATCGGGGCCCGCCCTATCTCGTCTACAACGGCACGCTCGCCGACTGCGTCCGCGAGCTCATGGACAAGCCGATCAAGGGCATCTCGCTCTATGACATCATGACGAAGCCGCAGGCCGCCTTCGACCAGACCGTGCTGTCGCCCGGCGATGCCGCCGAGATCGCGATGCGCAAGGATTTCCCCAAGGCGTAAGCGCCGCCCGTCCACGCAACATCGCTCACAGCGCCGCAGTCCCTGCGGCTCTCGTAGATCCGCGGGCCGACGGCGCATGTTCAGCCGTGGGAACACCGTACTAACACCGGGCGCCCTTCGGAATCGCAGCTTCGCCGCAATTACGGTTAATGAAGTCCTCGTCACCGGCGCAGGCGCCGGTTGTTCCCCCACAGTTCGAGGACTCTTCCCGAGATGCGATTTCTCGTCGCGGCTTGCGCTGCGTTCCTGATTCTGATGTGCGACGTCGGCTCATCGCCCTCCCGGCAGGCATCGAGCTTCGACAACGCCACTCCGAAAGCCGATCGCGCCCCCGCGCTGGTTCCCCTGGTTGATCTCTTCCTCGCGAGCGTGCAGGCCATTGAGCTGGCGAATGCGCGCGCGGCTTACGAGGAGACGATCGAGCCGCCACGCACCATCGAAACCGTCGTGCAGGCCCCGGCTTCGCCGACCGAGCCATTCTGTCACGCGCTGAGGGAAGCGGCTGAGGCCAGCGGCATTCCCGTGCCGTTCTTCGCGCGTCTGCTCTGGCAGGAGAGCCGCTTTCGTTCCAACGAAGTCAGCGCGGCCGGTGCGCAGGGCGTCGCGCAGTTCATGCCGGAGACGGCGGCCGAAGTCGGACTCGACGATCCCTTCGATGCCATGAAGGCGCTGCCTGCATCCGCAAAATTCCTGCGCAAGCTCCGCGACGATTTCGGTAATCTCGGTCTCGCCGCGGCCGCCTACAATGCTGGGCCTGGTCGCATCCAGAAATGGCTCGCCAGGGAGAGCGAGCTGCCGCGCGAGACGCGTGACTATGTCCGCATCATCACCGGCACGAGGGCTGAGGACTGGACCGAACGCTCGGAGGCCCTCGCAATCAGGATCGACCTGCCGCGCGAGGCGCCATGCGAAGGCATCGGCAGCCTCTCCAAGACGAAGGACGTTGCCTGGGTTCCGGTGAACCTGACACCGTCCGTCGTCACCATCATGCGCAGGGCCGAGCAGATGGCGGCGCGCCTCTCGGCAAACCGTGCGCGCAAGCGGTTCGCGTCCCTGCTGCGCAAGAGCGCCTCAGTCCACGGCAAGGCGCGCAATATGATTGCGGCGCGCGCGGCCGGAAAGAGCGTCAAGGCCCGAGCGATCCGTGTAGCATCGCGCGAGCGTTCCTCGAGCTGATGCGAGCCGGAAGCCGCTCGGATGAGCGGCTTCCAACGGCATCGAGGCTAGTCGATCTCCTCGATCACGCGACGTTCGCGAGGCTCGATGACGTAGGTCCGCGTATCGCGATGGATATAGCGATATTCCCGCAGGTCTGGCGCGTCGCGATAGACCGTGCTCGGGAATTCCTCGACCTCGACAGTCTCGGGGACGCGGTCGCCGACATGGATCTCGGTGCGTGCGGTGCTGCCGGTGGTCCGCGCCTCGCTCCGCCCCTCGGTGCGGGTCTTCGCATGCTTGCGGATCACCTCGCGATCGCGATCCGAGAACTTGCTCGCGCTGCGCTCGCGCGTGGTCGTCGTCGCCGTGGACTGCCCGGAATACGGCAGCACCGTCACGATCTTGTAGCTCGCGGGATCGACCACCACGATCTGATCCTTCACCAGCGCAAAGCTGTAGCCGCGATATTGCGGCACGATCTCGACGACATCAGGCGGCAGCGTCGAGAGGTGCATGTCGCGAGGCACCACCGTGCCGACGTTCAGTGAGAAATTGACATTCGTCAGCGGACGCACGTTCAGGTGCGAAATCGAGGCGCTGATCTTGGTTTCCTGCTGGCGGTTGAGATTGACGTCGGCGGCAGCCTGTGAACTGGTTCCCGTCCGCTCGCCCTGGGCCTGGTTGCTCGCTGGTGCATTCGGCGCTTGCTGAGCCTGGTTGGTTCCGGTCCCACCGGGCGCCTGCTGCGCCTGGTTGCTGTTGTTCGACGGCGGATTGGACCGATCCTGCGCCTGGTTCGTTGCCGGTGGATTGGCACCCTGCTGGGCTGCCGGCTGATTCCCGGTCGTGCTCGAGTTTGCGGCCCCGCTTTGCGGCCGCGAGGACGTGTCGGTGCTGTTGGCAGCGTTTGAGGTGCCGGAGCCGGTGTTGGCAGGCGGTGTGGCGCTCTGTGCGTTCTGCGCCGATGTCGGCGATTGCTGCGGCTGCGATGTGGACTGCTGCGGGCCAGCAGCGCCTGATGGCGCGGCGGTGGACGGAGCGGCGGAATTCGATTGGGATTGCGGCGTCTGCTCGGGCTTCGTGTTCGTACTCGGCGATTGCGCAAAGGCGGCGCTTGCCAGCACCAGCCCCAGTGCGCTTGTTGCCAACAGTCGGATCATGCTTGTCTCCCTTTGTCCGGTTCAACTTTGGCTACTAACCGGCGCTGGGAAGCTCGGTTCCAGTTTTTCCCGACCCAAGGCTGCAGGGAACTTGCGATGCCATCGAAGAGCGCCGGGATCATCGCTTACCGCAAGCGCCGCGAAATCGAAGTTCTGCTCGTGCATCCCGGAGGGCCATTCTGGCGCAACAAGGATCTCGGCGCATGGTCGATCCCGAAGGGCGAGTACGCGGACGGAGAAGACGCAGAGATCACCGCCCGGCGTGAGTTTGCCGAGGAGCTGGGACTTGAGGTCGCGATTCCGCTGATCGCGCTTGGTCAGATCAGGCAGCGCGGCGGCAAGATCGTCACCGCGTTCGCGGTCGAGCTCGATATCGACGTCGGCAGCATTCGCAGCAACACGTTCGAGATCGAATGGCCACCGCGCAGCGGCAAGCGGCAGCACTTTCCGGAAGTCGACCGCGCCGAATGGTTCACGGTCGAAGATGCGTACCAGAAGATCAACGCAGGACAACGCCCGCTGCTTGATCGCCTGGCACAGCTCGCGGGCGGCGGATAGGCGCCGCCTGCATCAAGATGCCGCGCCGCTGCTGAACGATCTCGGCTATCGCAAGCCGATCCTGTGGCTCTAGCTTCCCCTACTCCGCCTTGATGTTCGCGGCAGCGACGACCTCGGCAAGCTCCTTCGTCTCCTTCGCGATCTTGGCAGCGTAGTCGGCCGGGCTGAGCACGCTGACCACACCCTGCGAGCCGAGCTTCTCTTCGACCGCCGGATCCTTGGCAGCAGTGACGATCTCCTGGTGCAGCGTCTGCAGGATCGGCGCGGGTGTCGCCTTCGGCATGAAGAATCCGACCCAGAACGAGATGTCGAAGCCGGGATAGCCGGCTTCCGCGACGGTCAGCACGTCAGGCAGCGCCGGCAGCCGCTCGGCCGAGGACACCGCGAGCGCGCGCAGCTTGCCGGCCTTCACCAGCGGCACGGCGGAGAGCGGATCGAACACCGCGAGCACCTCCTGCGCGAGGATGCCGACCTCGGAGGCCGCGCCGCCGCGATAGGGCACGTGGATCAGCTTGATGCCGGCCTTCTGGGCGAGCAGCTCCATGGCGAGATGGGCGAGGTTGCCGTTGCCGCCCGAGCCATAGGCGAGCGCGCCCGGTGCCGCCTTCGCCGCCGCAACGAGATCGGCGACGGACTTGATGTCGGCTGTCTTGGGATTCTCCGGATTGACCACCAGCACCAGCGGCGCCGACACGACGGTGGTGAGCGGCGCGAAATCCTTCTCCGGATCGTAGCGGATATCTTTGAACAGCGTCTTGTTCAGCGTGATGGTGGAGGAGTTGCAGGCGAGCATGGTGTAACCGTCGGCGTCAGCGCGCGCGACGCCTTCGGCCGCGATCATCCCGTTGGCGCCGGCGCGGTTCTCGACCACGAAGGGCTGTCCGAGCTTGTTGCCGAGACGATCGCCGACGATGCGCGCGACCACGTCGACCGGCCCGCCCGCGCTGAAGCCGACCATGATCTTCACCGGCCGCGACGGATATTTCTGCGCGAGAGCCTCGGTCGTCAGCGCCGCGGCGCATAGTCCGGCGATGAGCGCCAGCAGGCGGGCCGTTCGTTGCATTCGTTTCTCCCCAACCTCTTTGGCGCCGCTTGTGCATGTTTGTTGGTGCGGCGCGTGCGAGGACCATGATGAGCGGCCGCACCGGATTTCGCAATCGCGTTTGGCGCCACGCGATGCCAGGCAATTCCGCCGCGCGGCACGTGAGAAGCGGTCTCAACAAAAAAAGTGCGAAAACAACCCCATGCACAGTAGCCGGCCCCAGTCGCATCAAGGACTTGCGAGGCAGACCCGCGCTTTCTGATTTTGCTAAATCGATTTGACCCGTCGGGCAAAACAGTGGCAGAATGGCATCATCGCGATAACCGCAAGCCTCCACCCCGCCCCGACATTGGCGCCTGGCCGCGGCTCCGCGTAAACCCCCTCATCCACATCTGAAAATCACAACCGCCGCGCAAAGCGCGATGGGCTCCGCCCACGGCGGGCCCACGCGCCTGCGCCGGCAAGGGACACATCGACATGACGACAGCTCCGGAACGCAACGGCACGACATCCATCGCTACGAACGGTTACGGCAGGGCCGCAAGCCCCCGTGTCAGGCTCCACCGGCGGCGCATTGCGATCGACCATCCCGATCCGCAGGCCGGCGAGCGCCTGCTCGCCGATGCCCTCGGCGCGGTCGACCGCGACGCGCTGCACGGCATCCTGAGGCAGCTCATGAAGGCGAGCGCGATCGGGCAGAAGCCGGACGAGGCCAATCTCGCCTTCATGGTCTCGATGATGAAGAGCATCGCCCCCAAGGATTCCATCGAGGCGATGCTCGGGGCGCAGATGGTGGCGGTCCACGCGATGGCGATGCGCTCCGCCTGCCGCCTTGCCTTCACCGACGATCTTGCACAACAGGAAAGCGCCACACGCGCCCTGACCCGGCTGGCCCGCACCTTCGCGGCGCAGACCGAGGCCCTCAGCCGCCATCGCAACAGCGGGGAGCGCGCGATCACCGTGCAGAACCTGTCGGTCCAGGACGGCGGCAAGGCGATCGTCGGCAACCTCACGCAGCATGCGAACATGATTGTCGCGGAAGCCGGCTCGAACGACGGAAGGCAGGGTGCAGTCGCATGACCGGCGGCCACACGCGCAACACCCTCCCGATGCGGGCCAGCCCCCGCTGCGGCGCCAGGACGCGCGATGGCGCCGCGTGCCGCTCGCCGGCCGCGCGCGGCAAGGCGCGATGCCGCATGCACGGCGGCACACCGGGATGCGGCGCGCCGCTCGGAAACCGCAATGCGCGCAAGCATGGACTGTTCGCCAGGGAAACGATCGATGAGCGAAGGCAGATCGAGTCTTTGCTGGATGATGCGCTGAAGCTGCTGCGGAACTTGACGTGATGGCGTCCGGCCGGCGTGGATCACGGGCGGACGTCGCGGGATTCGAAATGCCCGTTGCACACGGAACTTATCGCGCTGGCGCCGCTTTGAATGAGCAACGGAAGCATGCCCGATGAATGCCGAAACGGAACTCAAATTCCGCCTTGCGCCGCGAAAGCTGTCATCCGTCTTGCGCGCCGCCGCTTCGAACGGACGACGCGGCGACCGGTCGGAGCAGGATCTGGTGTCGACCTATTACGACACGAGCAAGCAGAAGCTCAAGCGACATGGTCTCACGCTCCGCGTCCGCAAGATTGGCGATCGCTACGTCCAGACCGTGAAGGCGGGCGGCTCCGGAACCGTGACGCGCGGCGAATGGGAGCATGAGGTCGCGGGCGCAAGGCCCGACTTCGGGAAGATCAAGAACACGCCTCTTGCGGACCTCGCATCCAAAAAACTTCCGCGCAGGCTGCGGCCGGTGTTTCGGACCGAGGTCCATCGCACCACCGAGGCGAGGAAGGTGCGAAAGAGCCAGATCGAGCTCGCCGTCGACCGTGGCCGCATCGGCGCCGGGCGGCGCTCGCGGCCGGTCGCCGAGTTCGAGCTGGAATTGAAATCCGGGCAGCTCCCCGATCTGTTCCGGCTGGCGCGCAATCTCGAACGCAGGACGGGCGCCGAGCTCGATCTGCGCTCGAAAGCCGAGCGAGGCTTTCAACTCGTGACGGGAAACGGCGCGGGCGCGCAGCACGCCGAGCCGATCGAGCTCAAATGCGAGCTCTCGCCGCGCAATGCCTTCGGCGTGATCGCGCATTCGACGCTTCGCCAGATCACGGCGAATGCCGATCCGGTGCGGGACATGGATTCGGAAGGTGTCCACCAGATGCGCGTCGGCCTGCGGCGCTTGCGGGCCGCGATCTCGCTGTTCTCCGACACCCTGCCGCGCGCCAGCACGGAGCGGATCAAGACCGAGCTCAAATGGCTCACGGGCGAGCTGGCGCCGGCGCGCGAGGTCGACGTCTTCCTCACGGAAAGCATTCTGCCGATCGCGGGCCAAGGCGTCCCGAAACGCGGCGCTCGCGCGATCGCCAAGAAGTTTTCCGCGGAGCGAAGGGCCGCCTTCGCGCGCGCCCGCGAGGCGGTCGAATCGCCCCGCTACCGCCGCCTGCTGATCGACGTGATCGAGTGGATCGAGACCGGACAGTCCCGCGCCGACGACGACCGGTCGATTGCTGCTTATGCCGCCGCGGTGCTGGACCGCCGGATCAGGAAGGCGCGCAAGCAGGGCAAGCATCTGGACGATCTCGACCCGATGCAGCGTCACAAGCTGCGCATCAGGATCAAGAAGATCCGTTACGCCGTCGACTTCTTTGGGAGTCTCTACAGCGATCGCGACCAGGGGCAGCTCGCAAGCCTCTCCGGCCAGCTGAAGGCGATTCAGTCCGCACTGGGATCGCTCAACGACTTCATGACGCATCGCGAGCTGGCGACGGAAACGGCGTTGGCGGCGCCGCCGGCCAACCGGCGCGCCCAGGCCTTCGCGTCGGGGTTCATCGTCGGCCGGGAGCGTGAGGCGGCGTACGGCCTGATGAAGGACGCCGCCGGCGAGCTGCATCGATTGCACCGGCTGCGCGTCGCGCCGGGCAAGTGACCTTGCAAGTGACCTTGGGAGAACCGGGATGTCATGGGTCGGCAGTTGGCGAAATCAGTTCGGCTCCCTCCTTCGCATCATCAGCGAGACGGAGGAGCGCATCGAAGGCACGTTCGAGACGGCGCTCGAAGACAGCGGCTTCTATGGACAAACGGTGCAGATCACCGGGTTTCATCGGGGCAATTGCATCGGCTTTGTCGCCGTGGGCTCGTCTGCGACAGGCGACCGCGTCGTTTCGTACACGGGATTGTTGCGTCACGGGAAAATGGAGACCGCCTGGTTCGTGGTCGCCGACCAGGCGCTGAGTGCCGCCAGCGAGGGTGATCCCGCCAAGCTCAAGCCGTTGAACTGGTGGCGCGCCGTGACAACCAACGTCGACACTTTCGAGCGGACGTAGCGTTCGGGCTCCGCTGCTGCGCGAGCTGACGTGACGGCGTCACGCCGGCGTTCACTTAACCTGCGTTAAAGGGCGCCACAAAGTTTCCTCATTTCACCCGGGTTCGCCGTCGTATTTTGGTCCAGGATTTTGTTCCTTGTCTGCGGCGGGGCAGGCTTCATGAACCTGGAGACCTGCGATGTTCCGTCGTGTTGCGTTTGCGTTTGCCTTTATTTGCATTGTCGCGATTTCATCCGGCGCTGCCGATGCACGCCCCGCTCGATCGCTCCTCGCGGCGCCGCCGCGCGAGTGCAACGTCATCATGCCCTGCGACTTCTCCGGCTCGAACATGCGCATGACGGCATCACGCCTTCGCGCGCCGCAAGAGGTGACGGGACGCGTTGCCGTCATGCGGGTTGGGACGGCGGAAGGCGCAGGCCAGGTCGTCGGCGGCCGTCCATCCGGCTGCCCGCGCTCCTTCTGCGGTTGCGCGGCGTCGATCCGCGTGTTTGGCCACATCGTGCCGGGATTGAATCTGGCTGCCAACTGGCTGCGCTTTCCGCGGACGTCGCCCGCGCCCGGGATGGTCGCCGCGCGGCACGGGCACGTCTTCGTTCTGGAGCAGCATGTCGGCGGAGACGTGTGGATGGCGTATGACGGAAATTCGGGAGGCCGTACCACCCGCATTCACGCGCGATCGTTGCGCGGCTATGCGGTGGTGAATCCGCGGGTCGGGTGAGCGGGCCTACACGCCCCGCGAGCTCACCTTGTCGCGCAGGCGATGACAGAGCTCGTCCAGCAGCGTCTGGAGCCTTTCGAAGTTGACCAGCAGCCGGTCGGCTTGCGCACGCTCGGTCGTGCCGGGCGCAAAGGCGCTGCGCAGGCGCATCAGATGGTTCAGCCGCTGGCGGCCGCTCGCCGCCCGGCTTTCTGCAAATTCGAGATGCTCGAGGTCATGGCCGAGCGTATCTTCTTCGGCGATCAGCAGCTTGAGGATCGTGTCCCGGTTATGAGGCGGCAGATCGTTCCCGTTCAGAAGGCCGATATAGTGGTCGATGTTGGCGCGAGCGACATATCCTTGCATGACGCTTCTCCCGGTCGATCTCGGCATGCCAACACAAAGGGGGGACCGAGGCAAGCGGCTGTTGCGCGCCCTCCGGGCGCCGCGGAGATCGCCGACGGCAGACTAGGGCGTGTACTCATAACGCAATGTCAGCTCATGAGGACCGAGCGGAAATTTTGTAATCGGCCAGAGGATTACTGGTGGTGACCCATTGCGGAAGTCGGACCCAAGTCAGAGCCAGAACCAAGGCAGAGTGAGATAGACGCAAGCGATCATCGAGAGGGCGGGAATGACCCATACCCATGCCGGCCAAACGTATCGCGCCAAACGTGCGGCGAACGACGCAGCAGCGAGGGCGACGATCAGTGCCCCTAGAGCGGCCGTCGCGGCCCACCCGTACCAGTACATCGCTGGAGCCAGAAATCCCATCGCAGGGTCAGTAACATCTCGCGAATGATGCGTGCCCGCGAGCACGATGCCGAGCGACGGGAAAACGGTAAAAAGAGCAAGATCTTTTGCGAGTGCGACCACATAGAGGACCGCGAACGCGGTCCCGAATGCGAATGCAAAGCGGCGGAACGGGGCTGATGATGTCATGAGCCGAAACCCATGATGTTGTTGGCGACGTGACCGGACAGAAAGCCCCACAAAATGATGAAGGCAAGTATCGAGGTGAGCGCCGTGCGCGTCCGAGCAGGTTCGTTGGGAAGCGGTCGTCGCCAGCAAACCCAGTAGGCGGGCAGCAACGCCAGCCCGATCGCTACGAAATGTTCCTTGAGGTCGAAGAAGCCGAGGACATGCCAGTGCCCCGCACGCTCCAGTTCGGGCCTAACATCCACACGGAAATAAAGGTAGATGATCCCACCCAGCAGCGTGCAAACGGCATACAGGACTACGACGGCGTTGGCGAACGAGGCCGCGGGTATCGAACGAAAGCGGCCAAAGAACGATTTGGGTCGCGCGTCCGCCGATCCCCATGCCGCTAAAGCCTGGTGTGTTATCGCGCCAAGCAGTCCGACCGCGATCAAGCCGTGAATGATCAGTATTGCTGTCGCCAGAACCTCACTCCCGTAAACACCGTCATCCTGCTCAACTGAAGAGTTCCTCAGTCCCGAATGGCTCTGCTGACCACGGCCGGAAGCGATTGAGGGTGAATTTCGTCTTCTGGCCGGGCTCAACGTCCACCAGCACGTAGTTGTACTCCTCTTGCGGAGGCTTGCCCTTCCAGTAAAGGTCCGGCGGATAGTCAGCCGGCACCTTGATGCTGGTTCGCCCCGGCAGGATCGGGTCTTGTTCTGCGCCCCCACCGCCCAACATCAGATACTTTACTCCATCGACGTCGTAGATTTCCGTGGTGTGGACGTGCCCGTTCAATACGACCACTTCCATGTCCTTGGCATACGACGCAATCAGCTTGTGCGGGTTGTCGGGAGCCGGGATCGGACCCAGGCCTGACCGCGCAAACACGGGATAATGGAAGACGATAAACGCCTTCCGAATGCCATTGGCCTTCGCCTCGTCCATCCACTTTTGAAGCTGGGTCATCTGCTCGGCATATTTTGGCCGATCAGCGTCCCACAGCGACGGCGAGCGGTAGTCGTACTTGCCACTCCAGAGATAGATAAAGCGGGTGCCCTTGAAATCGAACTTGTAGATGAGGTTTTCCGGCGTGACGCCGAACTTCTTCAGATAGGGCACCGCCGAAAGAACGCCCTCGATTTTCGGATCGGCCCATACCTCATGATTGCCCACACTCATGAAAAATCGCCCATCCAACCCGGCTGAGCGCATCTCATCATCTGGCGCGGGTAGCTTCTTCAACATCGTATCGTTCACGCGCTTCCAGTACGGGCTGTCACTGACGGTCAAGCCCTGATTGCCCCACCAGACGGCGTCACCGCTATTGACCACGAATTTGGCGCGACCGGATTGAACGTCCTTGACGATTTCACGGGTCACCCATTCGCCGCCCTGAAGCCGGAACATCGTTCGATGCACTCCGGGAAGCAGTTTCACGTCTTCAACGGACGCCTCGGTGACCCAACCGTTATCCACCGTTAAGGTCATAACTTCCGTCTTGGACGCGAACGGCATAACTACTTTGATCAGGTCCTTTGTGACCGGATCGAAGATCATCTTCACATCCTTCGCTACGATGGCCTCGGCAACCTTTTCCGGCATGACCAAGCCGAACATCTCGACGAAGAACCTACTGAGGTCCGGCTGCCCTTCCTTCAGCGGCAGATACATCATTGGTCGGGTATCGCCGACCGCAGCGAACGAAAACCCACCCGCTGCGGGAAGCGATGCCTGCGCGGTCGTTGTTTGTGTCTGGGCGCTGGCAACGAGCGGCACGGAGAATGCGGGCAGTGCTCCGAGTGCGCCTAGAATGAGGCGACGACTGGGCTCATTGGGCCGTGCGAATTGCATGGTGATCACCCTGCTCGAGGAGAGGGAATGAGCCGCCGCATACGGTCCGCAAACGGCCCGATAGCAACCACCATCGTAAACCCGGCGGTGGGAAGCTTGATCTAGATCAACGGCGCCGCCGACGAATGATAAAAGGGCCTCTTCTGTTGTTGGCCCAGACGCGACCTTCAACCGCCTCTGCTCTTTGCCCAGCTGTTGAGGCATGAGCAGACATCCGGAGAACGCAACTAGCCCGACGCCTCACGCTCGCGGCGCTGTTGCGGCGCCTCGAACGGTTTCGAAGTTGGCGCGCTGCAGCGCGGCCCGTCTCTCCGCGATGGCATTGCTCAACAGCTCAAGCACCAGCCCGAATGCCGCGAGTTCTTCTCCCTCGATAGCGCCATCATCGTAGCATTCGAGCGTTTCATGGATGATGGCGTCGGCCTCACGCTGCAGGGACAGAAGCTCCTGGTTGGAGTCCGCGGTTCGCGCGCTGGCAACCATGGCCAGGATTCTCTTGCGATGGCTGGTGTTTTCCTCCCTTTCGTCGCGATTCAAATAGCGACGCAACCAGGCGACGGCCGAACCGATCCCGGAGAGAAGGAGGAGCCCGAACCAGAAGTAATCGCCGTACCGGTCGAGGAAGGTGCGTTCATTGCCGTCGATCACCGCCGCCGCCCCCCGATGCACCGGCAGCTCGGTGTCCTTCTCGAGGTCCGGCTTGGTGATGTGGGCGGCCCCCGGCACCTGCCTCGCGATCGCCTGACGAACGGCAAAGAGCTGCCGAAAAAACGCGGCCACCGTCGTTTCAGACAAGGTCTTTTTTGCCACGATGAGGTGACTGACGCTGACCGTCTCAACCTTGTCGTCCGGCCAGGCTGGATCCGCATTGAAGACGCTTGGAGGGATCTCCTCCGATTCGTATCGGGGGTACTTCAAGGCGATCGCTTCCGACGTCTCGATGGCGAGAAACTTCGGCTCGCCGCGTGTGCGCGCCGTTGCAGCGACGGCGTCCGAAGTGATCTTGCTGTCGAGCGGCCCGACCGCCATGAATGCATCGAGGCTCGGATCGCGCGCCAGTTCCTCGATGTTGTCCGTGCCAAAGTGCGTTATCGCGACCTTGTCCGCCGCTACGCCGGAGCTGCTCAGGACTACCCGCAGCAAGGCAGCGTTCGCCGCGGTCCGCCCGATGACACCGACATGGCGTCCGGCGAGATCGGCGATCTCCTTGATTTTCGGCGAGCGCTTCCTTTTCGAGTTCTTGCTCGCAAGCCCGGACGGCGCCCAAAGCACAACGAAGTTCTTGCGCACGACCGCGACGGCCTGCGCCTCGGCGGGCATGTTCAGGTCGCCGCGGCCGACGGCCAGGTCGGCCTTGCCGGCGCCAAGCAGAGCAAGAGACTCTGCCGCGCCCTCGGTCTTGATCGGGGACAGCCGAACAGCTCGGCTCTCGCTGCCGAAGGTATCGGCCATCGCCTGGACGACCTTCTCATCGTCGCTGCCAGGCGGCCCGACGGCAATCCGGAGCGTGTCCGGCCGCAACGCGTAATAGAGCGCCCCCGTTGCGGCGCCAAAAACAAGAAATCCAACTGCGAGGGCCAGCAGTAGCGAATTGCTCCTTCTCCGCTCTCGGCGGGCCGCTTCACCGGTCGTCTGACTTGTACTCTCGGACGAAGACATTGACGCTGCCGCAGATCAGGGCGCTTGCCGCTTCCAGGCATACCGCGTTTTCCCGAGAACAACGTCTTGGCAGCGCGCTTGGTTCATATTGGCTGAAGCGTGAAATCGCCGGGCATACCCCTTCGAGAACGCCCCCCGGGCCCGTTTCCGGACTGATCTGCCCTCACGTCTGGTCGGCTCTGCGCCGACACAGACCTCCCGCTGTTGGCACGCGCCCTCCGATCGTGTAACGGGCACCGAAAAGCTTGTCGGGACGGATGCTCAATGGATGCTGCCAGTGATAACGCGGGCGATGCCAGCCGCGCGCTGATCTTCGCGCTGGTCGCGCTCGCCTGCGGGCACATGCTCTCGACCTTGCTGCGCACGATTCCGGCCGTCAGCCTCGACCTGATGGCGGCGGATTTCCGCATCGAGCCGCAGGCGCTGGCGAGCCTGACCTCCGTCTATCATTTCGCCTTCGCGGCCTCGCAGATCCCGGTCGGCGCGGCGATGGACCGGTTCGGCGTGCGGCCGGTGTCGCTCGGCCTGCTGGCAGGAACCGTGTTCGGCGCGGTGGCCTCGGGGTTTGCGACGGGACCTGCGAGCTTTGCGGTCGGGCAGTTCATGCTGGGCGTCGCGACCTCGGGCATGCTGATGTGCCCGATGACGCTCGCGGCCAAGCAATTGTCCGCCGCGCGGTTCGGATTGTGGTCGGGCGCGATCCTGTCGATCGGCAATATCGGCATGCTGCTGTCGTCGAGCCCCCTCGCCTTCGTGATCGACAATTTCGGCTGGCGGGCCGGGTTCTGGATCTCAGCTCTCGGCGGCATTCTCGTCGCCCTCGCGGTGTTCGTGCTGGTGCCGAGCCAGCCGGCCGAGCACAAGGACGACTCCTCGCCGCTGTCGCAGATGATCGAGGTGGTCAGGCTCGGCCTTTCGCGGCCGCTGCGCGGCGTGATCGCGCTGGCCCTGGTGTCGCTGGCGAGCACGCTGGTGCTGCGCGGCCTGTGGGGCGGTCCATGGCTGATGGAGATCAAGGGACTGACGCGGGTCGAGGCCGGCAACCAGCTCGGCGCATTCACGCTGGCGATGATCGTGGGCCCGTTGCTAGTCGGCATGATCGACCGCAGGCTCGGCCACCGTCGCGAACTGGTTGCCGGTACGCACGCGGTCGCGGCGCTGCTGCTCGCGCTGATGGCACTGGGAGCGCCGCACTTTCCCGTTGCATGGCTGTTCGGCGCGACCGTCATGCCGCCGTACTACGATCTGGTACTGTTCGTGCTGATCGGGCTCTTCACCTCCGCCCAGCCGCTGCTGTTCGGCATGTCCAGGCAGCTCGTCGACGCGCAGGTCGCAGGGAAAGCACTCGCGGCCGTAAACCTCGCCTTCTTTCTCGGCACGGCGCTGATGCAATCCGTCACCGGCGCGGTGGCGGCGTTCGCGGGGCTGCCGGCGGTGCTGCTGTTCATGGCGGCAGCGCTGGCGTTCGGCGTGCTGATCTTTTTGACTTATACGACGTCGAATTCGTAGGATGGGTAGAGCGAAGCGAAACCCATCCTTCTTGCCGGGAAGTGATGGGTTTCGCGAAGAGCTCTACCCATCCTACGCGTTCGCGCTGCGCCGCTATCTGCATCAAGGGAATTCCAGTCCATGCCTGTCGACCACAAAGCCGCCACCGATCGTCTCATGCGCTTCCTCGCTGTCGAGGGTGTCACCGGACAGGAGGCGGCGATCGGGCGCGAGCTCACCGCCGCGCTGAAGCAGGCCGGCGTGCCGGCAAAGGCGATCCGGCTCGACGATGCCAATACGCGCATTCCCGTGCCGACCGAGACCGGCAACCTCATCGTCGACCTGCCCGGCCGCGGCGCGCTGCACAACCAGCCACGCATCATGTTCATGACCCACATGGACACGGTGCCGCTGTGCGCCGGCGCCAAGCCCAAGAAATCCGGACGCAAGATCGTCAATGAGGCCAGGACCGCGCTCGGCGGCGACAATCGCTGCGGCTGCGGCGTGCTGGTGACACTGGCCGCAGAGCTTGCCAAGCAGAAGCTCGACCATCCGCCGATCACGCTGCTGTTCTGCGTGCGCGAGGAGAGCGGGCTCTATGGCGCGCGCCACGTCAAGCTGGACGAGCTCGGCTCGCCGGTGATGGCGTTCAACTATGACGGCGGCTCGGCTTCCAACGTCGTGATCGGGGCGGTCGGCGCCGACCGCTGGACCGTCGAGATCTTTGGCCGCGCCTCGCATGCGGGCGTCGCGCCCGAGCGCGGCATCTCCTCGACCATGATCATGGCCCTCGCTCTCGCGGACGTGAAAGCCGGCGGCTGGTTCGGCAAGGTGGTGAAGGGCAAGCAGCAGGGCACCAGCAATGTCGGTCCCGTCACCGGCGGCGAAGGCCGCCCCGCGGGCGATGCCACCAACGTCGTCACCGACTACGTCCATGTGCGCGGCGAATGCCGCAGCCATGACGGAAAATTCTTCAAGGAGATCACCAAGGCCTACAAGGCCGCGTTCGAGAAGGCGGCCAAGAAGGTGACGAACGCGCAGGGCAAGTCCGGCAAGGTCAAGTTCAAGGCCGAGACCGACTATTATCCGTTCCGCATGAAGGAGAACCTGCCGGTCGTCAAACGCGCGATCGAGGCGGTGGCTGCCGTGGGCGGCACTCCGAACGTGCGCGCCGCCAATGGCGGCCTGGACGCCAACTGGATGGTCCGCCACGGCATTCCGACCGTCACCTTCGGCGCCGGCCAGAACGAGGCGCATACGGTCGACGAATGGATCAATCTCGACGAATACGACCGGGCGTGCGCGCTGGCGCTCCAGGTCGCAACGATGCCATGAGAATGTGAGCAGCTTGTAGGATGGGTAGAGCGTTAGCGAAACCCATCGCTACTTGCGTAGATGAAGATGATGGGTTTCGCTTCGCTCTACCCATCCTACAAAAAGAAAAAACAGGGAGGCTACATGCCGCGCATCGCGAATATCGAATCCGCGCTCTACCGGATCCCCCTGCCCGTCACGCTGTCCGACTCCACGCATGGCGAGATCGCGGCGTTCGAGCTGATCACCTGCCGCATCCGCGATGCCGATGGCGCCGAGGGCGTCGGCTACACCTACACGGTCGGGCGCAACGGCGGGGCGACCGCCGACATCCTCTCGCGCGAGATTCCGCCGCTGGTCGAAGGGCGCGAAGCCGATGACACGGAAGCGATCTGGCATCACGTCTGGTGGGGACTGCACTATGGCGGCCGCGGCGGACCGGCCGTGCTGGCGCTCTCGGCGCTCGACATCGCGCTGTGGGATTTGAAGGCGCAGCGCGCGAAGCAGCCGCTGTTCCGCCTGCTCGGCGGCTTCGATGCGCGCGTGCCGTGCTATGCCGGCGGCATCGACCTCGATCTCTCCGTCGAGGCGCTCCTGAAGCAGACCGACGGCAATCTCGCCAAGGGGTTTCGCGCCATCAAGATGAAGGTCGGTCGGCCCGACCTGAAATCCGACGTGGCGCGCGTCGCGGCGATGCGGCAGCATCTCGGCGACGGCTTTCCGCTGATGGCGGACGCCAACATGAAATGGACGGTCGAGGAAGCGATCCGCGCCGCCCGCGCTTTCGCATCCTTCGACCTGACGTGGCTGGAGGAGCCGATCATCCCCGACGACGTCGCCGGCCATGCCCGCATCATGCAGGCCGGCGGCGTGCCGATCGCGGCGGGCGAGAATTTGCGCTCGCTGTGGGAGTTCAAGAACTACATCGTCGCGGGCGCGGTGTCCTATCCCGAGCCCGACGTCACCAATTGCGGCGGCGTCACCGCCTTCATGAAGATCGCGCGGCTGGCGGAGGCGTTCAACCTGCCCGTCACCAGCCACGGCGCGCACGACATCACGTTGCATCTGCTCGCGGCCTGCCCGAACCGCTCCTATCTGGAGGCGCATGGTTTTGGCCTCGACAAATATATCGAGCATCCCTTGGTGCTTCAGGACGGCATGGCGCTGGCGCCGGACCGTCCGGGCCATGGCATCGGCTTCGACTGGAAGGGGCTGGCGAAGCTGGCGGCGTAGGGCGGGCCTTCCCCCTCCCGCAAGTGGGAGAGGGAGCTCACCTTGCGCGGAGCTCGCACGTACCTGACACCAAGACAAACGGCATTGCTGCACGCGAGGCATTCGCTGGCGCTTGATGCGGCCTCCCAATATTCCGCTATGCTGGCAGCAGCCGGCCTCCCAGCGAAAGATCCCCCGCCTTGACACCCGAGCTGCACCAGAAACTGACCGCGTGGCGCCGGCATCTGCATGCCCACCCCGAACTGTCCCTCCAGGAGAAGGCGACCGCCGCCTTCGTGCAGGACAAGCTCACCGAGCTCGGCATTCCCTTCGAGGCAGGCGTCGGCGGCCACGGCATCGTCGCGACGTTGACGCGCGGGTCGGCGCAGGGCCGCGTCGGTCTGCGCGCCGACATGGATGCGCTGCCGATCACCGAGGACACCGGGCTGCCCTACGCCTCGAAGACACCGGGCGTGATGCATGCCTGCGGCCATGACGGGCACACCGCCTCGCTGCTCGGCGCGGCGGCCCTGCTCGCCGCCGATACCGACTGGAGCGGCAAGGTCCACTTCATCTTCCAGCCGGCCGAGGAAGGTTTTGGCGGCGCGCGCACGATGGTCGCGGACGGGCTGCTCGAGCGCTTTCCGATGGACCGGGTGTTCGGCTTTCACAACTGGCCTGGCCTTCAGGCCGGCAGCATCGCGGTCCATGACGGCGTCGTCATGGCCTCCGGCGGTCGCGTCACCATCACCATCGAGGGCCATGCGGGACACGCCGGCATGCCGCATCTGACGCGCGATCCGGTGATGGCGGCAGGCCACCTGATCGTGGCGCTGCAATCGATCGTCTCGCGCAGCGTCGATCCGCTCGACACCGCGGTGCTCTCGCTGTGCACGATCGAGGGCGGCACCGCGCCGAACCAGATCGCGGGCAAAGTGGTGATCCGCGGCACGCTACGGTTTCATCGCGAGGAGATCAAGGACGTCATCCTCGGCGGGATCGAACGGACCTGCGCGGGCATTGCCACGAGCTTCGGCGTCAAGGTCACGCCCGAGATCGTCATGGGCGTCGGCGTGGTGGTCAACAGTCCGGCCGAGGCCGATCTGGCGCGCCTCGCCGCGGAGAAGGTGCGGGCCGAAGTCAGGCGCGACCTCGCACCGAGCATGGCCGGCGAGGACTTCGCCTTCTACCTCAAGCATCGGCCCGGCGCCTTCGTCTGGATCGGCAACGGCGAATTGCGCGACGGCGCCGAGCTGCACGGCCCGCGCTACGATTTCAACGACGCCATCCTTCCCGTCGCCTCCAGCTGGATGGCCGAGGTCGCCAAGACGGCGCTGAGCGCGAACTAGTCTGCGGAGGCGGCGGGCCTGTTGCTCGCCGCCCTCCGGCACGGTCAGCAGCCGCGACAGATGACCAGCTTGCGATCGATCTCCTCGTCGAGACGACGCAGCTCGGCGTCGACGGGCAACGCCTGCACGGGCTCGAGCAAGTCGCTGGGCCGCGGCTGCCGGTGTCCGACGGGAGCTTGCCGGAACAGGTCCGCGAACCTTGTCGGGGCGAGACTGCCGGGCGGAACGATCGTCGAGCGGGCGCCTGCGCGCGCGCCCTCTCCCGCCCTGAGGCTCGAAACCGGCCAGAACAACACCGTAGCTGCGACGATGGTCACACCAAGTCTGATCGACATCATTCTTCTCCTATCGCGGTGACATTTGCGAAGCCGCGCCTGTGCTGGATAGGAGATGCCGGCTACCCGGCCATGTCGCCGCGGCGCTATCGCGTTACGGCTGAAACCGCCTGCGGATCATGCTTCAGGAAACTCCGGCGGCGCGCCTCGATCTGCCTCCCGTCGCGGGCGAGGCGAGGCTCCGCGCCAGCACGCCGGCAAGCTCCGCCGACACCAGCGGATGATGAACGAGCTCGGTGATGCCCGACGTCTCGAGCGAGGGCATCGCCAGATCGCGCGTCGAGGGCGCCGCCAGGATGATCGGCAGAGCCGGCGCGGCATCATGCAACGCCGCCGCGACATCGAGCGAGGAGCCTCCGGGCAGATGACACACCAGCGCCGCGTCGAAGCGGGCGTGCGCGGCCCGGCAGGCGGTGATGGCTTCCGCCAGCCTGGTGAAGCCGACGGGCTCATAACCCAGCGCCGCGAGGATCTCCTCATAGCGCAACAGGCGGCGGCGATCGGTGTCGATCACGAGCACGGTTTCGCCGGCGCCAAGGAGCGCCGGATCGGAGCCGTGCGGAGCCAGCTGCGGCTCGTCAGGCTCGCCCGATGGCAGCCAGACGTCGAAGCGCGTGCCGGCGTCCGGCCGGCTCTGCACCGCGATCGCGCCGCCATGTTGCTCGACGATCTCGCGCACCGTCGCGAGCCCAAGGCCGTTGCCGTCCGGGCGGGTGGTGAAGAACGGCTCGAAGATCCGCTCCAGCGTCGCCTCGTCCATGCCGGGACCTGGATCGGTGACCGAAATGACGACGAAGCGGCCAGGGCCGACGTCGCTGCGCCCGACCGGCAGCGGATTTGCGAGATCGCATGTCTTGATGCGGAGCTCGATGCGGCCGGGCTCCTTCATCGCCTGCGCCGCGTTGTTGCAGAGATTCAGGATCACCTGTTGCAATTGGGCCGGCTCCCCGGTCACGACGGACGCTTCGGCCACCTCGCTCACCTCGAGCCTGACATACGAAGGCAGCGACGCGGCGAGCAGCGACCCGGTTTCGTCGATCAGGGTCTTGACGCACACGCTCTCCCGCCGGCCCTCGCCGCGACGGCCGAAGCTGAGAATCTGCTCGACCAGCTCGCGCGCCCGCTCGCCGGCCCGGCGGATCTCGGCGAGGCTCGCGGCAGGCCGGCTTCCCGACGGGATCCGCGCGTCGGCCATTTCGGCGTAGCCGAGAATTGCACCGACGATGTTGTTGAAGTTGTGGGCGATGCCGCTGGCAAAGGTCCCGATGGTCTCCATGCGGCGCGCCTGCTGCAGGCTCGCCTGGAGACGCTCCTTCTCGCCCTCGAGCCGGGCCCGCCTGATCGCGTTGCGAATCGCATCGAAAGCCATGCGAAACAGCGAGACCTCGGACCAGTATCTGAGTGCGCCTCCATGCAGGGCGTCGAAGCCGAGAATGCCATCGCGGCTCTTGTGGGCCGACATGATGCAGAGCCAGCCGCTCACGCCGGCTTCGGCGAGCAGGTTCATCGCCTCGTGGGGATGCGATGCGCTCACCTTGGGGATGTAGACGATGCCGTCGTCGCCGCCGTCGGATCGCGACGCGAGGCTCAGCACCCGTTGCGGCCAGCCCTGTTCGAACCCGACGCCGTCGCGGGACCACCGATAGCTGTGCGTCGTCGCCCCGACCTCGCAGACGAAATAGGCACGGTCCGCGCCGATGCATCCGGCAAGCTGGTGAAGCGCCATCTCGACGTCCGCGGCGATCCGCTCGCTGCTCGAATTGATGAACAGCATCGAGATGTTGGCGATCACGTGCTCGAACGCGGCGCGGCGGCGCAGCGTCATGGCCCGTTTGCGGAGCAGCATGCCGAAATAGATGATGCCGGAGAGCAGCAGCAGCGAAGTGATATATTGCAGCAAACGCGTCTTGCGCGCCGAGGCGCGCGCGGCGTGCTGGCGTTTCAGGATCACCGCCAGCATGGCATCCTGCTCGCGGTTGTTGGAATCGGCGACAAGCGTCTTCAGGATGGTGTCGATATCGGGCAGCAGGTCATGCAGCATCTGTCCGTGGGTCAGCAGCGCCCGGACCGAATCCTTCTCCACCGGCGGCGGCTGCAATTGCGCCAGCTCTTCCAGCCGGTCCTCGACCTGGCGCGCAGCGGCGTCCGAGGTGTCGAGCGTCAGGCGCAGCATGGCGGCCGCCAGCGCGGAGGCGGCGGTCACCAGCGGCCGGGAGTCCGATTCGGCCAGCTTGTCGCTGAACAGGCCGAAATAGGCAAAGGAGTTCTGCAGCAATGCATTCCTGCTCTTGAACCGCTCGATCAGGCTCTCCTGCCGGCCGGCACGCGCCGACAGGACGTCGATGGCCCTGGTCTGCTCGGCGTCGAGGCCCGCCGTGTCGCGCAGCCGCGTCAAGGCATCGTCATAGGCATTCACCATCTGCACCAGCGCGTCGTAATTGCGCGACAGGCCGGCGCGCGCGGTGAGGACTTCCCTGGTCATCCCGCGTTCGAACCGGGTGAAATCCCCGAGCGCCTCCAGCTGGCTGTCATAACGCGCCGAATTGACGTTCAACCCGTTCAACAAGAGCCAGGTGAGAAGCGCGAGCACGAACGCGACACTGACAACGGCAGGAGCTGATTTCATGGCGAGCCACCCACAGGCGCACCGCGATAGGTCCCGGTCAGACTGTTGAGGAAGGCGACGAGCGCCCTGGCCTGCCGGTCCGTCAGCGTTGCGTTCAACTGCGCCAGCGCCATCTTGCGAACCGCGTCCTCCAGCGTCGGCGCGCTTCCGTCATGAAAATAGGGGGCCGTCGTCGCGACGTTGCGCAGGCTCGGCACGCGCAGGATTTTCGGCTCGGGCGAGGCCAGCGGGTGGAATATGCCATGCCGCTCGAACAGATTGCCGCCGACGTTGACGCCCTGGTGGCAGGCCGAGCAACCCAGCGATTTGAACAGGCGGTAGCCGTCCAGTTCTTCGGCCGACAAGGCTGCGTCGTCGCCCTCCAGCCAGCGATCGAACCTGCCGCCCGGCGTGAGCAGCGTGCGCTGATAGCTTGCGAGCGCATCGACGACGTCGCCGCTGTCCGGACGCCGACCATAGGCCACCACGAAACGATCGCGCATGTCGGGATCGGCATCGAGCTTTGCGGAGATCTCCGCCGCGCTGCTGCCCATCGTGTGCCGGCTTTCCAGCGATGCCTTGATATCAGCCTCGACGGTGCGGAATTTTCCTTCCCAGCTGAAACGAAAGCTGAGCGTCGAATTGAAGACGGTGAGCGTGTTGAGCGCGAGCTCCACCCCGTCGAGATCAACATCGTGCCGCCTCTGGCTCGCGCCGTTGGTCGCGGTATCGTGGCAATATTGGCAGGAGCGGGAATTGTCGTGCGAGAGCCGGCGATCGCCGAACAGCCTCTCGCCAAGCGCCGCCTTCAGCGGATCGACGGCGGGCGCCGGCGGAATCGGCGTGATCGGCTCGCCGCGGTCGAGCACCGGTGCCGGCGGCGACTGCGACGGCGCGGGCGTAACTTCCACGCAGCACAGCAACACCGCGCAGATCGCGATCACCCCGCCCCGATAGCCGGCGCCTGGCCCGGCTCCGCGAAATCCAGTCAATAGTCGCACTGCCAGTGATATGGGGGTGGAAGCGGAAGCGACGACGTCCGCTCAACGGCTTTTGATGGAAGCGCGATGATTTCGTGAACGTGGCCATCGCCAGACGAGTGGACGCAGGCCGAACATGCCGGCCTTGAAGCCGTCCGACATCACCGAGCGGCAGGCAGCGTGGCACACGCCCAGCCCGGCGAAGGCGAGGTAGACCACGTCAGCAATCACGACAGTACCTCACCATCCGCTCGACGTCCGACCGGCCGCGGATGCCGAGATCGCGCAGTGTCCGGTCGTCGAGTTCCGTCAAGGCCGCAACGGCCCTCCTGATCTCGCGCTCCCGGCGCAAATGCGCCAGCAGAACCGTCAGCGTTTCACCGGCCGAGCCCAGCCAGCTCCAGCGCCGCTCCGGCTGCACGTCGAGCGGCAGGATGCGATCGAACTTGACGACATTGCCGGTGCTCAGGGTTCCGCGGCCATCGCCGTTCTGCACCGGCGTCGCCGGCTCGTCGGCTTCCGGGTACGGCTCCCACTCCCGCCGGGCTGCGAGGATCGCATGAACCGGCATGGCCGCGGACGGATGCAACGCGGCGCCATAGAGGGCAAACCCTTCCATGAAAGCAAAGGCCACCGACCGCAACAGGCTGACCTGCGAGCCCGGCGCCGCTGCTTGCAGCGTCGGGGGCGAACGGGTCTCCGCGTGGCCCAGCCTCGCGGTACGGTCAGGACCGAGACGAGCCATGCCGCGGCCATCGGACCAAGCAACCCGCCCCTGCCCGCCGGGCTCCGCGTCAGCCGGCGGAACGGAACGGATCACACTGCGAGAATGCGTCTTCATCGTAAAATCTCCCACACGCTGTTCGTGGGAGGCAATCTGCGAGGCGGGCGTTACAGCGAAATCACCGTCATCGGCAAAGGGGTTACAGTTGCAATCCCGCCGCCGCGCTTCTGCCTGAGCATGACCTCTTCGGAAAGCCGCTGCGTCCTTTGCGCTGGCGCGACCCTTCGGGTCCGGACCATGCCCTAGAACGGTTCTACGGGAACCGCGAAGACATAGCCGACGCCGCGCTCGGTCTGGATGACGCGCGGCGCACTCGGATCGGCCTCCAGCTTGCGCCGCAGCCGCAGCACCTGAACGTCGATGCTGCGATCGAAGATGTCCTCATGGATACGGGTCGCCTGAAGCAGATGCTCGCGGGTCAGCGGGCGTTGCGGCGCCTCGAGGAAGGCCAGCAACAGGGCATACTCCCCCTTGCTGAGCGCGACCGGCGCTTCGCTGGGATCGATGAGCTTGCGGCCGCGGCGTTCCAGCTTCCATCCGCCGAAGCGGTAGCCTCCGCGCTCGGGGTCGCGGGCGCGCGCGGCGCGGCCCATCTCCTGTCGCCGCAACACCGCCCGGACACGCGCCAGCAGTTCCCGCAGCGAGAACGGCTTGATGATGTAGTCGTCGGCGCCGAGCTCGAGCCCGACGATGCGGTCGATCTCATCCGGGCGGTGACCGGTCGTGATGATGACGGGCACGTCTGAATGCGAGCGGATTTCCCGCAGCAGATCCAGACCGTCCTCTTGACCGAGGCGAAGATCGAGAATGATCAGGCTTGGCTGACTGGCTTCGAGATAGTGGTTCAGTTCAGACCTGCTGGACGCCGCCCTGGTCGGGACATTGTGCTCCTCCAGATATCTGATCACCATCTGTCGCAAGGTGGGATCGTCGTCGACGACGACGATGTGGCCAACATCTGCAAGCATACTTCTCTCTCAAAATCTGTCGTCACCAACAGAGTCGCATCATAAGATTTGCAATCACTCGAATAGTACAGGGGACTGCCAAAACCTCGCTGTGCGCGACGGCGTCCATAACGCCTTGATGACGCTGTAAGCCGGTATTTCTGCGGCCAACTGCGCTGGATATCGCAGACGTGAAGCATTGTGATCCCAGCTAATGCTACTTTTGAGCGATTCCAGTCTCCGCGCCTGCATGACTGTTCGCCGGTGACGAAGGGACTGTTCGACGTTGACGACGGGCCGCGTCGCTGACGGCGGCTCGACCCCCGTGCATCTTGCCGGGCGCAGCGTTGCCTGCAGCCGCGCTGCCATGCCCTCGCGTGTTCAGCGCGCACATGAGCCGCGAACGTACAGCCGGGCGAGACCGGCCGCACGGATCATTCGCCGGGATGCGTCAGGAGCGGGTCAGACCCACGAGATACTGATAGATCGCAGCGAGTTCGTCGTCGTCCATCCGCCCGATCGGCCGCCACGGCATCTGCTCGCCGAGCCGGTGTCCGTTCGGATCGACGCCCGTGCGCATGGTGGCGATGAACTGCGCCTGGCTCCAGTCCTTGACGACACCGAGATCGGGTCCGAGCGGCGGCAATTGTCCGGGCACGCCGCCCGCGAGATCCTTGCCGTGACATTCACGGCAATCCTGATAGGACAGCAGGTACCTGCCATAGCGAGCTGTTGGCCCCTTCGGCGGCGCAATGATCACACCGGTGAACACCGGCTTGGCATCCGGCAGCAGTCCGGCGCCGAGCATTGCCAGACCCAGCAGGCTGAAGCGATCCGGAGGCTCCGGCGTCTGCACGCCGCTCGCCGGCAGGCTGCGGATATAGGCGATCACGGCATGGGTGTCCTCGTCACTGAGCCGGCCGGCATTGGTGAAGGACATGATCGCGAGCCATCGCCCGCGCGCATCGACGCCATTGCGAATGGCGCGAAAGATCTGGCCGTCGGACCAACGCTTCAGCGCTCCGGCAGGGGTCAGATTCGCGGGCACGAAGGAGCCGATGGGAAGCGGGAGGTCCCTGCCGACGTCGCCGCCACCCGACAGCACGCCGCTGTTCGAGTGACATCCGGCGCAGAAGCTGTCGGCGACCGCCCTGCCGCGGGCAATCCGCTCCGGTGTCGCCTCGACCTCGAGATAGGGGACCGGCGCGGAACGCGAGTGCTGCCTGACGATGCCGGCAGCCATCAGCGTGCTCACGCCGGACAGCGCAATGGCCGGCAGTGCCGCCAGAACCACCCCGCACCATTTCAACAGAGAATTCTTCGTCTGCCAGGCGCGAACGCCCGACCAGACCAGGAGCACAACGACAGCGACCATTGCAGCCAGGGCGACAATATTCTGCATGGCGTTCTCCTCAAAAAATGCTGCCTCAACGAATTCGGCGCGGTCAAATTCGCGCGATATCCCGACCGTCGATAATCAACTTCGACTCAAACCGCCGCTGAATGCCCGCGGCGCGCCAAACGGCGCCTTGCCGGATTACGAGCGCGGCATTACCGCCCCGTTTCACGAGCGACCGCTCGCGTTACAACTGTAACGCTTGCGCGACGGCACCATCCCGGCCGTTCGGCGCCGGCCTTGGCCGCGCCACGATGCGTTTCCGGCGTAACCATTCGGCGATCATCGGAAGCCTCGGTGTAACGGCGATCCCTTCAATTGCCTCTGCTCATCGACCGGCCGCCCTGTTGGCGACCGAGCATCGATCATCAAGAGGTCATCTCCCATGAAGATTCTTATCGCTTCGACGCCTGCGACGGGTCATCTCAATCCGATGCTGGCGATCACGCAGGTCCTCGTCGCCGAAGGCCACGAGGTTGCCTTCATGACGGGCACCGCCTTTCGTGCCCGCGTCGAGGCCAGCGGCGTCAAGTTCTTTCCGCTTCCGGAGGGGGCGGATTTCGATCCGAACGACGTCTTCGCCCTGGTCCCCGAGCTCAAGTCCATCCCGCCGGGACTCGAGTGGTTCCGCATTGCCTGCGAGCGCTTTTTCGTCGACGCCGTCCCCGCCCAGCACGAGGGCCTGCTGCAGGCGCTACGACAATTTCCCGCCGACATCATCGTCGGCGACGACATGCTGTTCGGCGTGCTGCCGATGCTGCTCGGACCACGCTCGCAGCGGCCGCCGATCGCGCTCTGCGGAACCTCGTTCCTGCACTGGGCGCGCGAGGACGGCGCGCCGAATTTCCTCGGCCTGCCGCCGGCACAGACCATCGAGCAGCGCGATCAATATGCTGCGAAGGCACGGGAGTTCGATGCGGCCGTCGATCAACCGGTGTCGCTGCGGCTGAACCGGGCCCTGAAGACCCTCGGCGTCGGGCCGATATCGATGCCGCTGTTCCATTCGGTGGTCGCGCTTGCCGATGCCTATCTGCAATTGTCCGTGCCGAGCTTCGAATTTCCCCGCGAGATCCCGTCGTCCGTGCATTTCGTCGGCACGCCGCCGATCATTGCCAACCAGGTCCCTCCGCCGCCATGGGCCGAGGATCTCGACGGTTCGCGCAAGGTCGTCCTGGTGACGCAGGGAACGGTGGCCAACCACAATTTCAACCTGCTGGTCGCCCCGACGCTGGCAGCGCTTGCCGACGAGCCCGACATCCTGGTGATCGCGACCGCAGGCGGCCGTCCGGTCAACGCCATCCCCGGCAAGGTCCCATCGAACGCGCGTCTCGCCCGCTATCTGCCGTTCGAATGGCTGCTGCCGAACGTCGACGTGCTCGTCACCAATGGCGGCTATGGCAGCGTCAACCAGGCCATGAGCTTCGGCATCCCGCTGGTCACAGCGGGATTGACCGAGGACAAGGCCGACGTCAACGCGCGGGTCGCATGGTCCGGCGTCGGCATCGACCTCGGGACCAACGAGCCGACGCCCGAAGCCATACGCAATGCGGTGCGGGCGGTGCTCGACCAGCCGCGGTATCAGCGGCGCGCGACGCAGATCGCGGACGAATTCGCCGAGATCGATACGCGCGCGGAGATCGTCCGGATCATTGGCGAGCTCGTGACCGACGAGACCGAGGTCTCACGCCTGCGCGCGACCGCTGCGAGCCAGGGGCGGCGTGCCGGCCGGCGCGCCTGATCGCTGCCGTTCGAGGGAATGATGGAGCGCGGCGCGACCGCGCTCCATTGCCTCGTGAAACTTCGCCACACGTCTTCGGATCGTTGCCTTGGGATCGTCGTCCATGCGGATCGAACCAGATACCTTTGCATTCACGGTGCTGCTCGGCACTCTCGCGGCCATGCCGTATTCCGGCATCGACATCAATCTGCCGGCACTGGCAGCCACCGGCGCCACGCTGGGCACGAGCGCCTCGGAGGTCGGGCTGACGATGAGCGCCTTCATGCTCAGCCTCGCGACGGCGCCGCTGATCTACGGACCGGTCTCCGACCGCCTCGGCCGCAAGCCGGTCCTGGCATTCGGACTCGCATTGTTCGTCGCCGCCAGCATCAGTTGCGCGCTTGCCACCTCGCTGCCGCTTCTGTTGGTGTGCCGCTTCTTCCAGGGGATCGGCGCTGCCGCGACGGCTATGACCTTTGCCATCATTCGCGATCTGTCCGACGGCAACGCCGCGCGCGGCAAGATCGCCAACGTCATGGTCGCGGTCAACGTCGCGACCGTGATCGCGCCGACGGCCGGCGCCGCCCTGCTGGCGGCGGCCGGCTGGCGATCGATTTATGCGACCCAGGCCGCTATCGGCTTCATGCTGCTGGTGGTGGTGATGTTTCGCTTCGCCGAGACCGCGACGCTCGCACCTTCCGCGCGCCTCGTTCGGTCCGCCGTGACCGACAGCTACCGCCGGGTGCTGACCCATCCGGTGTCGTTCGCCTATATCCTGGTGGGCGCCGCGGGCGGCGCGACGGTGTTTGCCTATGTCACCGGCGCCTCGCTGTTCTTCGTCGGCGCCGTCGGGCTCTCGCCCGCGCAATACGGACTGATCTTCAGTGCCTGCTCGGCCTCCGTGATGGGCGGCGCCTTCCTCGACGGCCAGCTCGGCCGGCGCGGGATATCCTCGCACCACATGCTCGCGACCGGGCTGACGCTGTCGTCGGGGGCCAGCGTCGCCCTGCTCGCGATGACGATGGCCGGCTGGATGCCGACGGCCTTCGTCGTCGTGCTGCTGATGGCGGTGGCCCTCGGCTTCGGACTGAGCGTGCCGAACGTGATGAGCGCGACGATGCAGCACCTCCCCGACATCGCCGGCGCCGTCAGCGCGGCGGCCGGGAGCATTCAACTGATCGCAGGTGCCCTATCGAGCGGACTGGTGGCGGCGCGCTTCGACGGACGGACCGCGCTGTCGATGACGACGGTCATGGCTGCGTCGTCGCTCCTCGCCCTGGGTCTTTATCTTCTGGTCGCGCGTCCCGCCGACCGTCGCCTGCAATCGCGGACGATCGAGGCCGGCGCGGCAATCCGGAGCCCGACCCACTCCTGAGCCGTTCGACTGGCGGCGCACACCCGCTATGGCAGGTCCCTGGTCTGCGCTCTGCAACCCTTTGAACATGCTGCGGCAATGCACCCCCAAGGGGCGCATCCGCCGCCGTGCCCAGCCCGTGCGCTTGACGCATCGCGTCCGCGCAGGTCTAATGAACACATAGAACAATTGTTCGCATTCCGAACAACACAAATCTGCGCAAGGCGGGCTCACAACACCGCATCCGCGTCACCGAGGAAACATCACCGATGCAAGCCATCCTCAATGGCGACAGCACGCTCATCGTCGCGATGATCGTCGTCTACATCGCATTCACATCCTGGCTCACGCTCAAGCTGCGCAGCCGGACGAGCGACCAGTTCATGACCGCCGCCCGCGCCATGCCGGCCGTGGTCGTCGGCGTGCTGATGATGTCTGAATTCGTCGGCGCCAAGTCGACGGTCGGCACGGCGCAGGAAGCGTTCCAGTCGGGCATGGCGGCGGGGTGGGCCGTGCTCGGCGCCTCGATAGGCTTCCTGCTGTTCGGCCTGTTGATGGTGAAGAAGCTCTACAATTCCGGCGAATACACCATCTCGGCGGCGATCGCGCAGAAATACGGCAAGTCGACCATGCTCACGGTGTCCGTGATCATGATCTACGCGCTGCTGCTGGTGAACGTCGGCAATTACGTCAGCGGCGCGGCCGCGATCGCCACCGCGCTGCATGTCAGCCTGCCGGTCGCGATGTGCATCATCGCGGTGGTCTCGACCTTCTACTACGTGTTCGGCGGCTTGAAGGGCGTCGCCTGGGTGACGATCCTGCACAGCGCCTTCAAGGTCGTCGGCATCCTCATCATCTTCGCGGTCGCGATGTCGCTGACCGGCGGCATCGCGCCGATCCAGGCCAAGCTGCCGGCCTATTACTTCACCTGGGACGGCAAGATCGGCTTCACGACCATCTTCGCCTGGACCTTCGGCACGGTCGGCGCGATCTTCTCGACGCAGTTCATCGTGCAGGCGATCTCCTCGACCCCGAGCGCGGACGACGCCCGCAAGGCGACGTTCTATGCGGCGGCGTTCTGCCTGCCGCTCGGCTTCCTGCTAGCCCTGATCGGGGTCGCCGCGAAATATCTCTACCCCGACATGAACAGCCTCTACGCGCTGCCGGTGTTTTTGGAGAAGATGCCGCCGCTCGCTTCCGCCTTCGTGACGACCTCGCTGGTCGCTTCGATCTTCGTCAGCGTCTGCACCGTCGCGCTCGCGATCGCCTCGCTGGTGGTGCGCGACTTCTACGTCCCCTATTGGAAGCCGACGCCGGAGCGCGAATTGAAGATGACGCGCGTGTTCTCGGTGGTGATCGGCATCGTGCCGCTGGTGTTCGTGTTCTTCATTCCGGAGATCCTGAAACTGTCGTTCTTCACGCGCGCGCTGCGGCTGTCGATCACCATCGTGGCGATGATGGGCTTCTACCTGCCGCTGTTTGCCAGCAACCGCGGCGCCACCGCCGGCCTGATCGGCGCGGCGGTCTCGACCACGGTCTGGTACATGCTCGGCAACCCCTTCGGCATCGACAACATGTACATCGCGGCCGCAACGCCGCTGGTGGTGATGGCGATCGAGCGCATGGTGCTGGGCCGCGCTCCCAGTCCCGCGGCGTCGCAGCCGGCGCAACCCAATGCATTCGTGGAAAGGACTTCGACATGATCGTCGCGACCGAGATCGTGAGCTCCGACATCGAGATCGCCGCCGACGGCATCCTTCGCCAGGCCGCCGGCGATCCCGACCGGTTCGACGCCTTCATCCCCTCGCCTTGCGTGCAGAACCACGCCGCCAATCTGATGCCGCTTGCAAACGGCGATCTGGCCTGCGTCTGGTTCGGCGGCACGCAGGAGGGCATGTCGGACATCTCGGTCTATTTTTCACGCCTGCCCCGCGGCGCCACGCAATGGTCTCGGGCTGAAAAGCTGTCGGACGATGCGGGACGCTCGGAGCAGAACCCTTTGCTGTTTCCCGCCCCCGACGGCACGCTGTGGCTGATGTGGACGGCGCAGCTCGCGGGCAACCAGGACACCGCCCTGATCCGCCGCCGCCTCTCCCGCGACCATGGCAAGAGCTGGGGCCCGATCGAGACGCTGTTTCCCGAGCATCACGGCCGCGGCACCTTCATCCGCCAGCCGATCGTGGTGCTCGACAATGGCGACTGGCTGCTCCCTGTGTTCTACTGTCACAGCACGCCGGGCCGGAAATGGAACGGCGACGAGGACACCAGCGCGGTGAAGATCTCGTCGGATGCCGGCAAGACCTGGCGCGATGTCGACGTGCCCGGCAGCCGCGGCTGCGTGCATATGAGCATCGCGCGGCTCGACGACGGCTCGCTGCTGGCCCTGTTCCGCAGCCGCTGGGCGGACAACATCTACCAGAGCAGGTCCTCCGATCACGGCCGCACCTGGTCGGCGCCAACGCCGACCGTGCTTCCCAACAACAACTCCTCGATCCAGCTCACGCGGCTCGACAACGGGCATCTCGCGCTCGTCTTCAACGATTCCAGCGCCAAGGACGCGACCGGGCGCCGCCTTTCGCTGTACGACGAGATCGAGGACGACCTGCCGCCGGTGCTCGCCGGCGACGGCAGCAAGGCAGACGGACGCACCGCGTTCTGGGGCGCGCCGCGGGCGCCGATGACGCTGGCGGTCTCCGCCGATGGCGGACGGAGCTGGACCAGGCGCGATGTCGAGACCGGCGACGGCTATTGCATGACCAACAATTCGCGCGACCAGACCAATCGCGAGCTGTCCTACCCGTCCGTCAAACAGACCGCCGACGGCGCGCTCCACATGGCCTTCACCTTCCATCGCCGCGCCATCAAATATGTCCGCGTGACCGAACCATGGGTGACGCGCGCCGCACGGGGCTGAGGTCATGGACCAGAGGCCTCACGCGCTGGTGACGGGCGCAAGCTCGGGGATTGGTGCAGCGATCGTCGAGCAGTTGCTGCGCGACGACTGGCGGGTCACCGGGATCAGCCGCCGCCTTGCGACGTTCGACCATCCGGCGTTCGATCATTTGTCGCTCGACCTCGATGATGTCGGCAGCATTGCCGACGCTGTTGCAGGCTTTGCCCCGACCGCGCTGGTTCATGCCGCGGGGCTGCTCAAGGCCGGCCCGCTCGGATCTCTCGACCATGACGACGGCGCGGCAATGTGGCGGCTGCATGTCGACGTCGCCGAGCGCCTCGCCAACGCGCTGGCGCCGCGCCTGCCGGACGGCGGACGCATCGTCTTCATCGGCAGCCGCACCGCATCGGGCGCGGCGGGCCGCGGGCAATATGCCGCGACCAAGGCGGCGCTGGTCGCGCTGGCGCGGTCCTGGGCGCTCGAGCTCGCGCCTCGCGGCATCACGGTCAACGTCGTCGCCCCCGCCGCAACCGAGACGCCGATGCTGAAGGATCCCTCGCGCGCCAATGTCGCGCCAAGACTGCCGCCGATCGGCCGCTTCATCCGCCCGGAGGAGGTCGCTAGCGCCGTCGCCTTCCTGCTCTCGACGGAAGCGGCCGCCATCACCGGACAGCAGCTCGTCATCTGCGGCGGCAGCTCGCTCTAAGTGGGAGCTCGAACGCTCCCGGCCGGACGATAGCGGCCGGCAACGATACGGCGGAAGAGCCACAGCACGACGGGACACGCCAGGAGCGCTGCGGCGCCGAAGTCGAGCGCGGCGCTCGCGGAGCCGAACGACGTCGAGAGCTTGCCGCCGATCGCCGGTCCGGCCAGCATGCCGGCGTAGAAGACCGTGTAGAATAGTCCCATTCCGATCGGTCGCATTGTCTGGTCGAGCACGCGCGCTGGCAGGCTCATGATCGGCCCGGCAGGCAGGCCGCAGAGGATTCCAAGCGCAACGATGATGGGAAGTACCATGCCACTTCGCGACAGAAGAAGCGTCAGGACGGCGAAGGCGATGCAGCCTGTCACGAGGATGGCTTCGCCGCGCCTGGTCCGATCGGCGAGGAAGCCGCCGAGCGGAACCGAAAGGGCGGCGAGCCAGAGCACGATACTGACGGTCGATCCGGCTGCGGCACCGGACCAGCCCTGCTCGACAAGCATCGAGGGGCCGAAACTGAAGATCATCGCAAAGCCGATATTGTAGAGGCACCAGATCAAGCCGGCGGCAATCACGGCGCAGATCGTCTCGGCGCTGAGGCTGCCGCGCTCGCCGTCCACCGCGGCGGCCGCATCAGGCGCGCGATAGACCAAGGCGATGACGCAGAGCCCGATCAGGATCACCCCTGCGACGGCAAGATTGACGGCATGGAGCCCGAGCGCGGTGCCAATGGCTGGCAGAAGCATCAGAGAGAGCGCGATGCCGGCCGGCCAGGAGTTGATGAAAATGGCCATCGCGGTGGCGATTTCCCGGCCGGCAAACCAGTCCGCGACCATCTTGGTCATGAGAACGTTCAGGAGAACACCGCCGATGCCGGCGATCAGCCGGCCCGCGATCTGCACGCTCCATGACGCTGACGTGGTCATCAGCAGTTCGCCGGCCAGCATCATCAGGAGTCCGGCGAGGACCGTCGCCTTGTCGCCATAGCGGCGGCCGATCGCGCCGCCAGGCAGGGCAAGCGCGGTGCCCGGCGCAAAATAGAGTCCGATCAGAACGCCGATATCGGCCAGGCTCGCGCTCAGGCTCTGGCTGAGCTGCGGCGCGACGGCGGCGACGCTCTGGAACTGAAAGGCAATGGTGGCACGAGCGACGAACAGAGCAGCAAGGATGGTCCAGCGGCTTCGCATTTGGGATCGCTCCGATGCCCTCAATTAAGTCGTCGGCGGGATATTCTGGTTCAAGCGGAAGGACGAAATCGTCGGCAGGATCGTCTCGGCGCTGCCCGGCCGCGTCGAGGACGCGGGCCGCGAGATCGCAAGAGGCAAACAGACCTCGAACATCACGGCCTATGATCTCGTCCTGTTGGGGAACGAGCGATGGCGTCAGCTGACCGTAGCAAGCATGGATGAGGCGAGAGATTGCTTCACAAAAGCCGTGGGGCTCGATCCAGCCTATGCCCGCGCTCACGCCAATATCGCCTAGACGATCGTCTGCGCCGCGTTTCTGGAATCACCCGCCGCGCCTTCGCTGGATGATGCGCGTCGCGAGATCGAGATCGCGCTCGATCTCGATGAGAACGATGCCTGGTCGCACGGCGTCTTCGCCCAGCTTCTTTTCCTGCAAAACCGTGACCAGGAAGCCGAAACCCACTTCAAGCGGGCTCTGGCGCTCAACCCGAACGATGCCGACGTCGCCGCCGCCTTTGCCAACATCCTGGTCTATTGGGGACATTGGCGGGACGCGCTCACATGGATCAGATCGGCCAAAGGCCGCCCGACACGTCGTCCAGCGCGCCATCGGCGACGGCATCCTTTCTAGCCGCCGTCGTTTCTGGCAGGCACGCGACCGCCCGACACGTCGTCCAGGGAGCTGTCGCTGAGTGCATCCTTTTCAGACATCGAGATTTGGGAGGCTTGCTTGTGAGCGGCGTCCTTGCCGCTCTCGAGAGCTTCGGCTTGCGCCTTGGAATTCGTGTCCTGCTTATTGGTCATTCTCAATCTCCGCTTCAGTTCTTAGCTGCATATGGATACCAAGCGCGCGGGAAAACGGTTTCTCGACATTGCCCTTCGGCTCATGCGCTTGAGCGTGAAAGGTACCGCCGGCTTCATTGGCGGGCGATACGGCAGATGTCGTATTTCGTCGTCGGCAAGAGGAAATGTCGAAAAAGCGCAGCCTTCGACCTCAGTATCTGGCGTCCTTCACCGCGACGTGCTCGACAATCTTGAGCAGACGGTCAAATCTCTCCCCCGCGATCGACACCTGGTCGAGTACCGCAGGATCAAGCTCGTCCTTCAAACGCGTCGTCTCGTCACCGAGACCGCTGTCCTGCTCACCGTAGGCCATCCGGCGCTCGGTGGCACGCAGGCGGTCCGACAGCAGGATGGCGAGCGCGCGATAAAAGCGGCTGGCGAAGGCGTTGTCGGCCGCGAGCTTGCGCAGCAGCATCTGCTTGTCCAGGAACAGCGCGACCGAGTCGACCTTTGCCGCCACGGTCGCGGACGGTAGCGCTGAATCAACCAGCGACATCTCGCCGACGAAGTCGCCCGCGCCGACCTGGGCGATCTCGCCGGCCCCGGCGACGCTGACGGCCATGCGCCCCTGCAGCACCAGGACGATCGCATCGGTTGCCACGCCTTCCTGGATCAGCACCTCCTGTTGCCTGATGCTCCGGCGGGCGCCGGAGCGGGCCATCCAGTCGATGTCGGAATCGTTCAGCACGCCGAAGATGAAAAGGACCTTGCGCATGATCGGTGCCCCCTAAACCAGTTGACGTTCCGCGAAATCCGCAAAGAGGCCCGGCTGCGCCATCAGCTCGGCAAAGGTGCCGGTCTGCGCGATCCTGCCGCCGTCGAGCACGACGATGCGGTCCGCCGACTGAACCGTGCTGAGCCGGTGCGCGATCACGATGCGGGTCAGATTGAGCCGCGATATCGAATCGCTGACGATGGCCTGGGACTGGTTGTCGAGCGCGCTGGTGGCCTCGTCCATCAGCAGGAGCCGCGGCCGATGCGCGAGCGCCCGCGCGATCAGCAAACGCTGGCGTTGGCCGCCCGACAGCGTGCTGACGCCCTCCGCGACCAGGGTCTGCATGCCCATGGGCATGGCCTCGAGGTCGCGGTCGAGTCCCGCCAGCCGCGCGATCTCCCAGGCCTGGTCGATCGACAGCTGGGCCGCGCCGCAGATGTTGTCATAGATGCTGCCGGAGGCGAGCCTGGAGTTCTGCAGGACGACGCCGACATCGCGGCGCAGCAGTCCAAGGTCGATGGTCTCGAGCGACTTGCCGTCGACGAAGATGACGCCGGACGCCGGCCTCTCGAATCCGAGCAGCAGCCGGAACAGCGTCGACTTCCCGCTGCCCGAGGGGCCGACAATGGCGAGATATTCGCCCTTGCGCACGGCGAGGTTGATATCGTCGAGGATCAGCGGTCCGCTGTCGCCGTAGCGGAACGACACATTGGCAAACTCGATCGCGCCGCTGATTTCCCCGACCGATTTGCGGTCGTCGCCGATCTCGGTCGCCGCCGCGATGATCGGCCTCAGCCGCTCGATCCGGGGGATTGCGACCAGCAGCTCCCCGATCGCCGCCGCCCACTCGCCGATCGCAGCGAGCGCAAGCCCGAACGCCGCGTAAAACGCCAGGAACGTGCCGAGATCATGCTGCAGCCTGAGGCTCGACACGTTCTCGGCGAGGGCAAAGATGAGCAGCGTCGCCAGAGCGGGAAACGCTGCCTCTAGGCTCTTCTGAAGGTTTCCGAGCTGCTGCGAGGCGATGAAATTGCGCTTCTGCTCGCAGAAGCGTTCGACCCAGATCGCGAGCGCGTGCATGGTCGCATTGGCGATCCGCAATTTCCCGACGCCGGTGAGAAACTGCAGGACCAGTCCCTCCAGCCGCCCCTGCAGATAAAGGCTGGCGCGCTCCTTCGGCAGCCGGGCGAGGTTGATCGCCACCACCATGGCAACGCGCAGCCCTGCGAGGACAGCGGCGACCATGCCCAGCCTGAGATCGAGGTACAGCATCACGGCGAAGCTGAAGGCGCAGGAGATCAGCGCCAGAAAGCCGCGAACCGCCCGGCCGGTGACGATGCTGCGTACGGCTTCGATGCCGAGCGCCCGGTCCGCGAGATCGCCGACGGAGAAGTCACGGAAGAAGGCGGCCGGCATCCGCAGCAGGCGGTCGACGATCGCCGATTGCAAGGCAAAGTCCAGCCGGCTCTCCAGCCGGAGCATGGCGATGCCCTGCATCAACTGAAACCCGCCTGACACCAGCGTGACGACAATGAGTGCGATGGTGCAGATCAGGACCTGGTCAGCCTCGGCGCGCGGGAGCACGGAATCGATCAGCAGCTTGACGACCAGCGGGGTCGCCAATGCGAGCAGGCCGAGGCAGAGGGCGGCGAGCGTGATCCGCAGGACATCGGCCCGGACGGTCGCGGCGACGAACGTCAGGAGATCGCGGATCCCCAGGGCGCGCGACGGCAGCGGGCGATAGAACATTACCGCCTCGGGGGCGAGTTCGGCGGCGATCGCGCGCGTCAGCTCGCGGCGCGCTCCGGTCACGGGATCGACGATGATGTGGCGGCCGCCCGCCGCCGGCAATACAGCGACCGCCCGCCGCTCTTCGCCGAGACATGCGACGAACGGGCCGGAGCTGTTGGTCCACCAGTCGGCCCGCAGCAACAGGCGTCGCGCGCGCACCCGCGAGGCCCGCGCGATCCGCATGGCGTCGGCGAGATCGTCGCGGCCGGTCAGCATGCCGGGCGGAGCCTTCAGCGAAATGCCCATGACGTCTGCGACCTCGCGGCAGGCGGTGAGCAGACCGCCCGCGCCGACCGCACCGGCCTGCAACGATCCGGGCCCGGCGGCGATGATGCCGGCGAGGCGGCTGACGATGCCGGTGGTCCGCAGCCGGTTGAGATCCGACCGCAGGCGCAGGCGCTCAGCCTCGGCACGAGCCTCCTCGTCGAGCTTGCGACACAGGCTCGCCATGACGCCTGCGTGAAATCGATCGAGCGCGGCCCAGATCTCGTCGAACGGAAACGCCGCGCTCTCCCGAACCTCCAGCGTCGCCTCCTCGCGGGCGACAATCCACGTTCCCGGCGGCATCGGAATGGGACATTCTCGCGCGCCATGGGACTCCGGCATCTCCATCACGCCGACGGCGCCATGCACGATTTCGATCCAGCCGACATGCCGGCCGGCGAGCCGCAGAATGTCGCCGGATGCCAGGGCATGGCGCGAGCCGATCGCCGCCTGCTGCACGACCGCGCCCGGAGGAGACGCCGCGATGATGTCCGACACGCGCGCGGCCCAGGCGTCGATGGCGCTGCGATCGCCGAAACGGCCACGGTGGTCGATCACGATTTCGGTGTCGAGACCGCCGACCGCGACCACCGCCGCCGGTGCTCCGCTCGGATCGTTGATCGCGGGCAGGCCGAAAACCACGCCGCCCTGCTCGATGCGGAACAGATGGTGCCGCCGGCTCGGCTCGCCGTCAGCGCCCTGCCTGACGGCGAACAGGTCGACATAGCCGCGCACGACATGCAGGACGAGATCGACGTCGTCGACCGGCAACGGCCGATGGCTCTCGAGCGCCACTGGCGTGGACGCCGCGATCCGGTGGCGAGGCACGGTTTCGAGCGACGGCGGCTGGTAGGCGCTGCTCATTCGCCCGACACCAGCTGGACATATTCACCGCCCTCGGCGAGCAGCTCCTGATGCGTCCCCCGCTGCACCACGCGTCCGTTGCTCATCACCAGGATCTCGTCACAGTCGCGGATCGTGCTGAGCCGGTGCGCGACGATGATGCAGGTGCATCCCCGGCGCCGGAGATTGTCGTCGATCGCCTTCTCGACGATCGGGTCCAGCGCCGAGGTCGCCTCGTCGAGGATCACCACGGAGGGATTGCCGGCGAGCGCGCGTGCGATCTCGAGCCGCTGGCGCTGGCCGCCGCTGAAATTCCTGCCGTCCTCGGCGACGTGGCAATCGTAATTGCCGGCACGGACCGCCACCTCCTCGTGGACCAGCGCATCCTTGAGCGCCCGGGACACGCCTGCCTCGGCCACGGTGTCGTCCCAGAGCGTGAGGTTGTCGCGGGCCGTGCCTTCGAACAGCAGGATCTCCTGATCGACATAGGCGACGGAGTTGGTGAAGATCTCCTGAGGGATCTCGGCCAGCGGCCAGCCGTCGATGCGGATGTCGCCGGACCACGGCCGGTAGAGGCCGCTGATCAGCCGGCCGATGGTGGATTTTCCGCTGCCCGATCCGCCAACCAGCGCCACCCGGCGGCCGGGCTCGACGAGCAGCGAGAAATCCTCGATCAACGGCGGCTCGAGCGCGGAATAGCCGAACGAGACGTTCTTCAGCTCGACCCGTCCCGACAATTTCGCGGGCATGCGCGCGGGCGCGCGCTCGATCGGCACCAGCGGACGCGCGGGATAGTTGAAGACATCCTCGATCCGGAACAGATTGCCCTTGATCGCCAGGAAGGCGGAGGCTTGCTGCACAAGCGCGTTGACCGGCTCGACCAGGCTTGCGAGCAGCGCCTGCAACGCGACAAGGCCGCCGATGGTCAATGCACCGTCGACGATGCGCAAGCCGCCGACACCGAGCACGATCGCGGTGGTCAATCCGGTCAGGAAGATCGGGCAGACGTCGAGGAAGGTGGCGTAGACGCCGAGCTCGCGCTCGGCGTTCAGCACCTTGGCCTGAAACCCCGCCCAGCGCGCGAAGGCATCGTCCTCCAGGCCGCCGGCCTTGATCGTCTCGATGGTGCGGATGATCTCGATGGTGCTTCCGTTCAGCTTGGCGCGCTCGATGACCAGCTTGCGGTTGATATCCTCGCGCTGGCGGGCGACCAGCCTGAGGACGACGACGTTGAGCAGGGCCATGGCGATGCTGATCGCGGCCAAGAGCGTGTCGTAGAACGCCATCGTGACGGCGATGAAGACGACCGAGATCAGGTTCAGCGCGTTGGCAGCCACGCCGTTGGAAAGCAGCTGGGCGATCTGCTCGCTGGCGGCGATGCGGTTGGCGAGATCTCCCGAATGGCGCTGGGTGAAGAACTCCATCGGCAGCGTCAGGACGTGCCACAGCAACTGGCTGACCATCGTCACCGTCAGCTTGGTCTGGATGCGCAGCAGCAGCGACTGTTGAAACGCCGTGATCAGCGCCCGCGCCGCGGCCGTGATCGCCATGCCAATCAGCAAGGGCGTGAACCAGCCCTCGACATGCCGGACCAGGACGTCGTCGACGAAGATCTTCGCGAAGGTCGGGACCAGGATGGTGGGCACCACGAGCGCCATGCTGAGCCCTACCAGCAGCAGCACCGCCCACAACGAATTCGCCAGCCGCCGCACCAGCAGCGGAAGAAAATCCGGTTCGCGCCCGCCCGGCTCGAATTCGGGTCCCGGCTCCATCGCCAGCACGACGCCGGTGAAGGCGGCGTCGAACTCGTCGTGACCGACCTTGCGGCGCCCCGTCGAGGGATCGTTGACATAGGCGTAGTTCGAATCCAGCCTCTCCAGAACCACGAAGTGGTTGAAGTTCCAATGGATGATCGACGGCATCGGCAACTCGTGGAGGGTTGCGGGCTCTTTCCTGAAGCCCTTAGCCGTCAATCCGAAGGCTCTCGCGGCCTTCAGAACGTTACTGGCCTTGCTGCCGTCGCGGGAGACGCCGCATGCCTCGCGCAACTTTTCCAGCGGCACCCACCGACCGTGATAGGCCAGGATCATCGCAAGCGAGGCGGCGCCGCATTCAAGCGCTTCCATCTGGAATACCGTGGGCGTGACCCAGCGCCGCCGCCCTGGCAGCGGAATACGCCCGATCCAGTTGCCGAGGCGATCGAGGAGCGGCGGCTGGGCGTCGGTTTGGCGCGATGCGGTCATGTGCTGGCGATCCTAGCCGCCGATTCCGCTCAGCCGCTTCATCAACGGGATCACCAGATCGATCGGCGGCTGCTCGCGCGTCGTGACTTCGGCGCGGGTCAGCGTACCGCTCGAGAGCGGGATCGGTGGCCCCTTGCCCGAGGTCCAGCGATACCCGCTGAAGGTCGACGCATCGCGCGCCAGCGCGACCTTCGCCGCATAGGGCGCGCCGTCCTGCGAGAAGCGCTTGACCAACGCATCGTTGTGCAGGTCCGCCAGCATGCCTTGCGGCGTCACGGGGAAATCCGAGACCGCGACCACATTGCCGACGATCGCACCGTACTCCTCGCGCTTGATGGTGTTCGGCTCGATACGAACCTCCATGCCCGGCCTGATGGTCTTGCCGCGGTCCGCCGGCATGTAGACGGTTGCCTCCAGGACCTGCCCTGCGGTCTCGATCTCGATGACTGACGTGCCCACGGCAAGCACGGCGCCGCCGGACACCTTGAGCTCGACGACACGGCCGTCGGCGGGACTGAGGATCCGCGATCCCCGTTCCAGCTCGGCCCCAAGATGCTCGACCGTCCGCTTCGCATCGTTGATCTTGAACTCGGACAGCAGGCGGTCGCGCTCGCGCTGGCTCTGCAGATCCAGCCGCTGCGCATTGAGCTTGAGAATGTCGTTTCTGGCGTCGGTGATACGCTCGCGCGCGTTGTTCAGCTCGACGCGACGGTCCTCGAGATATTTGCGCGTCACGATTCCGCTCGCCGCGGCTGGCTCGAGCTTCGCCACCTCGTCCGTGAGGTAGACCGAGCGCTTCTCGGCGGCGGCGATCACGTTGGCGAGGCCCGCTTCCTGAGCCGTGTAATTGGCAAGCTTGGCGTCGATCTCGCGCGAGATCGCACCGACGAGCTCGGCATGCTCGCGCTCGCGCTCGCGCAGCACGTCCCTCGCCTGCTGCAGCCGCTGCTCGGTCTCGGTCTGAGCGACGCGGGCGATCACCTGATCGCGGCGGACCGTGTCGCCGATGCCTATCTCGAGAGCGGCGAGCTTGCCGCTGACCGCGGATACCGCGTCGACCAGGCGACCGCCGCTGCTGAGCAAGATGCCGTCGCCGGACACGCGGGTCGGAATGCGGCCCAGCACACTCCAGGCGATGAGCACGACAAGGCCGAGCGCCAGTGCCGCCGCGGCCACCCAGTCGAACGGGCGCGTCACGCCGACGACATGATCAAGCTGCTCGGGATTCGAAAGCCGCTCGATCGCCGCTTCCCGAAAGATTCGTTCCGTCCCCCGTTTCATACAGCCCCCCGCCAGCGCGGACCGCCCTGCTCCGCTGAATTTGGCAGGAATAGTTGCGCTTTTTCAAGCAGATCTTGCCGGCGACACCCCGCCCGCGGGACCATCGGTCGTAAGAGCACGGCAATATCTAAACCGATCCCGCCGTCCATGTCGGCTCCCCCGAGGAATGGAGCAAAGCGGACATGCCGATATCGACGAGATCGACCCTGTCCGGACCGATGCGCGACGGCATGCCGACCTCTTCAAGCCGTCGTTGGTTCAGGTGCTTTTTCAGTCAACCTCCCCCGCCCGTGCTGGCGTAGCTGGCACGCGCGAGACTATTGAACGGCCAAGTACCGCCCGACACATCGTCCAGGGAGCTGTCGCCGAGCGCATCCTTTTCAGACGTCGTCGAGATATGGGAAACTTCGTTCCGAGCGGCACCTTCGAGGCCCTCGGCTTCCCCTTGTTTTTCCGCGTCTTACGTAATGGTCACATTCTATCTCCAGTTTCATCAATGCTATCGGTTAAATCCAAAGTCAGATGGTTTTATTGTATGTATTGGAGCTCATAACGTATGGCCAAAGGCCGCCCGACACATCGTCCAGCGAGCCGTCGCCGAGTGCATCCTTCGCCGGCGTGGAGGAGATCTTGTTCTGCACAGCGTCCTTGAGGCTCTCGCTGGGCTCGGCCTGCCCTTGCGAATTGGTGTCCTGCGTGTTGCTCATGTTCCATCTCCAGTTTCATCAATGCCAAGCTTCACAATGACGTTCCAACATTACGCTCAGGTCTTTTTCGAGAGTATTTCGAGCGCTACGGAAAACCGTTTCGTCGGTTCACCGACTATCCACTCACGCGAATGCCCGAGACGAAATTCGCCCCACGACCAGGCTTCATATCTTGATCTGCGCCGCTGGGCGATACGGCAGATGTCGTATTTTGTCGTCGGTCAGGAGGCCAATGTCGAAGCGCCCTGCGCCGCCGCAGGTGGCGGCGCGGTGTTAGATCAGCGCCGAGACAATCTCAATCGTGGCCGGGTGACCGCCAATCGACGACGCCCCGTCTAGATCACAAGGCAAAGTCCCGAAAACAGCAACAAGCCCAGGATAATTCGTTTGAAGGCCGCCTCGTTGACCCGTCCGAACAGCACGATACCTACAGCCGTTCCCGCAGCCAAGGCGGGCAGAGACATGCCAAAGTCGATCAAGACCTTTAACGAGAGGCTTTGGTGCGAAAGCATGAGAGCGAGGGCGAAAAGCTGCATGACGCCGATGTAGGGCTGAACCAGGCCGCGCTGCTGATTTTTCGGGAGACCGTGGATGTCGCACCAGATCGCAGGAAGTGCGCCAGGCATCGCTGTCAAGCCGCCGACCAGCCCGCCACCAAATCCGACCAGCGCGTTCCTGCTCCGGCTGTCCATCTGACGCAAGTAGGCAGCCGTCGGCCGCACCAAGGCATATGCCGCGTAAAGCGATACGAGCGTTCCAAACCCAAGCCTGAAAACACCTGTATCCACGTTCTGCAGGAGATAGATCGCGATCGGAATGCCCAATAGTCCACCAGCGATGAAAACCAGGCTGGTTTTCCATTGCATGCTCTTGCGCAGCGCATACAGGTTGGCCGCTTGTACGGTGATGCTGCAGGCCATCATCAATGGCACAGCTTCCATGGGCGGAAACACATGCAGCAGGATGGCGCCGGCGACCGCCGAGAACGCAAATCCGGAAAGGCCGGAAACGAACGCACCTGCAAAAACCGCCCCGCTTAGCACCAAGTAAACCGCTATGTCTGACATGGCATTGCTTTCTGGAAAACAACGTGAGGGCGTCTTTGCTCACTCGCGTGACAACAGCCAATCCATCTAGTCGCTGTGGATCGCCGTTGTTGCCGTTTCGACGGGGCGGACACTCGGCGCGTGATGCAGCATGTCTCCTGCGACGACGTGCAAAATGCCGAAGCCCGCGAGGACGGCGATTGTCCAGGCCTTGAGAGGCGACGATGGTCGCCGGGCGTGGCAGCTATCGGAAATTGCCATATCCAAATGACCTTCCTGCAACCGTTCGAAGCGAAGCTGCTCGTCTTGACAGGCTCTGTTGATGGCGCAGCCGTGCTCCCACCTGCCGGATTCAAGATCGGCGGGTGCGCAAACGCGTTCAATTGAGGAGAAAGATACCGCTGGGTTGATTCGCGAGCGATACGGCAGATGTCGTATTTCGGTACCGGTCAGGAGGTTGATGTCAAAAAGGCCCAGCCTACTGCAGGTGGCGGCACGGTGTGAGACCAGCGCCGGGACACAATCTCAACCGCCGTCGCATCATCGCCAATCTGGCGGCGGATGCACATCCTTTCAGCAGTCGCTATCGATTGGTTGCTTGCGATCTACACAGGCTGCAATGATCGCTTCGTGCAATTGCTCGCCGGTAATCGGCTTGTGAAGAATACGATGACCGCTGGCGGTGGCTTCCTTGATCCGCGCCGGCGAGGTATCGCCGGTCACGATAACGGCAGGCAAGGACCGGCCGATATAGGCGCAAAGAGCCTCGATTGCGTCCTGGCCAGTCGCGCCATCTCCGAGGCGGTAGTCGGCGACGATCAGATCGACGGGCGCATCGCCGGCCGCCATCGCCTCCGCATGAATCCGCTGCACCTCGGCGGCAGATCGGCCGGCATAGACCTGATGTCCCTGCAGCGTGAGCAACTGCACCATGATATCGAGAACATCCCCCTCGTCTTCCACGACCATGATGCTGATGGTGATGTCTGCGGGTGGCGCTCGTTGATCGGGCGAGGGAGGCGCCACGGCACTGGCTTGCGGAACCGTCACGGAAAACATCGAACCGCGGCCGACGACGGAGACCAGCTTCAGCGGATGTTGCAGCAGTGCGGCAGTGCGACGAACGATGGCGAGGCCGAGGCCAAGGCCTTGCGTGCGATCCCTCGCCGGGTTCTGCAACTGCACGAATTCCTCGAAGATCATCGCTTGCTGATCTCTGGGGATGCCGGGGCCGGTATCCCATATCTGGATTTCCACAGCAGCACCGCGCCTGCGGCAACCGAGCAGGACGCCACCGGATCCCGTGTATCGAAAGGCGTTCGACAGCAGATTGCCGAGGACCCGTTTCAGCATCATGGGATCGCTGTCCACGTGAAGACGGCTTTCAACGACCCGCCAGTCGAGGCCTCGATCCTTCGCCTCCGGGGCGAATTCGTTGCTGAGCTGGTTGAACAGCTGGGAGAGATTCACCGTCTCCTTCGCAATAGTGACGACGCCGGCATCGAGCCGCGAGATGTCGAGCAGTCCGTTCAGAAGGGCGCTGAGATTTCCGACGATGGATTTTGCCTTGCCGGCAAGATCGCGCGCATCGCCGGACTGGACGGCGCCGCGGCGCCCCAGCGTCGCGAGCGTGGCGATCAGCAGGCTCAAGGCATGGATCGGCTGGCGCAGGTCATGACTGGCGGCAGCGAGAAAACGCGTTTTCGCATGATCGGCGGCTTGCGCGCGGTCGCGTTCTTCCTGGAGGTGACCAACCAGTTCGACATTTTCCAAGCGCAACCTGATGGACTCACGCAGCATGCGGTGCGTCGTGCGGCAATAATAGAGATTGATGGCCACAAGCCCCGTAAGCAGGGCGAGATATGCGCCGGAATTATCACCTCCACTGATAACGGAGCGCACCATCACCGGCAGCACCGTTGCGATGATCGAGCCGACGAGAGCCGGCGGAAAGGCCGAGAGCGACGGAACCGTGCCGCAGACCAGACCGGTCAAGGCAACAATGGTGAACAAGAAAGGAGCGGGCTGTTCGGGAACGAACCCAACCCAGCCGAGCATTCCCCACAGCAGTCCCGACACGCAGGAAAACCCGGCCGCGAGCCACGCCCATCGCGACACAGACGCTGGTTCTCGATTCCGGCTGAAGAACCGGCGCGCCGCAAAGACGCGTATGGCGGTGAGCAGATAGAGCGCACCGAGCCATCCGACCAACCAGCTCGGCGGTACGGTGCTCCTCATCACGTATGCCGCCGCCAGGGAGATGAGGACGTTGGAAGCCACTACTCCATAGGCATTGCGATACAGGAGCTCTACGAGCGCCTCGCGTATCTTGTCTTCCTGCATCGAAACTCTCCGCGCGCCGGCAAGTGCGGCCGCTCCGCTCGCAACTTTCACTGCGCTGGAGCGTGATGGCTTATCTTGATCGTCATCCGGCCATATCGCTTCATTTAAGCATGAAATAGTTCTCAAGACCGGCGCCCACTTTTCCGGATCATGCTCTAGCCCGCCGGAAGGCCGAGACGGACCGCGTAGGCGGTCAGTTCTGCACCATTGTGCAGGTCGAGCTTCCGCATGAGATTCTCGCGATGTTTTCTCGCCGTGAGCAGGCTGATGCCGAGACGGCTGGCGATGTCGCGGTTGGTGACGCCGTGAGGGATCATCGCCAGGATTTGCCGCTCGCGCCTCGTCAGCGTGACCGGAGATATGATCGCTGCCGAGGGCTCCGGGATTTCGCTCGGGCCGTCATGGTGGTCCACCGCAAAGCGAACCTCCTCCGCCACATAGGCATGGCCTTTTCTGATGGCATCGATCGCAGCGATGAGTTCGGATGGATCACCGCTCTTGGTCAGATAGCCGTTTGCGCCCGCGGAAAAGGCTGCCCGAACGGAACGCGGCTCGATATTGGCGGTGAGGACAAGTACCCGCAGCTCCGGCCAAGCGGTTCTCAGGTGAGCTATGAATTGAAAGCCGCTCACACCCGGCATGCCGAGATCGAGGATGAGAAGATCGGCGGGGCTTTCGTTCAGCAGCCGGTGAACAGCCTCTGCGTCCGCTGCTTCTCCGCTGACAATGAGTTCGTCCACGGTCGACAGAAGCTGCTTCAGACCTTCCCGCATGATCGCGTGATCGTCAGCAATGATCGTCCGCACCGGTCCGCACCTGTGTTGCCCGTCAGTAACAGTATTAGGGTATCAATCAACTCCGATCAAGGATCAGGTCCACAAATCCATTTGCCGGATGTGATCGCCTTGGCAGTTTTGCGGCGATTGTGCCACCCCCGGTTGTACGTGATGTGCGAGGCGCAGTGGCTTAGCGGTTGCTTCCAAATGAAAAAGCGGGCTTGCGAATTTCGAACGCCCACAGACGCCGATACCTCGGCGTGGGCGCCGTGCGTTCCGGTATCAAACCGATATGAACTCTCCGGTTTCCGCCGCGCGTTTGACCGCGTCGATCACTCTGAGGGTTTTCAGCCCTTCACGCCCGCCCACCACAGGCTCGGTCGTACCGCGGATAACCCCACAGAAATTTGCGATCTGCAGGCCAAGTGGGTCCTGCTTCTCGTAGCGCAGCGGCTCGCGCTCGATCGGCGCCCACCAGCTGGCCTTGCTTGGGTGATGCCATAGATTGAGTTGCGGAATAGCCAGCGATGCCCTCGTGCCGCCGATCTGGTAACAGGCCTCCTGCGTATGACTGTAGGCCGGGTTCTCACCGGCGGTGAATTCCCAGCTCCAAGGCGACTGGATGGCATCGGACACATTGACCGTTCCCAGCGCGCCGGAGGCGAAGTGCAGGATGATCACCGCTGTCTCTTCAACCGCATGTCCACGCAGCCGATTGGATTGGGCAGCCTGTACCGCGACGATATCCCCACACAGGTACCGCAGCAGGTCGATATCGTGGATGAGATTCAGGAAAACAGGCCCCGCTCCTTTTTCGCGGCGCCAGGCCACGTCAAAATAATCGTCCGGCTTGATCAACCAGAACATGCCATGCACCGACACGATCTGGCCGAGCCGGCCGCTGTCGATCTCCGCCTTGGCGCGTTGGATCATCGGGTTATGGCGGCGATGATGGCCGGTGAGCAGCGGCACGCCTGCCCGCTCCGAGGCTTCGACCAGGCTCTGCGCAGCGATGACGTCATCCGCTAGCGGCTTCTCGATGAGAGCTGGGATGCGAGCCGCGATACAATCCATGCCGTTGGCCACATGCATCTGGTTGGGGGTGGCGACAACCACCCCCTCCGGCCGATTTCCGGAGAGCATGTCCTGAAAGGACGGATACCAGTCCACCTTCAGCGACGCCGCCAACTCTCTGGCCGCGGGCTCCGGATCGACGATCGACGACAGCATCGCCTCCGGCCGCGCGAGAATGTGCTCGATATGTCGCTTGCCGATGAGACCCGCTCCCATCACCGAGAGGCGGACGGGTTCACTCATCCGATGCTACTCCTTCTTCTCATCAAGCAGCCTGGCCACGCGACGCAAGCCGAGCAGATAACCCTGGGTGCCGAAACCTGCAATGACCCCATCGGCTCGTTTGGAGACAAACGAGTGATGGCGGAATTCCTCACGCTTGTGCACGTTGGAAATATGGACCTCGATCACTGTCCCCTCGAACGTGTTTAGAGCATCAAGGATGGCGACTGACGTATGGGTGAAAGCCGCGGGATTCATCACGACCCCGGCAGCCGTCTCGCGCGCCTCGTGGATCCAATCGATGATCTCGTATTCTCTGTTGGATTGATGAAAGCGGATTTCCAGGCCAAGTTCCTTGCCTAGCGCCCGGCAATCGCGCTCCACGTCCGCAAGCGTCTCGTGACCGTAGATGTGGGGCTGGCGCTTTCCGAGCAAATTGAGATTTGGTCCGTTCAGGACGTAGACAAGACGACTCATGGAACTACTCCGTTCAGTGATGGGCAAGGATTTCGCCGAGGAACTGCCTGGTGCGGGCTTGCTGGGGATTGCGGAAGAAAGCGTCGGGCGCGCCTTCTTCGATGATCTGGCCTTCGGCCATGAAGATGACCCGGTCGGCAACCTGGCGGGCAAAGCCCATCTCGTGGGTGACGCAAATCATGGTCATGCCGTCGTTGGCGAGGCCTATCATCGTATCGAGCACCTCCTTGACCATCTCAGGATCGAGTGCCGAGGTCGGTTCGTCAAACAGCATCACCTTGGGCTGCATGCAAAGCGCGCGGGCGATCGCGACGCGCTGTTGCTGGCCGCCCGAAAGCTGAGCCGGATACTTCTCGGCCTGGTCACCGATGCGCACGCGCTCGAGGTATTTTCGCGCAATCGCTTCCGCCTCGCTCTTGCTGATGCGGCGCGCGCGGATGGGTGCGAGCATACAGTTCTGCAAGACCGTCATATGCGGAAAGAGATTGAAGCTCTGAAAGACCATGCCGACGTCCTGACGGACGACATCAATAGCCTTGATACTGTCGTCAAGCCGATGACCGTTCACCACGATGCTGCCTTGCTGGATCGGCTCGAGGCGGTTGATGCAGCGGATCAGCGTCGACTTGCCTGAGCCGGACGGACCGCAGAGCACGATCTTCTCGCCCTTGCGCACGGTGAGATCGACGTCGCGGAGAGCTTGGTACCCACCGTACCACTTCTGCACGCCCTTCATTTCGATCAGGATCTGGTCCTGCATGCTGGTCTCCGCCGTTGGGCGGCGGCCAACGCGGGTCGCGTCGGCCGCTCGCGGTGGCTACTGGACGGTGAAGGGAACGCCGGGGACGGAGTCCGGAAAGACAGGGACCGGGACCTTCATCCATTTGGCGTAGAAACTGGCCAACTTGCCGTTCGACTTGATCTGGTCGATGAACTTGTTGGCCGTCTCGTTCCACTCCTTCTCGCCCAGTCGTGTGCAAGCGCCGTTGTAAAGGGCGGTGAAGTGAAGCTTGGGCTCGAACCCCAATTCCGGCTTTGCGGCGTTGAGGCGCTGCGGATAAAACAGATTCGCGCCGACTGCCTGGACTTGGCCAGAGAGCAACGCCTGGATGGTGGCGGCGTCATCGTCGAATCGGCGGATCTCGGTCCCGGACGGGGCGTTGTTGGTCACCTGAGTATCCTGCGTGGAGGACCGCGGAACGCCGATGACGAATTTGCTCATGTCGGCATTGCTGTTGATCGGCGTTGCCTGGGCTGCGACCAGGGTAATCTCGTTGGCGACGTAGGGTTTAGAATACTGCACCGCCTTCGCACGCTCGGGCAGCATGGCCATGGTAGCGAACAGAATATCCACGCGGCCCGTGGTCAGCGCCGGAATACGATTGGCCACCGCCAGCGGAACGAAATCGGCCTTCACGCCAAGATATTCAGCGAAGGCCCGCCCCATGTCGGCATCGATGCCATCCTGCTTTCCCGAGCTGTCGACATAGCCCCAGGGAGGATTGTCGCCCTGAATGCCGATGACGACGACGCCCTTCTTCTTCACGTCTTCCAGAGTGCCGGCCTGCGATTTGCCTGCGATGGCGATAGCCGCCAATGCCAGCAGCGCGATGCCGAGCTGGCGACGGTTGGGTGAAAACAACATGAGTATCTCCTCCTGGTGATGGCTGTTTGTGATTGAGCAGGTGCGCCGTTCCTACCTTTGACTGGCCAGGGCGAGCCTGGCCTCCATCCGACTGCCCCACCACGACAGTGGCCAGCAGAGGATGAAGTACATCGCGCCGACCACGCCGAAGACGAGCAAGGGCTGGAAGGTCTGGTTCGATACGATTTGACCGGCGCGGGCGAGTTCGATGAAGCCGACGATGGCAGCGAGCGAAGTGCCCTTGATGAGCTGCACGAGATAGCCGATGGTCGCCGGCAGCGAGATGCGGATCGCCTGAGGCAGCACGATGTCGCGCATGCGGGACGAATAGTGCAGTCCAAGCGCCATCGCCGCCTCGGTCTGGCCGCGCGGCACGGCCTGTATCGCGCCGCGCCAAATCTCACCAAGGAAGGCGGAGGCATTCACGGTGAAACCGATCGCCACCGCGACGAAGGCGTCGAGCTTCAGCCCGGTGAGCGCCAATCCGTAATACACGACGAAGAGCTGCAGCAGCAGCGGCGTGCCCTGGAACATCCCGATGTAAATGCGGGTGATCCATTCCACGCCCTTATGACCACAGGTACGCAGCAACGCCACAGCCAGCCCCGCCGTGCAGCCGCCCACAAACGCGACCAGCGTCAGCAGCATCGTCCACTGCAGACCACGCAGCAGGAAACCGAACTCAGGAAGACCGAAATGCGGTGTCATGATCGCCTCCCTCAGCGCGTCGGATAAGAGAAGAAGCGGTGAGAGACGACCGCGAAGCCCAGCATCAACAGCCAGGAGATCGCGAGGTAGAGGAAGGTGACGAAGAAGTAGACCTCGAAGCTGCGGAACGTGTCGCTTTCGATGCGCTGCGCAACCGATGTCAATTCGTAGGCCGATACCGCCGAACAGATCGATGAGGTCAGCGTCAGCATGATGAACTGCCCCGTCAGCGAGGGGTAGATCGCGCGAAGCGCGGGCTTGAGCACAATGAACCGGAACACCTGCCCTTTGTGCAGTCCGAGCGCGTAGCCGGCTTCCACCTGTCCTTTATGAATGGACTGCACCCCGCCGCGGATGATCTCGATGGCGTAGGCGCCGCCATTGACACCGAGCGCGATAATGGCGGTGGCGGTCGGATTGAGCTTCAATCCGACGAGCGGCAGGGCGAAGAACAGAAAGAAGATCTGCACCAGGAAGGGCGTATTGCGCACGATCTCGACGAAGCCGATGACGATGGCCCGCAACCAGGCCGCCCTCGAATCGCGTGCCGCGACCCCGGCGACACCGATCATCATCGCGAGAGTCATGCCGGCAAGCGCCAGACCCAATGTACCCACGCACCCCCACAGCAGTGCGGGCGTCGCATGCCAAACCACCGAGAAATCGAGCGTATAGCCCATCTTGCGTTTCCTCTCGGGCGTTGTGCGTGCCGCTCGCCCATCGGCCTGACGTCACCCTCCCAGGGATGCAAAAGTCGCGAAGAAGACGCCTGGATCTGGTGAGATGCCCGTGAACAGGCGGAATGCTTCGGTGCCCTGGAAGATCGCCATGCCACCGCCGTCGACGGTGCGGCAGCCGAGGGCACGCGCTGTACGCAGCAATGCGGTCTCCAGCGGGAAGTAGACGATCTCGGCGACCCAGAGATCGGGACGCAGCAAGGTCGTCGGCAGCGGCGTGCCAGGATATTTGTCCATGCCGATCGGCGTGGCGTTGACAATTCCGTCTGCGGCAGCAACGGCGGCCGCAACATCGTGGCCGACCCTCAAGCGCCCCTCTGCAAATCGGGGGGACAAGCTATCCACCAAGCTCTGCGCTTTGGCCAAGTCGACGTCGATAATGGTCAGTTCCTGCACGCCGAGCTTCATCAGCGCGAAAGCAACCGCCGCGCCTGCACCGCCCGCGCCGAATTGGACGACACGACCGAGTGGCGCACCCTGCATGTTGCGGCGAAAGTTCTCGGCGAAGCCGAACCAGTCGGTGTTGTGGCCGGTCATTCGACCGTTCCTGATGACCACGGTGTTCACGGCGCCAAGCGCCTCCGCGTCAGGCGAAAGCTCATCCAGGAGTGGAAGGATCGCCTGCTTGCAGGGATGGGTCACGTTCAAACCGTCGAAGCCCATCCGCTTTGCCGCCGTCAGCAACTCCGGCAGCGCTTCGGCACCAACTTTCAACTCAGTCAGGTCAATCTTCTTGTAGAGATAGCGGATGCCCGCGGCGTCAGCGGCCGCTTCATGCATAGGCGGAGTGCGTGACGCCGCGATGCCGCTCCCGATCAGGCCGACGAGAAAGCTGGACTTCTGATGCATGGCCGACATCGCCCGTCAGCTCAAGGGGACGGTCAGTTCGGCGATGACCTGAGCCGTGCTCGGTCGAACGCCGCGCCACCAGGCAAAAGCTTCTGCCGCCTGTTCGACCAGCATGCCGACGCCGTCGGCCAGCTTGGCTACGCCTTCCGCCCGGGCGGCTTGCAGAAAGGGGGTTAGCCCCTTGCCGTAGGCAAGTTCGTACGCCAGCTCCGCACCGCGGAAGACGTTGCCTGGAAGCGGCGGCTTCTCACCGCGCAGGCTGGCCGAGGTCGCGTTGACCACGACGTCATAGCCCTCGGCAAGATCGGCCAGTTCAGCATAGCCGCTGACGATCAGGGGACCGCAACCGGCAAACTCTTCGGCCAATGCGACAGCCTTCGATAAGGTACGATTGACGAGAACCAGCTCGGACGGCTCCTGGCGCAGGAACGGCAGCAACGCGCCACGCGCCGCGCCTCCAGCGCCGAGCATCAGGACGCGCCGGCCCGCCATCTTGACGCCGAGATTGACGGTGATGTCACGCACGAGGCCGATCCCGTCGAAATTCTCGGCAATGATCCGATCGCCGGCAAACTTCAGGCAGTTTGCGGCGCCAGCTCGGTCAGCGCTTTCTGAAAGCTCGTTTGCGTAGGCGAAAGCATCAAGCTTGAACGGGGCGGTGATGTTCAGCCCCTTGGCGCCCTCTGCCCGGAATTGATCGACCCGTTCGCTGAAGCCACCGAGGGGTGCCTCGATCGCCTCATAGACGAGGTCCTGTCCCGTCATCTTGGCGAAAGTACTGTGGATGAGAGGCGATTTGCTGAAGCCGATCGGATTGCCGATCACCGCATAACGGTCGCTCATGGCTCACTCCTGCACTGCAGCTTCGTTGTACAGCACGCCGTCGCGCACCATCGCGTCGATGACCTCGGCCGATAGTCCAAGCGACTTTGCAATGCGGCGATTGTCCTGGCCGAGCAGCGGCGCCGGAGTTCGCACCGTGGTGTCGCAATCGGAGAAGCGGAAGGGCAAGTTGGGCAACGTCACCTTGCCGAGCACGGGATGCTCCTGCTCGACCAGCATGCCGCGCGCGTGGATCTGCGGATCCCTCACAACCTCTTCGATGGTCTGCACGGGAGCGGACGGCACGCCTGCTTGCTCGAGTGCGGCAAGACAAGCGTCCCGGGACGGCTGCGACAGCGTCCAGTTGCGCACAATCTCCATCGCTTCGGCATAATACGCATTCCGCGCAGCAGGCGTGGTGAAGCGTTCGTCGGATGCCAGCGTGTCTCCTCCGATCAGGCTCGCCAATCGTCGCCACGCATCATCAACTTGCGCGGCGATGACAAGATTGCCGTCCTTGGCCGGAAAGACGCCGTAGACGGTCGAGTCTGGCTGTCCGCTTCCAGTCTGCTTCGGCAGGTCGATACCGCCGGAGAGGAAGTAGCGCTGCACCGCATAGTCGTGCATCGAGACCATGCAATCGTACAGCGCCAGATCGATGTGTTGACCGCGTCCGGACGACGCGCGGCCGACCAGCACGGCATTGATGGCAGCCACGCCGTGGATGCCGGTATACATGTCCGCCAATGGCATCCGCAGCAGCGGCGGCGCTTCACCGGGATTGCCCAGTTGCGCCAGAGCGCCCGACATCGCCTCTGCGATCAGGCCGAAGCCCGGACGGTCGGCGTAGGGACCGGTGTGGCCATAGGCGGAGACCGAACAATAGATCAGCCCGGGATTCCGCGCCGACAGCGCCTTGTAACCGAGCCCGAGGCGCTCGAGTGCGCCGGGGCGGTAGTTCTCGATGAAGACATCGGCCGTGTCGACCAGCTTCATCATCATGTCGAGACCGCGCTTATCGCGCAGGTCGATGCACAATCCCTGCTTGCCCATGTTCTGCTGCAGGAAGTAGCCGGATTGTCCGTTCTTGAAATAGCCATGGGCGCGGCCCGCATCGCCCGCCTTCGGACGCTCCACCTTGATGACCTCGGCGCCCATCGCGGCGAGGCAGCGGCCCATGAACGGGCCTGCCAGGAAATGGCTGTAGTCGATGACGCGAATGCCCTTGAGCGGCAGATCTTTGAGAGGGAGATCTTGCGCGGTCATGCCTGCTCTCCTGCCGCGTTGGTCTTCGGGCGCATCGGAATCATCAGCCGGTGCTCGCCGAGCTGCACCACTTCGCCGCGCTGATTGATCAGCTCCGAGGGCAGCACCACGATGCCCCACCCTTCGCGCTTCGTGGCGCGCATTGAACCAACGCGAAACTTGACGTGCACGGCATCGCCGAGCTTGATCGGCAGCTTGAAATCCCACGTCCAGCCCAGCGACATTCCCGGAAGGAAGCGGTACTCGGCGCGGGTCTTCAAGCCATCGGCCAGCGACAGACCAAACAGCCCGTGCGCGACGCGCGTACCGAATGGTGTGGTCTTGGCGTATTCCTCGTCGACATGAACAGGCGTGAAATCACCCGTCAGTTCGGCATAGGCATTCACCATTGCTTCGGTGACCGTCACCGCGGGGGTGACGCATTCGTCGCCGACCTTGGCATCGTCCCAGTAGCGCTCATTGGTCATGTCGCGTGTTCCTTAGGCCCGTGGATTGATCGCCAGCGCCGCTTCCACGGCACCCGCACTGGCTTGCAAGATTTCGACGTTCAGGCCGCCCGGCAGCTCGAGCCAGTTCCGCCCAGCAGGCAGCGCCCTGGCGCCCCAGGCGGCGGCACGGGCGAGCACACCTTCATAATCGTCGACCATGATGCCGAGATGGGCGAGGCGCCCCTCCGGTCCGACGAAACTCGGATCCTCGATGAGTTGCACGCTTCCGAGCACCCAGACCTGCCGCGGGCGCGCGCCTTCGGCGGGCTGCTCGTCGCGAATGGCAAGACCAAGCACCTCACGAAAGAAGCCGACGTGACGATCGACATCCGGCACGCGGATCGCGACGTGTTCGACATAAGCGCGGGGCAACGACATCGTCTCAGGCCTTTCCCGGATAATCGCTGCGGGCGTACTCAAGCCCTTTGACCACCGCGACGAGGGTCGCGTTGACGGGGGTCGGCACGTTGAACTTGGCGCCCCAACGCACGACCGAGCCGTGAATGTAGTCGACCTCGGTCAGATTGCCGGACTGCAAGCTCTGCAACATCGACGTTTTGAACTCGGGCGGCAGTCCGGCAGACGCCATCGTCCAGGCAAGGCGCGGATCGGCAATCGAGATCTTCACGCCGGCAGCTTGCGCCACCGCGATGCCCTCCGAGATTGCGGCCAGCGCACAATCTTCCAGGATCGGCAGCGAATAGAGACCGCCATAAGTCAGGCCGGTAACGGCGGTGATTCCGCCGCCGGCAACATTGATGAAGAGCTTGTCCCACATCGTGCCCAGGATGTTGTCGCTGAGCAGCGTGAGAACGCCGGCACGATTGAACGTCTCGGAAATCCGCTGTGCGCGCTCGGTCAAGCGTCCATCGAGCTCGCCGATGATGGTTTCCTTGCCGACGACGCCGGAGCGAACATGACCGGGTCCGAGCAGCACGCCGCCAACATACGTCTTGCCTGCCATGACCCTGTCACGACCGACTTCCTCCGAAAGGATGTCTTCGTGGCCAAGGCCGTTTTGCAACGACATCACAACCGTCTGCGGTCCGATGATCGGCGCCGCCGCCCGGATCGCGTCCCGCGTGTGATAGGATTTGACGAGGACGATGACGAGGTCCGCCACATTGCCGACCTGGTCCGCGGAGGTGCAGGCAGAGACCTTCACGACGGTCTCGGCGCCACCTTCGAGCATCCGCAGACCACCGGCGTTGATCGCCTCGACATGGGCCTGAAACGGATCGATCAACCAAACCTCGGCACCGCCGCGCGCAAGTGTGCCGCCGATGGTCGAGCCCAAGGCTCCCGCTCCGACAAAGCAGATCCTCATCCGAACGCTTCTCCCTCGCCGATTTTTGGCGTTGGAAGCGTGCTAGCAGGCTGCGTAGTATTTGGATATGCTATGATACTTATAACCATTATTGCAGATCTCAATGAAGCAACGGGACCCGTCCGAGACGAACCTTTTGGAGCCGCGCCTGCTCCGGCTGTTTGACGCGTTGTTCTCCACAGGCAGCGTCACCAAGGCCGCCGAGAAGCTCGGTCAAAGCCAGCCGACCATTTCGATCTGGCTGGCGCGCCTGCGAAAGGAGTTGGATGATCCGCTCTTCATCCGGTCGGCGGAAGGAATGCTGCCGACCCCGCGCGCCGAGGCTCTCATCGGCACGGCCCGGCAGGCGTTGGAGATGCTGCGTCGTCTGGCGGAGCTTCGCCCAGAGTTTGATCCGGCGACTGCAAAGCGCCACTTCGTCATCTGCATGACGGATGCGAGCCACATCACGCTGCTTCCGGCCATCCTCGCCTACGTTCGCCGCGTTGCGCCGGGCATCCGCATTGAGGCGGCGCAGATCGGCGGCGATACCCCGCGAATGCTGCAATCCGGCGAGGCCGATCTGGCGCTCGGCTACATCTCGGATCTCGACGCTGGACACTTCCAGCAGGCGCTGTTTCCGCAGGATTGGGTCTGCCTGGCAAACGCTAGACATGCCCGGATCCGCGAGCGCATCACTGCCAAGGATTTCAGGCGTGAGGCGCACGTCCTCATTCGCTCCGGAACTGGACATCAGTTGCTGGCGGCCGTTCTACAGGAGCAGCGGATCGTTCTTGACGTTGCGCTCGAGCTACCCGGCTTTTTGGGGTTACCCGCAATCGTCGGGACGACTGACCTGATCGCCACCCTGCCAAGGCACATTGGCGAAACGCTGGCTCACTATTACGGACTGCGCGTGCTCGACTGTCCGCTGGCGATCTCCGGCTTTACAGTAAAGCAATATTGGCACGCCCGTTTCCATCACGATCCGGCAAGCCAATGGTTGCGTGATGTATGCGCCGAGCTTTTTCAACAGCAGGAAGTGCGGGGCCTGCATCGTTCCGGTCGGGCAAGGAAACGAAGGCCACGCGATCTGCAGTCGTAGTGCTTCCCGATAGCGGGCAACGACCGCCCCCCGAGGCCGCCGGCTGGGCGGACTGCGGCACGCCTGCAATTCCGCACAACCGCATCTCGACCGGCTGTCCGCGTCGTTCGCCGTGGCACCCTATTCTACGATGAAGGCAAAACAGACCTGCCCGAGCAGCTTCCGCGGTATATGTCGGGATGGAAGCCTCGGAGATAAGCCAGCATGGCCACGCCGTTTAGTTCGATTCTGGACTGAGTCTCTGTCTCCAAACGCGCCCAAAAGACCTGACCGGGATCGAACTGCTTAACGAATGAACTCAACAGCTTAAACACTGGCTGGGGCGAGCGTCACGCCGACGGCAAAGGTCGATAATCTCTTCGAGGGCATTGTCGTCTCCGTTCTAGATTTGCGTCTCGAGCACCAGCTCTGGTGCATCGTGAGCGGCTACCTGTTCGGCTGGCTTCTCATGTGCAAACGCTTCAGGTTCGTGGGCGAGCGATCCATCGCCTTGCTCAGGCTGGATTCGGAACCAGGCCACATAGAGTGCCGGCAGAAACAACAGCGTCAGCAGTGTGCCGACGATGATGCCGCCCATCATCGCGTAGGCCATCGGCCCCCAGAAGATTTCGCGCGCGATCGGAATCAGCGCGAGACTTGCGGCGGCTGCGGTCAGCAGGATCGGCCGCATGCGATGCTCGGTCGCCTCCACGACGGCCTCCCAGGCTGGGCGCCCTTCCCTCTTCAGATCCTCAATCTGCACGATCAGGATCACCGAGTTTCGGACCAAAATTCCGATCAGGGCGAGCACACCGAGGATGGCAACGAAACCGAGCGGCGCTCCGCTCGGCAGCAAGGCCATGACAACGCCGATCACGGCGAGCGGCGCGACCGCGAAGACCAGGAACAAACGATGGAAGCTTTGCAGCTGGATCATGAGCACCGTCGCCATGACGAACAGCATGAGCGGAACGACGGCAACGATCGGCGCCTGGCTCTTGGCGCTCTCTTCGACGGAGCCGCCAAGATTCACCGAATAGCCCGCCGGTAGCTCCTTGGTGAACTCCGCGACTTTCGGCGCGAGCTGATCCACGATTGTCTTGGGCTGCACGTTGCCAGCGATGCCGGCCTTCAACGTGATGGTGGGGATCCGCGCGCGCCGCCAGATCGTCGGCTGCTCGAGCTCGTAACGCAGATTAGCCACGGCCCCGAGCGGCACAGATTGACCGCCGAGGCCCGTCAATTGCAGATCGCGCAGGGTGTCGATGGAAGCGCGCTCCGGCGCGGTCGCCCGTCCCGTGACGTTGACGAGATAGATGCTGTCGCGCACCTGGGTGATCGGCGAGCCCTCGAGCACGGAGTTCAAGGTCGTGGCGATGTCCTGCGAGGTCACGCCGAGCTGGCGCGCCTTGTCCTGGAGAACGTCGACCTTGACGACGCGGGCCGGCTCCATCCAGTCGAACACGACGTTGCCCAAGTCGGGGCTGCTCCGGACGATCCCCGCGAGCTTCTGCGAAAGATCTCGCACCTTCGCGATATCAGGCCCACTCAAGCGGTACTGCACAGGACGTCCAACCGGCGGGCCGACCTCCAGCAGCTTGACGTAGGTGTCGGTGCCGGGGAACGTCTTCTTGAGGTAGTCCTCGAATTGCGCCTTGACCTGGTCGCGCACCTTGATGCCTCCCTTGGTCACGACCACCATCTGACCGAACCAGGTGTTGGCGGTCTGCACGTCGAAGGACAGGACGAAGCGCGGCGAGCCGGTGCCGACATAGGTCGACCAGTGGTCGACCGAATTATTGTCCTGAAGCTGCTCGTGCTCGAAGCGCGTCATCTGCGAATTGGTATCGGCAATGGAGGCGTTCTGCTGCAAATTCCAGTCGATCACGAGCTCAGCACGATCCGAGGACGGGAAGAATTGCTGCTGCACGAAATTCATACCGAACAGTGCCAGCAGAAAGGCTGCGACCGTAACGCCGATCGTCATCCAACGATGATGCATGCAGAACAGCAAGAGACGCCCAAACAACTGCGCTACGCGCCCCTTCTCCTCATGATGGCCCTTCATTTTGGCGGGCAGGATGGTGACGCCAAGCAATGGCGTGAACAGCACTGCCACGATCCAGGAGACGATCAGGGAGACGGCGATGACCACGAACAGCGTGAAGGTGAACTCGCCCGCATTGCTGCTATTGAGCCCGATTGGAATGAAGCCGGCAACGGTTACCAGGGTTCCGGTCAGCATGGGAAAGGCGGTCGACGTATAGACGTGGGTCGCCGCTTTTTCGAGGGCATCGCCGATCTCGAGCCGCGCCACCATCATCTCGACCGCAATCATGGCGTCGTCAACCAGCAGGCCGAGCGCGATGATCAAGGCGCCAAGCGAAATTCGCTGAAGCGAAATTCCGGCATAGGCCATCACGACGAAGGTGATGGCGAGAACCAGCGGAATCGCAATCGCGACAACCAGGCCAGCGCGCATCCCCAGGCTGAGAAAGCTGATGCCGAGAACAATGATCACGGCCTCAAAGAGCGCCTCGGTAAAGCCGGACACGGCGTGCTCGACAACGATCGGCTGGTCCGCGACCAGGTGAACGCCGACCCCGATCGGCAGGTCGGCCGTAATCCTCGACATCTCCTCCTTCAGGGCCTCGCCGAAGTGCAGCAGATTTGCCCCGGACTTCATGCCGATCGCGAGCGCGATCGCCGGCTCGCCGTTGTACCTGAACAAGGTCTTGGCGGGATCGGCATAGCCGCGGGTGATGGTTGCGACATCGGTCAACGGAAAGAAACGATCGTTGATACGGAGGTTGACCGCCTTCAGGCTCGCCTCGGAGGTGAACTGGCCGTTCACCCGTACGCTGATCCGCTCGGGCCCTTCCTGGAATACGCCGGACGGCGCGACCGCGTTCTGCCCCTGCAGAGAAGCCATGATGGAGTGGACGTCGAGACCGAGGGCCGCGATCTTGCGGGTGGAGAATTCGAGATAAATGACCTCGTCCTGCGCGCCCAGAATATCGACCTTGCCTACATCCGGCACGGTCAAGACCTTGGCGCGGATGTCCTCGACCCGGTCACGGAGCTGACGCTGGCTCAAGCCGTCGCTGGTGAAGGCGTAGATGTTGCCGAACACGTCGCCGAAGCGATCGTTGAAGCCGGGTCCGATCACGCCTTGCGGAAACTCGGCCTTGATGTCCGCAATCATATTGCGGACGCGAATCCAGGTCGGCTTCACGTCGGCAGCCTTCGTGGTGTCACGCAGATAGACGAAGACGGTGGTCTCGCCGGCTACAGTGACACTCTTGGTGTAATCGAGCGATTCCAGCTCCTCGAGCTTCTTCTCGATCCGGTCGGTGACCTGGCGCGCCACTTCTTCAGGCGAAGCGCCCGGCCACTGCGCCTGAATCACCATGGTCTTGATGGTGAAGTCGGGGTCTTCCTGCCGCCCCAGCTGGAGATAGGCAAAAAGGCCCGCCGCCATGAAGGCAATCATGAAGTACCAGACGAGCGAACGGTGGCCGAGCGCCCAGTCGGAAAGGTTGAACGACTTCATGGCTTTTCATCCTGTTCGATGCGGACTTGCTGTCCTTGCTTGAGGCTGTGGATCCCGGCGGTGACGACGCGCGCGCCGGCGACCAGTCCACCGGTGACGCGCGCGCCGGTTTGATCAGCGATGACATCGACCTTTTGCAGCGACACCGTGCTGGCGGGCTGATCGACGATCCAGACGAAGTTTGCGCCGTCCTTGGCGAGCAGCGCCGAGGCAGGCAGGCGCAATATCCGGGCTTGACCCTTGTCAAGTTTCGCGGTGACGGTCGTGCCGAGGCGGAAGCCTTCAGGCGGATTGTTGAGCGCAATACGGACCCGCCTCAATCGCGTCACCGGATCGGCTTGCGGCGCGATCTCGCGAATGCTGCCTTGCACCTGAACGGCGGGCAAGAGCTGTAGGCTGACCGTGAATGGCAGACCGATCTCCAGCGGCAGCGGAAAGTCCGGTCCGATATCGACGACAGCTTCGCGAACATCGGGTCTCGCGACCGTCACCACGCTTTGGCCGGGAGATACCACCTGGCCGACTTCCGCCCCGACTGCGGTGACCACACCGGCGAAGTCGGCCCTGATCTGCGAATAGCCGAGTTGCTCGATCGCCTTGGTCAGGTTTGCCTGTGCGTGCGCCACCGTTGCTTCGGCGCCGGCGCGGGCCTGCTCGGCATTATCCAGCGTCTGCTTTGTGGTCGCGTCGGTGGTGATGAGCGTTCGCTGCCGTTCTTCCGTCGCTCGGGCAGTTGCGAATTGCGCCTCGGCCTTGGCAAGCTCCCCTTTGGCCGAGCGAACGGCGAGCTCAAGGGCCGTCGAGTCGATAATGCCGACCGTCTGTCCTTCATTCACGATATCACCGACATAGACCGGACGCGCCGTCAGGCGTCCCAGCACGCGGAAACCGAGATCTGTTTTGTAGCGCGGCTCGACAACGCCCACCGCAACCGCATCGTCTGCGTGGTCCGCTTCGAGAAGCACCGATTGGACGGGCCGCACGGGCTCCGGCGCCTTTGTCTCCTGCTGACATCCGGCAAGTGCAAGCGCCCATGAAAGCGGGGCTGCCACTATGATTGCGCGGCTCGTCATGAGGGATCTCCTTCATAAGTCACGGGCTGGCCCACGCTCAAAAGCTTGCCGCCGTCGACGACGACTCGCTCGCCCGGCTCGAGACCCGCCTTGATCAATACTTCTCCCGCCTCATAGCCATCGACTGTTACCGGCTTCAGCGAGGCGGTCCGCGTTGCCGGATCGACAGTCCAGACCGCGGGCCTGGTGCCCGCGGCCATCAATGCGCTCCAAGGCAGGGCAATCTGCCGCTGGGCATGTACTTTCACAGTTCCTGCGACGGGGCTTCCGAGCGTCATTGCGGCAGGCGGGTCCTTGATCGCCACCTTGACCCGAATGGTCGAACTCTTGGCGTCGACGGCCGGCGAAACCTCCCGAACGTGGCCGCGAGCGGTCACGCCCGGATCGGAGACGAGCGCCAACGAAACGCTGCGGTTGTCGGCATTGCCGAGGAAAATGGACTCATAGACGTCAAACACGGCGTCCCGCTCCCCATCCTGCGCCAGCGAAAATACCGGTTGCGCAGCCTGCACGACTTGACCGGTTTCCAGATTGCGAGCGGTGACGACGCCGGCCGCTTCGGCTCGTAGCGCGGTATAGCCAAGGGTCTCCTTTGACGTTCCGAGCTGCGCTCTCGCCGCTTCGAGCGCGCCTTCCGCGGTTCGCAATCCTTCCTCCGCCTGGTCGTAGGCCGTGCGCGTGGTGAAGCCGCTAGCGATCAGCGCCTTCTGCCGCTCGAAAGTCGCCTTCGCCACACGCAGCTGGGATTCTGTGGCGAGGACAGCAGCGGTCGCGGCATCGACATCAGCCTCTTGCTCGGCGGGGTCGAGAAGCGCCAGCACTTCGCCGGATTTGACATGGGTCCCGACTTCGACATAGCGCGCGATCACACGTCCGCTGACACGGAACGACAGATCAGCGCGGAAGCGGGGTTGCACCTCGCCGGTCAGGGTGATCGAGGCTTGCCGGTCCTTCGGCTGGACGACCTCTGTGCGCACATACGCGGCGCGCGCAGGCGGAGCACTGGCCCGATCGTTGCAGCCGCCGAGCGCGGCCGCGACAAGCGCGAGCGCCAAGCCTGCGAAAGGCTTCATCTTGGTGTGGTTCGAATAGTCCGGTTTCATAGCGCGTCCATGCGGTGAGAGGGTGACAGCAGCTCGCCCAAGACGTCCGAGCCCTTGCGGAGCGTGGCCAGCTCATTCGGATGCACTCGCAGCAAATTTGGATCCGCTCCGATCGCGCCCCGGCGCTCGACCTGATCGGAGAGGCCGGAGCCCGAGCCAGGCGTCACGGACGACCTCACCTTCAGCGGGCGCTGCGACCTCATGCGGCGCGTCGCCATCGACCAGCTCGCTTGCCGCTCCCGCTCGCTCAAGTGAAACGAGAGAACGACTGATGTGAACTCGGCGGCAAGGCCGTGCTCAATTCGTCCGCCCAGCCCCCTGGCAAGGTCGCTACTGATCTGGCGCTCACGCCCCGGGGCCGCCCGCGCCAACCGTGAGCCGTTATCCAGCACGACGCAGTTCACCACCGTGCCGATACGCGTCAGCTTGACTTTGATCTCGCCGGCGCGCGCGTCGAAATACGCATGCTTCGCTGCGCTTACGATCAGGTCGTGGACGATCAGACCAAGCCGCCAGCACCGCTCTGATTGAAGCGGAAGAGATTCCGTGGCGAATGCCAACCGGATCCCCATTCGATCCAACAGGGACTGGCGCATGGCGCAGCCCAGCTTGCGAATGTAAGTCGCGGCGTCATGGAGGGCTTCGCCCTGGGGCATTGCGAGCGCCCGATGCAGCTCGGCATGCCCGTGCAGCAGCTCGACCACATCGCTTAACGCGGCCTTTGCTTCCGCGCCGTCAGCCCGGATGACCGCGGCCGAAACCAGATCGATCGCCGAGGCGATCCCTTGATCGACCCTGTGATGCAATTCGCGCAGCAGGACGCCGTCTTGTGGGCGGTGCGGGTCCGGGCTCAGCACAGTCACTTTGATCTCCTAAGGTGGACCGGATGCTCGGGGGTCAGCGCGCAAATGTTTTGCGGGCCCCGATCCTCCGGAGGCCGTCGCGGGCCCCGGAGGGCGTCGCGACGATTAAATAAACTATACCGTATATTTTCTTTTTGTTGCCTTTTCCCGCCGGGCGTGTCAAGTGCGATCTGCGCGCGCACAGACTCGTGATTGGGAGATCGACGGATGACGAAGAAGAACAGCCCGAAACGGGGCAGACCGCCCAAAGACCTCGCCGGTGACGTTCAGGCCCGGATCCTTGATGCAGCCCAACAACTTTTTCTCGAGAAGGGCTACCGTAGCGCCAGCATCGATGACATCTCCGAGCTGGCGCCGGCGAGCAAACCAACCATCTACGCGCATTTTCCCGGCAAGGAGGCACTGTTCGCGGCGGTGGTGGCCCGCACCATTACCGGGCTGACGGATTTCGAAGGGTTCGAGCCCGAGGGCCGCACGCTTCAGGACAAGCTCTCGAGCCTCGGCACCGCCGTCGTGGAGAAGGTCATCGAAGAATCGTTGGGCATGGTCCGCGCCACGATTGCCGAAGCGCAGCGCTTCCCCGAGTTGAGCCGCAACGTCCACGATGCCGCACGCGATCGCTCCGTCAACGCCATTTCCCAACTCCTGAATGAAGCAACGCAGAAGCTGGCGCGGTCTTCAAAAGGTCCCTTCAGTGGCAAGCGAAGCCTTGCAACCGCTCAGATCTTCCTGGATTTGATACTTTTGCCGATGCTGTTTCGTTCGCTGGTGGGGGAAACATCCAAGGACCTGAGACGCGAGCTGCCGTCTTTCGTGCGCGAACGGGTTGGCTTTTTCCTTGCGGCCTGCGAGGCAGACTGGACGCCGTGAGCCGGCGATCGCAAACGCTAGGCGCGACAGTGAAGCTTGTAAGGTAAACCGGCTCGAATGCTGGTCACTTGCGGGGGCGCCTCGTTGACGGACACTGCGTTGCTAAGCGCGCCCGCGCAAAAGCTCATCATCTCGTCGAAGGTCGGCCGAAGAGCGGCCGCCTTGATACGGGACGGATTGAGGTATGCGTCCATCGCGTCCAGCAGGCAGCAGGCCAGCACCATCGGACTCCCTGCTCGAAATTCGCCACCGGCCTGCCCGGCCGCGATCACCGACTGCACGACACCGCGAAGGCGAGCCGCATGGGACAGGCTGGCCGGCCAGTTTTCTTGTCCTGCGGCGACCACCAGTTCGTGCAATTGGACATTACTTGCCAGCCGATCTTCATGCATCCGGGAGATCGCCCTAAAAGCGGCATTTAACCGCTCCAGGCCGGAGCGGCTGCTTCGTGCTGCACTTGCGGCCGCCGCGGATACTTCCTCAAGCAGCGCTGTCACGACGGCCTCTTCGAGCGCTCGGCGGCAGGGATAAAACCGATAGAAATTTGCGGGGGACATCGATGCGTCGCGTGCGACGTCGGCAACCGTGGTCTTCCGGTACCCGATCTCCCGGTATAAGCGGATTGCAGCCTGCACAATTCGTTCGCGAGTGCACGAGGGTCCAATCTGACGGGTAGTCCGCGCCTTCAGCATGCTAGGCCTCAACGCGACGGAATCGCGTGCATTTCACGCCGGCACGCCTCGCCGAATTCCCGCAACGGATCCATCTCCTCCATGAACCCTGGCAGGTCTACGAACGACGTGTTCGGTGCAAGGTAGGTCTCGATGATCAGCCGGCCTGCCCGCTCCGCGGCATGGACCACCTCGTCGTCGGACAGAATCCGCATACGCCCGATAAGCGCATACAAATTCACCAGCGCCGGGATTTCGGACTTGTCGCTGATCAGCGCCTCCGCATAAAGCCGGGACGCCTCCTCAATGAAGCTTCGATACAGCTTTTCACGCTTGGTAACCGCGTGGGCATGATGGCGCTCGCGGACCCTGCGGCGACGGGTCACCCACCCGGTCACGATCGTGGAGATCGCCGCAAAGGCCGAGCCGCCGAACGCGGCGAAAGCGGGAACATAAATCGTGTTCATACGATCATTCCTCATCTTTTGCGCCGCGATACCGCTGCGATCCTATGGTCCTGACCGAAGCAGCAGGCGCTGCGTGCTCGAAGACGACTCTGCAAGCATCGCTCAGGTCTGACTTCTTTTGCCTGAGACAGGCTTCCACATTCGCGGCGTCGGGGATGTAGCCGGCGCACAGACGAAACGCGTCAGGAGCGCACGCCGCCCTCTGCTCAGGTGTGCCGCGGTCCTCCTGCGCGAGGGCGGCCGCCGCGCCCATGGAAATGAAAATCCAGACCGCGAGCACCAGTCGGTTCTTGAACATATCGGATCCTTTCTCAAAGTGAGGCATCTGCGTTCCGAGCGGACCAGGTCTCGCGACCGAGCTCCCCTCTGTCCAACAAGGACGAACACGGGCTTGTGAATCTCTGCGCTTGACACATCCCGATATCCGCGCTGTATATGAAATATACGGTGTAGTTTATTTAGGAGATGAAAGATGTCAAGCCCGTTCCTGGCGCTCGTACGGGAAAATCCCTGGCCGGGGATTGCCGTCGCATCGCTCAATCTGATCGTGGCCGTTTCGCTCGCGGGCGTCAGCCTGCTGCTGGGTATCACGATTTCGGTAGTCGCCTGTCTGCATGCGCTCGCCGATCGCGAGCCGGGGCCGGTGCGAAACCGCGTCGCGCGGAGGAGGCTCGCATGACACCGATGCTGCTGCTGTCGCGCGACTGCATCATCTGTTGGGTGAATATCTGGATCGCACCCATCGAATGCGCTTTCGACCTGATCGAATCGGAGTTGGCGCGCAGAGGAATTGCGCTCGAGGCAGCCGACCAGGTCGCGCCGCACACGGCCTGATCATCATGACTGAGGTCCTGACATGCTGAATTTTGTCGAGGTATTCAACGTCATGGACGTGGATCCGACCACCGGACGTGCCGTCTGGACCGGGCTCACGGGCACGCGAACGGCGCTTGAGCGCGACGGCTTCGTGATCGACCCGCAGGCGCCCGCCTATTGTCCGAGAGCATGGCTCGACGAGCGAGGCTATCTCGACTCCGAGCTTGCCCGCCAACATCCTCGCCCCTGGGGCATCTGACAATGCGACCGATCCATATCATGGTCAGGAGCCGGGTGCAGTGAGCCGACAATCCGTTCTATCGATGCGCGCGAGCCGATCCGCTCGGTCCGGCATTCCACTGCGGGCTTACTTTCTGTGGGCCGGCGCGGGCTTGCTCCTGCTGCTGTGCGCGGCCGATTGGGTGCTGCCTGCTGCCCTGCCGAGCCGATCTGCGGCGCCAGATCGAGCGATGCCGCCGATCCGCATCCACTCCGATGTGAAGGGACCGGAACTGGTGGTCATCGATACCAATCAGCCCGCGCGAGTGCTGGCGGACAAGGACATCGCAGCCTCCGCGCATCTGGAGAACGCTGATGCAGCCGATGCTGTCCAAGAGCCGGTTTCGCTCGCGTCCGTGGACGGCAGCGAAGTGGCCCCGCAACACCGATGACCCCGCGAGTGCGCGAAAGCCTCGCGCAGTCCATCGCCGATCACGACGGGGCGCGTGCCATGACCGAGCCGCGACCCACATCCGCTCACGCGCGGAGCGACAAGCGCCGACGATCTGCAGGGCGTCTGGGACCCGGCGGCACGCTCGGCCGGTGCAATGCGTTCAGCGGCGGCGCCTGCCGCTACGCGCTCATACCCTCGTACACGGACTAGACGACCTGCCGTTTTGAACCTTGGGATTTACCTGAATGTCGAAGAAGCATTTGTTTGCCCTGATCGTGTGGTCTGCCACGCTTGCCGCAACGGGCGCGCTCGCCGATATCGCCCAGAGGCCTGCGGATGCCGATCCCGTCGGCGCGGCGGCACAAAGCGGTTCGGAGGAGACGGCGATTCGCCGCGTGCTCGAGCAATTCCACGCCACGCACGTCCCGCTCAGCCAGGCCATGGCGATCGCCGAGCATTTGCATGACGGCTCCAGAACCGCGGATATCAGCTTCGAAGCATCCGACACACCCGTCTATCGCGTGCGCACGATCAAGAACGAGCATGTATGGGAGAACGTCATTGATGCAAACACCGGCAGCATCACGGGCAAGGAGATCGCATCTACTCTCAAGGAGCTCGATCGAGAAGACCTCGCCAAAGTCATTGCCCTGAGATGGATCAAGCAGGAAATGGCGGATGCGGTGCAGGTCGCCGAAAAAGCCGCAGCCGGCAGCGCGCTGGCTGGAGGGCTGATCACGCAGGACGGCAAGCTCAACTTCGTGATCGTCGTCGCCAGTGGCGACCATCTGAAAGAGGTCACGCTCGAGCCGCCCAAGGTCGGAAAGCAAGGGTCGTCCCGGCAATAGCAGCAACAGGCAATCGCTTTCGACAAACCAGGAACGTTGGCCACTCCACAAACAAGAGCATATCAAATCATGAACTTTCAGCCTCAGGCGCAATTCACCACCGCACAGCGGCGGCTGCCCTTCGACTGCATCGCCCTGCTCCTGCAAGGCGGCGGCGCCCTCGGCGCCTATCAGGCAGGCGTCTACGAGGCGCTGGCCGAAGCCGGCGTCCATCCAGACTGGGTCGCCGGGATCTCGATCGGCGCCATCAACGCCGCCATCATCGCCGGCAACCCGCCCGAAACCCGTGTTGACCGGCTCCGGGATTTCTGGACTCAGGTGACGTCGACCGGTCCTTGGGATTGGTCCGGCAATTCCCTTTTTGATTGGGCCCGGAGCGACGCCACGCGCAATCTCGTCAACCAGATGAGTGCGGGCCTCGCCGCGGCCTGCGGCGCGAGTGGCTTTTTCTCCGCGCGCCCGATGCTGCCCTGGCTGCAGGCTGCCGGGAGCAGCGATGCCACCAGCTTCTACGACACCGGCGCGCTCAAGAGTACGCTCGAGCGTCTGGTCGATTTCGATCGCCTCAACACCGGAATGACGCGCTTCAGCGCAGGGGCGGTCAATGTCCGAACCGGAAATTTCGTCTATTTCGACACCACAACGCATACGATCCGGCCGGAGCATATCATGGCGAGCGGCGCGCTGCCGCCTGGCTTTCCGGCCGTCGAGATCGAAGGCGAGCATTACTGGGACGGCGGCCTCGTTTCGAACACACCCTTGCAGTGGGTGATCGAGTGGGGTGTCCCGCAGGACATGCTTGCCTTTCAAGTCGACCTCTGGAGCGCAGGGGGCCAGGTTCCGCGCAACATGGGCGAAGTCGCGACGCGGCAGAAGGAGGTCCAGTATTCAAGCCGTACGCGCGCAAGTACGGACCAGTTCAAGCGCGTTCATCGTCTGCAGCGCGCCCTTGCCGCTCTGTTGCGACGCCTGCCCGAAGATCTTCGCGAGCACGAGGACGTGAAACTCCTCAGCACGGCCTCGTCCGATCATGTCTACAACATCGTCCACCTGATCTATCGGGCGCGCAATCACGAGGGGCACTCCAAAGACTACGAGTTTTCCCGCCTGTCGATGCAGGACCATTGGCGCGCCGGCTATCACGATGCGCTGCGCACGCTGCGCCATCCCGAAGTGCTCGCTCGTCCCACCAGTCCTGATGGCGTCTTCACGTTCGACCTCGAGCATGATGGCCGCGAGTAGACCGATCGCCAGTGTCATACGGAGAACCCAAAATGCGCGAGAATGACGTCCTCAGGCGGGCTTTTGCCATGCCCCTGACCAGCCCGGCCTATTCGCCGGGGCCCTATCGCTTTGTCGACCGCGAGTATCTGATCATCACCTATCGCACCGATCCCGCGAAGCTGCGCGCCATCGTGCCCGAACCGCTGGAATTCGACGAGCGCGAAGCTCTCGTCAAATATGAGTTCATTCGGATGCCGGACTCCAACGGGTTTGGCGACTACACGGAAAGCGGCCAGGTCATCCCCGTCTCTTTCCGCGGGCGCAAGGGCGGCTACACGCATTGCATGTTTCTCAATGACGAGGGGCCCATTGCGGGTGGACGCGAGCTCTGGGGCTTTCCGAAGAAGCTCGCGCAGCCGACCTTACGAACCGAGATCGATACCCTGATCGGAACGCTGGACTACGGCCCGCTGCGGGTCGCAACGGGAACGATGGGCTATAAGCATCGCGAGGTCGAACTGGCGCATGTCAACGCCGCTCTCAACGAGCCGAATTTCCTGCTCAAGATCATTCCTCACGTCGACGGCAGTCCGCGCATTTGCGAACTGGTCGAATACCACCTCGAGGACATCGTGCTGAAGGGGGCCTGGACCGGCCCAGCGGCTCTGGCATTGACGCCCCACGCTCTGGCACCCGTTGCCGAGCTTCCGGTTCTGGAGATCGTTTCCGCCGTTCACATCCGTGCAGACCTCACGCTCGGTCTCGGCAAAGTGGTCCACGACTATCTGCAGCAACCTATTCGACGCTCGCTCCGGGCCAACGAGAGAGCGCTGGTCTTCTGAGCCCAGTGCTGCCCCCGCCGGAAGATGTTCCGGCTAGCAATGTTTCGGTTCTTTCCTTGCGAGACACAGACGAAGGTAAGCGAGATGGGAATTCTGAAGGGTAAAACGGCCGTTGTGACCGGCTCGACCAGCGGCATAGGCCTTGCGTGTGCCCGTGCGTTCGCCGGCGCCGGCGCCAATATCGTGCTCAACGGGATGGGTGCGCCGGCCGAGGTTGAAAGGGAGCGCGCCGCGATCGAGCGCGACTTCGCCGTCAAGGCGATCTATTCACCCGCGGACATGGCGTGTCCGAGCGAGATTTCCGAGTTCATTGCACTCGCGGAGAAAACTTTCGGCAGTGTGGATGTCCTCGTCAATAACGCCGGCATCCAGCATGTCTCTCCGATCGAGGAGTTTCCGATCGAGAAGTGGGACGCGGTCATCGCGATCAACCTGTCGGCCGCATTTCACGCAATCCGCGCAGCCGTGCCAGGCATGAAGAGGCGCGGTTGGGGCCGCATCATCACCACAGCCTCGGCGCATTCGCTTGTCGCTTCACCCTTCAAATCGGCCTATGTCGCGGCCAAGCACGGCATCGCCGGCCTCACCAAGACGGTGGCGCTGGAACTCGCCAGATCGAAGATCACCTGCAACTGCATCAGCCCCGGTTACGTCTGGACGCCGCTCGTAGAGAAGCAGATCCCGAACACGATGGAGGCCCGTCGGATGAGGAGAGATGAGGTGATTAGCGATGTCCTGCTCGCTGCGCAGCCCACCAAAGAATTCGTTACGGTCGAGCAGGTTGCCTCGCTCGCAATGTTCCTGTGCAGCGACGACGCCGCGCAGATCACCGGCGCCAATCTGCCGGTCGATGGGGGCTGGACCGCGGCGTAAGGCGACCGAGCAATCTGGCTCTGCGCCGAGTGCGCCAGCAATCGCCGGTTTTGGCGTTCGGACACTCCCATATCGGCCGCCCTCGCCCAGACGAAAGAGCTAGGAACGAAGTGAGCACCAAGTAACTTAAAACCGCCGTCGTGCTGGGGGCTTTGATGAGCGCGTCCCAGGCGGACCGCTTTAGGAATGAAGCGGAAGAATGCCGCAAGTTGGCCAATAAGGCACTCCACGCACAGGACAGAGCAGCTTGGTTCCGGCTTGCAGACGATTGGCTCAAGTGGCCGAGGAAGCCGATAAGAGACAATCCCGCTTCTCAAGTTGAGACAACTTCGAATAAACTTCTTTAGCGGCCGAGCATCTTCATCACGCCAGCCAGTCCGACGCGTAGGAACGGATCGGAATGGATGTAGAAGTATCGCACGCCGTGCTCGAGCCAGGACGGCAACTCGCCCGACGTCACGAGCGTGCCGGCGATCTTGCGGGCCGCGCAGATCTTCTTGACAGCAAAGCCGACCCGCTCCGTGACGGCCTGCGGCCGCGGCTGGCCGAACGCCGGAGCCGGCGGATAGCCCATGTTCTGGGACAGGTCGCCGGGACCGATGAAGAACACGTCGATCCCTTCTACCGCGAGTAGCTGATCAATGTTGTCGATCGCCTGCGGCGTCTCGATCATGGCGATGATCAGCCGCTTCTCATGGTCGGCGGGGCACGCGTAGCGGACGGCATCGACGATGGCGCGGGCCTGCTCGGCAGTTTCGACCATCGGCACCATCAGGCCGTCGGCGCCGGCATTGAGATAGCGGATCAGGAGCGGCCGCTCGTGTGAGTGCGGCCGGACAATGGCCGCACCACCTGCCCCGCGAATCGCCTGCGCGGTTCCGCGCACGTCCTCAAAGCTCCAGGTGCCGTGCTCGCAATCGACGAAGATCGCGTCCGCGCCAAGCTCCACCAGACGGACCGCCAGCCCCGATGAGGAGTGGTGCGGCGTTAGCATGCTGATCGCCTCGCCCTTCGCGAGGCGCTCGCGCAGTTTGGCTCCGTTCATGGGAAATCCTCTTCTTTAGCTCTTCGGCTTGTCCTTGAGGCCTTCGGGCGCACCGACCCAGCGGGCGGTCTCGATGTCCGCGGACGTGTCGCGCATGAAGGTCGGGCAGATGTGAAGCTCGGGGATCATGGCGCCCTGTTGCAGGCTGGCGCAGAGCAGCACCGCGCGCGCGACATCGTGCGGATTGAGCATCACGGCCCGTTCACTCTCCAACGGAGGGCGCGCGCGATTATCCATGATGGGCGTGTCGGTCTCGCCCGGCAGGATCGTCGTCGCTCGAATGCCCTGGTTGCGATAGGTGTTGTGCAGGAAGGTCATGAAATTCTTCGCGCCGGCTTTCGCTGCGCCATAGGCAGCGCCGCCAAGCAGGTTCGGGTTGACGACCGCAAGCGAGGACACGGTGATGATCGTGCCTTCCTTTTTGGCGATCATGTCCTCCAGCACGGCCTGGGTGAGATTGAACACCGCGGTGAGATTGACGTTTACCGTAGCGGTCCACTCGGCCTCGCTGAGGAAGCGGGCATTGAGCACCTTGCTGGCGCTGCCGGCATTGTTGACGAGGATGTCGATCGCCCCGACGTCTCGCTTGGCCCAGGCCACCGTCTCCAGAATCGACTCGCGCGAGGCGACGTCCAGCACATGGGCGACGGCCTTGCCGCCCGCTTGCTCGATCACCGAGACGACATCCCGCAGCGGCTCGATCCGGCGTCCGGTCAGGACGACCGTTGCGCCTTCGTTGGCGATCAGGATCGCGGTCTCGCGCCCGATCCCCGTTCCGGCACCGGTGACGAGTGCTATCTTTCCATCGAGCAGACCCATGTTACCTCTATTCGGCTGCGGTCGCGGCCAGGCTTGAGCGCTGATAGCCGTAAATCTGCCTCGCGGCCGCCGGCGTAATCAAGCCTTCCGCTAGGTCGCGTTCGATCGATGCCGCGCTGCGCTCGGACGTCTGCCCCCATCCACCGCCACCGGGGGTCTCGACCTCGAGGCGTTCGCCGGTCTTCAGGACGACCTTGCCCTTCGGAAACTGTGGTTCGCCGTTCTTGTGCACCTTGCCGGCAGTGCCGGACTGCCCGCCGACGACGCCGAAGCACGGATGGCGCACGCGCTCGGATGCCAGATAGATGCTCATCGGATTACGCCCGAGATTGCGCAGCACGACGCGCTGGCCAAGCCCGCCGCGCGCCTTCCCGGCACCGCCGGAATCCGCAATCAGCTCCTTGCACTCGGTGAGGACGGGGACGGCAATCTCGAACATCTCGATCGCGGTGACCTTGCAGTTGGACGGAAAGCTCAGCGTGTCGAGCCCATCGAACTCGGCACGCGCACCCTGCCCGCCATGGAAATTCTGCACCGAGCCATACTGCGTGCCATCGTCACGCCGCCCCACGCAATTGGCGGCCCAGATCGGCGCACCGCCGCTGTCGCCCATCACCTTATCAGGCACCACGCCTTCCAACGCCTTGAAGATCAGCGATGGAATGACATGCCCGATCAGGTTGCGCGAATTTCCCGCGGTCCATTGCTCGGGGTTGAGGATTGAGCCGAGCGGCGCTTCGTCCGTGAATGGCGTGATACAGCCCTCGTTGTTTGGCGTATCCGGATCGAGCAGGCATTTCAACGCATAGACCGAGTGGGCGTAGCGATAGTTGGTGCGGCAATTGATCGAGTGAAGAATTTGCTCGGACGTTCCGGTGTAGTCGACGTGAATGGAATCGTCGCGGACGATCACAGAGGCCTTGAGCGTCACGTCGGTGTCGTAGCCGTCGAGCAGGACCTCGGCGCTGTAGGTCCCATTCGGCCATTGCCGGATCGCGCGCCGGGTCTGCGCTTCGGAGCGGGTGTGGATGGCGTCGGCAAGCTCGTCGATGCCGTCGAGACCATACTCGTCGAGGAACTTGACGAGTTCGCGGCCCATGACGTTGTTGGCTGCCACCATGGATTCGAGATCGCCCATCACCTCCGTCGGAAGCCGAACGGAAGCGGCGATGATATCGAGGACATCCTGGTTGGGAACGCCGGCCTTGTGCAGCTTCACGATCGGGAAGCGAATGCCCTCCTCGAAGATGTCGCTGGCTTCGGAATGCAAGGGCGCGCCGCCGATATCGGGCAGATGCGCGATCGAGCCCGCGTAGGCCACGACCTTGCCATTCTTGAAGATCGGCGTGATCATGGTGACGTCGGGCAGATGGCCCGTGCCGATCTCCGGATCGTTGGTGGCGAGCACGTCGCCTTCTTGCAGGGTCTCGGCCGGAAACTTGGGTAGGAAGTATTTCTGCGCGGCGACCGGCAGCGAGGTGATGAAGACCGGGATCGACCAGGTGCACTGGGCCAGCGCCCGGCCGCGGCTGTCGAGCAGTACGGTGACATAGTCGTGGTTCTCGCGCACGATCGGCGAGAACGCGGTGCGACCGAGCACGATGTCGGCTTGGTCGGCGATGAAGATCAACCTGTTCCACATCACCTGGAGGTTGATCGGATCATTGAAATCGGCAGCGTTCGCGGACATGGAGGCGAGGTCCTTAGGCGATGTTGATCACGAGATTGCCGTTGATGTCGACGTGAGCGGTACCGCTCGGCCCGACGACCGCGGTCGATTCCCGCTGCTCGACGATCGCGGGTCCCAGGATCTTCTCGTCGACCGGCAGCTTGTAGTGATCATAGACCGGCGTATCGGCGAAGCCGCCGGCTTCGCTGAAATAGACCTGGCGGGTGCCCTTCCTGGCCTCGGCGGCGTGGCGTGTGTGCGGCCGCGTCACCTGATCCTTCTCGCCGCTGGAGCGCAGGCGCCACGTGATCACCTCGACCGACGAGCCCGCGACCGTGCGGCCGAACAGCTCGCGGTAGAGCTTGTAGAAATTGGCGAGCAGCTCCTCGTGGAACTGCTTCGGCGGCAGGCTGCGATCCGGCAGAGCGACCGTGATCTCGTGGCCCTGACCGACGTGACGCATGTCGACCGTGTAGCTGTTGGTGATGGTCTTCGGTGCCACGCCGGCAGCGCGAACGACCTCAGCCCCCTGGGCCGAGAGATCGCCGAGCAGGCGATCCATCGCGGCGAAATCCCAGTTGTCGACCTGCATCGGGAAGCTCGCGGACAAATCGACCGCGACGGGCGCGATCAAGAGACCGATCGCCGACGTGACGCCGGCGCCGGTCGGGCAGATGATGCGCTTGATGCCGAGCTTGCGCGCGATGCCATAGGCATGCACGGGACCAGCGCCGCCAAAGGCGACCATCGGCAGGCTTCGCGGATCGACACCGAGGTCGGTCGCATGCACGGCTGCCGCTTTGCTCATGGATTCGTTGACGAGATCGTGGATACCGAAGGCGCAACGCGGCACGCTGACGTCGAGCGAAGCTGAGAGCTTCGTCATCGCCGCGAGCGCAGCGTCTTTCGACACCTTGAACGAGCCGCCGACAAAGGACTCCGTGCCCATATAGCCCAGCAAGATATCGGCATCGGTGACGGTCGGCTCGGTGCCGCCGCGCTGATAGGCGGCCGGCCCCGGCATCGCGCCCGCCGAACGCGGGCCGACGTCGAGCAGGCCGAGCGGATTCTTCGCTGCGATCGAGCCACCGCCGGCGCCGATTTCGATCATGCGGATCGACTGGATCTTCAACGGGAATCCGGAGCCCTTGCGGAAGCGGTGATAATGCGCGACCTCGAGATCGGTGCCGACCGTCGGTTCGCCGTTCGGGATCAGGCACAGCTTTGCTGTTGTGCCACCCATGTCGAAGGACAGCACGCTGCCCTCGCCGGCGATGCGGCCGAATTCGGCTGCGGCGACGGCGCCGGCAGCGGGGCCCGATTCAATCAGCCGCACCGGCAGCTCCGCAGCCCGGCTGCTCGGCACGAGGCCGCCCGACGAGGTCATCCAGAGCACCTGCCGATTGATGCCCTTGGCGGCAAACTCGCGCTCGAGATGGGCGACGTGGCCGGACATCTGCGGCCGCGTGTAGGCGTTGACGACAGTGGTCGAGGCGCGGTCGAACTCGCGGACCTCCGGGCAGACCTCGGAGGACAACGACACGAAAATATCGGGATCCTCTTCGCGCAGCAGCGCGGCGATGCGCTGCTCATGATCTGGATATTTGTAGGCATGCAACAGGCAGACGGCGACGGACTTGATGCCTTCCTCGCGCAACCGTCCGGCGATCTCGCGGACCGTCTCCTCCTCCAGCGCGGTAACGACCTCGCCGTCGGCCGACATGCGCTCCACGGCGCCAAAGCTGTTCGCGCGCGTCACCAGCGGGTCGGGATATTTCAAGTTCAGGTCGTAGAGATCGTAACGCCCTTCGTTACGGATGCGCAGCATATCCTGGAAGCCCGCCGTCGAAATGAAGCCGGTCTTGACGCCTTTGCGCTCCAGCACCGCATTGGTGACGACTGTGGTTGCCCCGAGCACCTGAAGCTCGTCGAGATCGACGACGTCACCGAACTCGGCGAGCAGCTCGGAGACGCCTCGAACCACGGCTTCGGCCGGATTGGTCGGCGTGCTCAGCACCTTGTGGAGATGCAGCTCGCCCTTGTCGTCAAGCAGCGCGAAATCGGTGAAGGTTCCCCCGGTGTCGAATGCGAGCTTGGCCATCTGTTTCCTCGAAGCGATTATCATCGAGGGTAGGAAATGCGGTCACGACCGACCACCACAACTCCGATCTGCCGCCATAGGTTTTGTTTATGGCCTGACCTGTCTGGCGCTGCAGCGCCGGACACGTTTGACGGCAGCCGTGTTGCTCAGACCGCTCGGATGCCCTGCGGATGGCTGCGCATGAGCTTCTCCACGATGGTGAGAAGCACCGATCGGGTCGCCAGCGCGGGCTCCGAAAGCGGGAGGTGATCCGATACGCACAGCGAAACAGTCGCTTCGATCGCGGGACGAACGAGCCGGCGAACCTCGACGCCGTCGAAGCTCGACGCGCTCGCCGCCACGGAGGCCGGCAGGATGGTCGAGCCAAGCCCTTCCGTTACGGCCGCTCCGAGCGCGGACACCGACTCGATCTCCGACACGACATTCGGCGTCACCCGCGCCCGCGCCAGCGATTCGTCGATGAGGCGGCGGAGAAAATGGCCCTGGCTCGGCAGCAGCAGCTTGACCTCGGCCAGTGCCGAGAGCGGGAGCGCTTCATCGCTTTGCTTCTTGGCTGCCGGCTCCGCCCGGGACACCAGATACAGCTCCTCCCGAAACAATGGTTGCAGCTTGACGCCCTTGATCGGGCCGGAGCCGTAGATCATCGCCATGTCCATCTTGCCGGTCATGATGAGCTCACTCAGCACATGGCCGAAGCTGTCATTGATATGGACGATGATCTGCGGATGCAGTGCGGACATCTCCTTCAGGATCGGCAGCGACAGCGTGCTCGACGCCGAATAGGTCGCAAGGCCGATCGACACCCGGCCCGCCAGCGCCTTGGTCGACTGATCGATGTCGATCTGCGCCTGCTCGATCTGCTTCAGCAGCAGTTGCGCATGACGGTAAAGGATCAGGCCGGCTTCGGTTGGAACGATGCCGTGATTGCTGCGCAGAAGGAGCTTGTGCTTGAAGTGACTCTCGAGCGCGGCAATCTGCTGCGACAGCGCCGGCTGCGCCGTTCGCAACAGGCCGGCGGCGCGCGAGACGCTGCCGGCATCGACGACTTTGACAAAGCTTTTCAGCTTCCTGAAATCGACACTCATAGGGGTCGAATACCGGCTCTGAGAATGTGATCCCTGACCACCAATATCCTTTATCTAGCCCCTTGATTTCAATGAGATTCTTGTCAGGCAGCGCTCAGCGAAGCGCCCGGCAGGCTTGCTCGATACGGTTGCAGGCGTCCTTGATCGCCTCCATCGAGGTCGCGATCGACAGGCGGAAATACGGCGAGAGCCCGTAGGCGGCACCCTGCACGGCGGCAACACCGACGCCGTCCAGCAGATAAAGCACGAAGTCGAGATCGTTCTCGATGACCTTGCCGTCCGGCGTGGTCTTGCCGATCACGCCGGCACAGCCGGGATAGAGATAGAAGGCGCCGTCAGGCACCAGGCACGACAGGCCGGGGATCGCGTTCAGGCGCGCACAGGCGTAGTCGCGACGCTCCTTGTAGAGCTTGACGCTGTCGCGAACGAACGCCTGGTCGCTGGCCAGCGCATGGGCCGCGGCCGCCTGGCTGATCGACGACGGACAGGACGACATCTGCGATTGCAGCTTGTTGATCGCCGCGACCAGCGGCGCCGGACCGGCGGCATAACCGATCCGCCATCCGGTCATGGCATAGGTCTTGGACACGCCATTCGTGAGCAGGATGCGATCCTTCAGGGCGGGCACCGCCGCCGCAAGCGTGGTCGCGGGTTCGTCGCGATACCAGATCTGGTCGTAGATATCGTCGGACAGCACGAGCACGTTGGGATGGCGCAGCAGCACGGCACCGAGCGCTTCGAGATCGCCACGGGAATAGGCTGCGCCGGTCGGGTTCGACGGCGCATTGAGGATCAGCCAGCGCGTCTTCGGCGTGATTGCCGCCGCCAGCGCCTCCGCCGTCAGCTTGAATCCCTGGTTCTCGGAGCAGCGGACGATGACCGGCTTGCCGTCATTGGCGATGACCATGTCGGGATAGGAAACCCAATAGGGTGCGGGAATGATGACCTCGGCGCCCTCTTCCACGCTTGCCATCAACGCGAGGAACAGGATCTGCTTGGCGCCGCCGCCGACGCAGATCTCGTTGTCCGCGTACTCCAACCCAAGGCGCCGCTTGTAGTCGGCAATAATGCCCTTGCGCAGCGCCACGGTCCCGTTGACGGCGGTATATTTGGTTTCGCCGCGATCGATCGCCGCATGCGCCGCCGCCTTGACGTCATCAGGCGTGTCGAAATCGGGCTCGCCGATCGCCATGTCGACGATGTCGCGGCCGGCGGCCTTCAGCTCGCGCACGCGCGCGGACGCCGCCGTTGTCGGAGATATCTTGATGCGCGAGACGCGCGCGGCCGGCACGAAGATCGTCACTGTGGTTGTCCTTTAACGTTGCAGATCGTGTCAGTGTTCGGCGTCGGTCTCACCGCGCATGCGGCCGGTGAGGAAGAGCTCGCCGAGTTCGTCATGGGTGATGTCGGCGGGACGGCCGTCCCAGATCACCTTGCCAAGCCGCAGGATGACGGCGCGCTGGGCGACCTGCATGGCTTTCTTCGTGTTCTGCTCGACCAGCAGGATGGTCTGGCCGGCTTCGTTGATACGGAGCAGCTCGTCGAACACAATGCCGATCGCAGTCGGCGACAGCCCGACCGAGGGCTCGTCGACGAGCAGGATTTTCGGCCGCTGCAGCACGGCCATCGCGACCTCGAGCAGTTGCTGCTCGCCGCCGGACATGTTGCCGGCGAGCGTGTTTCGACGCGTCTTCAGGATCGGGAAGAGGTCGTAGACATAGTCGCGTTCCGCCTTCACCTGGCTGTCGCGCAGCGTATAGGCGGCCATCTGCAGGTTCTCGTCGACCGTCATCACCGGAAAATTGCAACGTCCCTGCGGCACAAAGGAGATGCCTTCGGCCAGGATCGCGCGTGACTTCAGGGCCGTGATGTTCTTGCCTCGCCAGTCGATGCTACCGCCCTTGACGGTCGTCAGGCCATAGAGCGTCTTCAGCAGCGTCGACTTGCCGGCGCCGTTCGGCCCCATCAAGGCAACGAACTGTCCCTGCGGCACGTCGAGATCGACGCCGTTGAGGATGTCGAGCGTGCCGTAGCCGGCGCGCAGATCCTTGATCGAGAGAGAGGATTCAGCCACCGAGATAGGCCTCCCGCACCGCCTGGTTCTGGACGATCTCGTCGGGTGTTCCCTCCGCGAGCTTGCGGCCCTGGTCGAGCACGACCACGCGCTTGCACAGGCTGGTGACCACGTCGATGTTGTGCTCGATGATCAGGAAGCTGACGCCGAAGGACGTATTGGCGAGGCGGATGCTCTCGACCACGCGCTCGATCAGCTTTGGGTTGATGCCGGCCATGGGCTCGTCGAGCAGAATGAGCTTGGGTTCCGGCATCAGCATCGAAGCGAACTGGATCAGCTTCTGCTGGCCGCCGGAGAGCTTGCCCGCGGGCTGGAAACGTACGTCCCAGAGGCCTGCGATCTTGATGAGCTCGCGCGCCCGCTCGCGCAAGGCCGCAACGCGATTGCGCGCTGCGGCGCCGATCCCGAAGGTCGACCAGATCCCGGGAAAGGTGAACATCTGGCCGGCGATGACGAGGTTCTCCTCGATGTCGAGCGCCGAGAATACAACCGTCTTCTGGAACGAGCGCAGCATGCGCCCTTCCCGCGCGATATCGTTCAGCGACCAGCCCGTGATGTCCTGACCATCGAGCTTCACCGCTCCTGCGCTGGGCTGCGCGAGGCCCGTCACGCAATCGAAGAAGGTGGACTTTCCGGAACCGTTTGGCCCGATCAGACCACAGATCTCGCCACGCTCGACATGCAGGTCGACACCGTCGACGGCGCGAACGGCGCCGTAGGATTTACTTAAGCCCGAGATATCGAGGATCGGCAGCCCGTTCATTTGCGCCTCTCGAGGAATGACCAGAAGCGGCCGATCAGCGGCGCGAAGCCGTTCGGGAAGTAGAACACGAGGGCAAGCAGGAAGAAGCCATAGGCGATCATGCGCAGCTCAGGCGCGACGCGCAGGGCTTCGGTGAGGCCGACGAACAACAGGCTGCCGAAGATGACGCCCGAGATCGTCCCCGCCCCGCCGCCGAGCACGATGATCAGCATCGTCGTCGAGTAGTACATCTGGAAAGTCAGCGGACTGACCACGGTGAGATAATGCGCATAGAGGCTGCCGCCGAGCCCGGCGAACACGGCGCTGATCATGAACACGACCAGCTTGTAGTACCAGGTCGGAATGCCCACGGATTCCGCCAGCGTCTCATTCTCGCGGATGGCGATCATGTTGCGGCCGGCCGGTGAACGCACGATCAGGTAGACAGCCAGGGTCGCCAGCGCCGCGATGGCGAGCACCAGATAGTAGAAGCCGACCGTCCCGGACACGGTGAACGACGCCGGCCCGAGCGCAAAGTAAGGTTTTGGAATCGCCGCTAGTCCCATGTCGCCGCGCGTCAGGCTGATCCAGTTTTTCGCAATCGCCTGCCCGATGATCACGAAACCGAGCGTGCACATCACGAACGAGGTCGAGCGCAGCCGCAGCGCGGGAATTCCGAGCGGCAGTGCGATCGCGCCGGTGACGAGGCCGGCGGCGAGGAAATTCAGATAAAACGGCGTGCCGAAATGCACCGCCAGCAGCGCCGAGGCATAGGCGCCGATGCCGAAGAACGCCGCCTGCGCCAGCGACAGAAGGCCCGTATAGCCGAGCAGCAGGTTGAGACCATGCGCCGGCAGCAGGAAGATCAGCGCGATGATGATCGCGTGCAGCGGGTAATTGCCGAGGAATAGGGGCGCGACGCAAGCCAGCGCCGCGAGCGCCAGGCCGAACGGGACGCGCAGATCCGGTCCCGTCTTCGCGACTGGGCTTTCGGCCGGTGTCATGGTCTGGTCTCGGACGATCTCGGTCAATGTCACATCCCAGCGATCAGAAGCGCGCCTGCGCGGAGAACAGCCCGTGCGGACGCCACATCAGCACCAGCATCAAGGTCGCAAAGCCGACGGTGTCGCGGAACTGCAGTCCGACATAGGTGGCGACGAGGCTCTCCGCGATACCGAGGATCATCGCCGCGACGAAGGTGCCGCGGACATTGCCGAGCCCGCCCATGATGATGATCGGCAGCGTCTTGAAGGTGATGAGCTCGCCCATGCCGCCATAGACGCTGACATTCACGGGTGCCGTCAGCACACCCGACAGCGCCGCAAGGCCGGCACCGAGGATGAAGGTCCACAGCGCGACATGGCGGACGTCGATGCCGACGACAGCGCAGCACTCGATATTCTGCGACACCGCGCGCATCGCCTTGCCGATCCGGCTGTAGGTGACCATCAGCTCGAGGCCGACGAATACGATGAGGCCGACAATGATGATCAAGATGCGTTGCTCGGCCAGCGTGAAGCCGAACAGCGTCACCGGTTCGATGTAGCCGCCGGAGAAGAATTTGTAGCTGCCGCCGAACACCAGGATGATCGTGTTCTGCAGGATCAGCGCGACGCCCAGGGTTGCCAGCACGCCGGCTTCGGCAGGTGCCCCCACGATGCGCTGCATCACGAAATTGCCGACGACGACAGCGATCACCGCCGTCGCCACCACGCCGATCACGACCGCCACCGGATAGGGCAGATCGAAATAGTCGATCGCGAACCAGGCCCCGAAGGTGCCGAGCATATAGTATTCGCCGTGGGCGAAGTTGATGGCACGCAGCACGCCGAAGATCATCGTCATGCCGACGGCAACGATCGCATAGACCGATCCGGATACGATGCCGTTAACGACCTGCTCGATGACCGTGTAGACCATGTTGATCCGTTCCCGTCGTCCTATTTGGGATAGTCGATGTCGGCCGAATAGGCTCCCTTGATGGCCGGCTTGCCGTTCTCGATCTCGAGCAGGATCATCGGCAAGCGCGCCTGATTGTGGTCATCGAAGGTCACCTCGCCGACCGCGCTCGCATAGTGGATATTGGAGAGCGCGGTGCGGACCTTCTCGCGGTCGATGCTCTGCGCCTGCTCGATCGCCTTGGCCAGCAGGTGCACGGTCTCCCAGTGCACGTAGGCGTGGTTGTTGGGCGCCTCGCGGAACTCGGCGGTGAATTTTTCAACGAAAGCCCTGCTCTTCTCGGAGTCGTAGGCCGGCAGCCAGGCCGCCGCCTCGATAGCTCCTTCCAGCGCTTTCGGCGCCGCCTTGATGGTGCTTGCCGTGTTGAACTCGGCATTCCCGATCAGGGGAATCTTGCCGGCGATCCCGACCTCGATCATCTGGCGCCCGACGATGGGCGTGCTGTCGGCGTTGCCGTACATGATGATGGCCTGGGCGCCGGAATCGCGGATCTTGGAGAGCACGCTGCGGAAATCGACCTCGCCCTCCTTGTAATAGTCTTCCGTCAGGATCTGGCTCTTGAAGCGAGGAAGGTATTTCTTGGTGAACTCGATGGCCGCTCGCCCATAGTCGGTGTCGACGGAGAGCACGGCGTATTTGGTAAAACCCTTCTTCTCGGCGGCGTATTGCAGCACGATCAAGGCGCGGTTCTCGTCGGTCGGATAGTTGCGGTAGGTCCATTTGAAGCCGCCGACGCCCGCCTTGTAGGTGATCTTCGGGTTCGACGAGGCAGCATTGAGCAGGAGCACGCCGGCATCTTCGGCCACGGGCTGCATCGCGAGCGTGACCGAGCTCGATACGTCGCCGATGATGAAATCGACCTGGTCCTGGTCGATCAGCCGCCGGGTTGCCGAGACGCCCTCGACCGGGGTCCCCTGGCTGTCGCCCGCCATGATGTTGATCTTGCGGCCCCCGACGCCGCCCGCGCCATTGATCTCCTTCGCCGCCATTTGCGCGCCGCGCAGCGAAAAGGAACCGTAGCGCGCGTTGGGACCGCTCATGGGCGCGACGAGACCCAGCTTGACCGTGCCGTCCTCGCTCCGGGCGAGCACACCGGAGGAAATGGTCTGGAATCCAAGCAGGGCGGTTCCGATGCAGAACCCCCGTCGGCTCAAGTCGATCGTCATTTCCCCGCTCCGTTGCTGCCAAACTAGTGCGTCTGCGAAGTCCCGCGGCCCCTCTTTGCTCTTGGATTTTTTGCCGCGGCCGACGGTAAAAAATAGATTTAGGGCCGTTCGCGGGGGAAGCACGACTGCGGTCTGCCGCCATAGCGAATTCTTATGGCGGGCAAACTCCCAATCGCTCACCGCCGTGAGACCTTCGCCTTCTATTCACCAGAAGCGGCAGTCAGACGCGACGTCACGTCGGAGACTGCGCGAAGCACTTCGTCCTCGCCCGAATAAAGGGGAGCGCCGTGAATCACCTCGGCTTGTCCGTCGCGGCTCACGAGCAATTGCGGAACGCCGCTGCTTGAGAGCCGGCCCATCAGTTTCCGGGTTTCGGCGATGCGTTCATTGGCGCGCGCTGCGAGCTCTTCGTCCTCGGTGAGGCGAAGCGCGAAATCGGTCGATTTCAGCAGAAAGTTTGCCTCCCGCGCAACGGCAATCGCGACAGCAGCTACTTCATCGGGCAGGCTCGTATCGCGTGCTTCGATGTAACGCGCGAGCTGAACTTGATGCAGAAAAACTGGCTCCAATGTCGCCGACAACTCACCGAGCGCGACCAAAGCCCGCGTCGCGGGACCGGAATCGAACACGCCGCGAGGGTTCAGAAGGACATTCTCACGATAGGCTTCGGTGAAGCGCTGACCGGCCAGTTTGGAAATGCGCATATCGTTGCGCCAGGCGTGGTCTGCCATGGACGAGACCGCGCGGGCATTGCCATCCGCAAACAGCCCTGAGGGCATCATCTGCACCGCGCCTGGATAAGCCCCGTCGAGAGCCGCAAGCGCGGGGGCGCTTGCATAGCACCAGCCGCACAGAGGATCGAAAAAGTAATGGAATTGTACTGCCTTCGTCATGTGCGTCTCACCCGATGCAAGTCATGCGAAACGCTTGGCGAGTTCGGCGATGCGCCGTCCCAGCAGGTGCGCCGTCTGGAGATCCCCCGCGAATGGAGCCTGCTCAGGCGACGAATCGGACGGCGAAGTCGCGAACGCGCCGGTGAAGCCACCCGACCAGTTGATGTCGTTCGGACCGCTGGCGAGCTTGTTTGCCGGCATTGTCGCCGGGCCGACCCAAAGCTGCCCATGCTGCTGCGACAAGGTCCAGAAGTAGTTCATCGTCGAGGATTTATCGCCATTCAGTGAAGCTGAGTTGGTGAAGCCGGCGGCCAGCTTGTCCTTCCACCGCTGCGCAAACCAAGCCTTCGAGCTCGCATCGGCAAAGCGCTTAAATTGCCAGGGGGCGCCGCCCATGTATGTCTGGCTGCCGTAGACAATCGCGCTCGCGGCGGCGATATCCTCGAAGACCGCCGCGTCGATCTCGCCTGTGTCCGGGATCCGGATCATCGTGACCTCCGTGCCGGCGACGGATTGGGCGCCATCGCGCACCGCCTCGGCTTGCCGGACCGTATGGCCATACCCGCTGAAGAAAACGATCGCGATCCTGCTCACTTTTGGCACTCCTTCTGCTCACCGTTGGGATGTCGTTCCCATCGCTGGCCTGGAGATACGCGACCGATCGAGGTAGATAAATCAGGACAGATTGGATACATTGTGCGTTAGAATTGGACAATCTCATGCGCGACGTGCCAAACCTCAACAGGCTTGCGTATTTCACTGCCGTGGTGGAGGCCGGCTCATTCACGGCGGCTGCCGAGCGTCTGGGCATTGCCAAGACGGTGGTCAGCCATCAGGTCAGTCGGCTGGAGGAAGAGCTGCAAGCGACCCTCCTCAAGCGCACGACACGGAAGCTGCAACTCACGGAGACGGGGCGAGGCCTCTATGACCGGGCAGTCGTGATCCTGCGCGATGCGGAGGAGGCCTTCGGCGAAGCTTCTCAAGGTACGACAATTCCGACCGGCACCCTCACCGTGACCGCGCCGGTCGAGTATGGTCAGACGGTGGTGGCGCGCGCGATCGCAGCCTTTCTGCAGCGCTTCCCACATCTCAAGGTCGAGGTGAAGTTCGACGACGCCCTTGTTGACCTCGTCAGCGCCGATTTCGATGTCGCCATCCGGTTGGGCTGGCTCACCGACAGTACGCACCAAATGCAAAAGCTCGGCAGTTTTCGCCAGCTGCTGGTTTGTGCACCGTCCTTGGCCCGCAGTTCCCCCGAACTGCAATCTCCCGCTGACCTCAAGAAATGGCCATGGATCGGAAACAGGGTCCTCAAACATCCGCTAGATTGGACGTTCTCGAACGCGAAAAAAATGGTCGCTCTCTCCGGCAGGGCGGCGGTCATGGCGGATATGACCCCGGCCGCCTATGCCTGCGTTCTCGCCGGGGCCGGCGTCACCGTGTTGCCGGATTTCATGGTCCAGCGCGACCTCACGGAAGGGCGGCTCATCCACGTCCTGCCGCAGTGGTCCCTCCCGGAAGGAGGAATCTACGCGGTCTACCCCGCCGCCCGCTTCAGACCCGCGCGGGTGCGCCATTTCGTCGATCTGCTGATCGAAACCGACCGTCAGCGCATCAAGCCTGCCGCTGACAGAAGCTCTTGAGACCGCGTATCCGCACGACACGGCGTTGCCATGTACGTACCGAACATGATGGGCATTCTGACCTGCACACTGGCAGTTCCTGTCAAAGACGCGAGATTCGGCTGGGAGACGGTGAAGGTCCGCAATGCATCGGCGGTCTCTGTGCAGGTGTCGATGTGCGATCGAGCGTGTCGCCCGCGATCCCACGTTCGCTCACGTGGTGAGCCTGAGCTATAGCGCACAGCTCGGCAATGCTCCGGCCTTCATCCTTGGCGAGTGTGTCGCAGAGCTGTGCAGCAGCTCCCCAGCTAGGCCGGTCGCGTGAGTGATTTCAGGCGGGGCAGGCAATCTGGCTGGGGCGGGAGGGATCGAACCTCCGAATGGCGGAATCAAAATCCGCTGCCTTACCGCTTGGCTACGCCCCATCAGGCGACCAGGAACTGGCGGAAGAATTGGCTGCCGCAGATTCCCTCGGGTCGCAGCCGGTCTATAGGGTGCGGCGCGGCATTTCAACCGCCTGGAGGGGCAAAATACCACAGCAGCCGGGATCGGTCGCACCACACCTTAATTATAGGCCCCGCAAAAGCCCGATGCGGTCCCGTATCACGCCCATTGAGACCTCTCCCGTTTCATGGGAATACGGCGCCAAACCTGTCCACGGGAGTGAGCCATGACCTACCGCGCGCCGATCTCTGACATGCTGCTGTCGCTCAACCACGGCGCCGGCCTGAAGGCTGCCGTGGCGGCCGGCCATTACGGCGATTTCGACGGCGACATCGTGGCCGCCGTGCTGGAGGAAGCCGGCAAGTTCGCAACCGACGTGCTGGCGCCACTCAACAAGGTCGGCGACGAGCACGGCATCAAGCTCGATAACGGCAAGGTCACGACCGCGCCGGGCTGGCCGGATGCCTACAAGCGCTGGACCGAGGGCGGCTGGAACGCGGTGTCCGGGCCCGAGGATTTCGGCGGCCAGGGCCTGCCGATGGCGATCAACGCCGCCTGCACCGAGATCTGGAGCGCATCCAACGTCGCCTTCGGGCTCTGCCCGCTGCTGACGGCGTCGGCGATGGAGGCGCTGGACGCGCATGGCAGCGACGAGCTGAAGAAAATCTATCTCGAAAAGCTCATCTCCGGCGAGTGGACCGGCACCATGCAGCTGACCGAGCCGCAGGCCGGCTCCGATGTCGGCGCGCTGCGCACTCGCGCCGAGAAACAGCCCGACGGCACCTATCGCATCAAGGGGACGAAGATCTTCATCACCTATGGCGAGCACGACATGACCGACAACATCGTGCATTTCGTGCTGGCGCGCCTGCCCGACGCGCCCGCGGGGACCAAGGGGATCTCGCTCTTCCTCGTACCGAAATTCATGGTCAATGCAGACGGCTCGCTCGGAGCACGCAACGACATTTTTGCCAGCGGCGTCGAGCACAAGCTCGGCATGCATGCCTCGCCCACCTGCACCATGACCATGGGCGATCATGGCGGCGCGATCGGTTTCCTGATCGGCGAAGAGAACCAGGGCATGCGCTGCATGTTCACGATGATGAACCAGGCCCGCCTCGGCGTCGGCCTCGAGGGCGTCGGTGTTGCCGACCGTGCCTATCAGCAGGCGCTCGCCTATGCGCAGGAGCGGAAGCAGGGTCGCGCGGTCGGCAAGAAGGGCGAAGGCTCGGACGCGATCTTCGTCCATCCCGACGTCAAGCGCATGCTGATGCGGATGCGGGCGCAGACCGCCGCCGCGCGTACCATCTGCTACGCCACCGCCGTCGCGCTCGACGTCTCCCTGCGCGCCAAGGATCCGAAGGTGCGCGCCGACGCCGCCGCGCGCGCGGCGCTGCTCACGCCGATGGCCAAAGGCTATTCCACCGACATCGGCAACGAGGTCGCCTATCTCGGCGTGCAGGTGCATGGCGGCATGGGCTTCATCGAGGAGACCGGCGCCGCGCAGCATTATCGCGACGCGCGCATCACCGCGATCTATGAAGGCACCAACGGCATCCAGGCGATCGACCTGGTCACGCGCAAGCTGGCGGCCAATGGCGGCGCTGCCGTGTGGGCGCTGCTCGACGAGCTCTCGACCGTCGTGAAGCAGGTCGAAGCCTCCAACGATCCCGCCTTCGGCACCACCGGCACCAAGCTGCGCGAGGCATTGGAGGCGTTGACGCGCACCAGCAAGTGGCTGCTGGAGCGCGTCACCTCGGCACCCAACGAGGCGCTGGCCGGCGCGACGCCTTATCTGCAGCAGTTCGGCTCGACGCTCGGCGGCTGCATGCTGGCCTCCGAGGCGCTTGCCGCGAAAGCCGACGGCAATACCGACGCCGCGCGCTACGTCTCGCTCGCGCGTTTCTTCGCCGAGAACATCAGTGTGCAGGCCGGCGCGCTCGAGCGCACCGTGACGGAAAGCGCGGAGTCGGTCGCGGCGGCGGATGCGGTGTTGCTGGGGTAAGGGGGCGCACCGCACAAACGGTGTCGTCCCGGCGAAGGCCGGGACCCATACCGCGTGATTTATCGATAGAAATCAAATCGGAGTCCCGCGGAAAGACTGCTTAACAACCAGTCCTCGTCAAACTACTGCCTGTGGTTATGGGTCCCGGCCTTCGCCGGGACGACGCCGAGATTGTTGCGCGCTCCCCGGCAACTCATCCCGGCTACGAAGCCGCTAGCTTCGCCCCTCCTCCCGGCCGCCACAGCACGATTCCCGCCGCCACCAGATCCAGCAGCACGCACATCGCAAACGCCGTCGTATAGTTGCCGGTAAAGCTGCGCACGAGGCCGACGATGCCCGGGCCGAAGGCGCTGACGACGCCGCTGATCGAGGTGCCCAATCCCATCGCGGCGGCAAAGGCGGCGGAGCCGAGCTCGCGCTGGATGATCAAAGGCGGAAACGTGATCATGTTGCCGATCGAGAAGCCGTAGACGGCGCAGCACGCCAGCAGCACGGTCGGATTCGTGCTTTGCAAGAGCACGAAGAGGGCGGCCGCCTGGCTCGTCATCGACGCCGCGCAGGCAAGCCGCGGATCGAGCCGGTCGACGAACAGGCCGAGCGACAGGCGCCCGACCACCGCCATCGCGGCCATGATGGTCACCGCAAGGCCAGCGTTGGCGCGACCGATCAGCGGTTCGAGGAACGTCACCTGGTGGATGATGAATCCCATCTGCGCCAGCAGCGCGATCGCGATCGGCAGCACCATGGTCCAGAACGCCGCATTGGCAAGCAGCGCCTTGCGCGACTGGGCCGGCGCGGCTGTGCCGGCACCGGAGGAGCGTCCAGGCGATGCCAATGATGCCCCCCCGGGCCAGGCGATGAAGCCGAGGACCACCGGCAGCACCAGCACCACCATCACGATCGTTGCCGCCAGCATCGCCGAACGGAAGCCGATGCGGCCGGTGAGCGAGAGCAGCAGCGGAACGAGGATGATGCCACCGCAGGTCGCGCCGTTGAAGGCGAGGCTGAGCGCAAGGCCGCGGCGCCGGTCGAACCAGGAATTCAGCACGGTCGCGATCACCACGGTGCCCATCCCGGTCCAGCCGACCGACATCAGCGCATAGGCGAGATAAAGCTGCCAGGGCGTCTGCATCAGCGCCAGCAGCACGGTCGAGGCGCCCAACGCGGATAGCCCGCACAGGATCAGCGCGCGCAGCCCGATGCGGGCAAGCAGATCGTCGGTGAAAATGACGAGGACGGAGGTCAACAGAAAAGAGAAGGTGCTGGCCGTGGAGACCAGCGTGCCCGGCCAGCCATGGGCACGCTGGAGCTCGGCGAGATAGACGCCCTGGCCGTAAAGGCCGAAGCCGAACATGAAGAAGGCCATCAGGAAGCAGGCCAGCACGACGCGCCAGCCGCGATAGGACAGCGAAGATTCGTCAACGCTCGTTGCGGCAATCATCAATCGAGCAATCGGTCAAATGGAACGGCAGAGGGCACGATCGTGCCTCACAACCACTGGTTTTTCAAACAAAACATTGTAGCCATTTGTTGCAATGCGCAATGGAGCGTGCAAGACAATACAACCGGCGCGATCTGACGCGATGCGGCTCCCGGACGGAAGACAGTCATGACAGCGGTGTCATCCGCCGGTCTCACGGACTAGCTTTCGAAAAGGTCGCGCGGGCGGATTGGCACGCCTGCAAGATGATGTAGGCTGATGTTTGCGAGACTCGCCGAAGTCACGCGTCGCGGCGAGCCCAGGGGGTCCTTATGCCGAATGGCAATATCGTCGTCACCGAAGAGCGTGGAACGCGCGTGATCACGCTGCGCCGTCCGGGCAAGAAGAACGCGATCACCCAGGACATGTACCGGGAGATGAGCCACGCGATCGACACCGCGCAGAACAATCCCGATATCCGCTGCATGATCATCACCGGCGGCTCCGGCGTGTTCACCGCCGGCGATGATATCGACGATTTTCTCCATGCCGACACGGCGCGGCCGGAGACGCTGTCGAACGGCGCCAAGTTTCTCTATTCGCTCGCCCTCAACACCAAGCCGATCATCGCAGCCGTTGATGGTGCGTCGATCGGCATGGGCACCGTGATGCTGTTTCATTGCGACTACGTGCTCGCCTCGACAGCCGCGACGTTCTCCGCGCCCTATATCCATCTCGGGCTCGTGCCGGTCGGCGCGGCCAGCCTCCTGATGCCGAATACGATGGGGTACCATCGCGCCTTCGCGATGCTGGTGATGGGGCGGACCTTCACCGCCGCGCAAGCCGAAGCCGCCGGCTTCGTCAACAGCGTGGTCTCGCCGGGACATACCGAGGTCGAGGCGCGCAAGGTGGCACGCGAGATCTGCCGGCTTCCGGCCGAGGCGGTCGCGACCTCGCGCAAACTGCTGCGCACCCCGCCGGAGGAATTGACCCGCCGCATCGACCAGGAGGCCCATCTGTTCGGCGACCGGCTGAAATCGGACGACGCCGTGGCTGCGTTCAACGCATTTGCGAACAGGAAGAAGCGGTGAGGGCTCTTCCTCTCTCCCCTTGTGGGAGAGGGTGGCTCGCCGCGCTAGCGGCGAGACGGGTGAGAGGTCTCTCTCCTCGAACTCAAACTTCACCTCGCGGAGACAACCCCTCATCCGGCGCTTCGCGCCACCTTCTCCCACAAGGGGAGAAGGAAGAAAGCATCGTGAAATCTTCGTGCGGAACGACTAGTCTCGATGCCATGCAATACCGATCCATCCTCGCCGCACTCGCGCTGACCTGCGCCCTTCCCGCCTTTGCCCAGACCGGCGCACCCGTCGAGCTGCGCATTCTCGCGATCAATGATTTCCACGGCAATCTGCGGCCGCCGCCCGGCGGCATCCGCATCAATGATCCCGAAGACAAGACCAGGAAGGTGATGGTCGCGGCCGGCGGCGCCGAGTACATGGCGACGCTGGTCAAGCAGTTGCGCGAAGGGCACAAGAACACGATCTTCGTTGCCGCCGGCGATTTGATCGGGGCGAGCCCGTTCCTGTCGGCGATGTTCCACGACGAGCCCTCGATCGAGTCGCTCTCGATGATGGGGCTTGCGATCACCTCGGTCGGCAATCACGAATTCGACGAGGGCAAGACCGAGCTCTTGCGGATGCAGAACGGCGGCTGCCATCCGCTCGACGGCTGCCAGGGACCGCATCCCTTCCTAGGCGCCAAATTCCATTATCTCGCGGCCTCCACAATCGAGACCGCGACCGGCAAGACCGTGCTGCCGCCCTACGAGATCAGGGAGTTCGAGGGCATCCCCGTCGCCTTCATCGGGCTGACCCTGAAGGAGACCGCGGGCATCGTCTCGCCATCAGGCATTGCCGGGCTCGAATTCCGCGACGAGGCCGAGACGGTGAACGCGCTGGTGCCGCAACTGAAGGCGCGCGGCGTCGAGGCGATCGTGGTGCTGATCCACCAGGGCGGCGAGCCCGCAGGCGATTACAACGAATGCCCCGCCATTACGGGGCCCATCGTCGACATCGTGAAAAAGTTCGATCGCGCCGTCGACGTCGTGGTCAGCGGCCACACCCACCGTGCCTATGTCTGCGACATCGACGGCCGGCTCGTCACCAGCGGCGACAAATACGGCACGCTGGTCACGGCGATCGACCTCAAGCTCGATCCGGCGAGCCGCGACATCGTCAGCGCCAGGGGCGAGAACGTCATCGTCGCCAATGCCTCGCTCGCGAAGGACCCCGAACAGACCGCATTGATCGACGCCTATGACAAGCTGTCGGCGCCGATCGCCAACCGGCCGGCCGGATCGGTGACGCAGACGCTGTCACGCGTTCCGAACGAGGCCGGCGAAAGCGCGCTCGGCGATGTCATCGCGGACGCCCAGCTCGCAGCGACCAGAGACGCCAAGGACGGCGGCGCCGTCATCGCGCTCACCAATCCCGGCGGCATCCGCACCGATATCGTTCCGAAGGAGAACGGCGCGATAACGTTCGGCGATGCCTTCGCCAGCCAGCCGTTTCGCAATCGCCTCGTCACCATGACGCTCACGGGCAGCCAGCTCAAGGACATGCTGGAACAACAATGGCTCGACCCGAAGCGGCAGCGGATCCTCCAGGTCTCGAACGGGTTCAGTTACACTTGGGACAGCGCGAAGCCGTTCGGCGAGCGCGTGATGGCAGAGAAGATGACGCTCAACGGCAGGCCGATCGAGCAGGCCAGCGGCTACCGCGTTACCCTCAACGACTATCTCGCCGTCGGCGGTGACGGATTCACGGTCGCCAAGCAAGGCTCGGCGCCGCAATATGGCGGCTACGACGCCGACGCGCTGTTCGCCTTTTTCCGGGCGCACGGGCCGATTGGACCGCTGCCACTGAGCCGCATCCTGCGCGTGAATTGATCCGGATCAAACGGGCCGGAACGGGACAACCCTTTGCCATTCCCATCCAAGCGCATAGATTGGGTTTGGCATTGCGTTTTGGCGCCGGATGCGTCAAGCGACGTCAAGAGCCCATTCCCAGTGAGCCCGACCTGATGAGCACGCTTCTTCTTTCCCACAAGGCCTGCCTCGACCACGTCACGCCGCCGGGACACCCCGAACGGCCCGACCGCCTGCGCGCCGTGGAGGAAGCGCTGTCGCATGAGCGCTTCCAGTTCCTGGTTCGCGACCAGGCACCGGAGGGCGATCTCGATCTCGTCACGCTGTGCCACAACGAGCATTACGTCACCGAGCTGCGCCACATCGCGCCGACCAGCGGCCAGGTCTATATCGACGGCGACACCTCGATGTCCCCGGGCACGTGGGAAGCGGTGATGCGCGGCGTCGGCGGTGCGGTGGCGGCGACCGAAGCCGTGATGGCGGGCGAGCACCGCAACGCCTTCGTCGCGGTGCGCCCGCCAGGCCATCACGCCGAGATCGGCAAGCCGATGGGATTCTGCTTCTTCGACAATGTCGCGATCGCCGCGCGCCATGCGCAGCGCAAATACGGCATCAAGCGCGCGGCCATCGTCGATTTCGACGTGCACCACGGCAACGGCACGCAGGATATCTTCTGGTCGGATCCGACCGTGATGTACTGCTCGACGCATCAGATGCCGCTGTTTCCGGGCACCGGCGCGAAGAGCGAACGCGGTGACCACGACACCATCGTCAACGCGCCGCTGGCGTCAGAAGACGGCGGCCCCGAATTCCGTTCCGCGTTCGAGAATCTGATCCTGCCGCAGCTCGAAAAATTCAGCCCCGAGCTGCTCATCATCTCGGCCGGCTTCGATGCGCATTACCGCGACCCGCTGGCCTCGCTGAACCTGCGCGCCGAAGACTACGCCTGGGTGACGCGCAAGCTGATGGACCTTGCCGACAAGTCTGCGGAGGGGCGCGTTGTCTCCGTGCTCGAGGGCGGCTATGACCTGCAAGGACTGAAAGAATCTGTTACGGCGCATGTCAGCGCCCTGATGGGCGCCTGAAAGCACTCGCCACATTAAGCCCGCAAAACCCGCCTTCACTCCGAGGAAAGCGAATCGGGCAATCGGAAACGGATATGGCTGAAAATACCCAAATCGACGTCTCCAGGCTCACCTTCGAGCGCGCGATCGAGGAACTTGAGACGATCGTGAAGCGGCTCGAGGACGGCAAGGTGCCGCTCGAGGAATCCGTGACGATCTACGAGCGCGGCGAGGCCCTGAAGCGCCGCTGCGAGGAACTGTTGCGCCAGGCCGAGGCCCGCGTCGATAAGATCACCACCGATGCCAGCGGCCAGCCCACTGGAACCGCACCGCTCGACGTCCAGTAGCGCCGACGGCCAAGCCCCCGTTCCGGGCATCTGAAGTCTGCATTTTTTCATGATCGCACGCCGCTGGATTCCTCGGACGCGGTGGGCCGACCCGGGATAAGGATCTGGGAACCCCCTCCGGACGGCCACCCGACCGCCAAATCCGGCGAAAAAGCGGTTGCTTCCGCCCAAAAATACTGCCCCGTCAGGGGCAAGTCTGGAACCGGCCGCCGGCGCCGCGATTAACCACTCTGGCCCGGGGGTTGCACGTGCATGCCCGTAATCGGCCCAGCGGGTTGGCTTTGGCCCAAGCTTTGGTGTAAAGCTGCGCGGAGTGTGGCTTTTTGTAAGCCTTGCGTGGGCACTGATTACCAACGACAAGCGCTTCAAATTGCTAATGAAATTGGCTGGGACGGACGAAGCCGATCTAAGTGACAGGGATCACAGAGACTGAACCGGAGCGCACCTAAGCTCACCTAAGCTTGAAGACGGGGCCTTGCCCCATGCAGGTGGCTCCGACGGTTTAAGGACTCGCGCTGCGCCGATATTGTGCAAACCCATCGCGCACCGGAACGATCTTCCGGCGCTGACAAATTGGAAATCGCCGTGAACGCATACAGTAAGACGCCGCTTCTCGACACCATCCGGACGCCGGAAGACCTGCGCAAGCTCAAGATCGAGCAGGTTCGCCAGGTCGCCGACGAGCTGCGGCAGGAGACCATCGACGCCGTCTCGGTGACCGGCGGTCACTTCGGCGCGGGCCTCGGCGTGGTCGAGCTCACCACCGCGATCCATTATGTCTTCGATACGCCGCGCGACCGCCTGATCTGGGACGTCGGCCACCAGGCCTATCCGCACAAGATTCTCACCGGCCGGCGCGACCGGATTCGCACGCTGCGCACCGGCGGCGGCCTGTCCGGTTTCACCAAGCGCAGCGAGAGCGATTACGATCCGTTCGGCGCCGCGCATTCCTCGACCTCGATCTCCGCCGGCCTCGGCATGGCCGTGGCGCGCGACCTCTCCGGCGGCAAGAACAACGTTATTGCCGTGATCGGTGACGGTGCGATGTCGGCCGGCATGGCCTATGAGGCCATGAACAATGCCGGTGCGATGAACTCGCGCCTGATCGTCATCCTCAACGACAACGACATGTCGATCGCGCCGCCGGTCGGCGCCATGAGCGCCTATCTGTCGCGGCTCTACTCCGGCAAGACCTATCGCACGCTGCGCGAGGCGGCCAAGCAGATCAACAAGCGCCTGCCCAAGATCATCGCCAACCGCGCCAACCGCGTCGAGGAATATTCGCGCGGCTTCATGATGGACGGCGGCACGCTGTTCGAGGAGCTCGGCTTCTATTACGTCGGCCCGATCGACGGCCATAACCTCGACCATCTCCTGCCCGTGCTGAAGAACGTGCGCGACATGGAGGAAGGCCCGATCCTGGTCCACGTCGTGACCCAGAAGGGCAAGGGCTACGGCCCGGCGGAAGCGTCCGCCGACAAGTACCATGCCGTCGTCAAGTTCGACGTCGCGACCGGCACGCAAGCCAAGGCCAAGCCGAATGCGCCGGCCTATCAGAACGTGTTCGGCGCGAGCCTCGTCAAGGAAGCGCAGAAGGACGACAAGATCGTCGCCATCACCGCGGCGATGCCGTCGGGTACTGGCGTCGACATCTTCAACAAGGCCTTCCCGGACCGCACCTTCGACGTCGGCATCGCCGAGCAGCACGCGGTGACCTTCGCCGCCGGTCTTGCCAGCGAAGGCTACAAGCCGTTCTGCGCGATCTACTCGACCTTCCTGCAGCGCGGCTACGACCAGATCGTGCATGACGTCGCGATCCAGAACCTGCCCGTGCGCTTCGCCATCGACCGCGCCGGCCTCGTCGGCGCCGACGGCGCGACGCATGCCGGCTCGTTCGACAACGCCTATCTCGGCTGTCTGCCCAACATGGTGATCATGGCGGCGGCGGACGAGGCCGAGCTGGTGCACATGGTGGCGACGCAGGTCGCGATCGACGACCGCCCGAGCTCGCTGCGCTATCCGCGCGGCGAAGGCCGCGGCATCGAGATGCCCGAAGTCGGCATTCCGCTCGAGGTCGGCAAGGGCCGCATGATCCGCCAGGGCAGCAAGATCGCCCTGCTCTCCTTCGGCACACGCCTCGCCGAATGCGAGAAGGCGGCCGACGAGCTCGCCGCCCATGGCCTGTCGACCACGATCGCGGATGCGCGCTTCATGAAGCCGCTCGACACCGAGCTGGTGCTCAAGCTCGCCCGCGACCACGAGATCCTGATCACGATCGAGGAAGGGTCGGTCGGCGGCTTCGGCTCGCATGTCGCGCAGTTCCTGACCGATCAGGGCGCGCTCGACAGCGGCATGGTCAAGTTCCGTTCGATGGTGCTGCCCGACGTGTTCCAGGACCACGACACGCCCGCCGCGATGTACGGCCGCGCCGGTCTCGACGCCAAGGGCATCGTCGCCAAGGTGTTCGAAGCGCTCGGCAAGGACGTGAAGGCCGAGACGGTCAAGCTGGCTTGATAGTGAGTTCACCTCTCCCGCTTGCGGGAGAGGTCGACGCGAAGCGTCGGGTGAGGGCTTTCGCCCTTCGGGGGTTCTCGATTGCCGAGACACCCCCTCCCCAACCCTCCCCCGCAAGCGGGAGGGGAGCAGACCGCACGATGTGGCTTGCACCTCGACCCAAATTTTCCCGGTTCTCTCTCCATGAAAATCTATCTGGCAGGTCCCGACGTGTTCCTGCCGGATGCAGTCGAGATCGGCCGCCGCAAGGCTGCGATCTGTGCGGCGCACGGGCTTACCGGCCTTTATCCCCTCGACAACGCCATCGACCTCACCGCGCCCGACGCCTCGCGGCAGATCTTTTGTGGCAACGAGGCCATGATGGATGCGGCCGATGCCATCATCGCCAACCTGACCCCGTTCCGCGGCGCGGGCGCCGATCCCGGCACCGTCTACGAGCTCGGCTACATGGCCGGCCGCCGCAAATTCTGCCTGGCCTATTCCAACGATGGGGCCGTCTATGCCGACCGTGTCGGTCGCTTCATGGAGGTCACCTCCGAGGACGCGCGGCTGGTCGATGCCCAGGGGTTGACGGTCGAGGACTTCGGCCTCGTCGAGAACCTCATGATGATCCATGCGCTGGAGTTGCATGGCTGCCCGCTGGTGACGCCGGCCACGATGCCCATCGACGTCTGGCACGATCTTGCCGCGTTCGAGACTTGCGTCCGGATGGCGGCCGCGCGATTGATCGCTAAATAAGCGTCAATCCTCGTTGGAGAGCCAATGTCCCCTGCCCGCAAGCGCGCCGATGTATTGCTGGTCGAGCGCGGCCTGTTCGAGAGCCGGGCACGGGCGCGCGCGGCGATCGAGGCGGGCCTCGTCACCGCCGACGACAAGCAGGTCACAAAACCGTCGGAGAGCATCGCCGAGGACGCGGTGATCCAGGCCGAGCCCGCGCACCCCTACGTCTCGCGCGGCGGCGTCAAGCTCGCGGGCGCGCTGGAGCGGTATCCGATCGAGATCGAGGACCATATCTGCCTCGATGTCGGTGCCTCCACCGGCGGCTTCACCGAAGTGCTGCTCGCGAACGGTGCAAGCCTGGTGTTCGCGGTCGATGTTGGCACCAGCCAGCTACATCCCTCGCTGCGCGGTCATCCCAAGATCGTGTCGATGGAGGAGACCGACATCCGCAGCTATGACGGCAAGCGCCTGCCGGCGCGGCCCGACGTCGTCGTCATCGACGTCAGCTTCATCTCGCTCAAGAGCGTGCTGCCGGTAGCGCTGTCGCTTGCCGCCGCGCCCATGAGCTTGCTGGCGCTGATCAAGCCGCAATTCGAGGCTGACAGGAAGCACAACAAGAAGGGCATCATCCGCGACGCCGCCGTGCATCGGGAGATCTGCGACGACATCGCTGCGTTTGCAGCCTCGCTCGGCTGCACCGATATCGAGGTGTTCCCCTCCTCGATCGCGGGCGGCGATGGCAATATCGAATTCTTCCTGGGCGCGCGCCGTGGTTGAGCGCTTGACCATAGATCATGTCGGCCATCGCGGCGACGGCGTCTCGCTCTCGACGGACGATGCAGTCTACGTGCCCTATACGCTTGCCGGCGAGACCGTCGAGGTCGACCACGTCGCGGGACACCATCCAGACCGCCGCAAGCTGCTGGCGGTGGACGTCGCCAGCCCCGAGCGCATCGCACCGTTCTGTCCGCATTTCGGGGTCTGCGGCGGCTGCGCCATCCAGCACTGGGCCGCGGTGCCTTATCACGCCTGGAAACGCGGCATCGTGGTCGAGACGCTGGCGCAGGCCGGCCTCGATTGCGAGGTGGCGCCGCTGGTCGATGCCCATGGCGCGGGGCGCCGGCGCGTCACGCTGCATGGCCGGTTCGGCACGCATGACGTCCTCAAGGTCGGCTTTTCCGCGACGAGCTCGCACGACGTCATCCCGATCCATCGCTGCCCGATCCTCGATCCCGCACTCGAGGGCGCGCTCGATGCCGCCTGGGCGATCGCAGAGCCGCTGACGTCCAAAATGCCGGTGACCAAGCCGCTCGACATCCAGGTCACTGCCACCCTCAACGGCCTCGACGTCGACGTGCGCGGCTCCGGCCCGCTGCCGACGACACTCGTCACCGCATTGTCGCGCGTCGCCGAGCAGCATCGCCTGGCGCGGCTGACACGGCATGGCGAGCTGGTGCTGCAGCGCCTCGCGCCGACGGTGAAGATGGGCCGCGCGGAAGTGACGCTACCGCCGGGCTCGTTCCTGCAAGCCACCGTCGCCGGCGAAGAGACGCTGGCCGCGCTGGTCGCAGAACGCGTCGGCAAGGCCAAGGAGGTTCTCGACCTCTTCTGCGGCGTTGGACCGTTTGCGCTACGGCTCGCCGAGAAGGCGCGCATCACCGCCTATGACAGCGATGCCGGCGCGATCGCAGCGCTCGCAAAGGCTGCGCGCACGCCGGGGCTCAAGCCGATCAAGGCCGAACCGCGCGACTTGTTCCGTCGTCCCCTGGTGCCGCCGGAGCTGCGCGACTTCGACGCCGTGGTGTTCGATCCCCCGCGCCAGGGCGCGCAGGCGCAGGCGTTGAAGCTTGCCGCGAGCAAAGTGCCGGTCGTCGTCGCTGTCTCATGCAACGTCGCGACCTTCGCGCGCGACGCGCGGCTCTTGATCGACGGCGGCTACAAGATCGAGAGCGTCGTGCCGGTCGACCAGTTCCGGCATACGCCGCATGTCGAGCTGGTGGCGCGGTTCAGGCGGTGACGCCGCACCGGCCATTTGTTCTCGATCTCCGATACGGCTAGGCCGACGGCTCGAATTGCGGCTGCCATCGCAAGAGATAGGACTGCAGCGAACGCACCGCGATTGCGAGCAGGATTCCGACGAACATCATGACGAAGATGGCCACCATCATCTCGCTGGCATTGGCGCGCGCTTCCGCCTCGATGATGAGCTTGCCGAGTCCCCGCTCGGCGCCGATGAACTCGCCGACGATGACGCCGATCAGGGCAAAGGAAACCGCCGGCAGGAGCGAAGCGAACACCCAGGCGAGCGCGGAGGGAATCACGACAGTGCGCAGCACCGTGAATTCACTGGCGCCCAACAGGCGGGCGGCCGCGATCTGGTCGCGGTCGACCGCGCGGGTTCCCTCGAAGGTGTTGAAGAACACCACGAAGAACACGACCAGCCAGGCGGTCGCAATCTTCGAGAGGTCGCCGAGGCCGAAGATCAGGATGACGAGCGGCACCAGCGCGATGCGCGGGATGGAGTTGAGCGCCACGATGTACGGTCCGAACACGCGGGCCAGGAAGTCGGAGCGGCCGAGGATCAGGCCTGCGGCAATTCCGCTCGCCGATCCAAACAGGAATCCCCACCAGGTGTTCTTCAGCGTCACCAGTGTCGCGAGCCAGAGATTGTTGTCGTTACCCCTGATGCAGGCGGCAAAGCCGCCGGAATCGGAAAAGCAGCCAAGCCGGAGAAAGCTCTGCCAGATCAGCGACGGCTTGGCGACGAAATAGGGGTCGAGCAGCTTCGGCACGTAAGCCTTCGGCAGCAGCGCCTTGCTCCATTCGAAGCCCCACTGCCAAATGATGAGCACCGCTGCGAGAATGGCGAGTTGCCAGAACAGGATGATGGCGCGGCTCTTGGTCATGATCACTCGGCCTTGGTGCGGCGGAATTCCTCGCCGAGCGAATGCCAGATGTGGGAATAGAGGCGGCCGAATTCGGCCGTCTCGCGCAGAGCCACGGGATCGCGCGGCCGCGGAATGTCGACGTCGAAATCCTCTTTGAGCCGCCCGGGGCGCGCGGAAAGCAGGATGATGCGGCTCGCCAATGTGATGGCTTCGCCGAGGTCGTGCGTCACGAACAGCACGGTCTGCCGCTCGCGCTCCCAGATCTCCAGGAGCGTCTTGTGCATCTCGAGCTTGGTGTGGGTATCGAGCGCGCCGAACGGCTCGTCCATCAGCAGGATCTCGGGCTCCAGGATCAACGTGCGCATCAGGGCGACACGCTGGCGCATGCCGCCCGACAGCATGCGCGGGAAGCTCTGCGCAAAACCCGTGAGACCCGCTCTGTCGACGGAAGAGGCGACACGGCCGGCGCGCGCCGCCTTGGGAACCCCCGCGATCTCCAGCCCATAGCCGATGTTCTGCTCCACGGTGCGCCAGGGAAACAGCGTGTCTCGCTGGAAGACGTAGCCAACCTTGCGATTGACCTTGCCGATCTCGACGGTGTCCTCGTCGATGAGAATTCGCCCGCCCGAGCGCGGCAGCAGCCCCGCGACCATGTTGAGGATGGTGCTCTTGCCGCAGCCGGACGGACCGAGCAACGCGACGAATTCACCCTGCTTGACCTCGAAGGACACGTCATCGACCGCCACGAATTCGCCGCCGGACGCGTTGAAGCGCTTGGCGAGCCCCCGCACGGCGATGCGCGTGCCCGCCGCCGCCCTGTCATCGTCATGTCTCGCGCGCGCAAGGCCCGGGCTGGGTGCGACCGTCATTTGTATTTCGCCCTGGCTGCCTGCAGGAAACTCATGTCGACGACATCCTCGTATCTGGTTTCGGGAATGTCAGTGCCCTTGCGGTACCAGGGCTTGGCCCCGCGTTCGAACGCAGCCTTGTCGATCACGCCGTCATAGGCCCAGGTCGACTTGTCGAAGCCGAGCTCGGCACTGACCGCGTCCGGGTCGATGCCCGAGAAATATTTCGGCGTGACCAGCGCCTGCACCTCGGCGAGCGGCGCCGCCTTCACGAAGGCCATCGCGCGGTAGATCGCGTTGACATAGGCCTGCACCATCGCCTTGTCCTGCTCGACCGTGTCCTGGAGCGTGTAGATCACGAGCACGGGCAGCGTGCCGCCGAAATCCCTGTCGAACACGCCGGGCTTGGAGGTGTCGTAGATCGTCCTGCCAAAGCCCTTCTTCTCGACCTCGACGATCCAGCTCGGCGGCGCCATGATGGCATCGAACTGCTTGGTCTGGAGCGATGGAAACATCGTGTTGGGTCCGCCGCCGGCGACCCAGTTCACCTTGTCGGCGAGGCCTCGCACCTCGAACACGTAGGTGCCGAACACCCAGGTGCCCGAGCCGATGGCCGTGGCCGCGACGATGGGCTTGGCGCCATCCGCGCGTTTGTAGCCCGCGAGCTTCTCGACAGAATTGATGCCGCTCTCGTAGAGATCCTGACGCACCATGATGTTGGCATAGGAACACACCATCTCGGTCGCGAGCAGGATCTTGCAGGGCTTGCCGCGCGCGGTGAGCTGGAGCGGATGGCTGGCATCGCCATGCGCGAACAGCGTTTGTCCCGCGGCCAGCGTCTGGCGCCCGAACGTACCGGCATTGCCGGTCACGAGCTTCGAATCGAGCCCTTCGTCCTTGAAGTAACCTTTGAGCTCCGCGATCATGCCGATGGCATAGACCGGCGACACCGGTCCGAAGGCGAGCGAGACCTGCTTGCTCTCCGCGTGCCCTCGTCCCGGCAGCAGCGACGCGCCGGCCCATGCGGAGCCCGCGATCAGCGCCTGGCGCCTCGTGATACTCATGTGTTCCTCCCTGTGTTCTCCTTGATCGCGCCAGGTGTCAGGACGGCGCGATCTTGATCGTTCCTGCTTGACGCAGTTTTTCGATGTCGTCCGGCGGCATCCCAATCTCGCTCAGGATCTCGCGCGTCTGCTCGCCGATCTGCGGCGGATCGTAACGATTGGGCAGGCGGCGGCCGTCGATGGAGATCGGCAACAGCGGCGTCTTCGCCTCGCCACCATCTGGCAGCCGAATGTCGGTCATCCCGCCCGACTGGTTCAGATGCGGGTCATCGAAGAGATCACCGGGCTTGTTCACCGGCGCGTAGGGCAGATCAAGCTGCTCGAGGCGCGCGGCGAGAGCGGCCTTGTCCCACTGTTTGAAGATCTTCGCGATTTCGGGGATCAGCCAGCTGCGATGGTCGACGCGGTCGTTGCTCGTCGCAAAGCGCGGATCGGCAAGCCAGGCTTCTCGATCGAAGGCGCGGCAGAACGCCTCCCATTGCTCTTCGCCGACGATGGTGACGAACAGCTTTGAGCCGTCCCTGGTGTCGAAGAGATCGTAGACCGGCCAGGGGCTGTCCTTGATCGAATAAGGGATCGAGGGCTGGCCACTGACCACCTCGCACATCATGGCCTGCGCCATCAGGAACACGTTGTTCTCGTACAATGCGCTCTGGATGTAGCGACCGCGGCCGGTGCGCTGCCGTTCGGCCAACGCAGCCTGGATCGCGATCACGCCGAACATGCCGCCCATGACGTCGTTGACCGAGGCGCCGGCGCGCATCGGCCGGTCCGGCAGGCCTGTCATGTAGGCGAGACCGCCCATCATTTGCACGACCTCGTCGAGCGCGAGGCGGTTCTCGTACGGGCCCGGCAGATAACCCTTGAGCGAGCAATAGATCAGGCGCGGCGCGAAGCTAGCGACGCTCTCGTAGTCGAGGCCGATCCGCTTCAACAAGCCCGGCCTGAAATTCTCGATCAGGACGTCGCTGGTCTCGATCAGCCTACGCGCGATCTTCTGGCCTTCCGCGGTCGACGTATCCAGCGCGATGCTGCGCTTGTTACGGCTGTAGGTGGCGAAGAAGCCTGCGGCAGGCCCCTTGAAATAGCGGGTGCGGTCACCCTTCGGCGGCTCGACCTTGATCACGTCGGCGCCGAGATCGGCGAGAATCAAGCCGCAGCTCGGCCCCATCACCATCTGGCTGAATTCGACGACGCGAAGGCCGGCGAGGGGGCGAAGCTCTGATGCCGTATCGCGCACAGTCGCCGTCATGCCGCCCTCCGCAGAACCTTGGGGATGCCGGCCTCATGCAGGTGTCCCGTCAGATGCTTTGCCGGGATATGCCGGGCGAGGATCTCGCGCGTCTGCATCAGGCGGTCGAGATCGATGCCGGTTGAAAGTCCCATACGTTCCAGCATGAACACGAGATCCTCGGTGACGATGTTGCCGCGCGCCCCCGGTGCAAAGGGACAGCCGCCGAGGCCTGACACCGCGGCATCGAAACGGCGGATCCCCGCCTCGAGACCGGCGACGGCATTGGCGAGGCCGGCGCCGAGCGTGTCGTGCAGATGCAGTCGCAGCGTCATCTGTGATCCGACCTCCCGCCTGACGGCTTCTACGATCTGCCCGACCAGCTTGGGCGTGGCATAGCCGACGGTGTCGGCAAGCCCGATCTCGTCGGCGCGAGCCTCGGCAAAGGCACGCGCAACGCGGCACACGGCGGCTTCGCTGACCTCGCCTTCCAGCGAGCAGCCGAAGGAGGTGGAAATCGCGCCCATCAATTGCGGCCGCCGGTCCACCGGGCGGGCATCGATCGCGGCGCGAACCGCGCGAAAGCCTTCGAGCTGCTCTTCGACGGAGCGACGGACGTTGGCGCGGTTGTGAGTCTCGCTGGCCGAGATGACGAAATAGACGGCGTTGACGCCGGCGGCAATCGCGCGCTCGGCGCCCTTCGGGTTCGGCACCAGCGCACCGATCGTGGCCGACTTGTGCGTGAGTGCATGCGCCATCACCGCATCCACGTCGGCGAATTGCGGCACGACCTTTGGCGGCACGAAGGACCCGGCGTCGATCTCGCGCACGCCGGCCGCAGCGATCGTATCGATCAGCGCGCACTTGGCTTCGGTGGGAACGAAGATGTCGAGATTCTGCAGGCCATCGCGAGGAGCGACCTCGCAAATGTGGACATCCGGCGCGCGCGCCATCGGGCTCTCCCTGCTTTGATTGTATATTATTGCATTAAAGAACAATCCATGGGACAGTCTGTCAAGCCCTAAACTTTGCGTGCACTGCGATGACCACCTCCGACAGTTCCCGTCAGCGCGCCGCCAAAAGCGCTAGTTCCGAGCGTGCCGAGCAGCTCGCCGGCCTGATCATGGCGCTCGCCCGGCGCGAGGGCATGAAGGCCGGTGATCGCTTGATCGAACAAAGGCTTGCGGACGCGCTTGATCTGTCACGCGCACCGATCCGGCTTGGCCTGAAGGCTCTCGAAGCCGCGGGGCTCGCCCGCGGCGAGGCGCATCGCGGCTTCGTGCTGGCGAAGAATCCGACCAGCGGCGCGGCCCAGCCGGCGCTGGCAGCGGTCAGGCGCAGCGAACAGGTCTATGTGACAATTGCCGGCGACGTGCTCGCAAGCCGGCTGCCGGCCGATGTCACCGAGGCAGAGCTGATGCGCCGCTATGAGCTGAGCCGGGCCGAGTTGCAGCGGCTGCTCGACCGCATTGCAGCGGAGGGCTGGATCGCGCGCCTGCCGGGCTATGGCTGGCGCTTTGCGGAGACGGTCTCCAACCCCGAAGCGCAGGTTCAAAACATGGCGTTTCGCGCGGTGATCGAGCCGGCGGCGATCGTGCAGCCCGGCTTCACGTTATCACAGAAGGTGATCGCACGCTTGCGCGAGCGCCAGTTGCGCGTCCTGGACGGCGAGCTCGAGAAGATGACGATCGGCGAGGTCTTTCACTCCGGTTGCGAATTCCACGAGGAGATCATTCGTGGCGCCGGCAACCCATTCTTCCTTGAGGCCCTCAAGCGGGTGAATTCGATCAGACGCCTGTTCGCCTACCGCAGCTTCGCCGACCGCGACGGCATGCGGCGCCACGTGCGCGAACATCTCCGCCTGCTCGACGTCCTGGAAACGCGGCGTTACGCCGAAGCGGCGGAACTGATGGCCAAGCACCTGCAACGCCCGTTGGTGGCGGGCTTGTCGTGATGTCCTCGGCGCTGTTCCTTTAGCGGCGCAAGCCGCTCAGCGCCGGCGATTCACCGGGCAGCATGTTCGACTTGATATCGCTGTCCATGCGGCCCGAGTCCTGCTGGATGAACCCGGCCCCGAACGACAGGCTGAGGTTGGAGGTCGGCTTGAACTCGACGCCCGCAAATGCGCTGTAGCCCGGTGCTGTGCTGGATGTCAGCGGCGCTATCGAGCTGCCGATGCCGTTGCCGAATTTCAGCGTGTCGAAACCGGCAAAGAACGTGACGGGCATGCCGCCCGCGGTCTTGGTGTTGTAGCCGAACTGCGTGCTGTCATAGGAGAGCGCGCTGAAATTACCGGCCAGGCCAGTCTGGCTGAGGCCGCTCCAATTCAGGTTGCCACGCTGGCTGCCGACGAAGAAGCCGTTGGCAAAGTTGGCACGCCCGCCTGCGTCACCGGCATTGAAGCTCGGAAAATTGCCGTAGGTGTCGGAGCTCTGGCCGTCGCTGCCGCCATAGCCGAAGGCCCCACCCGGGATCCAATATCTCAGGGGTGCGACTTGCGCATGAGCGGTGGCTCCGCAGACGCAGAGCATCGCGAAGAGAGTTGCAAGACCACAGGAACGTGCAAGGCTGGGCATTCAGGCGACCGTCAAAAGTTCGTAAATTATACGCCCAGGAGCGTGCGAATACCAGCGACGCGGTGCCAGTGATGCCCTCATCCAGTTCCCGATCACCTCTTCCTGACGCGTTGAACCTCCTTCGCGTCGGATTGACCCATTTAAGGGACGCGCGCAAGCTCGCGCCCGCGCTTTGATTGCGCAGACCTTTGAAAATGCCCGTCATTGCATGGAGGCTATCATGGAGGTCAATTCCGACAGGTTGAATGCCTTTATGGGCAAGATGATCACCGAGGTGGGGGCGGCGATGAACGCCTCGCTGGTCCTGCTGGGCGACAAGCTCGGCCTCTACCGCGCCCTCGCCGCCAAGGGGCCGATGAACTCCGCCGAGCTCGCCAGCGCCACCGGGACGACGGAGCGCTACGTCCGCGAATGGCTCTCGAGCCAGGCGGCATCCGGCTACATCGAATACGATACCGCTTCAGGAAAATTCTCGATGCTGCCGGAGCAGGCGATGGCGCTTGCCGACCAGGACAGCCCGGTATTCCTCGGCGCAGTCGGCAATGTCATTGCCGCGGCGTTTCTCGACGAGCCGAAGATCACGGACGCGTTCAAGACCGGCAAGGGGGTCGGCTGGAACCGACGCAGCGAGTGCCTGTTCTGCGGCACCGCCCGCTTCTTCCGCACCGGCTATATGCATCATCTGGTGCAGGAGTGGCTGCCTGCGCTCGACGGCGTCGTGGACAAGCTGAAGCGTGGTGCCAAGGTCGCCGATGTCGGCTGCGGCCACGGCGTCTCGACGCGGCTGATGGCGGAGGCCTTCCCGAACTCGCGCTTCTACGGCTTCGACTATCACGAGGGCTCGATCGAGGCCGCGCGGAAGGGAGCCAACGAGGCCAAGCTCGGCGACCGGGTCTCCTTCGCGGTTCACTCGGCCAAGTCCTATCCGGCCGAAGGCTACGATCTCGTCTGCTTCTTCGATTGCCTGCACGACATGGGCGATCCCGTCGGCGCCATCAGCCACGTGCGCGAGACCATGGCCAAGGACGGCACCTGCATGCTGGTCGAGCCGTTCGCAGGCGATCGCCTCGAAGACAATCTCAATCCCGTCGGCCGGGTCTACTATGCAGCCTCGACCATGATCTGCACGCCGGCCTCGCTCGATCAGGAGGTGGGCCTGGCGCTGGGTGCACAGGCCGGCGAAGCGCGGCTGCGCAAGGTCGCGCGCGAAGGCGGCCTGTCGCGCTTCCGCCGCGCAGCCGAGACGCCGTTCAATCTGATCCTCGAGGCGCGAATCTGATTCAACGCCGGGCGCGCGCGGCCGGCGAGGTCAGGCCGCGGCGTCCGTCCCCATGCCGAAGGTGAGTTGGTTGCCGTCGGCATCGACGACGTCGAAATCGCGCATGCCGTAGTCGCGGTCCTCCGGCCGGTTGAGCAGCCTGGCGCCGCGCGCTGACACTTCGGCATAGAGCTCGTCGACATCCCGAACGAAAATGCAGAGACCGCCCTGCCCGGCCAATCGTTTCGTACTGGATGCCGCGAGCAGATGCAGGCCGACCTCGTCCCGGCAAAGGCAGGCATAGGACGGCGGCTGGCCGTATTCGAAGGTGACCTCGAAGCCGAGTACGTCGCGGTAAAAGGCGAGGCTGGCTGCGATGTCGGAGACGACGAATACGGTGGCGGCGCCGGCCATCATCGGGTGTTCGTCATCAATCCTCCATCTCGCGAGCGATCTCCAGCGCGCAACCTAGCATGCGTTGCCGAGGTCTTGCACGGGCTGAACCGCAACGTAAGCTGGTGGTCGAACAAGGCGGCGCGCGTCCGCCGGAATGGGAGGATGACGATGCGATATCTTGGCCTGGCGCTGGCTGTCCTGGTCAGTACGGCAATCCCGGAAGCCGGCCATGCCGCCGAGCCGACCCGCTTCGTGCCGCTGAAGGCGGACGAGCTGACGCCGCCGCAGAAGGAATGGGCGGACGCGATCGCGGTGCCGCCGCGCAATGCCAAGTTCACCAACCCGCCCTACCGCGCCTATATCCGCAACCCCGAGCTCGCGCCAAAGCTCTCGGCGATGTCGGACTATCTGCGCTGGAATTCGTCGTTGCCGGCACGTCTCAGCGAATTCGCGATCCTGATCACGGCAAGGCAATGGACGGCGCAGTATGAATGGTTCGCGCATTATCCGCTGGCGATGAAGGCCGGCCTCGATCCTGCGGTCGCCAATGACATCGCCAACGGCGTACGGCCGCAGACGATGAAGGACGACGAGGCCGCGCTCTACGATCTTGCGATGGCGCTCTATCGCGACAAGAAGGTCTCCGACGAGGTCTACCGCGCCGCGCAGCAGAAATTCGGCGAGCGCGGCATCATGGATATCATCGGCCTGATCGGCTATTACGACCTTGTCTCGATGACGCTGATCACCATGCAGGCCGAAGCGCCGAACGACAGCGTGCCGCCGCTGCCGCCGCTGGCTGCGAAATAGAGGCAACACACGATCCGCTCTGAATTTGCGGATGGACAATTCTACTACCGCCATCCTGAGGTGGCCGCTTCTTCAGCGGCCCTCGAAGGGCGACGGGCCGGCTGCATCGGGGCCGTGTATCCCTCGAGGCTCCCCATGGGGCGCGCCGCGCCCCATGGGGAGCACCTCAGGATGACGGAGTTGATGGTGCGTCATTGCGAGCGCCGCGAAGCAATCCAGACTGCCTCTGCGGAAAGACTCTAGATTGCTTCGCTGCGCTCGCAATGACGATGTGGATGCAGATGAGTATTTCAACTCGATCAAGATCGATCGGCAATTGAAGGTGCTGACGTTTTGAAACCACGGAGTCCCCCAGTGACATCAGGCACTCCCGTCACTTACGAACGCGTCGGCAACATCGCGCGCATCACGCTGCGCCGACCGCCCGTCAACGCGCTGAGCCTCGAGGTCATCCGTGCGGTGGTGACGGCGCTCCGCCGCGCCGCCGACGATACCGATGCGCGCGTTGTCGTGCTGGCGAGCGCGATTGCAAAACGTTTTTCGGCGGGCCTCGACCTCGACATCCTGCTTGGAAAATCAGGCACAGAGATCCGCGAATTCCTTCAGGCGCTTTACATCGACCTCTACGACGCCCAGTACGGCCTCGGGAAGCCGTCGATCGCCGCGGTCGGCGGCGCGGCGCGCGGCGGCGGCATGACCATGGCGGTGTCATGCGATGTGGTGCTGGCCTCCGAGAGCGCGACGTTCGGCTATCCCGAGATCGATGTCGGCGTCATTCCCGCCATCCACTATGCGCATCTGCCGCGCATCGTCGGACGCCACCGCGCCTTCGAGCTGCTGTTCACCGGGCGCGTCTTCAGCGCCGTGGAGGCGCGCGAGCTCGGCGTGGTGAACCGTGTCGTCGCCGATGCCGAACTCGAGGCGGAAACCGAGACGCTCGCGGCGCAATTCGCGGCGAAATCGGCCGCGGTGCTGCGGATGGGCCGCGCCGCCTTCATGCGGCAGATCGATCTCGACTACCGGCGCAGCATCGCCAGTGCCGTGGACGATTTCTGCAACGTCGCGACCTCGGACGAGGCGCAGGAGGGCTTGAGGGCGTTCGTGGAGAAGCGGGCGCCGAACTGGTGAGGAGCGCCCGCCGCGCGCGCGACGTGTTCAGGCGGTCTTGTCGACAGACGACGATGTATCGGCCGGCGGATATTTCGTCACGGGCACCATGAAGGACTTGGAGCCGACCTGGTAGATGACCTTGCCGTTCTTGCCGTCGTCGGTCGCAATCTGCGCCTGTCCGAACATGATGACGTTCTTGTAGACGTAGCCGGTGCCCTGGCGGGTGACGCCGTCAGTGGTGACGCTGACCTGCGCCTCCTTGCCGTTGACGGAGAGAACCTTGAAGCTCGCGCTCTTGCCGTTATCGCTGGAATAGCCGCCCCAGCTGCCCATCAGGCGGCTGTCGGACGCCGGCGGGTCCTGCTTCTCGAGATTCGCGGTCTGCTTGCCGGCACCGCCCACCGAGAACAGCAGCACCATGTTCTTGCCGTCCTTGGTGCCGACCGTGACCCCGCCATAGGTGATAAGCGAGCCCTGGACCTCGCCAAAGCCGCGCTCGGTGTGGCCGTTGTGGGTGTATTCGACCTGCGCCCGGGCACCGCGGATGTTCACGACCTTGAAGCTGACCGCCTGGTTGTTGCCGACCCAATTGCCCTTCCACTCACCGAGCAGCCTGCTCTGGTGGAAGACCCGCTCGTTGGCGGGCGAAATCTGGCTGGTGCTCGACGTGACGATAGCCATCGGGTTGCTCGGATACGGGTCTGACACCCCGCTTACGTTCACTTGCCGACCAGCCAGGAAGACGGGCCGGAAACAAGCAGAAACAATCCGATTAGGCCCGCGCGCCGGTTAACGAGCGGTTAAATTCAACCGCCGGATGAGACGGGCAAAAAGTCTCACCTGGGGTGGGCATCTAGCGTCCCCAGCGGTCGGACCAGATCTTCTCGCCGATCAGGCAGTTGACGCGCGGCTCCTTGTCCTTGTCGGCAACGCGTACCACGGGGCGCTCCGGCGTACGGCCCGCAACCTCCATCAGCAGCTTGGTGCGGATCGCCTCCTTGAACTTGTCGCGGTCCTTGATCGCGATGACGAAGGAGCCGGGACCGCCGACGACGCAGTCCTCGTAGTAGTAGTCGAGATTGTCGATATCCATGGTCGAATAGGACGGCTCCTTGACCATGATGGGCAGGCCGTTGATGACGATGCCCTTCTCGAGCGCGGCGTCGCGCGCCACCGTGACCGGGCTGCCATTGTTGTTGGGACCATCGCCCGAGATGTCGATGACGCGGCGCAAGCCCCGATAGGGATCCTCCTCGAATAGCGGCATCGCGAAGGTGATTGCGCCGGAGATCGAGGTGCGCGAGGCGCGCCGGATCGGCGTCTTCATGATTTCGGCGGCGACCGCGTCCGCGGTCTCCGGTCCGTCGACCAGCCGCCAGGGAATGATGATCTTCTGGTCGGTGGAGGCGGCCCACTCGAAATAGGTCACCGCGATCCGCCCGTTCGGACCCATCTTCAGCGCCTGGAGAAACTCTTTCGACTGGATCGCCTGCGCGTAGCCTTCGCGCTGGATCGCCAGCTCGTCCATGTCCATGGAGTAGGACACGTCGACGGCGAGGATGAGCTCGACATCGACCGCCTGCGCATCCTTGTCGGCTGCCAGCCGCTGCGGCTCACTCCTGGGCGGTTCAAACTTTGGCCCTGGTGCCGCTAAGCCCGCGACGTCCCCCCCGGCGAGCACGCCGGCCACCAGCACAGCCCCGATCGAGAACAGCAAGCGCATCGCAGTCTCCCGTCGTATGACGCGATGGTGACATGCAATCGCCTTGCCGCAAAGTGCGAAGATCGCCTGCGCTTCACATTCGAGTTAGGAATTTGTGTGCGTTACGCAAAGCTGCCGCCGTGCTGCCGCGCTTGCGTCACCGGAACACGTGCGACCACAGGCTCCGTCATTCAGGGCGGCTCGAAGAGCCGAACCCGGAATCTCGAGATTCTCAGGCGCTCAAGGGCGCGCCAGAGTTCTCGCTTCGCGGGCCCCGGAATGACGGTGGCGCGCGTGGAGACACTCCCCCGCCCACTTGTCCGGCGCGATTTCCATGCTAGGCTGGCCGCACAGATGGGGATGGAGTCCCCCGACAACCGCCCGGCGGCTTGACCGTAGTGGGCTGATGACTCCTGCTTGAGGTGGGGCAATCATTGAGCCTCCGCCTTTGGCGGGAGCATGGACAAACCCGCCGATGGCGGGTTTTTTGTTGCCTGAAAGCGGAAGAAGGAGAAGGCGTGACGACGACACCGATTGCTGCGCGTAGCGGGTTGCCCAGGGGAATCTGGGTGCTCGGCTTCGTCTCGATGTTGATGGACATCTCCTCCGAGATGATCCACGCGCTGCTGCCGGTCTATCTCGTCACCGTGCTCGGGGCGTCCACACTCACGGTCGGCTTCATCGAGGGCATTGCGGAGGCCACCGCCTCGATCACCAAGATCTTCTCCGGTGCGCTGTCGGACTGGCTCGGCCGCCGCAAGCTGCTCGCCGCGCTCGGCTACGGGCTCGCCGCCTTCACCAAGCCGTTGTTCCCGCTCGCGCCCAGCGTCGGATGGCTGGTGGCGGCGCGCTTCATCGACCGCGTCGGCAAGGGCATCCGCGGCGCACCGCGCGATGCACTGATCGCCGATATCGCACCTCGCGGCCTGCGCGGCGCGAGCTTCGGCCTCCGGCAGTCGCTCGACACCATCGGCGCCTTCGTCGGGCCGCTCGTCGCCATCGGCCTGATGTGGTGGACGGCGGACAATTTTACCCTCGTGTTCTGGTTCGCCGTGCTGCCGGCCTTCCTCTCGTTCGGCCTGATCGCCTTTGCCGTGAACGAGCCGGAGCCGGACCCGAGCCGGGAGCCTGCAAAGAACCCGCTCAACACCGCCGCGATGCGGCAGCTCGGATCGGTGTACTGGCGCGTCGTCGCTGTCGGCGTCGTGTTCACGCTCGCGCGCTTCAGCGAGGCCTTCCTGATCCTGCGCGCGCAAAATATCGGGCTCAATGCGATGTGGGTGCCGGCGGTGCTGGTGCTGATGAACATCGCCTACGCGCTCTCGGCCTATCCGGCCGGCGTGCTGTCGGACCGCATCAACCGCACCGGCCTGCTCGCGCTCGGCCTCGTCTTCCTGGCCGGCGCCGATCTCGCACTCGCGCTGCTGCCGAACCTTGGTGGCCTCGCGCTCGGCGTCGTGCTGTGGGGACTGCATATGGGATTGACGCAGGGCCTGCTCTCGGCGCTCGTCGCCGACGCCGCCCCGCCGAGCCTGCGCGGCACGGCGTTCGGCTATTTCAACCTGTTCACCGGCCTTGCCCTGCTCGCGGCGAGCGTGATCGCCGGTGCGCTGTGGGACGCCTATGGCCCGGCCGGCACGTTCCTGGCCGGGCTCGGCTTCGCACTGGTGTCGCTCGCGGGGCTGCTCGCCATCGGCAACGGCCTCGCAACGGAGGGCAAGCAATGACGGGAGGCGGTTCATCGTGCTGAGTGGAGTGCTCGCGATCATGATCGGCAGCTTGCTGGGCGGCTGCGCGCGCTATTTCGTCTCCGGCGCAATCGCACGGCGGCTCGGCGAGACGTTTCCATGGGGCACCATGACCATCAACGTCACTGGCGCCTTCCTGATCGGCATTTTTGGCGCACTGGCAACGCATCCGGACTCGGTCTTCGCCGCGCCCAACCCCTGGCTGTTCGCGGTGACCGGGTTCCTCGGCTGCTACACCACGGTGTCCTCGTTCAGCCTGCAAACGCTGACGCTCGCCCGCAACGGCGAGGCCCTGCATGCGCTCGGCAATGTCGTCTTCTCGGTCGGGCTGTGCCTCACCGCCGTGACTTGCGGCTTCCTGCTTGCCGATCGTCTGGGAGGCTAGAGGCTGATGGGCTCCCCTTCCACCGAACGCTGGCGCAGTGCGGTTCTCTATGCCTGGGTTTCCGCGGGCAGCATCGTCGGCGGGCTGACGCGCTATCTGGTCGGGCTCGCGCTCGACACCGGGCCCGGCTTTCCCACCGCGACGCTGTTCATCAACGCCACGGGCTCGCTGATCATCGGCTTCTACGCGACGTTGACCGGCCCTGATGGCCGTGTGCTGGCGCGGCCCGAGCACCGGCAATTCGTCATGACCGGGTTCTGCGGCGGCTACACCACCTTCTCGGCCTTCAGCCTGGAAACCTTCCGCCTGTTCCATGGCGGCATGAAATACACAGCGCTCGCCTATGTTGCGTCCTCCGTCGTCTGCTGGCTGGTGTCGGTGTGGGCCGGGCATATGCTGGCGAGCCGCTACAACCGCTTGACAAGGAGCTGACCATGCAAATTCCCAATCAGGCAGTTTCGCTCCGCATCTTCATCGGCGAGAGCGACCATTATGACGGCAAACCGCTTTATGAAATGATCGTGATGAGGGCGCGCGAGCTGCACCTCGCCGGCGCCACCGTGCTGCGTGGTCCAATGGGATTCGGCAAGTCGAGCCGGCTGCACACCTCGAAAATCCTGCGCCTTTCGGAAGACCTGCCGCTGCTGATCGAGATCGTCGACAGCGAGGACAACATCAACGCATTCCTGCCCATCCTTGACAGCATGATGTCGAGCGGACTGATCACCTTGGAGAAGGTGCAGGTCCTGCAATATGGTGAGAAGGCCGCGAGCTGATCGCTTCCGGCCGGAAACCCGAGCCCGCCGTGTCCAGGAGGCGGAATGAACGACACCGTCACCAAGCCGAAAACTAGGACCAAGACCAAGGTCGAGCGGCCGAAGCTGCACAAGGTCATCCTGATCAACGACGACTACACGCCGCGCGAATTCGTCACCATGGTGCTGAAGGCCGAATTCCGCATGACGGAGGATCAGGCCTACAAGGTGATGATCACCGCGCACAAGCTGGGCACCTGCGTGGTCGCCGTGTTCACCAAGGACGTCGCCGAGACAAAGGCCACCCGCGCCACCGACGCCGGCCGCTCCAAGGGCTATCCGCTGCTGTTCACGACCGAGCCGGAGGAATAGGCCGCAGGTGTATTTCGACTGCCACAGATCGTCAGCAACACCGTAAAACCGATGCGGGCCGGACAACGCAGCAACGTCCACTAGGCGCCCGCCGGCGTGTCGCGCACGTTGACACGCACACCGTCCGGCTTGCTGACATAGAGATGGCTCTCCAATACGGATTGCATGTTCTCAAACATCGAATAGAGATCATCGCAATAGACGGACGGATTGTCGTAGCCGTTTTTCTTGGAGAAACGATGCGGAAGATAGCCTCCCCCGCAGGCGTCCATGAACTTGCATTGACGACACTTCGCACAAAGATTGATTGAGGCATCGCGCGCGGCTTTCCAGCGCGGCTCATTCCTGACCTCATCGATCGCGTGATCGAAGATGTTGAACCCGGTGGTGGTGAAGCCGTCGCCTGCGATCCGCAGCACATCGTGGGCCTCCACGGTGCCGTCGGTCATCACGGTGCAAAGCTCGACAGGCTTGTGGCCCACGCCCTCGGTCGGTGAATTGTTGCCAAGCAGGGCGGTGATCATGTCCGAGATGATGCGGATATCGGTCGTCGGCTTCGAGCGATTTGCCTCCAGCCACAGGTCGAACAGCCCCTTGTAGAAAGCGGCAATGGATGGCGGACTCTCATCCACCGTCGCATCGGGAATCATGATGTCGTAGTTGGAGATTCCACAGGCGGCGAAAAAATCGGCGTATTGCTGCGGCGCGTAAGCGGGATTGCAGACGGCCAGGGCAATGACGCCAATGTTGCGCGACACCAGCATGCGAACGGCACGTTCCACGGCGGCATGGGTGCCCGTCCCCTGAAACGTCCTGCGATGAAGGTCGTGAATATGTGCCGGTCCGTCCACGCTGATCGCAACCGAAATGTTGCGGGCCTCGAAGCAGGCCAGCCATTCATCATCGATCAACACACCATTGGTCGTGACCGCGATCGGTATGCCGCATCCGGTCCGCGATGAAATGGCCTCGCAGGCTTCGGCAAAGCCGTGGAAATTCTCGACGCCCCACAGCAGCGGCTCGCCGCCGTGCAGAATGACGGGAAAATCGGCGAGCGAGAATCTGACAACGTGCTCCTCGAGGCGCTGCAGCAGACGATGCTGCACGTCAGGGCTCATCAGCTTCGGCTTGGTGTAAACGGACGCGTCGCGAAACCAGTAACAATAGGAGCAGTCGATGTTACATCTCGTTGCGACCTTGACCAGCAATTGCGTGATCGGCTGATCCTGGAAAGCGACACAATCTGAACCGTCAGCCGACATGCCGACACCGAGACGAGCTGGAAGAAGTTGTCTAGTACCCTCGAACGAATCCGCCTCGGCGGAACGCGCCGACACCCGGAGCGTACGCCCCCCTGCGGAAGGCGCCTGCGTTGGCGCCCTTAGCAAAAGCGCCTCGCCTGAAAGCAGCCTGGGTCGCCACGGGGTCGTCGGAGACGACGCCCTGCTCCGCACGCTGTCCTCGCAGATCGTTCAGCAATGCGTCGATACCCTGATGGTCGCTCTGAATGGTTGCGCCAGGCCCATGCAATTGGATGAGGCTCGCAAAAATCTTCAGCGTCGTAATCGGCATGATTATGCTCCCCTTTTCGCGACGCAATGCAGGGATCGAACGAAAGGCCGGACGATCGAGCCGGCTGAGCAATGACGAACACTATACCTTTTCCATTGTTGCGGCAATGTGTCGGGACCGGCCGGTCTGCTCGACCTCAGGGAGCAGACATCGCTCCTGCAAAGACGCCCTAGGCCATCACCACCGGCGTCTCTTCGCCGAGCCCGTAGACGCGCTGCGCCTTGGAGAATCCGGCGATCGGAAATTCGCCGAGCGCGCGCCAGTCGTGGCGGCAGGCATTGGCGAAGACTTCCGAGACCACGACGGTGCGCCCCAGCCGCCCGGCGATCTTCTCCAGCCGTGCGGCGAGATTGACGGCGGGGCCGATGCAGGTGAAGTCGAGGCGGTTGCCGCCGCCGATATTGCCATAGAGGATGTTGCCGACGTGCAGCGCAACGCCGAAGCGGAAGCGCTCGACGATGTCGCCGACCGGAAAGGCGAGCGCCTCGACGCTGGCGCGGGATTCGCGCGCAGCCTCCAGCACGCGCGTGCAGACGTGGGCGGCATCGCCGACATATTCGTCGATCGGGAACACCGCGAGCAGGCCGTCGCCCATGAATTTCAGCACCTCGCCGCCATGGCCGCGGATCGCGGTGACCTGGCAATCGAAATACTGGTTGAGGATCTCGACCACGGTCTCTGCCGGCAGGCGATCTGACAGCGCGGTGAAACCGCGAAGGTCCGAGAGCCAGATCGCGGCCTGCATGGTGTCGTTGTGGCCGCGGCGGATCTGGCCGCCGAGGATGCGCGCGCCGGCGCGGTTGCCGACATAGGTGTCGAGCAGCATCTCGGCGGTGCGGCGCAGGCTGATGATCTCGGCGACGCGCGCGAGCGGCGTCACGATGGATCGGATCGCCGCGATGTGGTCGTCGGTGAAGCCGCCGGGATGCCGTGTCACCCAGCTGGTCGCATGGACCGAGCCGTCGAGAAACGGCATCGGCACCGCGACATAGTCGGTCGCCCCTTCGGCCTGCATGTCGTTCAGGATCGGAAACCGTTCGCCGTCGTGATCGCCGATGCGTCCACGGACCTCGACCCCCTGCTCGAACACGATCCGGAGCGGGCTCTTGGCGAATTCGGGCGTGTCCAGGATCTCGAAATCGACGGTGCCGATCTCGACCTCCTCGCCCTGCCGCCAGATGAAGTTGCGGCCGAAGATTTCCGGATGCAGCGTGCGGATGAAGATGCCGAACCGCCATATCGGCAGGCCGGCTTCGACCAGATGCTCGCAGACATCGGCGATCATCTCGGCCGGGGTCCCCGACGACCTCGCGCCGTCGATCAGCCAATTGGTGATGCGGTGGAGCTCGGAGTTTTGCATGCCCGCATTTGCGGACGAAGTTGTGCGGACGTCAAGCTGCGCGGTGGGCTGGTACCGCGGCATTATAGGTGGCGCATGATCTTTCGGAAAACCGCTTCACACTTTGCGCTCACGCGGCCCTTCGGGTCCGGATCACGCGCTACCGCCCTACTGGCGCTAGCGGCCGACCTGCCCGCGATCCCGGATGAAATGATCGGCCAGCACGCAGGCCATCATGGCTTCACCGACGGGGACGGCGCGGATGCCGACGCAGGGGTCGTGGCGGCCCTTGGTGAAGATCTCGGTGTCGGCGCCCTTGCGGTCGACGGTGAGACGCGGCTGGAGGATCGACGAGGTCGGCTTCACCGCGAAACGCACCACGATCGGCTGTCCCGTGGAGATGCCGCCCAGAACGCCGCCGGCATGGTTGGAGAGGAAACGCGTGCCGTCATTGCCGGTGCGCATCTCGTCGGCGTTCTCCTCGCCCGTGAGCTCGGCCGCGCCGAAGCCGGCGCCGATCTCGACGCCCTTCACCGCGTTGATGGTCATCATCGCGCCCGCGAGATCGGAATCGAGCTTGGCGTAGATCGGTGCGCCAAGACCTGCAGGTACGCCTTCGGCGACGATCTCGAGCACCGCACCGATCGAGGAGCCGCTCTTGCGGATTCCGTCGAGATAGGTCTCGAAGAACGCGGCCTTGTCCTTGTCCGGGCAGAAGAACGGATTTTTGGCAATCTCGTCCCAGTCCCACTTCTCGCGGTCGATCTTGTGCGGGCCGATCTGCACCAGCGCGCCGCGCACCTTGACGTCGGGCAGCACCTTTCGCGCGATCGCACCGGCGGCAACGCGCATCGCGGTCTCGCGCGCCGAGGAGCGGCCGCCGCCGCGATAGTCGCGCAGGCCGTACTTCGCCTCATAGGTGAAGTCGGCGTGGCCCGGACGAAACTTGTCCTTGATCTCGGAATAGTCCTTCGAGCGCTGGTCGGTGTTCTCGATCAGCAGGCCGATCGGCGTGCCCGTCGTCACCTGCACGCCGGTCTCCGGATGCGCCATCACGCCGGACAGGATCTTGACCTGGTCCGGCTCCTGGCGCTGGGTGGTGAAGCGCGACTGGCCGGGACGGCGGCGGTCGAGATCCCGCTGGATGTCGGCCTCGGTGAGCGGGATCATCGGCGGGCAGCCGTCGACCACGCAGCCGATCGCGACCCCGTGGCTCTCGCCGAAGGTGGTGACGCGGAACATGTGGCCGAAGGTGTTGAAGGACATGCGCGGATGCCGCCTAGCGTTGACGTTTTACATAAACGTTGTTTGTCAACGTCGTAGCGCCGCGGAGCACTGGGTTCAACCCTAGTTCCGTCATTCCGGGGCGATGCGCAAGCATCGAAGCCGGAATCTCGAGATTCCGGGTTCGCCCTAGGGCGCCCCGGAATGACGGGGAGCGGTCTAACTAAACTTCTCCAGCCGCCCGTCGCGGAACACGTAGACGGCACCTTGCTCGATATAGAGCTCGGCGGCGCTGGCGGGGGTCTCCAGCCCCAGGGACACCATCAGGGCCCTGCAGGTCCCGCCATGGGCGACCGCGACGGTGTCGGTCCGGAGCTGGTCGTACCAGGCGCGCACGCGGACCTGCACGTCCGCGTAGGTCTCCCCGCCCGCGGGGCCCACCGTCCATTTGTCGGCGAGGCGCCTTGCATAGATGTCGGGATCGGCGGCTTCGCTCTCGGCCAGCGTCAGCCCTTCCCAGGTGCCGTAGCCGATCTCGCGCAGACGGTCGTCGAGCGCATAGTCGGCCACCGGCAGCTCGAGCTTGCCGCGCGCGAGTTCCATGGTCTGGCGGGCGCGGCCAAGCGGGCTCGACACGTAAGGCAGCGCGGCCTTGTCGCGCCCGTCACGCCTGAACAGATCGGCCAAAACGCCGCCGGCCTGCACGGCCTGACTGCGGCCGCGCACATTCAGCGGAATGTCCCTGGTGCCCTGAAGCCGCCCGAGCGCATTCCACTCGGTCTCGCCGTGGCGAAGATAATAGATCGTAGGCCCGGGCATTGCAGATAAGAACTAGTCCTTCCCACCGAGCGAAATGTCCGGCGCGTCCGGCCGCTTCATGCCGAGCACGTGATATCCGGAATCAACGTGATGCACCTCGCCGGTCACGCCACGCGAGAGGTCGGAGAGGAAATACAACGCGCTGCCGCCGACGTCCTCGGTGGAGACATTGCGCCGCATCGGCGCGTTGTACTCGTTCCACTTCAGGATATAGCGGAAGTCGCCGATGCCGGACGCGGCGAGCGTCTTGATCGGACCTGCCGAGATCGCGTTGACGCGGATGTTCTTCTCGCCGAGGTCGGCGGCGAGATAGCGCACGCTGGCTTCCAGCGCCGCCTTGGCGACGCCCATCACGTTGTAATGCGGCATCCACTTCTCGGCGCCGTAATAGGAGAGCGTGATCAGCGAGCCGCCGTCGGTCATCAGCTTCTCGGCGCGCTGCGCCACCGCCGTGAACGAGTAGCAGGAGATCAACATCGACTTGCTGAAGTTCTCCTGCGTGGTGTCGACGTAGCGGCCGTCGAGCTGTTCGCCATAAGCGATCGCGTGCACCAGGAAGTCGATCTTGCCCCATTTCTCCTTCAGCACCGCGAAGGCGGCGTCGATGGTCGCGGCATCGGTGACGTCGCAATGGCCGAGCACGAGGCCGCCGATCTCGGCGGCGAGCGGCTCGACGCGCTTCTTCAGCGCATCGCCCTGATAGGTGAAGGCGAGCTCGGCGCCGGCGGCGTGGCATGCCTTGGCAATGCCCCAGGCTATCGAGCGGTTGTTGGCAACGCCGAGGATCACCCCGCGCTTGCCTTGCATCAGACCTGAATTCTGCGCCATTTTTGAACGTCCCGTCGAGCTCTCGTTGAGGTTTGGAGGTACACCAGCCCTCCCCTGCGGTACAGCCCTAATACGCGGCGTTAACGCTGTTTCGAGCGCCGGAATAGCCGTTCCATTCGGGTGTTATGATCGCTATAGGCGCTCGCGCCGGACACCAGGACGTCAAGACGGCAATGAGTGCGTTTCGCCAGAGTGTGGAAGCCATGATCCCGGCGTTGCGCCGCTACGCCCGCGCGCTGACGCGCGATGCGGATGCGGCCGACGATCTGGTGCAGGACACGTTGGTGCGTGCGCTCCGATCGGAGCGCCTGTTTCTCGGAGGCGACGTCAGGAGCTGGCTCTATACGATCCTGACCAACCTCAACAAGAACCGGCGGCGCTCGCTGGCGAGGCGGCCGCACTTCATGCAGCTGACGGAGAACAACCCCGACGCCAGCGGGACCGAAGCCGAGGGAAGCGACATCGAGAAGGCGCTGGCAACGCTGGTCGAGGAGCAACGTTCGGTGCTGCTGCTGGTGATGCTGGAAGGCATGAGCTACCGCGAGGTCGCCGACATCCAGGGCGTGCCGATCGGCACGGTGATGTCGCGCTTGGCAAGGGCGAGAGCCCACGTGAAAGCCTCGCTGGAGGGTGAGCGCCCGGCGCTCAGGCGGGTGAAATGATGGCCGGGTTGATGCATCGCGTAGTGTCCGCCCGCAGGGCGAAGCGGACGAAGTTGAGCCACGAAGGATTTTTTGGGCCGCAGAGCCAGAGACGACCGATATGAACGACCGCAACATTCCCATCACCGAGGACGAGCTCCACGCCTATGTCGACGGCGAGCTGCCGGCCGAGCGAAGCGCCGACGTCGAGGCCTGGCTTGCCGCCCACCCCGACGATGCCGAGCGGGTGCAGTCCTGGCGGACCATGGCCGAGATGCTGCACGCCCGCTACGATTCCGTCGCCCAGGAGCCGGTGCCGGCACGGCTCGAGCTCGAGCGGCTGGAGCGCCGTCCCCGGCAATGGCTCTATGGCGCCGCCGCGGCCGTGCTGGTGGCCTTCGTCGCTGGCGGCACCGCCGGCTGGGTGGCGCATGGTGCCGCCAACGCGCCTTCGACCTTCCAGAGCTTTACGGCGGATGCGCTCGACGCCCACCGCCTCTATGTCGTCGAGGTCCGCCACCCCGTCGAAGTCGGCGGCAACGAGCGCGATCATTTGCAGGCATGGCTGACCAGGCGCTGCGGCTGGACCGTGTTCGCGCCGAATTTGGAGGCGAGCGGGCTGAAGCTGGTCGGCGGCCGGCTGCTGCCTGGGCCGAACGGGCCGGCGTCGTTCCTGATGTATGAGGGCGCCTCGGGCGAGCGGTACACGATCTACTCGGCCAAGACCGAGAATGGTGCGACGCAAATGCGCTACGCCAGGACGGACAAGGACGGCGCGCTGTTCTGGGCTGAGCGCGGCGTCGGCTATGTCGTCAGCGGCGGCGGTGATCGCGACCGGCTAACGAAGGTCGCGCAGGCGGTTTACGACCAGGCAGAGAAAAACGGCGGCTAAACAACTGTCGAACCGCGGTGCCTCGATTCCGTCATTGAAAATTTGGAATCAAGACACGGGCGTGTCTCATTATCGCACCGGGTGTTCACGCGATTATGAGTAGCGTTCGATCCGCCGATCGACGCGGGCGGCCTCGATTGGGGTTTTTGGTACCGCGCTGGTCCCCCTCTCGAGGCCGCACCTTTTTATCGGCTGCCCCGCCGGACAGCCGACACGTCGAGACCATGAAGCGCTACACGCCTCAGGCATATGATGAGCATCATCTCCTGGACGGCTTTAGGCCTTTAGGAAAAACCCCTTCAGTTCGACCGCGCCCTAACCGAGCCCGCTACGTGGATTGTAGGGGTGTTGGTCCCGCCACTTTTCCATCAATGCTTCAAGCTCGGCGTCGTTCCCGTCCGGTAGCATAATCCTGATGGTGACGAAGAGATCCCCGGTTCCGCCAGATTTCGGCAATCCCTTACCTTTGAGACGGAAGGTCCGGCCGCTGGAGGTGTTTTTCGGGACCGAAAGCTCCACCGCATTGCCGAGGGTTGGCACGCGGACCTTGGCCCCGAGCACCGCCTCGTAGAGCGTGACCGGCAGGTCGATCCTGAGGTCCGCGCCCTCGACCTTGAAGAACGGGTGCGGCGCGATGCTGATGGTGATCAGGAGATCGCCGGGCGGATGGCCCTGGGCGCTCTCGCCCTGCCCCCGCAACCGAATCTGCTGGCCCTCGGTGACGCCGGCCGGAATCTTGACGTTGAGCTCCTTGCCGGTCGGCAGCCGGACGCGCTTCTCGCCACCCTTGACGGACTCTTCCAGCGAAACGGACATGGCGACGTTGACGTCGAGATCGAGCCCGACCCCGCCGGTGTCGAATTCGAACTGGGCACCGCCGCCGGCTCCGGGCCGCGCACCGCGCATCCCGCCGCCGAACATGCTGTTGAGGATGTCCTCGAAGGCGCCGCCGCCTTGGCCGGGTCCGCCGCCGGAGCGGAACGTATAGCTCTCGAACCCGCCGGGACCCGCGCGGCCGCGCGGCCCGCCGCCACCCGGAAAGCCCTGGAAGCGCGGCTTGCCCTCGGCGTCGATCTCACCGCGGTCGAACTGCTTGCGCTTGTCCTCGTCGCCGATGATCTCGTTCGCCGAGTTGATCTCGGAGAAGCGCTCGGCCGCCTTCGGATCGTCCTTGTTGCTGTCGGGATGGTGCTTCTTGGCAAGCTTGCGATAGGCGCTCTTGATCGCGGCAGCGTTGGCGCTCCGCGGCACCCCCAAGACCTCATAGGGGTCGCGCATCCGTCACGTCTCCTTCAAGAATTCGAATTGTTCAAAGGGCTCCCCGCCCCACTCCGGGTGATGTGGGAAGAGAGTGGCATTTTTGCAACTAGGGGCGCGCGCCGATTCCTAGCTCCGCCACGGCTTTAGCGTATGAATCTCCCAACGGCCACGACTGCTTTGGCAGCCGGCGCCCTGGAGCCAGCTTTCCGTGTTCCCGTTGACATAGCTCGCCAGGAAATCTCGGCACTTGCGGCCATCCTCGGCGGCATAGGACTGCGCGATCGGCGTCACCGAGCCCCGCGCCCCAGTCTCCGGATTCTCCCAGTGCTGGCTGGAATCCTTGTCGCCCTTGCTCAGTACGTCCGAGGCGGCGTTGCGGGCGAAGGCGAGATCGGTCTCCGTCGGCGCGGTGTCTTTCGCCGGCCGTATGATCGAGCCGGTGAGGTCGCTGTCGTCGGCCTTGGCATAGGCACTCTTGTCACCACGGGAGAAGCTGCAGCCGCCGGCACCCAGCCCGATCAGAATGATCGTCATGACAAGGCTGGACGGGCGGATCGCCGATAGGCCAACGCGTCCCCATGTCCTATATAGGACGGTAGCGGACAACAACGCGTTTTGGGCCGCGGGACGCAACTCGGACTCCAGACATGACCGACACGACCTCGATGAAACACCAGACACCCTTAACATCCGGTGATTTCACCGCCGCCGACGAGCCTTTTGCGCTGTTCGATGCCTGGCTGAACGAGGCGATCAAGAGCGAACCGAACGATCCGAACGCCATGGCGCTCGCAACCGTCGATCCCGACGGGCTGCCCGATGTGCGCATGGTGCTGATGAAGGGCTTCGATACCGAGGGTTTTGTCTTCTACAGCCACATCGCCAGCCAGAAAGGCCGCGAACTCGCCGCAAATCCTAAGGCAGCGTTACTTTTTCACTGGAAGTCGCTGCGCCGTCAGGTTCGCATCCGCGGCAACGTGACGCCAGTCACCGATGCCGAGGCCGACGCCTATTTCGCGACGCGGCCGAAGCAGGCGCAGATCGGCGCCTGGGCGAGCAAGCAATCCGAAGCGCTGGAGAGCCGCTTCGCTTTCGAGCAAGCCATCGCGAAAGTGGCGGCCAAGTACGTCATCGGCGAAGTGCCGCGGCCGCCGGGCTGGAGCGGCTGGCGCATCACGCCGGTGCGCATCGAGTTCTGGCACGACCGCCCATTCCGTCTGCACGACCGCATCGAATTTCGTCGTGACGCCGCCGGCCAGCCATGGTCCAAGACGCGGATGTATCCTTGAGCCTTATCCTGAGCCTCGTCTCGAGCCTTGAGCCGACCTGAAAGATGTCCATGCCGCATTCGTCCAACCTGCCGCGTCGTACGCTGCTCCTGACCGGAGCGAGCCGCGGCATCGGCCACGCCACCGTGATCCGCTTCTCTTCGGCGGGCTGGCGCGTCATCACCTGCTCGCGGCATGCGTTTCCGGAGGATTGCCCGTGGGACGCGGGCCCTGAAGACCACATCCAGGTCGACCTCGGCGACCCCGAGGACACTGCACGCGCGATCAACGAGATCCGCAACCGGCTCGAAGGCGGCGCGCTGCATGCGCTGGTCAACAACGCCGCGATCTCGCCGAAGGGCCCCGGCGGCTCGCGGCTCGGCTCGGTCGACACCGATCTCGACACCTGGACGCATGTCTTCCGCGTCAACTTCTTCGCACCGATCATGATCGCGCGCGGACTGATCGAGGAGCTGAAGGCGGCCAAGGGTTCAGTCGTGAACGTCACCTCGATCGCGGGCTCGCGCGTGCACCCCTTCGCGGGCGCCGCCTATGCCACCTCGAAGGCCGCGCTTGCCGCGCTGACGCGCGAGATGGCCTCGGACTTCGGCCGCGTCGGCGTGCGCGTCAACGCGATCGCGCCGGGCGAGATCGACACCTCGATCCTGTCGCCGGGCACCGAGAAGATCGTGGACCAGCAGATCCCGATGCACCGGCTCGGCACGCCCGACGAGGTCGCCAAGATCATCTACGTGCTGTGCACGGATACCAGCTCGTACGTCAACGGCGCCGAGATCCATATCAACGGCGGCCAGCACGTGTAGGCCATCCTCTATCGTTCGTCATTGCGAGCCAACGGGTCCGCGCGAAGCGCGGCCCGATGACGAGGCTCCACGAAGCAATCCAGACTGCCTCCGCGGAGACGGTCTGGATTGCTTCGTCGCGGAGCCTGTCATCCGGGCCGCCGGAGGCGGGACCGGGTGGCTCCTCGCAATGACGAATTGGAAATAGTGACTAGGGAAGCAAGGCGATCCAGACAAGGCCGCCGCAAGACCTGGATCGCCCGCCCTTCCTTCCGTTCCTCAATCGACTCGAATCCGACGCGACCGATCGCGCAGCCTTGAAGCTGCAGCACTTGGAGCTGCGGCATTGAATGCAGTCGAGCAGTCGTCGTCGTTCTCGCCATCGAGCAGCGGAGCACCACAGTGCCGGCACAGACGTGCCGACATCGACGACGCCTTGCCGCTCGCCAGGACCTGACGATAGTTCGCCAGATCGATGACGTTGCGGGGCGACGTTATGTGTTTTTCAACCATGGCTGTTCCTCGCGGCTACGCACTACTTATCGCAGACAAGTTTCGCGCAAACGTTCAGCCCACCGCTCAAATTTTACCGGAGGAATTGGGGCAGCAAACACGCATCACCGCGACGCCGCAAACCCGCTCTATTCTGCGACACGATGCGCCGTGTCTCTGCGACCGACGTAAGGTCTCGGTAGCTATTTTCCGAGAGCGGACGAGATCACAGCCACTTCTTCCATTTGAAGATCCAGTACGGAACGATGGCGGCGATCAGCATCATCACCAGCGCCATCGGATAGCCGTGCACCCATTCGAGTTCCGGCATCGCCTTGAAGTTCATGCCGTAGATCGAGGCGATCAGCGTCGGCGGCATCAGGACAACGGCCATGACCGAAAACAGCTTGATGATGTTGTTCTGCTCGAGATTGACGACGCCGAGCATGGCGTCGAGCACGAAGGTGATCTTGTTGGAGAGATAGGAGGCATGGTCGGTCAGCGAGACGACGTCGCGCTGCATGGTCTTGAGCTGCTCGCGCATGTCCTTCGACCATTTGACGCCTTCCACCACCGCCGAGAGGAATGCGGCGACACGGCCGATCGAGACCAGGCTCTCGCGGACCTTGGAGGTCAAATCCCCCTTGCGGCCGATCGAGATCAGGATCTGGGAATATTGCTTGGCGTGACCGTGGCGCTCGCTCTCGGGCTCGAAGATGTCGTGCGAGACCTGGTCGATCTCGGCGCCGCAGCGCTCCAGAATGTCGGCGCAGCGGTCGATCACGGCATCCAGCAGTTCCATCAGCACCATCTCGCCGGTGATGGACGGCGTGCAGGAGCGGCCGAGCTTGGCCTCGACCAGCGCAAACGGCTTCGGCAGGTCGTAGCGCACCGTCACCAGGCGATGGTCGCCGAGGATGAAGGTCACCGCGGTGGTCCGGGGCATGTCGGTATCGGAGTGGCACATCAGCGTCGCGGTCATGTAGCGCGCGCCGTTCTCGATATAGAGCCGGCTGGAGATCTCGATCTCCTGCATGTCTTCCCGGGTCGGGATGGCGATGCCCGCCAGCCGCTCCACGGCCTTGTCCTCGGCGGCTGAGGGGTTGACGAGGTCGATCCAGACCGCGTTCTCCGGCAGCACCGTGAGATCCTCGATCACCGCCTTCTTGAGGGAGGACTCGGAGGGAACAAACACCGAAAACATGAACGACTCCAGAGAACCTGCGACAGAATGACAGCCTTTAGCGCGATTCTGACAGGTTCACGATGACAACAACATTAACGGAGCATTTGCATTTGTGGCGCTACTGTGGCGCGAAATCGACAGTTCGGACCTCCTTTGCCAAAAATCCCCCACAGCGTCGCAAAACTTGCGGCAGAAAAGCCACAGCTTGGGTCTCGCAGCGCGGGAAAAGGCCTTCAGCGCTGGAATTGTGGCAGATTTCAACGATAATGGGCTTAACGGAGTCGAGGAACTTGGGCGGTAAGCTCAGGCCTTCCGCACGGTATTGTTTTGATTGGAACCAAATCATGTCGTCGCTGAAAGTTAAGTTGGGAATTTTGGCCGCGGGCCTGATGCTGTCGGGCTGCATGCAGGCCACGCATTTCGAGGCGACCGACACCAAGGCATTCAAGCCGAAGGACAAGGAACTCCTTGCCAAGGTCCGGTACGAGAACACCCCGGTCGCGGAGCCGTTCCGCCGCGCCATCGTCGACTACCACCGCAAGGAGTCCCCGGGCTCGATCGTGGTCGATTCCGACAACCATTACCTCTACTACGTGCAGGAAGGCGGCAAGGCGATCCGTTACGGTATCACCGTCGGCGAAGAAGCCATGGCCTGGTCGGGCATCGCCAAGGTCGGCAGCAAGACCGAGTGGCCGGCATGGCACCCCACCCCCGGCGAAATTTCGCGCCTTGGCGTGCCGACCTATGTGGCGCCCGGCCCGGACAATCCGATGGGCTCTCGCGCGATTTACCTCTACTCGGGCGGGAAAGACACGTTGTTCCGCATCCACGGCACCAACCAGCCGGAATATATCGGCGCCTCGATTTCGTCAGGCTGCATCCGCCTGACCAACGAGGACGCGATCGATCTCTATGATCGCGTCAAGGTCGGCACGATCGTGGTCGTGCTCGAGCCGAAGCACGGCGACTCGCCGTACAATTCGCGCCTCGCGCTCGGCGGCAGCCAGACCGGCCAGGCCGGCAGCTACTGATCGCCTCCGACCTCTGAAGATTCAAAAGCGCCGGTTTCACCGGCGCTTTTTTGTTGCCGGCTTCGACGGCTGATCCTTCTTCGCGGACACCGGCTTGTCCTCGGGCGGAGAGGATTTCTCCGCCGCCTCGTCGTCGGCGCCTTCCTTGGCGTCTGGCTTTGCCGCGACCTCGCGCGGCGGCGCCTCGTCGGGGCGCTCCGCCGGCAAGAGCGGCGCGACCTGCGGCAGGGGATCCCAGACGTTCCACTGGCAGATCCGGTAGTCGTTCCGCCGCTGCGCGAGATCGAGATGGATATGGTCCTCGTGGTACCAGTCCGAGCCCGGCCCGAGCACGGTGGAGAAGCGCGTACAGACCGAATGCAGCACGCGCTCGCGCACATCGCGCGACATGGTGCGGTCGGTGAGGCCGATCGACTGCCCGTTGGCGAGCTTGATGGCGCGGACGTCGAGCGCGTTGGCCTTGCCGTGCTCGGACAGCATCGCGCCGGCGATGCGGTTGCGGCCCCGGCACTCGAAGCTGTCGAAATTGTCGAGATCGCTGATGGTCGAGCCGAGGCTCGCGGCCAGCGGCACCATGTCCTTGCGCACCCAGTCGGCGATCGCGGAGGCCATGGTGCAGCGGAGGATTGCCGCCGGCTTCACCGTCACCTTGCGCTTGTCCGGCAGCACGATGGCCTCCAGCCGCACCAGATCCTCGCCGCCACAGGCGCCGGGGCCGCGGATATCCGGAATGGACGGTGCGACCGCGATCTCCTCGGTCAGCGCGAGCCGGCAGGCCGAGGCCCGCTTCTCGGGCGGCCGCGCAGCCTCGGCGGGCTTGGTGTCACCCGGCTTGTCCGGGGACGGCTTGCCCTCCGCCTCCGGCGGGGCCTCGGCGGGTGCTTTCGGGGCCTCCTCGGGGCGCGGTTTCGGGAGCGGGACCTTGGCGGAATGAACTTTCGCACGCGGCCGTGGTGTACCAAGGCCAAAGATATCGAACGGCGCAGCATATTTTCGCGCCTCTGCCCGCTCCGTCAGCACAAGCGTCAGCCCCAGCACGACGGTAACCATTGCCGCGCCGGCGGACATATAGCCGCGACAAGACCATTTGCGGCGAGAGTCCGGCAGGCTAAAATTCATGACAATTCATTGGCCCAACGCTGAGAGCAAAAACGCGCCCAGCGACTTCTCGGAGGAACGTCGGAATGCTTGGTTTGATGCAAGACTGGCCCCTGCTCTGCCACCGGATCATCGAACACGCCGCCAGGATTCATGGCAAGCAGGAGGTGGTCACGCGATCGATCGAGGGACCGATCCACCGCACCAACTATGCCGAGATCCACAAGCGCGCGCTCAAGGTCTCCCAGATGCTGGAGCGCGACGGCATCAAGCTCGGCGACCGCGTCGCCACGATCGCCTGGAACACCTGGCGCCATCTCGAGGTGTGGTACGGCATCATGGGCATCGGCGCCATCTGCCATACCGTCAATCCCCGCCTTTTCCCCGAGCAGATCGCCTGGATCATCAACCATGCGCAGGACCGCATCGTGATGACCGACATCACCTTCGTTCCGATCCTGGAGAAGATCGCCGACAAGCTGCCAAGCGTGGAGCACTACGTCGTGCTCACCGACAAGGCGCATATGCCGCAGACCACGCTGAAGAATGCGGTAGCCTACGAGGACTGGATTGCGCAGGCCGACGGCAAATTCAAATGGAAGGACTTTGACGAGAACACGGCGGCCGCGATGTGCTACACGTCGGGCACCACGGGCGACCCGAAGGGTGTGCTGTACTCGCATCGCTCCAACGTGCTGCACGCGCTGATGGCCAACAATGTCGACGCGCTCGGCACCAGCGCCTCCGAGACGATGCTGCCGGTGGTGCCGCTGTTCCACGCCAACAGCTGGGGCATCGCCTTCTCCGCGCCCTCGCAGGGCACCAAGCTGGTCATGCCCGGCGCCAAGCTCGATGGCGCCTCGGTCTACGAGCTGCTCTCGACCGAAAAGGTGACCCACACCGCCGGCGTGCCCACGGTGTGGCTGATGCTGCTCCAGCACATGGCCGCCAACAATCTGAAGCTGCCGGAGCTGAAGATGGTGATCTGCGGCGGCTCGGCGATGCCGCGCTCGATGATCAAGGCTTTCCTCGACATGGGCTCGAGCGTCCGCCACGCCTGGGGCATGACCGAGATGAGCCCGATCGGCAGCGTCGCGGCGCTGAAGCCGCCGTTCCAGAACGCAACCGGCGATGCCAAGCTCGACGTCCTGCAGATGCAGGGCTATGCCCCCTTCGCCGTGCAGATGAAGATCACCGACGATGCCGGCAAGGAGCTGCCCTGGGACGGCAAGACCTTCGGCCGCCTCAAGGTCTCCGGCCCCGCGGTCGCCAAGGCGTATTATCGCGTCGACGCCAACATCCTCGACGAGGAAGGCTTCTTCGACACCGGCGACGTCTCGACCATCGACGAGGACGGCTACATGCGGATCACCGACCGCTCCAAGGACGTGATCAAGTCCGGCGGCGAGTGGATCTCCTCGATCGACCTCGAAAATCTCGCCGTCGGCCATCCAGCCGTGGCGGAAGCCGCCGTGATCGGCGTGTTCCACCCCAAATGGGACGAGCGGCCGCTGCTGATCGTGCAGCTCAAGCAGGGCCAGCAGGCAAGCCGCGAGGACATCCTGAAATTCATGGACGGCAAGATCGCCAAATGGTGGATGCCCGACGACGTCGCCTTCGTCGACGGCATCCCGCATACCGCCACCGGCAAGATCCTGAAGACGGCGCTGCGCGACCAGTTCAAGGATTACCGCTTCCCGAACGCGGCGGCGTAGGGACGTAGACGTCATTCCGGGGCGATGCCAACGGCATCGAACCCGGAATCTCGAGATTCCGGGTTCGCCCTTTGGGCGCCCCGGAATGACGGGCAATGATGACCCGGAACCCTTGAATTTGCCCCCGGGCCGTGGTCTCAACGGCCCATCGTCGCGCCAGATCGGCCGGCACCGCCTCCAAGACCCCGGCAGAGCTTCACCGATGGCCCGCAGGTTTTCCGCTCCCTACCAGACGGAGCCCGTGTCCAGCCTCGCCAGCTGGGCGCGCAATCTCGCCGTGTTCGCGGTGGTGGCCGTCCTGGTGTCTATCCTCATCGTCCGCTTCGGCTTCCTGGAGCCGAAGCCGGCGCTCGTCACCTTCTTCGGGGGCCTCGCGATCGCGGGGCTCTCCATCCTGTTCGGGCTCGCGGGCTTCGCCGCGATCTGGCAGAACGGCTCGCGCGGCATGGCGCGCATCCTGCTCGCGTTCCTGATCGACGGCGCGATCCTCGCCTACCCCGCCTATCTCGCCCTGCAATACCGCAAGCTGCCGGCGATCCACGACATCACCACCGACCCGATCGACCCGCCACGCTTCGACGCATTGGCGCGGCTGCGCGCCGGTGACGGCGCCAATACGGCCGTCTATGCCGGTCTCTATTCGGCCGAGCAGCAGCGCCATTTTTATCCTGATATCGAACCAATCGAGCTCGAGATCCCGGTCGATCGCGCCTATGCGATCGCGCTGCAGCTGGTCAACAAGCGCAAATGGCTCGTCATCGACGAGCGCGCGCCGCAGCCGCCGCGCCGCATGGGTCGCATCGAGGCGGTGGCCCGCACACCGATCATGGGCTTGCGCGAGGACATTTCCATCAGGGTCGTGCCCGACGGCGAGGATTCCCGCGTCGATATCCGCTCCGCCTCGCGCTATTTCGATAGCGATCTCGGCAGCAATGCCGCGCGCGTGAAGAAATTCATCGAGGATCTCAACACCGCCGCCGATGCCGATGCGCTCAAGCCGGTGAAGAAGACCCCGGTGGCGCCGCCGAAGGCACCGGCGAAGACGGTGAAGAAATAGCCCGGCTGTCATTCCGGGGCGCCGCAAAGCGGCGAGCCCGGAATCCATTCATCCACCGACACTGCGGCACGATGGATTCCGGGTTCGCGCTAACGCACGCCCCGGAATGATGGCCGACGCTAGGCGCCCGCCATCCGATACGTCCCGGTGATCACGGGATCGCCATCGGTTGCCACCACGCCGCGGGCGACGAGGTCTTCCAGATGCGCCAGCACGGAATAGCCGGCGGCCGTCGTCAGCCTCGGATCGATGCCGATATAGATCGCGCGCACCATGGTTGGGATGTCGGCCTCGCCCTTGGCGAGGCGGTGCAGGATCGAAGCCTCGCGCGCCTTGCGGTGGCGGATCAGGAAACGCACAAAGCGCGGGCCGTCCGGAATCTCGGGGCCGTGGCCGGAGAAATAGAGGTCCTCCGCGCGCGCGGCGAGGCGGTCGAGCGAGTCCATGTAGTCGATCATCGAGCCGTCGGGCGGCGCCACGATCGAGGTCGACCAGCCCATCACGTGGTCGCCCACGAAATTGAATTTCCGCTCCGCCCAGGCGAAGGCGAGGTGGTTGGCGGTGTGGCCGGGCGTCGCCACCGCCTCGAGGCGCCAGCCGTCGCCCTCGACCACATCGCCATGGGCGATCCTGATGTCGGGCGCGAAATCGCGATCGACGCCGGATTCCGGATTGTGCTTCTCGCTCTCGAAGCGCGGGCGCGAGGCGCGGTGCGGGCCTTCGGCATAGACCGGCGCGCCGGTCGCCTGCTTGATCCGCGCGGTGTTCGGCGAATGGTCGCGATGGGTGTGGGTGACGAAGATGTGGCTCACCGTCTCGCCGCGCACGGCATCGAGCAGCGCGGCCGCATGCGCCGCATCATCCGGGCCGGGATCGATGATCGCGACGTTGCCTGTGCCGACGATGTAGCTGACCGTACCGGTGAAGGTGAAGGGGCTCGGATTGTTACAGAGCACGCGCCGCACGCCGGGGCGGACTTCCTCGACGACGCCAGGCTGAAGCGGAAAGTTGCGGTTGAACGGGACGTCGTCGTTGTCGGACATGAGACTTCCTGTGCACTGCTACCCAACCCTCGCCGTCATACCCCGCGAAGGCGGGGTATCCAGTACGCCGCGGCGCCTGAGGCGAAGGCGAGGTCTCTGGGATACTGGATCGCCCGCCCCCAGTGCGCAATTGCGCACAAGGCGGGCGATGACAGCTGAGCAAGACAGCGGCCACGGGGTACGCGGCTCAGAAAAACGCCTGAATGCCCGTGATCGCGCGTCCCAGGATCAGGGCGTGGACGTCGTGGGTGCCCTCGTAGGTGTTGACCGTCTCGAGGTTATGGACGTGGCGCATCACGTGATACTCGATCGAGATGCCGTTGCCGCCGTGCATGTCGCGGGCGGTGCGGGCGATGTCGAGCGCCTTGCCGCAATTGTTGCGCTTCATGATCGAGATCATCTCGGGGGCGAACTTGCCCTCGTCCATCAGGCGGCCGACGCGAAGCGAGCCCTGAAGGCCAAGCGCGATCTCGGTCTCCATGTCGGCGAGCTTCTTTTGCACCAGCTGGGTCGCGGCGAGCGGCTTGCCGAACTGCTTGCGATCAAGCGTGTACTGGCGGGCGCGGTGCATGCAGTCCTCGGCGGCGCCGAGCGCACCCCAGGAGATGCCATAGCGGGCGCGGTTGAGGCAGCCGAACGGACCCTTGAGGCCGGAGACGTTGGGCAGCAGCGCGTCTTCGGGAACCACGACGCCATCCATAACGACCTCGCCGGTGATGGAGGCGCGAAGCGAGAGCTTGCCGCCGATCTTCGGCGCGGAGAGGCCCTTCATGCCCTTCTCCAGCACGAAACCGCGGATCTGGTTGTCGTGCGCCGCCGATTTGGCCCAGACCACGAACACGTCGGCGATCGGCGCATTCGAGATCCACATCTTGCTGCCGGTCAGGCGGTAGCCGTCCGAGACCTTCTCGGCGCGGGTCTTCATGCCGGCGGGATCGGAGCCGGCGTCCGGCTCGGTCAGGCCGAAGCAGCCGACCCACTCGCCGCTGGCGAGCTTCGGCAGGTACTTCTTGCGCTGGTTCTCGTCGCCATAGGCGTAGATCGGATACATCACCAGCGAGGACTGCACCGAGTTCATCGAGCGGTAGCCGGAATCGACCCGCTCGATCTCGCGCGCGACGAGCCCGTAGGCGACGTAGCTCGCATTGGCGCAGCCATATTCCTCCGGCAGCGTAATGCCGATCAGACCGAGCTCGCCCATCTCGTTGAAGATCTCGCGGTCGGTCTTCTCTTCCAGATAGGCCTTGGAGACGCGGGGCAGCAGCTTGTCCTGGGCATAGGCACGGGCGGTGTCGCGCACCATGCGCTCGTCTTCGGTCAGCTGTTCGTCGAGCAGGAACGGATCGTCCCACTGGAAAGAAGCCGCAGCCGGCTTGTCCTTGGCCTGAGGGCGCACGCTCATGAAACGTCCTTTCGCGTCTGGTTCCGTCTAGAAATTGCCCGACAAATTAAAGCGCCGCGGCAACAAGTGCAATTGCATCCTGGTTTCGGTCATTTCCGGGTCACGCAACGCTGCGGACCCGGAAACGGCGTGTCAGGTCTCGAGCTGCTCGTTGGCGACGATCTCGATGCCGAAGCCCGACAGACCCTTGTAGTCATGGACCGAGGAGGTGAGATGCCGGATCGAGGTAACGCCGAGATCGCGCAGGATCTGCGCGCCGACGCCGATTTCGCGCCACTGGCGGTTGCGGTCCGCCTCCGTCGAGGTCTCGTCGGGAAGCGGGGACACGGGCACGCCGGCGGCGCCGTCGCGCAAGTAGACCAGCACGCCGCGGCCGGTCTTCTTGAAATGCTCGAGCACGGCGGCCATGCGCTTGTGCCCGGTGAAGGTGTCCTTGACGATGTTCGGCTTGTGGAAGCGCGTCAGCACGTTCTTGCCGTCGCCGACGCCGTTGTAGACGAAGGCGACGTGGGCGATGGAATCGAACGGCGAGCGATAGGCGTAGCCCTGCAAGGGGCCAATCGGGCTGTCGATGACGAAGGTCGAGACCCGCTCGATCAGCTTTTCGCGCGCCTGGCGGTAGGCGATCATGTCCGCGATGGTGACGTGCCTGAGCTTGTGCCTGGCGGCGAACTGCGCGACCTGCTCGCCCTTCATCACGCTGCCGTCGTCGTTCATCAGCTCGCTGATGACGCCGACCGGCGGCAGGCCGGAGAGCTTGCAGAGATCGACGGCGGCCTCGGTATGGCCGGAGCGCAGCAGCACGCCGCCATCCTTGGCGATCAGCGGGAAGATGTGGCCCGGCCGGGCGAAGTCATGCGCGCCGACATTGGGATTGGCGAGCGCCCGGCAGCACGAGGCGCGCTCCTCGGCCGAGATGCCGGTGCCGCCGTCGGGCTTGTAGTCGATCGAGACCGTGAACGCTGTGGTGTGCGCGGAATCGTTGTGGGCGACCATCGGATCGAGCCGCAGGCGGCGGGCGTCCTCGGTGGTCACGGGGGCGCAGACGATGCCGGAGGTGTGGCGGATGATGAACGCCATCTTCTCGGCGGTGCAGAGCGAGGCGGCGACGATCAGATCGCCCTCACCCTCGCGGTCCTCGTCGTCGGTGACGACGACGAGCTCGCCCCTGGCAAAGGCCTGCAAGACTTCCTGGACGGTATCGGGCATGTCCCAATCTCTATCGGTTATGGGGCCGGAGGCTTGCCGGACGCCTTAGCCGGACTTGGCTCCAAGCGCTAGTGTCCTGGACGCAACCGCATATGCCTGATGGCGGGCCGGCCCGCGAGCCTCAGGCTTGCACCGAAGATACCAGGGATATAGGCGCGCCAAGCCCGGACGGAAGACGGCCGGGGCGCCGTCAGGGCAGCACCTCGCGCCGCTCGCCGAGCCGCAGATCGAGCTCGGCACGCTTGTCGGCGAGCAGGCCGGCCTGGGCGGCTTCGATCACGGTAAACAGCTCATGAGCATCGCTGAGCCGGGTCACGGTGACGTAGCTGGCGCCGGCCGCATAGAGCTCGCCCACATCGGACAACAGGTCGGCCGTGGCAACGATCATGGCAGTCGGATTGAGAGTGCGGACGTGACG